>NZ_BCSS01000101.1 GCF_001570985.1 Janibacter limosus NBRC 16128 | reverse complement strand
GCGCTGGTTGAGTACGTCTCGAGGCTCGTACCTCGCACCTCGACGAACGGGGCTTGCGCTGGCCGAGGTGCGAGGAGCGCCAGCGACGAGCCTCGAGACCCCTCGACGAACGAAAGGAACTGACATGCGCGTGCTCGTCACCGGGGGAGCCGGGTTCATCGGGAGCAACTTCGTCCACCAGACGCTGGCGACCCGGCCGGACGCGGAGGTGACGGTGCTCGACGCGCTGACCTACGCAGGCTCGCTGTCCTCGCTGGACGGCGTGCTCGATGACGTGCGGTTCATCGAGGGGCAGGTGCAGGACGGCGCGCTCGTGGACTCGCTCGTGGGGGAGGCTAACCTCGTCGTGCACTTCGCCGCAGAGTCGCACAACGACAACTCGCTGAGCTCGCCGGGACCCTTCGTGCAGACCAATGTCGTCGGGACCTACGAATTGCTCCAAGCCGTGCGGCGCCACGGCGTGCGCTACCACCACATCTCGACCGACGAGGTCTACGGCGACCTCGCGCTCG
>NZ_BCSS01000100.1 GCF_001570985.1 Janibacter limosus NBRC 16128 | reverse complement strand
AGCCACGTCGCCGTCCCGGCATCACACAGGCGCAGCAGGTGCTCGCGAGCCATCGCGCCGGGCATCGCACCCCACCCCGGCACCTCGACCTCATCGCCCTCACCGGGCTCCTCGTCCGTGGGCACGACCGCTTCCTCGCGCATCACCAAGGTGACCTCGACCGGCTGGGGCTGCCCCTCAGCCCGCCCGGACAACAGCTCCAACGCCGTGTCCGCCATCCACGCGCCCCGACCCCGCTCATCCGCGACCCGAGCCGCGTCGGTCACCGGGTCGCCCGTCGCGACATGGCGGGACTGCTCGGCCTTCTTCAACGCCGCAAACGCCCCGACCACATCCGTCAGCGGACCCAGGATGCTCAACCACGCCATCCCATCCGGCGCCGGCCGGACACTGACATTGCGTGAAGCCGCTGCCCTGCGACGACGACGCACCAACGCCTCCGCATCCAGATCGACCGTGGCCCGATGCGCCACCGCCGCCAGCTCCTTGTCACTCACCGTCGTCAAGCACCCCGCCAACCTGCGGTCAGCCTCCACGCGGTCCTCGTGCGACAAGCACGACGTCTCACGA
>NZ_BCSS01000099.1 GCF_001570985.1 Janibacter limosus NBRC 16128 | reverse complement strand
CTCGGCCTGGCTCACGGGCTCATACCCGGTCGCGCGCAGCTTCGACAGGTCGAGCGTCGAGTGCGTCGGCCGCGGCGCCATCTCCTTGCCCACCGCGTACTCCTGCGTCGTCACGGCCGACACGTCCTCCCGCGAGCGCCCCCGCAGCGCGAAGACCTCCCGGGCGATCTCTACCCAGGTCATCGGCTCCCCCGACTGCGAGACGTTGTACGTGCCGAAGGGAGCGCCACGCTCCACCAGGTGCACGGTCGCCGCGGCGATCTCGTCGGCGAAGCTCAGCCGCCCCCACTGGTCGTCGACCACCGCGGGCGAGACCCCGTCCCGCGCCAACCGGTCCATCGTCGCGACGAAGTTGCTCCCATCTCCCACCACCCACGAAGTGCGCAGCAGGTAGTGCCGCGGAGCCACGCCCACGGCGAGGTCACCAGCGGCCTTGGTGCGTCCATACTCACCGAGCGGACTAAGGGTCTCCGCTTCGTCGTGCTGCTCGGTCTGACCGTCGAAGACATAGTCAGAGGAGTACTGCACGAGCGTGAAGCGGTCCGCCGCCGCCCGCCGGGCGAGCTGCGCGGGCAGCTCGGCGTTGAGCCGCCATGCCAG
>NZ_BCSS01000098.1 GCF_001570985.1 Janibacter limosus NBRC 16128 | reverse complement strand
CCTGTTCCGGTGGTTGATGGTCCGGTGGGGTTGTGGGGTTTTGGTGAGGGTTCGGGTTCCTCTGTGGTTGATGGTTCGGGGTCGGGTAATCATGGGGCGTTTGTGGGGTCGCCGGTGCGGGTTGCAGGGGTGAAGGGTCCGGGGTTGAAGCTGGGTGGTTCTGACTATGTGGTCGTTCCTGATTCGCCGTCGGTGGGGGTGTCGGGGCCGATGACGGTGGCGGCGTGGATCCGCCCGAGTTCGGTGGCGACGCAGTATGTGGTGAAGAAGGCGGCGCAGGGTTCGGTTGATGGGTATGAGGTGGGGTTGTCCAGTGGGGGCAAGGTGTTTGTGCGGTTGAACCAGGCGTCGTCGGGCAACACGTTCCGGGTGGATTCGACGTCGTCGTATCCGGTGGATGGGACGACGTGGATGCATGTGGCTGGGGTCTTTGACGGTTCGCGGGTGCGGTTGTTCATCAATGGGGTGGAGCAGGGTTCGGTGGCGGGGCCGGGTGCGGTGGGTTCGAATGCGTTGGATCTGTTCTTGGGCGCTGGTGAGAGTGGTTATCGGCCGTTGGTCGGTGGGCTGGATGAGGTCGGGGTGTATTCGGGCGCGTTGACCGCGCAGCAGATCGCTGACCTGGCCACCG
>NZ_BCSS01000097.1 GCF_001570985.1 Janibacter limosus NBRC 16128 | reverse complement strand
CCGTGAGACGTCGTGCTTGTCGCACGAGGACCGCGTGGAGGTCGACCGCAGGTTGGCGGGGTGCTTGACGACGGTCAGTGACAAGGAACTTGCTGCGGCGGCGCATCGGGCCACGCTCGATCTGGATGCGGAGGCGTTGGTGCGACGTCGTCGCAGGGCAGCGGCTTCACGCAATGTCAGTGTGCGGCCGGCGCCGGATGGGATGGCGTGGTTGAGCATCCTGGGGCCACTGACGGATGTGGTCGGGGCGTTTGCGGCGTTGAAGCGCGCGGAGCAGTCCCGCTATGTCGCGACGGGCGACCCGGCGACCGACGCGGCTCGGGTGGCGGATGAGCGGGGTCGGGGCGCGTGGATGGCGGACACGGCCCTGGAGCTGTTGTCCGGGCGGGCTGAGGGGCAGCCCCAGCCGGTCGAGGTCACCTTGGTGATGCGCGAGGACGCGGTCGTGCCCAGGGACGAGGAGCCCGGTGAGGGCGATGAGGCCGAGGTCCCGGGGTGGGGCGCGATGCCCGGCGCGATGGCTCGCGAGCACCTGCTGCGCCTGTGCGACGCCGGGACCGCGACCTGGCTGCGGCGGTTGTGGACCGCGCCTGGTGGTCGGGACCTTGTGGCGATGGACTCCACGAGAAGACTTTTCAGCGGGGTGTTGCGTCAGCTGGTCGAGCTGCGGGACGCGACCTGTCGGATCCCGTTCTGCGGAGCCCCGATCCGCGACATCGACCACGTCAC
>NZ_BCSS01000096.1 GCF_001570985.1 Janibacter limosus NBRC 16128 | reverse complement strand
GGTGCTGCGTACTCGCGAGTACGCAGCACCACGCCACCACCTGAGTCTGGTTCAGGTCCCGTAGGCCCCACAGGGGCGGATCGGGCCGCCCGGGAGTCCGTGTGAGGTCGCGATCATGGCCATCCCCTCCGGGTCCAGCGCGCACCCGATGACCTCGCCCAGGCGTCGCACGAGCGCCAACCTCCGCGGCACCCGGTAATAGTCGTCCTTGGTGAAGTCGACATAGCTCCACCCGATCGCCTCGACCGCGCGCCGACGTGTGAGGTCGTTGTCCCCGCGTGCGTAGTCGCCGAAGTGGTGACTGCCCTGGTACTCCCCCACGACCCTGGCCTCGCGCCACACGAGGTCGCCCGTCGCGAGCCACCCTCCGTCCGGGTCGTGGATCTCGACATTGAGATCCGGCTCGGGCAACCCACCTCGGACACAGAGCACCCGCGAGCGCGTCTCCATCGGCGAGGCGGAGCCGACGCGGATCCACTCCAGCGCCTCGCGGGCCCGCACGACTCCTGGCACCCGGCGCTGCACCCTGGCGTGTAGGGCCTCGACACTCTCGAGCCGCTGGGCCACGGCGTCCCCCAGCACGACGAGGTCGTCCAGCCCGAGGTGTGGGGCCAGGTCGATCCACGTGTCGGCCAGCGAGGTGACCGGCATCGTGCGCACGGTCACGGGTGTGCGGGCACGGCGATGCGCGATCACCCCCGGGCGGCAGGGACGCGGACCCAGGACCGTCACGTGCAGGTCGTCGTGCTCGCACCCCCGCGGCACCGGCAGTCGGTGGACGAGTGCCGCCGAGCAGTGCGACAGGACCATCCCGGTCGTCCGTACCAGGCTCAGCGCGGCGAACCTGTCGTCGATCGACTCCGGCGCCACGTGCGCCCGCACCCCTCGGTACGGGTTGGCCAGCCTCCGCATGCTGCTCATGGGCACCTTGTCCCCCTTCGCCTTGCGCACGGCAAAGGTGCCCTCGTCATAGGGGTCCGGCAGGTTCAGTGGTCGAGGCACCCCGCCAGATTGCCCGGATCGGCCCAGGGCGGCCGGGCCCCATCCACAGGCCTGGTCAGGTGGTGGCGTGGTGCTGGGTACTCACGAGTACCCA
>NZ_BCSS01000095.1 GCF_001570985.1 Janibacter limosus NBRC 16128 | reverse complement strand
GGGAGCCACACCTTGCGGCGGGACTCGTCGTGGATGCGCGGGTTGCGCCACAGGACGGCGCGGGTCGCCGACTGGCGGCAGGCCTTGCGGCTGCAGACCAGGTCGTCGCTGCTCACTGCTGGCCCACCTGTCGTCGCGGGTCGTCCACCGGTGTCATCTCGGTGTCGTAGGGCCGCGGCCGCACGGCGTTGACGATGACGACTGCGAAGTACGGCAGGACGACCGCGAGGGCGACGCAGACCCAGCGCAGCCATCCCTCGAAGAAATAGGCCCCCACGAAGCAGGCCGTGCGCAGGGCCATCGTCGCCAGGTACTGACGCATGCGTCCGATCTGCTCGTCGTGGAGCGAGATCGGGGCGGTCGTGACCGACGGGACGGACTGGTGTGGCACGTCTTCAGACTACGCCGCGAGGCTGGGCAGGCGTTCCACGGGGCGGGCTCGGTGCGACGTACCCGGCGGTAGTGCTCTAGCGTCGGGCGCAGACGTGATCTGACGCACAAGACCCACCACCAAGGAGCAGGATGACACCGCGCCGAGTGCTCGTCACCGGAGGCAATCGAGGCATCGGCGAGGCCATCGCCCGACGCCTCCAGGAGGACGGCCACACCGTCGTCGTCACTTCCCGGTCGGGGGAGGCGGTCGATGGGCTGACCGTCGTCGCCTGCGAGATCACCGACAGTGACTCCGTCGACGCCGCCTTCGTCGAGGCCAAGGAGCGACTGGGCGGAGACGTCGAGGTGCTCGTCGCCAATGCCGGCGTCACCAAGGACACCCTGCTCATGCGGATGACCGACGAGGAGTTCTCCTCGGTCGTCGACACCAACCTGCACGGCACCTTCCGCTGCGTGCGCCGGTCGGCGACCCCGATGGTCAAGGCCCGCTTCGGCCGAGTCGTCCTCATCTCCAGCGTCGTCGGGCTCTACGGCTCACCCGGTCAGACCAACTACGCCGCCTCCAAGGCGGGCCTCGTCGGCATCGCCCGCTCGATGACGCGCGAGCTCGGCGCCCGCGGGATCACGGCCAATGTCGTGGCGCCCGGGTTCATCGAGACCGACATGACGGCGCAGCTGCCCGACAAGACCAAGGCCGAGTACCAGGCCGCCATCCCGGCCCGCCGCTACGGCGGGG
>NZ_BCSS01000094.1 GCF_001570985.1 Janibacter limosus NBRC 16128 | reverse complement strand
GTTTGAGAAGTTGCCCCTGAAGCGGTTCGCCGAGTGTGGTGGATGGTGGTGGGTGTGCGTGTGAATCTTGAGAACTCAACAGCGTGTCAAAAATCGATGCCAATACCTCGTTCTTGGCTGATTGTGCCTGACCTATCGGGTTGGGTGTGGTTGGTTGGGAGTGAATTTTTTTCCTTTGGTTGACAATGTAACAAACAGCGATTGCGCTGGTTGTTCTTGCTCAGTCATGGTTCAGCCCTTTGTTGGGTTATGGATTGCCCCTTCGAGGCCTTTGGGTCTTGGGGGTGTTGATCATCAACGGAGAGTTTGATCCTGGCTCAGGACGAACGCTGGCGGCGTGCTTAACACATGCAAGTCGAACGGTGAAGCTCCAGCTTGCTGGAGTGGATCAGTGGCGAACGGGTGAGTAACACGTGAGCAACCTGCCCCAGACTCTGGAATAAGCGCTGGAAACGGCGTCTAATACTGGATACGAGACCAACCTGCATGGGTATGGTCTGGAAAGTTTTTCGGTTTGGGATGGGCTCGCGGCCTATCAGCTTGTTGGTGAGGTAATGGCTCACCAAGGCGACGACGGGTAGCCGGCCTGAGAGGGCGACCGGCCACACTGGGACTGAGACACGGCCCAGACTCCTACGGGAGGCAGCAGTGGGGAATATTGCACAATGGGCGAAAGCCTGATGCAGCGACGCCGCGTGAGGGATGACGGCCTTCGGGTTGTAAACCTCTTTCAGCAGGGAAGAAGCGAAAGTGACGGTACCTGCAGAAGAAGCACCGGCTAACTACGTGCCAGCAGCCGCGGTAATACGTAGGGTGCGAGCGTTGTCCGGAATTATTGGGCGTAAAGAGCTTGTAGGCGGTTTGTCGCGTCTGCTGTGAAAATCCGGGGCTCAACCCCGGACTTGCAGTGGGTACGGGCAGACTAGAGTGTGGTAGGGGAGACTGGAATTCCTGGTGTAGCGGTGAAATGCGCAGATATCAGGAGGAACACCGATGGCGAAGGCAGGTCTCTGGGCCACTACTGACGCTGAGAAGCGAAAGCATGGGGAGCGAACAGGATTAGATACCCTGGTAGTCCATGCCGTAAACGTTGGGAACTAGGTGTGGGTCTCATTCCACGAGATCCGTGCCGCAGCTAACGCATTAAGTTCCCCGCCTGGGGAGTACGGCCGCAAGGCTAAAACTCAAAGGAATTGACGGGGGCCCGCACAAGCGGCGGAGCATGCGGATTAATTCGATGCAACGCGAAGAACCTTACCAAGGCTTGACATATACCGGAAACTTCCAGAGATGGTTGCCCCTTTTAGGTCGGTAT
>NZ_BCSS01000093.1 GCF_001570985.1 Janibacter limosus NBRC 16128 | reverse complement strand
TGAAGCGCACTGGGTTGGTTGGAGTCTCCATCGTTTGGAAACGAGGATGGACTCATGCCGAAGGACACCACCCCAGGGAAGCCGACCACGCGTCGCTACAGCCCTGAAGAGAAGGCCGCTGCGGTGCGGATGGTCAGAACGCTGCGTGCGGAGCTGGGCACTGAGCACGGCACGGTGCAACGCGTCGCCGCCCAGCTCGGGTACGGCACCGAATCGGTGCGGTCCTGGGTACGCCAAGCCGACATCGACGAGGGCCACGTGCCGGGGGTCAGCACCAGCGACGCCGCGAGGATGAAGGCCCTCGAGCAGGAGAACCGCGAGCTCAAGCGAGCCAATGAAATTCTCAAGCGCGCCGCCCATTTCTTTGGGGCGGAGCTCGACCGCCAGCACAAGAAGTAGCCGCGTTCATCGACGCCAACCGCGAGGACGTCATCGCGGGCCGGCGTCTGGGGGTCGAGCTCATCTGCAGCGTGCTGCAGGTGGCCCCGAGCAGCTACTACGAGATCAAGGCACGCCGGCCTTCGGCGCGGTCCCAGCGCGACGCCGTCACGGGACCCGTGGTGCGCCAGATATGGGAGGACAACTACCGGGTCTACGGCGCCCGGAAGATCTGGAAGGCGGCCCGACGTGGTGGCCACGACGTCGGGCGCGACCAGGTCGCTCGACTGATGCGCACCGCGGGGATCGAGGGTGTGCGGCGAACCAAACGGGTGCGCACCACCAAGCCCGAGCCGGGCAGGCCGCGGCACCCGGACCTGGTGGGCCGCGACTTCACCGCTACGGCCCCGAACCAGTTGTGGGTCACCGATCTGACATTCGTGCCGACCTGGGCAGGTGTGGCCTACGTCTGCTTCATCATCGACGCCTGCTCGCGGATGATCGTGGGGTGGAGGGTCGCCTCGCACATGCGGACCACCATGGTCCTGGACGCCATCGAGATGGCCCGATGGTCACGCGGCACCCAGCTCACCGGACTGCGGTGCCACAGCGATGCGGGCAGCCAATTCACGTCGATTCGATACGGCGAACGCCTTGCCGAGATCGGCGCCGTGCCCTCGATCGGCACCGTCGGCGATTCCTACGATAATGCGCTGGCCGAGACCGTGAACGGCTACTACAAGGCCGAGTTGATCCGCGGTCCCGCGCGTGAGGGGCGGCCGTGGAAGACGATCGAGGACGTCGAGCTCGCCACCCTGTCCTGGGTCCACTGGCACAACCACGAGCGGCTTCACGGCTACCTCGACGACGTCCCGCCAGCAGAGTTCGAGGAGACGTTCTACGCTACGAAACGGACCGACCAGACCTTGGTTGGAATCCAATAGCCCGAGCCTCCATCAGACCCAGTGCGATTCA
>NZ_BCSS01000092.1 GCF_001570985.1 Janibacter limosus NBRC 16128 | reverse complement strand
CCCTCGTCCGCCGTCCCCCGCCACGAGTCGACCGTCGAGCCGGCAGCCCACAGTGCCCAGCCGAAGCCGTCGTCCTGCGGCGGCCGGTCGTCAGGGGTGCCGCCGTCGAGCGCATACCGCGCCTGCATCCGCCCTGCCGTGCCGACGCGGGAGGCGAGGGCTGCGAGCTGACGGGTCGCTCCTCGCGCGTCCCCCAGCCGGTGGAGCGCGACGGCGACGTGGGCGGTGTCGCGGGGCCAGGCGTGGCGCCACAGCGGCGACCACCCGGCGACGGCGATCGGGAGGCCGGCAGAGAGCACCCACAGGTCCAGGGCGGCCTGACGGGCCAGGTCGCGGTGCGCGCCGGCGACGGTGCCGGACAGGTCGAGGCCGGACAGCCACTCCTCCTGCACGTCGACGAACCGGTCCTGATCGGGGCCGACGAGGACACGGGTCCCGGGCAGCACGCGCTCGAGGCCGCTCGCGTCGACGAGCTCGCGGGTCTGCCGCCAGGGTCCGCTCGTGGAGCGCATCGCGACGGTCATCCCGTACGTGGCGGGCACCTCGTGGCGGTTGCGGTAGAGGCTCAGCCCGCCTGCGCCACCCGCACCGAGCGCGACCGCGCCCAACGTCCCGGCCATGAAGGTGCGTCGGCCCGGGAGGCCCAGATGTGTCTGCGTCACCGGGTCACGTGACGGACCGGCTGCCGTAGGCCATCATGATGACGAGCGCGATCAGTGCCGTTGTACGCCCCCATGGCCAGACCCTCTCGCGACTCGCCGCGCGGGTCCAGCACTCACCCCCTTCGCAATGTGACCGTGACCTGCGGGTCTCAGCCGACGAGCGCCCCGAAGCGTTCCCGCGTCAGGTAGACCAGCTGGGCGTCCTTGTCCCCGATGCGCACCCGCTCGCCGAGCTCGAAGCCGGTCTGCTCCAGCCGGTGCAGGATCGCGCGGTTGGCCGCGTCGGGCTCGCCGACGAGGCGCTGCACGCTCGGGTCGTCGAAGAGCCAGGTGAAGATCCCGGCGCCGATGGCGAGCGCGTCCTCCCCGGGTGCGACGAAGACGTGGGCACCCACGTCCCCCGGTTGCACGTCGTAGACCTCGGCGACCGGGTCGTGCTCGGGCTCATAGGTCTGCAGCAGCGCGACGGGACGACCGTCCTGCTCGGCGATCCACGCCCAGTGGGCCTCGAGGGAGTCGACGAAGGCATAGATGTCGCGGACCTCCTCGACGCTCTTGTCGGCCATGCCCCAAAAGCGCCCGCGTGGCTGGGTGGTCCAGCCGTGGATCGTCGGGGCGTCCTCCTCGGGGCGAAGGGGGCGGAAGCTCAGGGTGCTCATGTGGTCCTCTCGATCGGGATCAGCTCGCCCGTGCGCCAGCTCTCGTGCTGGTCGTGGGCATGGGGGGCGTGGTGCGGGCCGTCGGCGCCGAGGGGCACGACCCACGCGCTCGGTCCGTGGAGCGACCAGACGAGCCGAGCGGCGGG
>NZ_BCSS01000091.1 GCF_001570985.1 Janibacter limosus NBRC 16128 | reverse complement strand
CCCCGCCGATGTCGAGCGTGCCGTCACCGACGAGATCGGCGGGTCAGCCCTCTTCGCCGCCCGTTTCCGCGAGTGCGCAGCGCGTGCCCTGCTGCTCCCCCGGCGACGCCCCGACCGGCGCCAGCCGCTGTGGCAGCAGCGCCAGCGCTCGGCCGCGCTCCTCCAGGTGGCGAGCGGTCACTCCGACTTCCCGATCGTGCTGGAGGCCGTGCGCGAGTGCCTGCAGGACGTCTTCGACGTCCCGGCCCTCACCCAGCTCATGACGCACGTCGCCGGCCGCCGGGTCACACTCGTCGACGTCGAGAGCCAGCGGCCCTCCCCCTTCGCCGCGTCGTTGATGTTTGGCTATGTCGCGCAGTTCCTCTACGAAGGGGACTCACCGCTCGCCGAGCGACGCGCGGCCGCGCTGACCCTCGACCCCAGCCTGCTCGCCGACCTGCTGGGACGCGGGGAGCAGCTGGCCCTGGCCGACCTGCTGGACCCCGCGGCCGTTGAGCGCACGAGTGCCGAGCTGCAGTGCCTGACCCCCGAGCGGGCCGCCCGCGACGGCGAGGACCTGCTCGACCTGCTGCGCGTCCTCGGCCCGTTGTCGGTGGAGGCACTCGATGCGCGCAGCCGGCTCGACGTCGAGGCGATCCGCGCCGCACTCACCGACCTCGGGTCCAGTCGTCAGGTCATCCCCGTGCGCGTGGCCGGTGAGGATCGGTGGGCCAGCACCGAGGACGCGGCCCGCCTGCGTGACGCACTCGGGGTGAGCCTGCCCCAGGGCCTCGCGAACTCGGTCCTCCAGCCGACGGACGACCCGCTCGGTGAGCTCGTCACGCGCTACGCCCGCACCCACGCCCCCTTCGCCGCCACGGACCTGGCCGCGCACTACGGCATCGGTCGCGCCGTCGCGACCGATGCGCTGCGTCGTCTCGTTCAGGCCGGCCGGCTCGTCGAGGGCGACCTGCTGCCCGTGGAGTGCGGCGGGCGCGGTGGGGAGTTCTGCGACGCCGAGGTGCTGCGCATCCTGCGGCGACGCTCGCTCGCCGCGCTGCGCCACGAGGTCGAGCCCGTCGAGCCCCGGCAGTACGCCCGGTTCCTGCCCGCGTGGCAGGGCGTCGGCTCCCGGATGCGCGGGCGGGATGGCGTCCTGCGGGTCGTCGAGCAGCTGAGTGGCGTGCGGATGCCCGCCAGCGCGCTCGAGTCCCTCGTCCTGCCTGCCCGCATCGACGATGTCGTCGGGCCGCTCCTGGATGACCTGATGGCGACCGGCGAGGTGCTGTGGGCCGGGCACGGGAGTCTGCCCGGCGACGACGCGTGGATCAGCCTGCATCTCACCGACGGGGCCGAGACGACACTTCCGGTCGCTGACGATGCCGGCCTCACCGATGTGGAGGCGCGGGTCCACGCGACCCTCTCGGGCGGGGGCGCCTACTTCTTCCGCGACCTGGCCGACGCAGTGGCACGGGAGCGGGCCGAGGGCGAGGACCCCATCGATGACGACGCGCTGGCCGACATCCTGTGGTCCCTGACCCACCGGGGGCTCGTCACCGGGGACACCCTCGCCCCGGTGCGTGGCCTGCTGGCCGGCGGACGCACCGCCCACACGCCACAGCGGCGCCCGGCCGCCCGGAGCCGCTACGGCGG
>NZ_BCSS01000090.1 GCF_001570985.1 Janibacter limosus NBRC 16128 | reverse complement strand
CGCCCGCGGGTCCGCCCCGGCCCCCGTCGCCGGCCAGCCCGCCCCCGCCTCCTCCCGTCGCCCGCACGACGACACCGCCACCGCCACCGTCCGGGCAGCCGCCCGCACCGCCGAGCTCTGCGGGGCCCTCCGAAGACACCCTCACGCGCAGGATGCTGCGACGCAGCGCCCCTGAGGAGCCGGAGTGGTACCGCACGGCGACTCGGTCGATCGCGCTCGCGGAGCTCCAGGCCCAGACCGACTCGCGGCAGCAGGTCCTGGCCCAGCAGCAGGCCTACGAGGCCCAGCAGCAGGCCGCCATGCAGGCCGCGGCAGCGCAGCAGGCCAACCAGGCCCGTGCCCAGCAGCAGGCGCAGCACCAGGCCTGGCTGCAGCAGCAGCAGTACACCGCCCACTACGTGACCTCTCAGGCCCAGGCCAACCCGACCCCGCGGCCGACCCTGCGCACGTGGCTGCTCAGCGGCATCGTGGCCGTGATCTCGCTGTTCATGCTCCTGGCCTTCGCCCTGTACTACGGGCTCGCCTTCGGGATCGTGCTGACGCTCGTCAGCCTCCTCGCGGCGCTCATCCCGCTGACGCTCGTCGTCCCGATCTTCTTGTGGCTGGACCGCTTCGAGGCCGAGCCGTGGCGCTACCTCGTCACGGCCTTCCTCTACGGCGCCCTGGGCGCGACCGGCATGGCGATCTTCGGCAACACGTTCGGTGGCGTCGTCCTCGGTGAGATCTTCGGAGCGGAGAACGCGGACGTGCTCACGGCCGTCATCTCCGCGCCCCTGGTCGAGGAGACGACAAAGGGCGTCTTCCTCCTCGTCATGTGGGCGTTGATGCACAGGAAGTTCAACGGACTGACCGACGGCATCGTCTACGCAGGCATCGTGGCGGCCGGCTTCGCCTTCACCGAAAACATCCAGTACTTCGCGGGTGCCTTCAGGGAGATGGGGGCGGGCGGTTTCGGTTTCACCTTCGTCCTGCGCGGTCTGGTCACCCCCTTCCTCCACCCGATGTTCACGACGATGACCGGGATCGGGGTCGGCCTGGCAGCCGTCTCCCGCTCCGTACCCGTCAAGATCGTCGCGCCCATCGTCGGCTGGTGCGCCGCGGTCCTGCTGCACGGGCTGTGGAACCTCAGCGCCTCGACCGGTGGCGTCGGTCTGATCATCGGTCTCGCGGTCGGGTTCTTCGCCTTCTGCGGCTTCGTCTACTTCGTGATCTGGACCCGCAAGCGCGAAGGGAGGGTGATCGGTCAGCACCTCATGGCCTATGTCGACACCGGCTGGATCTCGGGCGACGAGGTCGGGATGCTCGCCTCGATGAAGTCGCGCCGGGCCGCGCGTCGCTGGGCGAAGTTCCACGGAGGGCCTCATGGGCTGGCGTCGATGCGCAGCTTCCAGGACTGCGCCTCGGAGCTGGCGCTGCTGCGCTTCCGCCAGCTGAGCCACGTGGCAGAGCCGAAGTCCTTGGAGCGTGAGCGGGTGTTGCTCGACTCGATGACCGCTCGCCGTCGCGAGTTCGTCGGAGCGGTCTAGCCGCGCTGGGTCAACCGACGACGACCTCGAGGTCGTCGTCGGTCAGCGCGGCGACCGCGGCCCTGTGGTCGCCGGCGGCCAAGGCCACGTCCGAGATCGAGATCGCGGTCGGGCGCGGCTCGTCGGCCCGCC
>NZ_BCSS01000089.1 GCF_001570985.1 Janibacter limosus NBRC 16128 | reverse complement strand
GCAGGCCGAAGCGGCTCGCGTGCCGCAGGACGTCGTGGTTGCTCAGCACCCAGGTGGCCGGCGCACCGACGGAGTCATTGGACGTGAGGGAGCGCTCGAGGACCGCCCGCAGCGGCTCGGCCTGCCACGGCGTCTCGAGGAAGTCGAAGTTGAAGGCCTGGTGGTACTCGTCCTCGCGCACATAGCGGGCCAGCCGGTCAGCCGGCGCGACCCACGCCTCGGCGCACATGATCCGGTCGGGGGCGCCGTAGGAGTCGAGCAGCGCGCGCCAGCTGCGGTAGATCTCGTGGACGCCGTCCTGGTCCCAGTAGGGCGCCGCGTGGGTGACCTCCATGAGCCCGCCGGGGTGCTTGTCGAAGTTCGGGAAGGTCGGGTCCTTGACCAGCCCGTGCGCGACGTCGACGCGGAAGCCGTCGACCCCGCGGTCGAGCCAGAAGCGCAGCGTCGTCTCGAAGTCTGCGCGCACCTCGCGGTTGTCCCAGTTGAAGTCCGGCTGCGTGGGGTCGAAGAGGTGCAGGTACCACTGGCCCGGGGTGCCGTCCGGCTCGGTGACGCGGGTCCACGCGCCACCACCGAAGTTGGCGAGCCAGTCGGTCGGCGGCTGCGAGCCGTCCGTGCCGAGTCCGTCTCGGAACATGTACCGATCGCGCTCGGGGCTGCCGGGGGCAGCGGCCAGCGCCTCCTGGAACCACGGGTGGTCCGAGGAGCTGTGGTTGGGGACGATGTCGACGATGATCCGCAGGTCGAGCGCATGGGCTCGCGCGATGAGCGCGTCGGCGTCGTCGAGGGTGCCGAAGAGCGGGTCCACGTCGCGGTGGTCGGAGACGTCGTAGCCGGCGTCGCGCTGGGGTGAGCAGTAGAAGGGGGAGAGCCACACCGCGTCGACGCCGAGGTCGCGCAGGTGCTCCAACCGCGAGGTGATGCCGGGCAGGTCACCGATGCCGTCACCGTCACCGTCGGCCCAGGACCGCGGGTAGATCTGGTAGATCACCGCATCGCGCCACCACGGGGCGTCCGCGGAGTCCGCAGGGTGCAGCTCGCGGGTGACGAAGGGGGTGGGCTGGCTGGTCGTGGCGCGGCCCGTCACAGTCGGTTGCCCTCGTCGTCGGCGTTGACGAGCATGTCCGCGGCCCGGGTGAAGTAGTCGCGCATGGCGGCGTCGTGGGACTCGGGGAGCTCGAGGGTGTCCATGGCGGCGAGCATGTGCTGCATCCATCGGTCCCGCTGGTCGGGGGTCACGGCGTAGTTGACGTGGCGCATCCGCAGCCGGGGGTGGCCACGCTCCTGGCTGTAGGTGCCGGGTCCACCGAAGTACTGCTCGAGGAACATCCGCAGGCGGACCTCGGCCGGACCCAGGTCCGCCTCGGGGTAGAGGGCACGCAGGGGCGGGTCCTGGGCCACCCCCTCGTAGAAGGCGCGGACGAGACGCACGAAGGTCTCGTGCCCCCCGACCTGCTCGTAGAAGGTGTCACCCGGCTGCGCAAACATGCCCGTCAGTCTGGCAGGCGTCATCGTGGGGCCGGTTGTCGGTGGTTGCTGCGAGCCTCAGCGGGGTCGGGGAGGCAGGTCGGGCGACACCAAAAGGTTGTCCACACCCCCTTGATGTTTTCGAACAGGTGTTCGATAATGGATGGGGCGAAGGGAGGCGCGATGACCGAGCAGGTGGAGTTCAGCAGGACGGCGGGTGGGTCGCCGGTGCGTGAGTCCTTGCCCGGTCGGCTGGTTGCCTCGCTGGAGGTGTTGTCTGCTGCGCGCCCGGAGGGCTTGAGCGAGGCGGAGCTGTTGGAGGTCGTGTCG
>NZ_BCSS01000088.1 GCF_001570985.1 Janibacter limosus NBRC 16128 | reverse complement strand
GGCGGGCCACGGCGTCGAGCGCGGCTCGGTCACCGGCGGCGAGCCGGTTCAGCCCGGCCGTCACCCGTGCAGGCTCGGGAACATCGCCTCCCGGCGACTCGACGAGCCACTCGTCGACCGCGATGCCGTCGACCGTGGCCAGCCGTGCCCGGCGGACCGTCATCCCGTGCGCAGCCAGCAGACCGGCGGTGTCGGCGAAGAGTCCGGCGCGGTCGCGGCAGTGGACGGTCAGCACCCACCCTCCTGCTTCGGGCTCGACCCGCACGTGCGCTCGCCCTGCGTCGACGTCCCGCCGGGAGGCCTGGTCCACCGTGGGGACGGGTGCCGGGCGCGGCACGGGAGGTGCCACGCCGGTGAGCCGATCGCGCACCAGCCCGGTCAGCGTGTCGAGGAGGCTGGCCCGCCAGTCCGTCCAGGCCTTGGGACCCGCGGCACGGGCATCGGCGATGGTCAGGGCCCGCAACAGCTCGAAGGTCTGCGCGTCCTCGCCAACGACCCGGCACACGGCGTCGACGGTGGCCGGGTCCGACAGGTCCCGTCGCGTCGCCATCTCGATGAGCGTCAGGTGCTCGCGCACCAAGAGCACGACCAGGGCTCGGTCCTCGTCGTCGGCCCCCCATCGCCGCAGGACCCGATCGGTGATCTCGGCACCCGTGAGCGAGTGGTCCCTCGCTCCGGCGACCTTGCCGATGTCGTGCAGCAGTGCCGCCACGAGGAGCAGGTCGGCCCGGGCGACCTCGCGCGTCAGCGCGCCAGCCCGGGCGACCGTCTCGAGGAGGTGCCGGTCGACGGTGTGGCGGTGCACCGGGTTGCGCTGCGGACGGCACCGCACCGCAACCCACTCGGGCAACCAGCGCTCGACGAGCCCCACCTGGTCCAGGCCTTCCCACACGGCCTCCAGGCCGGGGCCCGCGGCCAGCAGGTCCGCGAAGAGGTCGAGGGTCTGGCCGTCCCACGGTGCAGGGAGGTCGGGACAGGCTGCGAGGTTGGTCAGCGTCTGCGGCGCCAGCGGGAGCCGGTGGCGGGCGGCGATGACAGCGGCGCGAAGGGGGAGGGTCGCGTCCACGCCCACGAGCCGGGTCGAGCCGAGGACGGCCTCGCCGTCGTGGATGAAGAGGCCGTGCCCGATCGGGGTCATGGCGGGACGCCGAGGACCGACCCGCAGCGTGCGGGCGCGCTGGCTCTGCCCCGCCCTGCGCACCGTGGACTCCAGGGCCCAGGCGATGGTGCGCGCGGAGCTCGAGACCCGCGTGAGCAGCTCGTCGGCGTCGGGCAGGCCGAGGAGTGCTGCCACCGCGTCGTGCTCCTCGCGCAGCAGACGGTCTCGTCCTCGACCGGTGACCACGTGCAGTGCGTCCCTGACGTCCAGGAGCGCCTCCAGTGCCGGGCCGACGGACCCGTGCGGTCGGTCGGTCAGCCACGCGCGGGTCAGCGCGTCGAGCACCGTGACATCGCGCAGGCCCCCGAGGGACTCCTTGAGGTCGGGCTCGATCTGCTGGCTGAGGTCACCGTGACGGTGATGACGCGCCCGGACGGACTCGATGAACTGCGGCAGCCGGGTCCGCGCGCCCGAACGCCAGTCGTGGGCGACGGTTGCCCGGATGCTGGCCACGAGCTGCTCGTCCCCGGCGACGAGCGAGATGTCGAGCAGCCCCACGGCCGCTGACAGGTCCTCGCCGGCCACGCTGCGGCACTGCCCGCTCGAGCGCACGGAGTGGTCGAGGGAGATGCCGCAGTCCCAGATGGGGTACCAGAGGCCATCGGCCATCGAGGTCAGCCGCCTAGCAGGAGTGCTGCGACCGTCGTGGACGAGGACGAGGTCGAGGTCGCTCAGGGGACCTGACCAGCCACGGCCGAGGGAGCCGACGGCCGCGAGCGCGACACCTTCCCGCTCCCCCACCGCCTCGGCGTAGAGGTCGACGAGCCACTCGCGGGTAGCGGTGCAGATGGCCTTCCGGCGAG
>NZ_BCSS01000087.1 GCF_001570985.1 Janibacter limosus NBRC 16128 | reverse complement strand
CCCGCCTCTCAGCCGACGTCGACCTGCCGTGGCGGGTCGGCGACCGGGCGATCCTGCGCGACGCGGGTAGCCGCCGACTGTGGGCGGTGCGGGTCCTCGACGTCGACCCGCTCCCGCTGACCCGCCGCGGAGCCGCGGGACGCAGGGGGCAGGCCCTCACCGCTGCCGGCCCCTCCCCCGAGGCCCTGGCCGGGGTCCGCCTGACCTCCCGCGCGGCCGACCACGCAGGGGTGCTCGATCGGCTGGGCCTCGAGGCACCGAGCAGCGCTGTGCAGCACGGCGACTGGTGGATCGACCCCGACGCTCTGCAGCTGTGGCGCGACCGTCTGGCCAAGGCGGTCCGGGCGCGTCACGCGTCCGATGCGCTGAGCGCCGGCCTGCCTCTGGCGGAGGCCGCACGCTCCCTGGGTCTGCCCACACACCTGCCGACCGCCCTGGGTCAGGCACTCGTGCCGACGCTGGCAGCGGAGGTCGAGCTGACCGTCACCGACGGCCGGGTCCACGACGCTGCGGCAGCCGGCCTCGGACCCGCGGAGGCGGGGATCGCGGCTCTCGAGGAGAGGTTGCGGGGCACCCCCTTCGTCGCGGCGGATCGGGGTGAGCTCGCCGACCTCGGGCTGGGTACCGCGGAGCTGGCTGCCGCCGAGCGGCTCGGTCGGGTCATGCGGCTGCCCGACGAGGTCGTGCTGCTGCCCGACGCCCCGGCTCGGGCGATGCGCGTGCTCGCGGGGCTGGAGCAACCCTTCACCCTCAGCCAGGCGCGGCAGGCGCTCGGGACCACGCGACGCGTCGCGGTACCCCTGCTGGAGCACCTCGACGCGCGAGGGTGGACCCGGAGGGTCGACGGCACGCTCCGCGAGGTCGCCCGCTGACGACGAACCCCCACAGGCAGGGCCTGCAGGGGTTCGTGGTCGGATGCAGATCGCTCAGGCAGCGACCTCGAGGTTCGTGGTCACCGACACGCCGTTCGTCAGGTTGTCGAGCACCGGGCAGTGGGCGGCGACCGCCTGCTCGAGACGCCGGTACTCGGCCTCGCTCTCGGGACCGGAGACCTTAATGCCCAGCTCGATGCCCTGGAACCCCGGTCGCACCGAGTCGTCCGTGCCGAGGAAGCCGGCGAGGTCGAGGTCGCCACGCAGGTCGACGTCGATCGTGTCGACCGTGAGGCCGAGCTTGTCGGCCCAGACCTGGTAGCTGATGACGGTGCAGGAGGCGAGCGCAGCGAGCAGGTGCTCGACCGGGTTGGCGCCCTTGTCGGTGCCGCCCAGGGCCGGCGGCTCGTCGATCGTGTAGCTGAACTGGCGGCTGGTGAGGGTCACCTCGGTCCCGGTGACGAGCGAGCCCTGGGTGGTGACCTCGAGCAGGGTGGTGGGGACAGCAGTTGCAGTCATGGATGGCTCCTGAAGATCAAGGGCTCTGGCGAACCCGCGCTTGGCGCGGCCGGCCGGCCGACACCCTGGTCGTCACCCGGGGCACCCCACCGAGGGTGGAGGGTTGCCGCCCAGCAAGCCGGGGCTTCGCGCTGGGACTCATGACCTACACATAAGATGACACACAGCCACCCATAACGTCCAGTTATGTATCAATGAGCGGGACGGGCTGCTTCAGGTCCACGGTGAAGAGCGGCAGGAAGAGCTGCGCGAGGGGGCCGATCGCCAGGGCGTAGATGACGGTGCCCAGACCGACGACGCCTCCGAGCAGCCAGCCGACGACGACCACCGCGACCTCGAGGCCGGTGCGCACCACCCGGATCGAGCGACCACTGACCCGGGCCAGCCCGGTCATCAGCCCGTCGCGGGGGCCGGGGCCGAACTGCGAGCCGATGTACATGCCGGTCGCGACCCCGTTGAGCACGATCCCGCCGAGGGTGAGCACGAGCCGCCAGGCGATGTGCTCCGGCGGGTCGATCAGCGACAGGACGATGTCGGCCGACGGACCGATGAGCAGGGCGTTGCCGATCGTGCCGACACCGGGCTTCTGCCGCAGCGGGATCCAGCCCAGCAGCACGAGCAGCGAGACGCAGATGACGATCGTGCCGAAGCTCAGCGGGATGTGGTGGGAGACGCCGACGTGCAGGACGTCCCACGGGATCTGCCCGAGCGTCCCGCGGATGACCATGGCCATCGACCCGCCGTAGAGGAAGAGCCCGACGAGCAGGAGAGGCAGGGGG
>NZ_BCSS01000086.1 GCF_001570985.1 Janibacter limosus NBRC 16128 | reverse complement strand
TTTCCACTTCCCCACCGGGTGGCCAAGTCCCTCCCGACAGGGAGCAAGGCATGGCCACACTGGCCGGAGGTTGTGCGGCGGTGGTGACCACGCGAGCGTGCTGTCGAGATGCGGCAAGACTGCAGTGACAGCCGCCTCTAGTTCAGTCCCCGATAGTGGTGTGGCGCGGTCAGGAGCCACTCGACCGAGTGCGGCTCACCCCGGTCGAGTTTGAACTGATCTACGCGGCCGCAGCCATGGCCTGAGACCCATCGCCCCCGATGTGTCAACGCAATCTTTGAGCAGACGCGCGGCCTCCAGTGCGCTAGTTGGCTCCGGTTGCCGGCTCGGTGTCTGTGGCTGCGGGCGAAGGGGGAGCGGCCAGGCGCGGACGAAGTCGTTCGAGATAGTCCTTCACCAGGGCCTGCGCCTCGGGCTGACTGAGTTGGTCTGCCATCAGGAGGGTGCCGAGGCCGTGGGCCAGCGCCATGACTTCCAGGGCGATCAGTCGCGATTGCGTCCCGTCGAGGTGGGTGTCGCGGCACAGTGTGTCCGTGAGGTATTCCGCCAGATCGCTGAGGTGTTTCTGGTAGGCCTGTCCAGCGATTCCGGGACGGGTGATGGCCAGTGCCTCCAAGGACACCCCAACTCGGTGGAACCCTTGACTTTCTGGGTCACGTGGCAGGGCCTCTTCGAAGAAGGCTGCCACCTGGTTCAGCGGCTCCGAGTGTCCGACTTGTTGTGTGCGTGCTCGCCACTTCTGCGCGCTCTTGCCCGCGAGCCCATCGAGGGTGACGGTGAGGAGCTCGTCCTTGCTCTTGCCGTAGTACTGAACCAGGCGAAGAGACACGCCAGCTTCCCCAGCTACCGCACGCATGGTCACCGCGTCGACGCCGCCGCGGGCGAGTAGCCGTTCGACCGCCTCGATGATCTGTGCCTTTCGCCTGCTCTCAGACACCTGAGCCCCTCTGTTCGCATCAGTGATACGTTCGTATCACTGATGCGAACATAGCAAGGAGGGGCGGTGTCTGCATCGTCGCAACGCCTTGGACTATGGACTGCATGCCTGGCGCAGCTCATGGTGGTGCTGGACGTGTCCGTCGTGAACGTGGCCCTCCCCTCGGTCCAGGCCGATCTCGGCCTCGCTCAAAGATCCGCGTCGTGGGTGGCGATGGCGTACAGCCTGGGATTCGCCGGAGTGCTCTTGGTCGGCGCGAGGCTTGCTGATGTCTTCGGCACGGTCCGAGTCCTTGCCTGGGGCGTAGGTGCGTTCACGCTGGCAAGCACTGTCGGTGGTCTGGCCACTGAAGGCTGGCTGCTGATCGCCGCGCGCGGCGCCCAAGGGCTGTCCGCCGCAGTCGTGTCCCCAGCGACGTTCACACTGCTGACGACCACGCACGCCGAGGGGCCCAATCGAACCAGGGCCATCGCCACCTGGACGGCAGTCAGCCTCGCAGGGGGTGGACTGGGCAACGTCGCCAGCGGTGTCCTCACGGATCTGCTCTCTTGGCGTGCGACTCTGCTGATCAACCTGCCCATCGGTGTGTGCGTGGTCACTGCTGCGACGGCTCTGCGCAATCGTGACCAGGGCCACCGCAGCAGCAGGCGCATCGACTTGGCGGGCGCGGGCTTGGCCACGGCAGCGTTCACGAGTGGGATCTACGCGCTGTCATCGCTGAGCGAGCCCACTGCCGGGGCACTGCCAGTCGTGATCGGCGTCGTGTCCGGGGTGTTGTTCGCGGTGCTCGCCCTCCAGCAACGGCACACCCCGAACAAGCTCGTGCCCGACTCGCTGAGCCGGGACCGGCTGATCGTCCTCGGCAACGCCGCGACCGGCCTGACCGCGGCCTGCTTCCAAGTGGGCCTGTGGTACTTCCTCACCTACCGCATGCAGGACCAGTTGGGTTATTCGCCCATCCAAGCTGGGCTGGCGTTCCTGCCGCTGACCGCCACCATGCTGAGCGTGAACCTCATCATCACTCCACGCCTGATGGATCGACATTCACCCCAGGTACTCATCGCGGCTGGAGCCGTACTTACGGTCCCAGCTCTGCTCTGGCTGGCAGTCCGCGATCACGGACCCTTCGCCTTGACGATCTTGGTTCCCAGCGTCGCAATTGGACTCGGCGGCGCGCTGATAAACACGCCGCTGGCGACTCTGGTCACCACTGGCGTACGCGCGGAAGACGCCGGCGCTGCATCGGGCCTGATGAACACCTCAAAGCAATTCGGTGGCGCCATCGGCCTGGCCGCAGCCTCGACTGTCGCTGCCCTCGCGGGCACCGATCACGTCGCCTTCGCCTTCATGGCCCTCGCGGTGCTCGCAGCCGCTGCAGTGGCAGTCGTTGCGACACGACGACCCGTCCCACCACGCAGCGCGACAACTCCAGCCACGCGCCCCCGAGCACACTGAGACACCCCTCGTGCGGTCGTTCTGAGGCCCGGCGCTCCTGACCCTTCGTCGCCGCGTGAGGACCTCCCGCCAGCGGGAGTTCAGTGACTGTCGCCCAGCCGCCCAGTCAGGAGCTCGTGACGCTCAGCAGAGGCCTGGTTGAGCCCGACGATCTCGACGCTCTTGCCCAGACGTTCGTACTTGGCCTGCACGCCGTCCAGGGCAGCGA
>NZ_BCSS01000085.1 GCF_001570985.1 Janibacter limosus NBRC 16128 | reverse complement strand
TTCCTTCGGGGTCGAGGCGACGATCTCCAACTGCTCCAACAACTACGGCCCGCGCCAGCACGTGGAGAAGTTCATCCCTCGCCAGGTCACCGAGGTCATCGACGGACGGCGGCCGCGGCTCTACGGCGACGGGCTCAACGTGCGAGACTGGATCCACGTCGATGACCACAACAGTGCCGTGTGGTCGATCATCGACCGCGGGCAGATGGGGGAGACCTACCTCATCGGTGCTGACGGGGAGGTCGACAACCGGACGGTGGTGGAGTCGGTGCTGACGCTGATGGGACGTCCGGGTGACGAGCTCGACCATGTCACCGACCGTCCGGGGCACGACCGTCGCTACGCCATCGACTGGACCCGGCTGCGTGAAGAGTTGGGGTGGCAGCCGCAGTACCGGGACTTCAGCTCGGGGCTTGCGGCGACGATCGACTGGTACCGGGCGAACGAGGCGTGGTGGCGCCCGCAGAAGGCCGCTGCCGAGGAACGGTACGCGCGGTCAGAGCGGGTGCTGTAGCCCCCTTCGCGCTCCATGAGGTGGGGCAGGGCGGCATCGCGTGCTGCGGGGACTCTCGCTGACGGTCGAGGTGCCGACATGTTGTGGCCATGAGTGTGCGTCTGCTGACCGTCTGCACCGGCAACATCTGCCGATCCGCTATGCCCAGCTCGCCCTGCAGGCTGGTCTCGACGAGGTCCGTCCGGGGGCGTTCGAGGTCGCCAGGGCCGGCACCGGCGCTCTGGTGGGCAATCTCTTCGACCCCGGCTCCGCGAGCATCCTTGACTCTCGTGGGATCGCCCACGAGGGAATTACCGCGCGGCAGATCCCCGGTCAGTCACCGCAAGATGGTGTTGTCGTACTCGCCCACCAGCAAGCGGCGCAATAGACTTTGCCGATGCGCGAGAGCGTGGGCTATGCCGCGGCGCGGACGGCGCTGACTCGATGGTCGTCGAGGTCGAGGCTCAGAGCCCGGGATCACAGCCGACGAAAGGCAATTCTGACGATGTGGCGGGAGGCTGCTGCTCACGCCTCAGCCGTCAACCGGCTTTTGGCCTGATCCCGATGTTGGCGTCGTCCGCGGTGCGCGCGAGCCCGCGCGCTGCCCTGTCTGTTGCTGGACCCGCGGGATGCTGCCGAGCCAGTGCAGCGGCGGTCAGTCCCCGGGCGCAGTGCCCGTCAGCCACCATGGCCGACTCGATCGCGGTCAGCAGGTGAAGCGGGTCGGTGACTCCCAGCTGCCACCAGCCGAAGGGAGAGGTGTCCGTGTCCGTGCTGTACCGATGGTCCCGGCTGTGTGGCTGGTTGTTCGGCCGACACACCGGCCCGTTGATCAGCACGAGTGGCGGACGTGCCGCCCACTCCAGCAGACCCCGTGGTGTCCATGTGCTCACCTGGCGCGGAGCAGCGCTGATGAGTACCCGCCCCGGGTCGATGGTCTCCCAAGGGATGAAGGCCTCCACCACATCGTCCCGACCTCGCAGCGCCAGGCCGTGCTGGTGGATGTCGTACCGGGATCGGCGCGCGAGCGATGCGATCACCAGGCCCACCAGCATCACGAGTGTGGCGACGACGAGGGACAGCAACCCGAGGTCGCGCACGAAATGCTCCCGGGAACCCAGCGTCATGCGCACGATGCCCAGCACGAGCAAGAGATCGACTGCGAGCACGGCCATCCGGCGCCACCACCGGATCGATACACCGCCACGCTGGCGATCTATCAACGGACCCGGATCTCTCTCCACGAGTCCCGACGGATCCGTCGGGAAGCTGCGATCGTGCGTCACCGCAGAGATCCCCCGTTCGCCTATCGACAGTGCGTCCGTGATCATACAAGAACGACAGTTCTCAGTGCAGACCGTCTCGTTCTCAGCACGCTCGGCGACTGACGGTGCGGAGTCGGTCACCACCGGTAGCCTCCGACCATGGACCTGACCATCGAGCAGACCCCGATCCCCGGTCTCCTCGTCGTGCGTCGGCCCGTGCGCCGTGACTCGCGCGGGTGGTTCACGGAGGCGTGGCAGCGGGACAAGATGACGGCGCTCGGGTTGCCGGACTTCGGCCCGGTCCAGCACAACGTGTCGCACAACGCCGCTCGCGGCTCCACGCGCGGGGTGCATGGCGAGCCGTGGGACAAGTTCGTCACCGTCGTCCACGGCCGCGTCTTCGGTGCGTGGGTCGACCTGCGGGCGGGGGAGAGCTTCGGCGCGACCCACTCGATCGAGATCGACGAGACGGTCGCGGTCTATGTGCCGCGCGGCGTGGGCAACTCCTACCAGGCGCTCACCGACGGATGCGTCTACTCCTATCTCGTCAACGAGCACTGGCGCCCGGACCTCGTCTATCCCGCGCTCGCGCTCGATGACCCGACGGCGGCCATCGGCTGGCCGATCCCGCTGTCTCAGAGCGAGATCAGCGACAAGGACAAGGCGAACCCGGTGCTCGCCGAGGTCACTCCCTTCGCGCCCCGTCCCGCCCTGGTGCTCGGGGGCAGCGGGCAGGTGGGCCGGGCCCTGCTGCGGCTCCTGCCGGATGCGGTGGCGCCGACCCGGGCCGAGCTTGATCTCACCGACCCAGTCGCGGTGGAGGCGTACGACTTCAGCGGGCACGACCTCGTGATCAACGCGGCGGCGATGACGGCGGTCGACGCCGCGGAGACGCCAGACGGCAGCCGG
>NZ_BCSS01000084.1 GCF_001570985.1 Janibacter limosus NBRC 16128 | reverse complement strand
AGCGCGCCGTCGGCTGCCCCCAAGAACTGCGACAAACGCTAGCGAAATTTCGTCACTCCGCATCTCGACAATCCACAGGCAGCCAGCCGCTGGCCGTGTCTCCGCAATCAGGAGCAGGAAGAGAGGGCGCAGGCCACCCCCCTTCGTCTCAGGTGGAGCGGGCCGTGGTGACGTCGACGAGGTCGGCGAGGACCGACCGCGCGGGGTCGGCGACCCCGGTCGCCTCAGCGAGAGCAGCACGGGCCGTCTCGGCGCCGTCAGCGATGTCGCGCTCGACCCCGTCGAGGGCGCCGGTCTCGACGATCAGCTCGCGGAAGGCCTCGACCTCTTCGGCGCCCAGGTCGGGCGCCCCGAGCCACTGGTCGACCTTGGTCGTGGCGACGTCATCGGCACCGGCGAGGGTGCGGGCGATGAGCACGGTGCGCTTGCCCTCACGCAGGTCATCGCCTGCGGGCTTGCCGGTGACCTCGGGGTCGCCGAAGACGCCGAGCACGTCGTCGCGCAGCTGGAAGGCTTCGCCCAGCGCCAGCCCGTATCGGGAGAGCGCCGCGAGGTCGCTGTCGGACGCACCGCCGGCGGTCGCGCCGATGAGCAAGGGGTGCTCGATGGAGTACTTGGCGCTCTTGTAGCGGATGACGTGCCGCGAGCGCTCGATCCGCTCCGCGTCGTCGAGCTCGTGCCACGGGCGCATCGAGGTGATGATGTCGAGGAACTGGCCCGCCATGAGCTGGCCGCGCATCCGCTCGAAGGCCGGCCGGGCAGCCGCGAGGGACTCCGGGGGCAGGCCCGAGTCGGCGTAGAGGTCGTCGCACCAGCCGAGGCACAGGTTGCCGGCCAGGATCGCGCCGGCCACGCCGAAACGGTCCGGGTCGCCGTGCCAGAGCCGCTCGCTGTGGGCTCGCGCGAGTGTCCGGTGCATCGCGGGCAGGCCCCGACGGGTCTCGCTGTCGTCCATCACGTCGTCGTGGATCAGGGCGGCGGCCTGGAAGAGCTCCATCGACGCAGCCAGGGAGACCGCGCCCTCGTGGTCCTCGCGGCCGGCGGCTCGCCAGCCCCAGTAGGCAAACCCGGCACGCAGTCGCTTGCCGCCCTGCAGGAGGGTGCGCACGGGACCGGTGAGGTCGGCGACATCGGGTCCGATCTCGGCGAGCTCGACCTCCCAGCGGTCCAGCTCGGTGTCGATGCGGTCCTGGACCCGCGAGCGCAGGTCGGCCAGGTCCAGCGGGTGCGGCACGTGGGCTCCAGTGGCGAGAGGTGTCGGTGGTCCGTGGTCGGATCCTTGGGTCGCGACCAGCCTACGTCGAGCGGGGTTGACGCGCTGTCGGCCCCCCGGTCTACTGTTGTTCGAACAGGTGTTCGAGCAAAGGAGTGGTCATGGTCAGGCTCGTCGAGGAGTCCATCGAGGTCCGGGTGGGGGAGTCACGGCCGGAGCAGTTCCTCTGGAGAGGGCGGCTCTACCGGGTCACGGAGGTGGTCGACCACTGGCAGGAGCGGCAGGACTGGTGGCGCTCGAGCGGGGGACGGCCGCTGGTGCAGGTCCCGCTCGCCCGGGACGTGTGGCGGGTCTCAGCCAGCCGGGGACGCAGCAGCACGCCAGGGGTCTACGACCTGGGCATGGACGGTGACGCCTCGGCGGGCACGTCCGGTTGGCTGCTCCTGCGGACCCAGGACTGAGGGGCCGTGATGGTTGCCGTTGCCGTCCTCCACCCCGATCGCCTCGACGGGGCGATGGACCTGCTCACCGGCGCCGGGGAGAGCCTGGCCGCCGCACACATGGCTCACAGCGTGCCCGACCGCAACACCGGGACCCGGCTCGCCGTGCTCCGAGCCGCTGCCGCCGTGCTGTGCGTGCGCGGTCGCCCGACATTCCCCGAGGCGCGACGAGGGAGCCTCGGAGGATCCGGCCCCGTCGACGTGTGGCGACTGCTGCCGCAGGTGGCGCCCGAGCTGACCGAGTGGGCGGACTTCTTCGAGACCGTCCTGCCCGAAGGGGGGACCCACCCCGGTCATGGAGCGTCCGGACCGATGACCGTCCGTGAGGTCGACGACCTGCTGCGCCAGGGCGAGGACTTCGTGCGGATCGTCGCCGGGCTCCTCGGCCTGCCCCCGGTGCCGGTCACCGGTGAGCTCATCCCGATCACGGGGGTGCCGGGGTGAGCTTTGCCCACCTGCACGTGGCATCGGGGTTTTCCCTGCGCCATGGCACGACGACACCGGAGGACCTCGTGGCCCGGGCCGCAGAGCTGGGTCAACCGGCGCTCGCCCTCACCGATCGTGACGGCCTCTACGGGGCGGTGCGCTTCGTCCGGGCGGCGACCGCGGCCGGGATCGTGCCAATCCTCGGGGTGGACCTGGCCATCGACGGCGGGTCCCGGGCACCCGAGCGTCGTCGCACCCCGGTGCGTGGCGGCGCCCAGGTCGACCCGCGTCACCCCCGCGTCACCGTCCTGGCCCGTGGCGCCGGTGCCGGGGTTCCGTACGGGGTCGGCTGGGCCAAGTTGTGCCGACTCGTCAGCGAGGTGCACCTGACGGGCGAGCGCGGCGAAGCGGTGGCGACGGCAGCGATGGTCGCCCGGCACGCGGCCGTGCCCGACCCCGATGAGCCGGGACCGCTGCTCGTCCTGCTCGGACCGGCGTCCGATGTCGGCGCGGCGCTGCTCGCCCGTCGACCCGACCTCGCCCGTCAGCGGCTGCAGGCGTGGCAGCAGG
>NZ_BCSS01000083.1 GCF_001570985.1 Janibacter limosus NBRC 16128 | reverse complement strand
TGCTCCCTGCGGTGTCGCCTCAGCTCAGCGGCTGGCGGAAGGTGAGGTAGTAGCGGGTGTCACTGCCGACATTGGCGGCCCAAGCGACCTCGACCGTCACCTTCGAGGTCTTGGTCTTGTCGCCGGGCACCGGAGCGGTGCAGCGAATGTTGCGACCCTCGACGAGCACCAGGCTCGTCGGGCAGTCGATGTCGGACTTCGTGTGGCCGTAGGCCCGCATGCCCTTGGCGACCTGCGCCTCCACCTCGTCGGCGGGGAGCTTCACGGAGGTGTTGGTGTTGGCCGTGGAGCCCGCGGGGGTGGGGGGCACGCTGGAGCTGGGCTGCGTCGGCGGGGTGTACGTGGACGACGAGGTCGAGGAGTAGCTCGAGCTCGAGGACGAGGTGTACGGGTCCGACGTCGACGTCGTCGTCGAGTCGGTGCTCGTCACATCAGTGGTCGGGTCCGTCTGCGTCGTGGACGCGCTCGTCGACTCGTCATCATCGCCGAGCGCGTAGAGGCCGATACCGCCACAGAGGCAGAAGACGAGGAGGAGGGCGATCCCGCCGACGATCCAGGCCCAGACCGGGACCCCACCCTTGGCCGGGGGAGCGCCGCCGGGCGCGCCGTAGGCGGGACCACCCGGCTGGCCGTATGGCTGTTGACCGTAGGGCTGCTGCTGCCCGTGGGGCTGCTGCTGCCCGTACGGCTGCTGGCCTGGCTGGTGGGGGCTCGGCTGTCCGGGGCCGAGGGGCGGCATGCTCATGGTTCTCCCTGATTGTCTACCGGCGAGCGCGCGCTGCATCCCCCCGGACATGTCGTGATCTGCGATCTCACCGTATGCCACCCCGCAGGTTCGGCGAAGTCCGGCGTCATGTCACACAGCATTAACGCCGCGGCCCGTGACGAAACACGGACGTCACATGCGGCGACACGAACCGAAACGGGACCGGCGGAGTCTTCGGTGCATGAGCCCAACCTTCGCGCCCCTCGCGGCGACTCCTGCGATCGACACGTCGGCGACAGCCTTCATGATCATCTGCGCGGCACTCGTGCTGCTGATGACTCCTGGCCTCGCCCTCTTCTACGGCGGCATGACGCGCGCCAAGTCCGTCCTCAACATGATGATGATGAGCTTCGGTGCCATGGGTGCCGCCGGCGTCGTCTACGTCCTGTGGGGCTACTCGATGTCCTTCGGGGGATCCGACATCGGTGGCATCTTCGCCAACCCCTTCGACAACTTCGGGCTGAGGGGCGTCGCCAGCACGGTCGACGGCGTCACCAAGACGGTCGGCGCCGACGGGATGCCTGTCATCGACGTCTTCGGCGCCGATGTCTACATCCCCGAGGTCCTCTTCGCCGGCTTCCAGCTGACCTTCGCGATCATCACGGTCGCCCTCATCAGCGGCGCGATCGCCGACCGGGTGAAGTTCTCCACCTGGATGGTCTTCGTCCCGGTCTGGCTGACGCTCGTCTACTTCCCGATCGCCCACATGGTCTGGGGGGGTGGCCTGCTGTCCGGTGCGGAGAAGGGAGTGGCCGCCTGGCTCTTCGGCACGACCGATGGTGCGGCCACGGTCGCGCCCATCGACTTCGCCGGTGGCACCGTCGTCCACATCAACGCCGGGATGGCGGGTCTGGTCCTGGCACTGGTCGTCGGCACCCGGCTCGGCTTCGGCACGACGGCGATGCGCCCGCACAACGTCCCGCTGGTCATGATCGGTGCCGGCCTGCTGTGGTTCGGCTGGTTCGGCTTCAACGCCGGCTCGGAGCTGGCTGCCGACGGCGTCGCCAGCCTCGTCTGGGTCAACACCACCGCAGCGACCGCCGCGGCCATCCTCGGCTGGCTCCTAGTGGAGAAGATCCGCGACGGGCACGCCACCTCGATCGGCGCGGCCTCCGGCATCGTCGCCGGCCTCGTGGCCATCACCCCGGCCTGCGGGTCGCTCTCGCCCGTCGGCTCGCTGGTCCTCGGCGCCGTCGCCGGCGGTCTGGCGGCGCTGGCCGTCGGCCTGAAGTACCGCTTCGGCTACGACGACTCCCTCGACGTCGTGGGTGTCCACCTCGTCGCGGGTCTCTGGGGCACCATCGGGGCGGGCCTGCTGGCGACCGAAGGGGGCCTCTTCTACGGCGGCGGTGTGCGCCAGACGGTTATCCAGGTCGTCGTGGCCCTCATCAGCCTCGTGATCTCCGCAGTGGTGACCTATGTCATCGCCATCGCGCTCAAGAGGACGATGGGGTGGCGAGTCAACGAGGAGGACGAGGTGTCCGGCATCGACGCCGCCGAGCACGCCGAGTCCGGCTACGACCTCACCGCCCGCGGCGGCCGCCTCGGCGGAGCCGGCGCCGCCGCGCCCGCCCACCAGCACGCCGACACCGAAGGAGCCCGAGCATGAAGCTCGTCACCGCCATCATCAAGCCCCACCAGCTCGACGACGTCAAGGAGGGCCTCGAGGCCTTTGGCATCACCGGGATGACCGTCAGCGAGGCCAGCGGGTACGGCCGCCAGCGTGGTCACAGCGAGGTCTACCGCGGCGCCGAGTACACGGTCGACTTCGTCCCCAAGATCCGACTCGAGGTCCTGGTCGAGGACCTGGATGCGGAGTCGGTCGTGGCTGTCGTCGTCAGCGCGGCCCGCACCGGACGGATCGGTGACGGCAAGGTGTGGGTCACCCCCATCGAGGACGTCGTGCGCGTGCGCACCGGGGAGAAGGGAGTCGAGGCGATCTGAGCCTCGTCACCCCATGACCCGCACCGGAACAGACCTGAGAGCCACGCGGCTCGA
>NZ_BCSS01000082.1 GCF_001570985.1 Janibacter limosus NBRC 16128 | reverse complement strand
AGGCTCCGGCCCAGCAGGTGCCCGCCCAGCAGCCCCCGGCCCAGCAGCCCCCGGCCCAGCAGCCCCCGGCCCAGGCCGCGCCGCCGCGCCAGGTGACCTTCGACGACGGTGACGACCTGGATGTGCCCGACTTCCTGAAGTGAGTCATGGCGCAGGCCGACCAGAGAGGGCACTCAGCATCGCGACAGCGGGCTGGGTGCCCTCTCTCGTGCTCGCAGGGATAGGTTGCAGACGTGTTTGCCTGGAGAGATGACGACGCGGGTCTGGTCCGCGCATTCACCGACCGCCACGACGGGGTGAGCTCGCCCCCCTTCGCCGGCCTCAACCTCGGAGCGCACGTCGGAGATGACCCGCAGGCGGTGGCCACCAACAGGGTCCGGCTCGAGGAGGCCCTCGGCCTGGCGACGATCTGGGCCGACCAGGTCCATGGCAGCGAGGTCGTCCACGTGACGCAGGAGCTGCTGGACGGCCCGCGGACGGGGACGGGAGCCGTCGGGGTCGGCGACGCGATGGTCACGGATCTGCCCGGCCTCGCCCTCGGCGTGCTCGTCGCCGACTGCACCCCGGTCCTCGTCCACGACGAGGACGGCGCGCTCATCGGCGTGGCCCACGCAGGCCGGCCGGGCATGGTCGCCGGGGTGGCCCTCCACCTCGTCGAGGCGATGCGCGACCTCGGAGCCGTCCGCCTCCGCGCCACCGTCGGCCCCTCGGTCTGCGGTCGCTGCTACGAGGTGCCCGACGAGATGCGTTCTGCTGCTGCACTGGTCGCGCCGGTGTCGGCGGCGGTCACCTGGACCGGCACGCCGGCCATCGACGTCGCCAGCGGCGTCGTCGACCAGCTCCAAGGAGCCGGGGTGCCCGTCCAGTGGGTCCCCGGGTGCGCGCGCGAGGACGACGCGCTCTACTCCTACCGGCGCGACGGTCGGACCGGACGCTTCGCGGGGATCCTCGGGAGGGCCTCATGAGTCCCGACGACGCACGCCGCGACGAGCTGGCTGCCAACCTCGCCTCCGTCGAGGAGCGCATCGCTGCCGCCTGCACGGCCGCCGGCCGCCCTCGTCAGGACGTGCAGCTCATCGTGGTCACGAAGCACCACCCCCGCAGCGACCTCGACCTGCTCGCCGGGCTCGGCGTCACCGAGATCGGCGAAAATCGTGAGCAGGAGGCCTCGACCAAGCTCGCTGACGGCGGGACCCCGCCGGGTGTGCGCACCCACTTCATCGGACAGCTGCAGTCCAAGAAGGCCAATGCCGTGACCCGGTGGGCCGATGTCGTCCAGTCGGTCGACCGCGCCAAGCTCATCGGTGCGCTGGCCCGGGGCGCCGAGGCTGCAGGGCGGGAGCTGACCGCCCTGATCCAGGTCAACCTCGACCCCGAGCCGGGAGCGGGACGCGGGGGAGCGGAGCCGGCCGACGTGCCGGCCCTCGCCGACGAGATCGCGGGCAGCCCCCTTCGCCTGGGTGGGCTGATGGCGGTCGCCCCGCTGGGCGGCGATGCGGACGAGGCCTTCGAGCGCCTGGCCTGGTTGCACCAGACGGTGCTGGCCGCCCATCCCGGAGCCGACATGCTCTCGGCGGGGATGAGCGGTGACCTCGAGGCCGCCGTGCGCCACGGAGCGACACACCTGCGTGTCGGGACGGCAATCCTCGGAACTCGTGCGTCACACCGGTAACTTCGATGACACCGACGAGGCAACCGGTTTGACGTGAGGATTTGAAGACATGACGGCACTGCGCAATGCGATGGTGTACCTCGGGCTGGCCGAGGACGACAAGCGTTACGACGAGTACGACGAGTACGTCGACGACTACGAGGGCGGCCACGAGCTCGTCGAGGACGAGCACGCCGCCGAGGTCACCCCGCTGCGCCGCGTCCCGAGCGCACCGGCCGTCCGTGAGGTGGAGGTCACCCAGATGAACCGCATCACGACGATCCACCCGAGCACGTACAACGATGCCCGCGCCATCGGCGAGAGCTTCCGCAGCAACACCCCGGTGATCATGAACCTCACCGACATGGACGACTCCGACGCCAAGCGCCTCGTCGACTTCGCGGCCGGTCTGGTCTTCGGACTCCACGGGTCCATCGAGCGCGTGACCAACAAGGTCTTCCTGCTCTCGCCCGAGCACATCGAGGTCGACACCGAGGGCGGCGAGCCGGCGCAGCCGCGCGCGCTGTTCAACCAGAGCTGACCGCTCAGGCTGTTCCAACCAGAGCAGACCGCACAGCAAGGGCTCAGGCCCCAGATCTAGGCTGGCCTCATGTCGATCGTCCGCGGCGTCCTGCACCTCGTGCTGTACGTCTACTTCCTCATCCTCATCGGGCGTCTCGTCCTCGACTGGATCCAGGTCTTCGCCCGCCAGTGGCGCCCCCGGGGCGTGATCCTCGTCGTCGCCGAGGCCATCTACACCGTCACCGATCCTCCGTTGAAGGCCATCCGCAAGGTTGTCAAACCGATCCGTTTCGGCGGGGTCGCGATCGACGTGGCATTCCTCCTGCTCATCCTCGCGGTCTCGGTCCTGCTGAGCATCGTCTAGGCTGACGGTGATGCCCGTGCGCGCCTTGCGTGCCACTGGCGTGCAATCTGTCCGAACGCATACGGAGGAACAATGGCGCTCACGCCCGAGGACGTCCTCAACAAGACCTTCACCCAGACCCAGTTCCGTCGTGGGTACGACGAGCGCGAGGTCGACGACTTCCTCGACGAGGTCGTTGCTGAGATGCGCCGCATGGTCAAGGACTCGGAGGACCTGCGGGCCCGTGCCGAGGACGGCAGCCCCGTGGCTGCCGCAGCCCCTGCAGCCGCAGTCGCTGCCAGCCCCGGTACCTCCGGCAAGGCCGACGAGGCCCTGACCCGCGAGAACCGCGACCTGCGGGCCCGCCTGGAGGACCTGCGCACCCGCTTCGACAAGGAGACCGCGGCTCGCGCTGCGGCCGACAAGCGTGTCGCGGCGCTGGAGCAGTCCACGCAGTCGCGTGACGAGCAGGTCAAGGGTGACGAGGCCAAGCTCGGCCAGGCCCAGCAGAGCGCCGACGAGCGCCTCGCCATGGTCGAGGCCCGCGCCAAGGAGGCCGAGGAGCGCGCTCAGCAGCGCATTCAGGCCGCCAACGCCGCGGCCGACAAGGCCGAGGCAGAGGCCAAGGCCCGTCAGGACGAGGCCGCCAAGGCCGCAGCCGCGCAGCCGGCCGCAGCCGCCGCGCCGGTC
>NZ_BCSS01000081.1 GCF_001570985.1 Janibacter limosus NBRC 16128 | reverse complement strand
ACGGGCGGCAGCGCCCGGGTCGCGTCGGGACGCAGGGCCCGGGTGCGCTGCGGGAGCACATCGGTGACGGGGCGGCCACGGGCCCACGCCTCGAGGGCCATGAGGACCTCGTCGGCGTCGGGGCGCTGGCTCGGGTCGGGCGCGAGGGCGGCGTGCAGGAGCGGCGCCAGCTGCGGGTCGACCTCACGCAGGTCTGCGTCACCACGGCACACCCGGGCGAGGACCGCCTCCATCCCGCCACGACCGAAGGGGGAGCGTCCCGTGGCGGCGAAGACGAGCGTGGCCGCCCAGCCCCACCAGTCCGTGGCAGGGGTGACGTCGCCCCCTTCGACCAGCTCGGGCGAGAGATAGCCGGGAGTGCCCATCACGAGGCCGGTCATGGTCATCCGCGAGCTCTCGACGACGTGCGCGATGCCGAAGTCGATGACGACCGGGTCGTCGTCGAGCATGAGGACATTGCCGGGCTTGAGGTCGCGGTGGATGACGCCGACGCCGTGGATGGCGCGCAGCGCCTCGGCCAGACCGCGCGCCAGGGCGAGGAGCGACTCCGCGCCGAGCGGGCCGTCCTCCCGGACGCGCTGCTCGAGGCTCGGCCCGGGGACATAGCGGGTGACGATGTAGGGCTGGTCGGCCTCGAGGTCCGCGTCGAAGACGGGAGCGATCCGCTGCGAGCGCACTCGCGCGAGCGTGTCGACCTCGCGGGCCAGGCGCGCCCGGGCGTCCTCGTCGTGCGCCACGTGGGACCGCAGGACCTTGACGGCCACGGCCCGGCCTCGAGCGTCGAGAGCGAGGTGGACGATGCCCATCCCGCCCTGCCCCAGCTGCTGGAGCACCCGGTAGGGACCGATCGTGTCGAAGTCGGCCACACCCGTCTCACCACGCCCGTCAGGGGCGGGGTCGTCCCCGAGGAGCTGTGTCGTCATGACCCCAAGGGTAGAAGGCGTGTCATGGGAGGTGTCGGAGCATCGCCTGTATGCCTCCTGAGCGTGACGGTCACTGCGTGATGTAGGCCTCGAGCTGGTCCCGCTCGGCCGACAGGTCGCGGATGCGGTGCTTGACGACGTCACCGATGCTCACGATGGCCAGCAGCTTGCCCTCCCGCACCACCGGGACGTGGCGGATGCGGCGCTCGGTCATCTGGCTCTCCAGCTCGCTGATGTCGTCGTGCTCCCCGCAGGTGTGCACCTCGGCGGTCATGATCGCGCTCACCGGACCCTCGAGGACGGCGGCGCCGTCGCTGTGGATGTGTCGCACGACGTCTCGCTCGGAGACGATGCCGTCGACGTGACCCTCCCCCGAGGAGACCACCACGGCGCCGATGCGATGCTCCGCCAGACGGGCGAGGAGCTCACCGACGGAGGACTCCGGCGTGACAGTCACGACGTCGGTTCCCTTGCTGCGCAGTACGTCCGAGATCTTCATGTATCGACGTTAGTGGTCCGGGGGCGTGGGGGGAAGGGCTCCGGGGTACATAGGGTGGACCCAACAACTCCCGGAGGTGCACCGCCGTGCCACGTCAACGCACATTCGACCTCGTCATCGCCGCCAACCGACTGCCCGTCGATCGCGTCGTCACCCCCGATGGCCAGAGCGAGTGGCACCGCTCCCCCGGTGGCCTGGTCACTGCGATGGACTCGGTGATGCGCGGCCGTGATGGGGCCTGGGTCGGCTGGGCGGGCGAGGCCGGCGAGGCTCCCGCCCCCTTCGAGGAGTCGGGCATGTGGCTGCACCCCGTCGCCCTCTCCGAGGAGGAGCTGACGACCTACTACGAGGGCTTCAGCAACGAGACCTTGTGGCCGATCTACCACGACGTCATCGTCCCGGCGCACTTCCACCGCGAGTGGTGGCAGGACTACCAGGCGGTCAACCAGCGCTTCGCCGAGGCGGTCTGCCAGGTCGCGGCGAAGGGGGCCAAGGTCTGGGTCCACGACTACCAGCTCCAGCTCGTCCCGGCCATGGTGCGCGCGCTGCGGCCCGACCTGCGCATCGGCTGGTTCAACCACATCCCCTTCCCCCCGGTCGAGCTCTTCGCCCAGCTGCCCTGGCGCTCACAGATCCTCGACGGGCTGCTCGGTGCGGACTACCTCGGCTTCCAGCGGGCCACCGACGCACAAAACTTCGTCCGGGCCGCCCGCCAGCTCGACGGGCGCGCGACCCGTGGCGAGTGCGTGACTACGCAGGACACCAACGGTGACGAGCGGGTGGTCCGTGCCTCCGCCGTCCCGATCAGCATCGACTACGAGGGCCTCGAGACGCTGGCCAAGAGCGAAGCCGTCCAGGCACGGGCCGCGCAGATCCGCACCTCGCTGGGCAACCCCGACATCGTCCTGCTGGGGATCGACCGTCTCGACTACACCAAGGGCATCCGCCACCGCCTCAAGGCCTACGAGGAGCTGCTGGCGCAGGACGCCTTCCGGCCGCCCGAGGTGACCTTCGTCCAGGTGGCGACCCCCAGCCGCGAGCGTGTCGGGGCCTACAAGGACCTGCGCTCCGAGGTCGAGGCCACGGTCGGGCGGATCAACGGCACCTACTCCGCCCTCGGCTCCCCCGCCATGCACTACCTGCACCAGAGCTACCCGCGCGACGAGATGGCCGCTCTCTTCCAGGTGGCCGACGTCATGCTCGTCACGCCGCTCCGCGACGGCATGAACCTCGTCGCCAAGGAGTACGTCACCTGCCGGCACGACCTGGGCGGCGCGCTCGTGCTCAGCGAGTTCACCGGGGCGTGGCACGAGCTGCAGCAGTCCTTCGTGTGCAACCCGCACGACATCGAGGGGCTGAAGCAGACGATGCTGCGCGCCATCAGCACCGACCCCAAGGACAAGCGCCGCCTCATGCGCGCCTCCCGCCGCAGGGTCGCCGACCACGACGTGCAGCGATGGGCCGACCGATTCCTCACCAACCTCGAGATGGCGCCCGAGAAGCCCCCGACGAAGGGGGCATGACGGTGCCCCTCCCGCAGGACCTCACCACGGCGCTGACCACCGTCGCGGGCGTCCCACGGCTGCTCGTCGCGACGGACTTCGACGGGGTGCTCGCCCCCTTCGTCATCGACCCGATGGACTCCCGGGCCCAGCCGGGCACTCTCGAGTCCCTCACCAATCTTGCTGCGGCAGAGGGCACCTGGGCTGCCGTCGTGTCCGGCCGCGACCTGGCCACCCTCGACCGGCTGACCGGGCTCGCCGGCTCGGCCGTCACCCGCATCGGCAGCCACGGCGGCGAGTCCAGCGCAGGGACGGCCCTGCCCGACGGCACCGCCGCCG
>NZ_BCSS01000080.1 GCF_001570985.1 Janibacter limosus NBRC 16128 | reverse complement strand
CGTTCTATGTTGCCAGCACGTAATGGTGGGGACTCATGGAAGACTGCCGGGGTCAACTCGGAGGAAGGTGGGGATGACGTCAAATCATCATGCCCCTTATGTCTTGGGCTTCACGCATGCTACAATGGCCGGTACAAAGGGCTGCGAAACCGCAAGGTGGAGCGAATCCCAAAAAACCGGTCTCAGTTCGGATTGGGGTCTGCAACTCGACCCCATGAAGTCGGAGTCGCTAGTAATCGCAGATCAGCAACGCTGCGGTGAATACGTTCCCGGGCCTTGTACACACCGCCCGTCAAGTCACGAAAGTCGGTAACACCCGAAGCCGGTGGCCCAACCCTTGTGGGGGGAGCCGTCGAAGGTGGGACTGGCGATTGGGACTAAGTCGTAACAAGGTAGCCGTACCGGAAGGTGCGGCTGGATCACCTCCTTTCTAAGGAGCACTGGCCACTGTTGTGGTCCAGAGCCTGGTTTGTCCTCGAATGTGGGACACCAGGTGCTCGGGTGGAACATCGATTATTTGACGCTCATTCTGTCCATGGGGCGAGTACCTGCACGTTATGTGTGGTGGAAAGTGTCTGGGTGGTGTGGGGGTTAAGACACGTTGTTGGGTCCTGAGGGTTCACGCGAGTGAAGCTTCAAGGCCTTCCCGTTAAGGGTTGGTTGTGGGCCTTGCCTGGTCGCGTACCGCATCACTGTTGTGGTGTTGGCGTGATCGTGTGGTGAGGTGCCGCCCGTATGTTGAGAACTACACAGTGGACGCGAGCATCTTTGTGGCTCAAGTTTTTAAGGGCGCACGGTGGATGCCTTGGCACCAGGAACCGAAGAAGGACGTAGGAATCTGCGATAAGCCACGGGGAGTCGATAACCAGACTGTGATCCGTGGATTTCCGAATGGGGAAACCCGGCTGGAGGCAAGTCCAGTCACTCCTGCCTGAATATATAGGGCAGGTAGAGGGAACGCGGGGAAGTGAAACATCTCAGTACCCGCAGGAAGAGAAAACAATAGTGATTCCGTGAGTATTGGCGAGAGAAAGCGGATGAGGCCAAACCGGATGTGTGTGATAGCTGTCAGGCGTTGCATGTTCGGGGTTGTGGGAGCTTTTTCACGGAACTGACATTTCGTGGTGGAGTAAAAAATTCATGTCATAGTCGAAGGGTCTTGAATGGCCCGGCACAGAGGGTGGAACCCCCGTAGACGAAATGGTGTGGACTCCATGGAAGATTTCCCAAGTAGCACGGGGCTCGAGAAATCCCGTGTGAATCTGGCGGGACCACCCGCTAAGCCTAAATATTCCCTGGTGACCGATAGCGGACAAGTACCGTGAGGGAAAGGTGAAAAGTACCCCGGGAGGGGAGTGAAATAGATCCTGAAACCGTGCGCTTACAATCCGTCGAAGCCTCCTTGTGGGGTGACGGCGTGCCTTTTGAAGAATGAGCCTGCGAGTTAGTGCTCAGTGGCAAGGTTAACCCGTGTGGGGAAGCCGTAGCGAAAGCGAGTCCGAATAGGGCGATTGAGTCGCTGGGTCTAGACCCGAAGCGGAGTGATCTACCCATGGCCAGGTTGAAGCGACGGTAAGACGTCGTGGAGGACCGAACCCACTTAGGTTGAAAACTGAGGGGATGAGCTGTGGGTAGGGGTGAAAGGCCAATCAAACTCCGTGATAGCTGGTTCTCCCCGAAATGCATTTAGGTGCAGCGTCACGTGTTTCTTACCGGAGGTAGAGCTACTGGATAGCTAATGGGCCTCACCAGGTTACTGACGTTAGCCAAACTCCGAATGCCGGTAAGTGAGAGCGTGGCAGTGAGACTGCGGGGGATAAGCTCCGTAGTCGAGAGGGAAACAGCCCAGATCATCAGCTAAGGTCCCTAAGCGTGTGCTAAGTGGAAAAGGATGTGGAGTTGCCGTGACAACCAGGAGGTTGGCTTAGAAGCAGCCACCCTTTAAAGAGTGCGTAATAGCTCACTGGTCAAGTGATTCCGCGCCGACAATGTAGCGGGGCTCAAGCACACCACCGAAGCTATGGCATTGACATATTGCTCGGCACCTTTGGTGTCCAGGCGTGTTGATGGGTAGGGGAGCGTCGTGTGGCGAGTGAAGCGGCGGAGTGATCCAGTCGTGGATGCCACACGAGTGAGAATGCAGGCATGAGTAGCGAAAGACGGGTGAGAAACCCGTCCGCCGAATATCCAAGGGTTCCAGGGTCAAGCTAATCTGCCCTGGGTAAGTCGGGACCTAAGGCGAGGCCGACAGGCGTAGTCGATGGACATCCGGTTGATATTCCGGAACCGGCGAAGAACCGCCCATGATGAATCCAGTGATGCTAAACGCCTGAAGCGTGCCGTAGAGACCCTTCGGGGTTTCGCTGGTACGTGGAACGCGTGACCCGATCTGGTAGTAGTCAAGCAATGGGGAGACGCAGGAAGGTAGCCTCCGCGTGGCGATGGTTGTCCACGTCCAAGGGTGTAGGGAGTCAGGTAGGCAAATCCGCCTGGCACATATCCTGAGACCTGATAGTGACCGCTTTTAGCGGGAAGCAGGGTGATCCTATGCTGCCGAGAAAATCCTCTAGCGAGGTTCTAGCCGCCCGTACCCCAAACCGACTCAGGTGGATAAGTAGAGAATACTAAGGCGATCGAGTGAATCGTGGTTAAGGAACTCGGCAAAATGCCCCCGTAACTTCGGGAGAAGGGGGGCCCGGATTCTGAAGCCCTTTACGGGCTAGGAAGATGGGCCGCAGAGACCAGGGAGAAGCGACTGTTTACTAAAAACACAGGTCCGTGCGAAGTCGCAAGACGATGTATACGGACTGACGCCTGCCCGGTGCTGGAAGGTTAAGAGGACCGGTTAGCTCTTTGAGCGAAGCTGAGAATTTAAGCCCCAGTAAACGGCGGTGGTAACTATAACCATCCTAAGGTAGCGAAATTCCTTGTCGGGTAAGTTCCGACCTGCACGAATGGCGTAACGACTTCTCCACTGTCTCAACCGCGAACTCGGCGAAATTGCATTACGAGTAAAGATGCTCGTTACGCGCAGCAGGACGGAAAGACCCCGGGACCTTCACTATAGCTTGGTATTGGTGTTCGGGACGGCTTGTGTAGGATAGGTGGGAGACTGTGAAGCATGCACGCCAGTGTGTGTGGAGTCATCGTTGAAATACCACTCTGGTCGTTCTGGATATCTAACCTCGGTCCGTGATCCGGATCAGGGACATTGCCTGGTGGGTAGTTTAACTGGGGCGGTTGCCTCCTAAAATGTAACGGAGGCGCTCAAAGGTTCCCTCAGCCTGGTTGGCAATCAGGTGGCGAGTGCAAGTGCACAAGGGAGCTTGACTGCGAGACTGACAAGTCAAGCAGGGACGAAAGTCGGAACTAGTGACCCGACGGTGGCTTGTGGAAGCGCCGTCGCTCAACGGATAAAAGGTACCCCGGGGATAACAGGCTGATCTTCCCCAAGAGTCCATATCGACGGGATGGTTTGGCACCTCGATGTCGGCTCGTCGCATCCTGGGGGTGGAGTATCTCCCAAGGGTTGGGCTGTTCGCCCATTAAAGCGGCACGCGAGCTGGGTTTAGAACGTCGTGAGACAGTTCGGTCCCTATCCGCTGTGCGCGTAGGAAACTTGAGAGAGGCTGACCCTAGTACGAGAGGACCGGGTTGGACGAACCTCTGGTGTGTGAGTTGTTCTGCCAAGAGCACCGCTCATTAGCTACGTTCGGGAGTGATAACCGCTGAAAGCATCTAAGCGGGAAGCATGTCTCAAGATGAGGTTTCCATGGAGCTTGCTCCGAGAGGCTCCCAGTAGACTACTGGGTTGATAGGCCAGATGTGGAAGTGCAGTAATGCATGGAGCTGACTGGTACTAATAAGCCGATAACTTGATACACACACAACTTTGTTGCGTAACAAAAGAATGACTCGCGTCCACTGTGCAGTTCCCGAGATACGGTCGGGAACACCCACGTAACTCCATAGAGTTTCGGCTGTTATAGCGAGGGGGAAACGCCCGGTCCCATTCCGAACCCGGAAGCTAAGCCCTTCAGCGCCGATGGTACTGCACTGGGAACGGTGTGGGAGAGTAGGACGCAGCCGGACAACCATTGAGCCGAGAGCCCCCAACGAGTCGTTGGGGGCTCTCGTGCGTTCC
>NZ_BCSS01000079.1 GCF_001570985.1 Janibacter limosus NBRC 16128 | reverse complement strand
CCGGCGACGGGGGCCGGGGCGGACCCGCGGGCGCCGGCGGCTGACCGGGCGGAGGCGGGGGCGGAGTCGAGCTCATGGCGCCACGCTAACCGAGGCACGTGCCTGTTGTCGGTGGGTAGAACTCCCCAGTGACGCAGCCGACGTCGATCCGGTCGCTATGGTGAACGCCGTGACTTCTTCGACTCCGTCCTCGTCCGAACGCATCGTCTGGATCGACTGCGAGATGACCGGGCTCTCGCTCGAGCATGATGCGCTCATCGAGGTCGCGGCCCTCATCACTGACTACGAGCTCAACCAGCTCGACGACGGGATCGACATCATCGTCCGTCCCCCGGAGGCCGCACTGACACAGATGAACGACTTCGTGCGCGACATGCACACCACCTCCGGGCTGCTCGACATCCTCGCCGACGGCACGACGCTGCAGGAGGCCGAGGAGGCTGTCCTGGCGCACATCAAGCAGTTCGTCCCCGACGCCGCCAAGGCCCCGCTCGGTGGCAACAGCGTCGCAACCGACCGTGCCTTCCTCGCTCGGGACATGCCCTCGCTCGAGGGCCACCTCCACTACCGGATGATCGACGTCTCCTCGATCAAGGAGCTGTCACGACGCTGGTACCCGCGGGCCTACTTCGCCTCACCGGACAAGAACGGCGGTCACCGCGCGCTGGCCGACATCACCGAGTCGATCGCCGAGCTGCGCTACTACCGTGAGGCCGTCTTCCGCCCCCAGCCCGGTCTCGAGAGTGCCGAGCTGAAGCAGATCGCGGCGAAGTACCAGGTCAGCTGAGCCAGGCCACGACGCAACGCCCATGACGTGAAGAAGGCCCCCGGCGAACCGGGGGCCTTCTTTTGTCAGGGTGAGTAACGGGACTTGAACCCGCGGCCCTCGCCACCACAAGGCGATGCTCTACCAGCTGAGCTATACCCACCATGTGCCCGGATCATCGGGCAGCGGGGACCATCGTACCTGCTCCCAGAGGGTGCTCGTGACCACCCACCTCCCGGGCCGCAGACCAGTCATCGTGCACGATGGACCCGTGACCACCACACACCGCACTCCCGCCCCCTTCGCCCGCACTGCGAGCGCGACCCTCACTCTCGCAGCGATGCTCGTCGCCATGACCGTCATGGCCTCCCCTGCCTCGGCTCACGCCCGCCTCGAGGCATCCAGCCCCAAGGACGGATCGACGCTCACGGCGACGCCCCCTGAGGTGATGCTGCGGTTCAACGAGCCGATCAAGAGCGGTCTGAACCAGGTCACCGTCAAGGCTGGCTCGACCGACGCGACCGACGGCGAGCTGGAGGTCGACGGCAACTCCGTCTACCAGCCGCTGCAGTCCTCTCTCAAGGCCGACACCTACACGGTGACCTACAAGGTGGTCAGCGCCGATGGGCACCCGATCAGCGGCTCGCTGAAGTTCACCTACGCACCGCCCGCCGGTGACGACGGCGCCGACGAGCCGACGAGCTCCTCCACGAGCGCGTCGAGCGACTCCTCGGCCCCCAGCACCTCGACTCCCCCGCCGCCGGCCAGCAGCACCAGCAGCTCGACTTCGGACGCCACCTCGACGAGCGCGCCGACGAGCAGCTCGTCGTCCGAGAGCACGCCGTCCTCGTCCACGAGCGCGACCGACGGCGAGACCGAGCCGACCGCGCCCGCAGGGACGAGCAGCTCCTCCAGCACCAGCGCCGCACCGACAGTCGACGACGACAGCTCCAGCGACGGCGGCATCCCGACCTGGGTCTGGATCGCCGGGCTGGGTGCCCTGGCCGTCCTCCTGGCCGCTGCAGGGCTCATCGCCCGTGGTCGAGGCCAGGACGACGACGAGGACATCGACCTCGAGGAGTGGCGCGGCTGAGCGGCTCCACCGCACGACGCTGAGCCGTCGTGCGACACGCGAAGGGCCCCATCGCGATGCGATGGGGCCCTTCGTGAACTGTGCGCCAACAGGGACTTGAACCCCGAACCCGCTGATTAAGAGTCAGCTGCTCTGCCAATTGAGCTATTGGCGCGCGAGGAGAAACATTAGCAGCAGCCCGCCCGCAGAACGAAATCGGTGCCAGAGTGCGGTTCTTCACAGCCTTGACCACATGACGAGGGGGGTCCCACCGGCTGGTGGGACCCCCCTTCGCTGCTCTCGTGGTGCGTCACCAGGAACGCTTGGCGCGCTGACGCTCCCACTTCTTGTGCTTGCGGTTGGCCGAGACGATCTTGAGCACGACGAGCCCGACGACGGCCGCGGCAGCGATCGCCACCCGGTCCATGCGCAGCTCGCCGGACTCGGTCCGCGTCGCGTTGGTGAAGCTGGCCCTGGCCTGCTCCTTCTGCCGCGCGATGACGTTCTTGGGAGCCGCGCGCACGCTCAGCTCGTCGATCGTCTGGGCGAGCCGGTCACGGGTCGTGACGATGTCGTTCTCGAGCCTGGTCATGCTCGGGTTGTCATTGCTCACGGGAGGTTCCGTCCTTACTCGATGCCGAGGTCTCGTCGGATACGGGCCACGTGGCCCGTCGCCTTGACGTTGTACTGGGCGTGGGTGACCACACCATCTTGTCCGACGACGATCGTAGAGCGGATGACGCCCTGCACGACCTTGCCGTACAACTTCTTTTCACCATATGCGCCCCAGGCCGTCATCACCGACTTGTCCGCATCGGACAGCAGCGTGATGCTCAACCCATCGCGCTCGCGAAACTTCGCGAGCTTGTCGGGCTTGTCCGGCGAGATGCCGATGACCTCGGTGTCCGCGGCGCGCAGCGCCTCGAGGGACTCGGTGAAGTCGCAGGCCTGCTTGGTGCACCCCGGGGTCATGGCCGCGGGGTAGAAGTAGACGATCACCCGCTTGCCACGGAAGTCGCTCAGCGACACCTGCTCCCCGCTGTCGTCGGTCAGGGTGAAGTCCGGGGCCGTATCGCCCGGGGTCAGTCGCTCGCCCATCTCGCCTCGCTCTCCTGTGCCTGCACGCGTGTGCAATATGGTCGGTGGACGCGCCCCAAACCTATCCCAGCGCGCGCCATCCCGAAGGAGTCCGATGCACGTCCCAGATGGTTTCCTCGACGCCCCGACCTCGGTCGCGACAGGGGTCGTGGCCGTCGCAGGCGTCGCCCTCGCGCTCCGACGCAGCCGTGGCGACCTCGATGATCGGGTCGCTCCCCTCGCGGGCCTCGTCGCGACCTTCGTCTTCGCCGCGCAGATGCTCAACTTCCCCGTGGCCGCTGGGACCTCCGGGCACCTGCTGGGCGGAGCCCTGGCAGCAGTCCTCGTCGGACCGTGGACGGCCACCCTGTGCATCACGGTCGTCCTGCTCGTGCAGGCGCTGGTCTTCGCCGACGGGGGTCTGACAGCGCTGGGCACCAATGTCACGCTCATGGCCCTGGTCGGCGTGTGGGTCGGCTGGCTGGCCTTCGCCCTCGTCCGACGAGTCCTCCCGTCGCGCGCCGGCTCGGTGCCCGTGGCGGCAGCCATCGGCGCCCTGCTGTCGGTGCCCGTGGCCGCTGCAGTCTTCGCGGCGCTCTTCCTGGTCGGCGGGACCGCACCGGTCGAGGCGGGCACCCTCTTCGGCGCGATGATCACCTGGCACGTCGTCATCGGCATCGGCGAAGCGGTCATCACCTTCCTCGTCGTCTCGGCCGTGATGTCCGTGCGACCCGACCTCGTGCGCGGCGCGCAGCACCTCACCACCGACCGGACACCCTCCCTCGACCGTGAGGCGGTGGCCCGATGAGGCAGCGCATCTCCACCCGGGCCCTCGTCCTCGGCGGCCTGACCGTCTGCCTGCTGCTCGCCGCGATCGTGAGCTTCTGGGCGTCCGGCCACCCGGACGGGCTCGAGCACGTCGCCGAGAGCCTCGGCTTCGCCGAATCAGCCGGTGCCCACGGGAGCGAGGGCTCCCCCTTCGCCGACTACGGGACGAAGGGGGTCGACAGCAGCTTCCTCTCCGGCGGGCTCGCCGGTGTCGCCGGCGTCCTGCTCACCGGCGCCCTGATGTGGCTGCTGCTGCGCCTCGTCGTCCGCCGCCGGGACTGAGGTGGCGAGGCCGCACCACCACGCGCTGGCCCACCACGGCCGCTCGTGGCTGCACACCGTGCCGGCGCACCTGAAGATCCTCGCGACCCTGCTCTTCGTCATCGCCGTCGTGGCGACGCCACGTGAGGCGGTGTGGGCCTTCGGCGCGCACGCCCTGCTGCTGCTCGGCGTGGTGCTCGCCAGCCGCGTCCCGGTGCGGCACCTGGCCCCTCGGCTCCTCATCGAGGCGCCCTTCGTGGTCTTCGCGGTGCTCATGCCCCTCGTCGCGACCGGGCCGCGCGTCGACGTCGGGCCGTTGACCCTGTCCGAGCCGGGACTGTGGGGCGCGTGGAACCTGCTGGCCAAGGGCACCCTCGGTGTGGGTGCATCGCTGCTGCTGGCGGCGACCACCCAACCCGCCGACATCGTCTCGGGCCTGGCTC
>NZ_BCSS01000078.1 GCF_001570985.1 Janibacter limosus NBRC 16128 | reverse complement strand
CCCCGCCGCAATCCCTCACGGCGGGTCCCTGGGTGGTATTGAACGCACCCCATCAGGGCAGGGGCGGGACCGTACCGTCGCTCTCGAAGGCGCTGACCATGTCGATCCGGCGCTGGTGACGCTCTTCGCCGGTGAAGTCCGTGGTCAGGAAGACCCGCACCATCTCCTTGGACTCCTCGACGGACTGCATGCGTCCGCCCATGGACAGGACCTGGGCGTCGTTGTGCTCACGGGCGAGCTTGGCCAGGTCGGCGTTGTAGCACAGGGCCGCTCGGATCCCGGCGACCTTGTTGGCCGCCATCTGCTCGCCGTTGCCGGAGCCGCCGAGGACGATGCCGCGGCTCCCCGGGTCGGCCGCGACCGCCTGTGCGGCGCGGATGACGAAGACCGGGTAGTCGTCGACGGCGTCGTACTCGAACGGACCGTGGTCGGTGACCTCGTGCCCCTCGTCGGCGAGGAAGGTCAGCAGCTCCTGGTGGAGCTCGAAGGCGGCGTGGTCGCCACCGATGTGGACGCGCAAGGGTCTACTCCAGGTGTTGGTGATCGGGCGGGGTGTGCTGGTCAGTCGAAGATCGGGTCGCGGGTGCGGGAGCGCTTGAGCTCGAAGAAGCCGTCGGTGCCGGCGACGAGCACACAGCCGTCGAAGAGGCGGCCGGCCGCTTCCCCCTTCGGTGCCGGGGAGACGACAGGGCCGAAGAAGGCCACGTCCTCCACGGAGATCACCGGGGTCCCCACGTCGTCGCCGACGAGCTCGATGGCGCGGTCGTGGCTCTCACGCAGGAAGGCATCGTGCGCGTCGGTGTCCGCAGCCTCGATGAGCTCGGCGGGCAGGCCGACCTCGGCGAGCGCTGCCTCGGTCACGGCGCGGAAGTCCTTCTCCCCGCCCAGGTGGATGCGCGTGCCGATCGCGTCGTACAGCGGCTTGGTGACCTCGTCGCCGTGCGCCTTGCGGGCGGCGGCGATGACGCGCACGGGCGTCCAGCCGCGCTCCATGAGGTCGAGGTACTCCTCCGGGAGGTCCCGCCCGTCGTTGAGGACGGACAGGCTCATCTGCGACCAGGTGACCTCGATGTCGCGGACCTGCTCGACCTCCATCAGCCACCGGCTGGTCATCCAGGCCCAGGGGCACAGCGGGTCGAACCACATCTGAACGGGAGTTGACGTCATGACCCAATCGTCTCAGACGTCCCGTCGGCCTGTGACAGCATGAGGAAAACGTCTATTGCGAAGGAGCAACACGTGCCGGGCAAGAACCTCACCCGTGAGGAGGCCGCCGAGAGGGCGGCCGTCGTCACGGTCGACAGCCACGAGATCACCCTCGACCTGACGACCTCGGAGACGACCTTCGCGACGACGAGCACCATTCACTTCACGGCGAAGGGGGGAGCCTCCACCTTCGTCGACTTCATCGGTGAGTCCGTGGAGTCGGTGGAGCTCAACGGCAGCGAGCTCGATGCCGCGGCGATCTTCGCCGACCACCGGATCCAGCTCGACGGCCTGGCCGACGACAACACGGTGACGATCCGCGCGACGGGCCGCTTCATGAACACCGGCGAGGGGCTGCACCGCTTCGTCGACCCCGTCGACGGCGAGGTCTACCTCTACACGCAGTTCGAGGTGCCGGACAGCCGCCGGATGTACCCCGTCTTCGAGCAGCCTGACCTCAAGGCGAGCTTCACGCTGACGGTCACCGCCCCGGCGCACTGGCAGGTCATCGGCAACTCCCCCACCCCGGAGCCCGCTCCGGTGCGTGACGGCGTGGCGACGTGGGCCTTCGCCCCCACCGAGCGGATGAGCAGCTACATCACCGCGCTCGTCGCCGGCCCCTACGACGTCGTGCGTGACTCGCTCACCTCGCGGGACAAGGAGGTGCCCTTGGGCATCTTCTGCCGCAAGTCGCTGACGCAGTACCTCGACGCCGACAACCTCTTCGCCCTGACCAAGGCGGGTTTCGCCTTCTTCGAGGAGGAGTTCGACCGCGCCTACCCCTTCACCAAGTACGACCAGGTCTTCACGCCGGAGTACAACATGGGCGCGATGGAAAATGCGGGGTGCGTGACCTTCCACGAGATGTACGTCTTCCGCTCCAAGGTGCCCGATGCGCTCGTCGAGCGCCGCGCCCTCACCGTGCTGCACGAGCTGGCCCACATGTGGTTCGGCAACCTCGTGACGATGAAGTGGTGGAACGACCTGTGGCTCAACGAGTCCTTCGCCGAGTGGGCCTCCACCACCTGCCAGGCCGAGGCCACCGAGTGGGCCGACGCGTGGACGACCTTCTGCACGCACGAGAAGGCGTGGGCCTACCGCCAGGACCAGCTCAGCTCGACCCACCCGATCGTCGCCCCGATCCGCGACCTCGACGATGTCGAGGTCAACTTCGACGGCATCACCTACGCCAAGGGCGCCTCGGTCATCAAGCAGCTGGTGGCCTATGTCGGGCGCGAGCCCTTCCGCGACGGCCTGCGCGCCTACTTCGCCAAGCACGCCTGGGGCAACACGACCCTCGACGACCTCCTCGACGAGCTCGAGGCGACGTCGGGCCGCGACCTGCGCGCCTGGTCCAAGCTGTGGCTCGAGACCGCCGGGGTCAACACCCTGCGCCCGATCGTCGAGGTCGATGACCGCGGTCACTACGTCGACGCGGTCATCGAGCAGACCTTCGCCGAGGGCTTCGAGACGCTGCGCCCGCACCGTCTCGCGGTCGGTCTCTACGACCTCGTCGACGGCACGCTCCAGCGTCGTGAGCGCATCGAGGTCGACGTGGACGGCGAGCACACTCCCCTGCCACAGCTCGTCGGTCAGCGTCAGCCGGACCTGCTGCTGCTCAACGACGACGACCTGAGCTACGCAAAGCTGCGGCTCGACGAGCGCTCGCTCGCAACACTGCTGGCTCACCCCACGGCCTTCGCCGAGTCGCTGCCGGCCTCGCTGGCACTCGCCTCCGCGTGGGACATGACCCGCGACGGCGAGATGGCCGCCCGCGCCTATGTCGACCTCGTCCTGCCCGTGCTCGACGGTCTCTCCGACTCCGTGCTGCTGCGTGCCCTCATCGGACAGATCTCGACCGCCGTGCTCACCTATGGCGCTCCGGCCCACCGTGAGCAGGTTCGTCAGCAGGTCGTGGCACACCTCGCCGAGCTGGCCCGCGCGGCCGCTCCGGGCAGCGACGCCCAGTTGCAGCTCATCACCGGTCACGCGGGTCTGCTCGCCCCCGGCGACGACGTCTCCCTGGCGGCGGGCCTGCTCGACGGCAGCGCCTCCCTCGAGGGGCTGGCCGTCGACACCGACATGCGCTGGACTCTGCTCACCGGCCTGGCAGCAGCCGGCGAGGCCGACGCGGACGCCGTCGCCGCAGAAGCGAAGGGGGACAACACCGCCACCGGTCGTGAGCGCGCCGCTCGCGCTGCCGCGAGCATTCCGACGCCAGAGGCCAAGGAGGCGGCGTGGCAGGCCGGGGTCGTCTCCACCGAGACGCCCAACTCGGTCGTCGACGCCCACGGGCTCGGCTTCGGGCGGACTAACGACCCGGCGCTGCTCACCCCCTTCGTCCAGCGGTACCACGACGTCCTCGAGGAGGTGTGGTCCTCGAGGACGCACGCCATCGCCGAGGGCATCGTCATCGGCTTCTACCCGATGGCCCTGGCCGGCCCCGAGCTGCTCGCCGCGACCCAGGCTTGGCTCGACGAGCACGGGCAGGCCCCGGCCGGTCTGCGGCGCACCGTCGCCGAGAGCCGCGACGCGGTCGCGCGTGCAGTCGCTGCTCAGGAGCGTGACGCAGACTCGGTCGGATGATCGACATGTCCCATCTGCTCGCCATCGACCTCACGTGGGAGTCGAGTCTCGACTGGCTCCTCGGCGCTCCCGTCAAGGTCCTGCTCACCGTGGTCCTGGCCGTCGTCGCCCGGTGGCTCGCCCACCGGGCGATCACCAAGGCCGTCGAGACCTCGATCGCCCGGAGCGAGGCCTCACGGGCGAAGCGGGACCACAAGGGAGGTGGGCGCGCCCTCACGAGCGTTGCCGGCGAGCGGTACCGGCAGCGCACCCTGACGATGGGCTCGCTCCTGCGCAGCATCGCCACGATCGTCATCGCGACCGTCGCGGCGCTCACCGTGCTCGCCCTGCTCGGCATCCCGCTGGCGCCACTGCTCGCGTCGGCCGGTGTCGGTGGTGTCGCGCTCGGGTTCGGCGCGCAGGCGCTCGTGCGCGACTACCTCTCGGGGATCTTCATGATCCTCGAGGACCAGTACGGCGTGGGGGACTTCATCGACACCGGCGAAGCCATCGGGACCGTCGAGGAGGTCACGCTGCGGGTCACCCGGCTGCGTGACCTCGACGGCGTCGTCTGGTACGTCCGCAACGGCGAGATCATCAGGATCGGCAACCGCAGCCAGGGCTGGTCGACGGTGATGGTGGACCTGCCCTTCTCCTACACGGAGGACGTCGACCGGGTCATCGGGATCATCACCGACGCCATCTCGCGGATGAAGGACGACGAACACTGGAGCGAGGTGCTGCGCGAGACGCCGTCCGTCCTGGGCGTCGAGACCATCACCGCCGGCACCGTCACCGTGCGGGTCTTCGCCACGTGCACGCCCAACCAGAACTGGGGCATCCAGCGCGAGATCCGCCGCCGGGTCAAGGAGGCCTTCGACCGCGAGGGGATCGCCGGGCCGCCCCTCCCGCTGGGTGGCACGGGCCAACACCAGATCTGACGTCTCGGTCAGGCCGCCTCGACCAGGCCCTCGAAGTA
>NZ_BCSS01000077.1 GCF_001570985.1 Janibacter limosus NBRC 16128 | reverse complement strand
CGGCTCGTCGGCCCGCCAGTCCACGAGCCGCGGCGCGAGACCGGGCGCGGAGACGAGGACCTCCGACGGGTCGACGACCAGGCCGTGGCCGGTCGCCTTGAGGACCGCCTCCTTGCGGGCCCACACGCAGGCGCGGGCGACGAGCAGCTCGTGCCCCGTGAGCCCGTCGAACCCAGCGACCTCGTCAGGAGCCAGGGTCGCCCCGGGAAATCCCTCGAAGTCGGCATCGGTCAGGTCCTCGACGTCGATCCCGACATCGACGCCCTGCGCGACTGCCAGGACGGCGACGTCAGGCGTGTAGGAGAGGGAGAAGTGCCACCCCGCTGCCTCGACGAGGCTCGGTTTGCCGTGCCGGTCGGTGTCGCAGGTGGCACAGCGTCGCTCGAAGGACAGCGAGGCGGGATCGCGCTCGAGCAACTCGCCGAGGACGCGCCGAGCGAGGGCGTGCCCCGTGACGAAGGGAGCGGACTGCCGCTTGCGGACGGCACGCAGGCGCTCGCCGTCGTCGAGCAGGGCGAGATCGGCGGGGGACTCGCTGACCCTCGCCTCGCGCACGACCACCCGGACGGACATGGTGCCGATCATGGCAGGTCGACGCGGTCACTACACTGAAGCCCGCCCCGCGTGGTCATCATCCGGCCGGGGCATGCCTCCGTAGCTCAGGCGGACAGAGCAAGGGCCTTCTAATCCCTAGGTCGTTGGTTCGAATCCAACCGGGGGCGCTTCGGCGCCGTGCGTGCTGCACCCACCCCTTCGCTGGTTAAGGTGTGCCCATGGGTGAGTTCGCACCGGGCAGCGACAATGACCGTGACCTCTTGGCACGGGTCTCTGCGCTGCGGGACGAGGTCGAGCGCAGTCGACTGACGCTGGACCTGCCCAGCACGCAGGCGGCCCGGACGGAGCGCACGGCGCTGCTCGACCAGCTCGATGACTACGTGATCCCACGCCTGTCCTCGATCGACGCCCCGCTGCTGGCTGTCGTCGGTGGCTCCACCGGCTCGGGCAAGTCGACGCTCGTCAACTCCATCCTGCGGCGCGAGGTCAGTCGTTCCGGGGTCCTGCGCCCCACGACCACCAGCCCCGTGCTCATCCACCACCCCGATGACGAGCGGTGGTTCCGGGACGCGCGGGTCCTCCCTTCGCTTGCTCGGGTCACCGGCGACGAGCGCCGCGAGCCGCAGCCCGGCACCGTCCGCCTCACTCCCTCGCAGACCCTCCCTCCGGGTATGGCGATCCTCGATGCTCCCGACATCGACTCGGTCGTCTCGGCCAACCGCGAGCTGGCGGCCCAGCTGCTGTCCGCCGCCGATCTGTGGCTCTTCGTCACCACCGCGGCCCGGTATGCGGACGCCATCCCGTGGGGCCTGCTGCGCCAGGCCGCCGAGCGGGGGACGGCTGTCGCCATCGTGCTCGACCGGGTGGACCGTCCGGCGATGACGGAAGTCCGCTCGCACCTCATCGAGATGCTGCGCGAGCAGCACCTCGAGACGGCACCCGTCTTCACCGTCCCCGAGACCGACCTCGTCGACGGACTCATCCCCGAGGCCGACATCCAGCGGCTGCGCGGCTGGCTGACGGCCCTCGCCGGCGACCAGCGGGCCCGGACGATGATCATCCGCCAGACCCTCCAGGGGGCCCTGCGCTCGCTCGAGGGTCGTGCGCAGGTCCTGATCGAGGCGGCGCAGTCGCACCGCGAGGAGACCAGCAGCCTCGCGCAGACGGCCTATGACGCCTACGACAAGGCCGAGGAGGGCGTCACCGACGGCATGCAGGACGGGCAGCTCCTGCGTGGTGAGGTGCTCGCCCGGTGGCAGGAGTTCGTCGGGACCGGTGAGTTCTTCCGCAAGGTGGAGAAGGGAGTCTCCAAGATCCGCGACCGCGTCACCTCCACCGTGAGCGGCGGCCCGCCGCCGTCCGCCGAGCTCGACGAGGCCCTGCACACCGGCGTGAGCGCACTGCTCATCGCCGAGGCGGACACGGCCGCCGCGACGATCGCCCGCAGCTGGCGCGGTACCGAGGCCGGCCCCGTCGTGCTCGACGAGCACCCGGACCTGGCGCGCTCCTCCTCGCAGCTGGAGCCCTCCGTCGAGCGCCTCGTGCGGGAGTGGCAGAGCGATGTCCTGGACATCGTGCGGGCCGAGGGTGGCAACCGCCGCACCAATGCCCGGATCGCCGCCTACGGGGTCAACGGCATCGGGCTCTTCCTCATGCTCGTCTCCTTCGCCCACACCGGCGGTGTCCTCGTGGCGCCGGAGGTGGCGATCGCCGGTGGCACGACGGCGCTGGCACAAAAGGTGCTCGAGGCGATCTTCGGTGACCAGGCCGTGCGCGACATGGCCAAGAAGGCCCGCTCCCTCCTCCTGGAGCGTGTGGACGCCCTCTACACCGCTGAACGAGAGCGCTACACCGACGTGACCGGCGACCTCGCCGTGAGCGAGGCGCAGATCCGTCGACTGCAGCAGGCGACCACGGCCGTCGGGGAGGGGCTGCGATGAGCCGGCTCAACCCCCTTCGCCGAGGTGGCGCCGCGGCACTGTCCGTCGAGGAGCTGGGCGCGCGGGCCGATGCCCTGTCGGATGCGCTCGACGCGGGAGGCGCACGCCTGGAGCGAGCGCAGGCGAGCCGAGCCGGCGATGTCGTCGACAAGGTCCGTGAGCGCACGGCGCTCGTCGGTGGGCACACCGTCGTCGCGCTCGCCGGAGCCACCGGCTCGGGCAAGTCCTCGCTCTTCAACGCACTCGTCGGCGCCGAGGTGGCCCGAGCAGGCATGCGGCGGCCGACGACGTCGACCCCGACCGCGGCGGTCTGGGGCTCGGAGTCGGCCGGCGAGCTCCTCGACTGGCTGTCGGTGGGCACCCGGCACGAGGTCGACGCCACCGACACCACCCTTGACGGGCTGGTCCTGGTGGACCTGCCCGACTTCGACTCGCGCGAGTCGGCCAACCGCGAGGAGGCGACGCGCGTCCTCGAGCTCGTCGACGTCTTCGTGTGGGTGACCGACCCGCAGAAGTACGCGGACGCAGTCCTGCACGACGACTACGTCGCGGTCCTGCGCGAGTACGGCGCGGTGACGGTGGTCGTCCTCAACCAGGTCGATCGGCTGCCCGCCGGCGGCCAGCAGCAGATCGCCGAGGACCTGGTCCGGCTCCTCGAGCGTGACGGCCTGGACCGGCACGAGGTCATCGGGACCTCGACCGTCACGGGTGTCGGTCTCGACGAGCTGAGAGCGCGCCTGCACGACGCGGTGGAGCACTCCGACGCGGCCCGCCACCGTCTGGGGGCTGACCTGCGCAGCGCCGCCGAGGGCCTCGGGTCGTCGGTCGCCGATGTCGAGCCCGGCGTGCCCGGACGCACCCGCGACGAGCTCGTCGACGCGTTGGCCCGCAGCGCCGGGGTCCCGACCGTCGTCGACGCCGTCGCCAGGGACTTCCGGATGGAGTCGTGGGCTCGCACGGGATGGCCCTTCACCCGATGGGTGCGCGCCTTCCGGCCCGCACCATTGCGCCGGCTGCGGCTGGATCGCCAGGCCGACGGCGCTCCGGACATCACCGAGCACGACGTGCGAGCGGTGCTCGGCCGCTCGTCCATCCCGCCGCCGGCGCCCGCTGCCCGGGCCGCGGTGGACCTCGCCTCACGTCGCATCGGCACCGCCGCGGGAGAGGGCCTGCCCACCCGCTGGGCCGACGCCGTCGCCGACGCCGCGCGCCCGGAGAGCCACGACCTCGCCGACGAGCTCGACCAGGCCGTGATGCGGACCTCCCTGCGCGGACGCAAGCCGCTGTGGTGGCCGATCTTCGGGCTGCTGCAGGTCCTGCTCGCGCTGACTGCCGTCGCCGGCCTCGTCTGGCTCGTCGTCATCGCCCTCGCCGGCTGGCTCCAGCTGCCGGACATCCCCACCGTCGATGTCGGACCCTTTGCCACTCCCTTCCTCCTGCTCGTCGGTGGGCTGCTGGGCGGGCTGCTGCTCGCCGCCATCTCCCGCTGGTTGGGCAGGATCGGCGCCCGCAAGCGGGGCTCCGTGGTCGACAAGCGCTTGCGTCGAGCCATCGGTGAGGTTGCCGACGAGCGGGTGATCGAGCCGGTCGAGCAGGTGCTGGCCGACCACGCGCGCGCACGGGCGGGCATCCAGCGCGCGCTCGGCTGACGCGGTTGTCCGGCTGACGCGGTTGTCCGGGCTGTCCACAGGCTCGCCGGCTGGTCTGCGCCTCTCCACACTCCGCGCAGGGGGATCCCCAGCGCCCTGCGCAGCCCCGAGGGTGGATCCCACGAGCTCACCGGGGAGCGGTGAGCAGGAGAGTTGGGAGAGCAGTCATGAACGAGACCGTCATCACCGTGTGCGGGCGGGTCGTTGCCGACCCCGAGCACCGCACCACCAGGTCGGGGATGCAGTTCACCACCTTCCGGGTGGCGAGCACCGTGCGACGTCGCAACCGCGAGGGGGTCTTCGTCGACGGGCCGACGAGCTTCTACAACATCGCGGCCTACCGGTCGGTGGGCATGAACACGCACACCTCCTTGCGCAAGGGCGACCCCGTCGTCGTCTACGGCCGGTTGACGATCAACACCTGGCAGCGTGCCGACGAGTCCTGGGGCAGCTCGCCCGAGGTCGAGGCCATCACGGTGGGCCACGACCTGACCTTCGGGACCACCGAGTACGCCAAGGCGGGCCGTGGCGCAGCGGACGCCGCGGCGCAGGAGGCCTCGCAGCACGGGTACGAGATGATGACCGACCGGATCGAGGGGAGCGACGAGCAGAGCTGGGGAGCGCCGGTGCCGCCCTCCGACGCATCGGCGGGTGACGCCGCTGACGCGGAGGCCGAGGTCCCCGTGCCGGCCTGAGGGGCGGCGGGTGGCCCGCCGGGGTGGACCGATTCGGGTGCGGGGGCAGGAGTGGATAGCCTGCCCCCATGGCCGATTACATCTACACCATGGTCCGTGCGCGCAAGGCACACAACGAGAAGGTCATCCTCGATGACGTCTCGATGTCTTTCTTCCCCGGAGCCAAGATCGGCATGGTCGGTCCCAATGGGGCCGGCAAGTCGACCATCCTCAAGATCATGGCGGGGATCGACCAGCCGAGCAACGGCGAGGCGA
>NZ_BCSS01000076.1 GCF_001570985.1 Janibacter limosus NBRC 16128 | reverse complement strand
GGGAGGGGCGGCGACAGTGCTCATGACCAGGACGTTAGAGCTGAGATGTGACAGCGCCAGTTGGAGACCGAGACGGTTGTCGCCAACGATTTGTATTCGAAGGGCAAAAGGCCGACTTCGGCGACGCCGCTGAGAGCGGTAGATGCAGGCTGTGCTGCCGTAGGCCGCCACCCGCTCGTTCGCGGCTTCGCCGCAGTACCTGAGTGTTTCCTGATCATTGCTTGACTATTTGCTGGACTGTCTGTATCTCGCGACGACTTCGATGGCCTCACGCCATGCCTCGGGGCGAGCGGCGAGCCACTCCTTGAAGACCTGCTTGGAGCGGCCCTCGACCATGTCCAGCAGTCGTGCTGGGCCGCTGCGGTCGCGGATCGGGGTCAGGTCGATGATCACGGTCACGTACTTGTCGCCTTTGCGGGTGTGCCGCCAGACATGCTCGTCGACGCGTGCCGCGCGCGGTTCGTTCACAGCCACAGCGTCGGCACCAGCGGTCGGGTTCGACGACTCGACAGGCCAGGACCGCACCGGCGGGCTCGAGGCGCTGACCGGTGGCCTCAAGGCCGAGCTCATTCAAGCGGCAGAACATGGTCAGGTCAGGTCAGGTTCGGTGAAGGTAGCGTCAGGCATGTCGAGGTCTTCCAGATGGGCAGTGTGAGAACTTCCATCATCGGAAGGCCTCGACGCCTACCCGGACAGCGCCACGCCGATCGATCCATGACCACGCGCTACACCCTCATCTGTGAAGAGCCAGTTAAGAGACCATCTTGGCTCCGGGCACGGCGTTAAGCCAAGAGCGCAGAGCGTCATCGGCAAGGGTGGTGAATGTGCGAACCTGAGGACGGTCGTCATCCCGACGGTGGACGACGGCCGCCTCGGAATGCTGACCGTCCTCGATAGGCACGTAGGCCACTCCGGGGTGGGGGTGGTGACGCGCAGTCGCGGCCGGGCAGGTGTCCACGGCGCCCAGGTAGGCCACGGCGTTCAGGCCTTCTGCCACAGAGTTCATCTCGGCAATGATTTGTGCAGGCGCCCCCCTGACAGAGTCGCACCTCCAGAACTCCCCCCATCCTCGGGGGGCGTCGCTGACGGCGGTGACGAAGGGCTCGTCCACCAGCTCTTCGATCGTGATTGAACGCAGGCGAGCCAAGGGGTGCCCGATGGGAAGGATCGCAGTTCGCGGTTCCGCAAAGAGGCGACGAACAACCAACCCGCCATCTGCTACTGGAAGGCGCAGGAAGGCGACGTCGACATCGCCATTGATGACCTTGTCCACTTGGTTCGACATGTCCATCGTAACGAAGGTGAGATCTACCTCTGGGCATCGTTGTCGGTAGTCATCCAGTAGGAGATGGGTCATCTCCCCAGCGTTGTCTGCAAAAACCCCGATCCGGAGGGTGCCGTTCGCCTGTCGTTCCAAGTCCTGCACCTCCGACGTCATGCGGGCCCAGTCATCGATCATGCGAGTGGCGCTTTCCAAGAAATGTTCACCCGCCTTCGTTAGTGCCACCCGATTAGATGCCCGGTCGAAAAGGTGTGCTCCAACCTCCTGCTCCAAGCGAGCAATATTTTCACTGAAGGTCGATTGACTGACGAAAGCGCGACGTGCGGCCCTGCCGAAGTGAAGCGATTCGGACAGCAGGATCATGAACTTCAGTTGCCTCAGTTCCATGACGCCCCTCCGAAAAGGCTGATCGAAGGCTGATCAGCGGCGCTATTCTAGCACTCAGCGCCGCCGGCGCCCATCGGATTACCCGGACGGCCGATCGGAAATTGGTCATTGAGCCCAGATCAGTCCGTCGGCGATGATTCAGCCATGGTTACCAAGGACGCCACCATCACCATCCCGCCAAAATCGGCGCACGCCGTGAAACTGCACAAGGGCGAGCGCCTCCGCATCATCGACGTCGAAGGCGGGCAGGTGGCCGACTTGGTGGCCTTCGCGACGGATGACCTAGATGAGAGCTTTTCCCAGGGCTTCACCCGCATGAACAACGAAAAGGCGAGCGTGGGCGTTGGGGACGCACTGTACTCCAACAAGAACCGTGTACTTATGAGAGTTTCAGCGGATTCGGTGCAGGTTCACGACCTCCTGTTCCCGCCATGTAATCGATTTCTCTATGAAGAGATTTACGGAGTGCCTGGTAAGTCCGGGTGTCGAGAAAACTTGGCTCGCGCCTTGGAAGGGTACGGGGTTCCGGAGTCGCGAATCACGGACCCGTTCAACGTCTTCATGCACACGCGCATCGATCCAGCGACCCAGAAGATGCAGATCCTGCCTCCGACCTCTGGTCCGGGGGACTTCCTGGAAGTTGCTGCCGAACAGGATCTGATCCTGGCGATCAGTTCCTGCGCCGCGGACGTGACGGACTGCAACGGGGGGCATTGCACCAGCATTCAGGTGCAGGTAGGAGTTTGATATGGCCGCCAACCGTCCAGTGGATTCGCCCCCCAGCGCCTTGAGTGTTGAGCCTTACGGCATCGACACGATTCCCGATGAGGCTCGAACTGCTACTCCGCGAGACCTTTTCCGGATCATCTTTGGGGCATCAAACAGCATCGCCACCATGGTGCTGGGCTCACTGCCCATCATCTTCGGTCTTGGCGTCGTCGACGGTGCCCTGGCCATCGTGGTGGGGGTGATGGTAGGCAGCTTGCTGCTGGCGCCCATGGCGCTCTTCGGCCCAGTCAACGGCACCAACAATCCCATCTCCTCTGGCGCTCACTTCGGTGTCGTCGGGCGGGTGCTGGGGTCACTGCTCGGCTTGCTGACGGCCGTGACCTTCACCGCGTTGGCGGTATGGGCCAGCGGCGATGCCATGGTTGCCGCAGCACACCGCCTCTTTGGCCTCCCTGACAGTGGGGTGGCCGCAGCCGCCGCGTACGCGATCGTCGGCCTCGTCGTCCTCCTGGTCGTGGTCTTCGGGTTCCGCCTGATGCTGCTGGTCAACCGGATCGCTGTCATTGGGGTGACTGCGATGATGCTCGTAGGGATCTTCGCCTTCGCGGGGGACTTCGACGCCACCTACGCCGGCATCTTCACCGCCGAGGCGGACGCAGCGACAACCGCGTTGTACTGGCCAACGCTGGTGGGAACCGCGCTGATCGCAATGTCCAACCCAATCTCCTATGGGCCCTTCCTGGGGGACTGGTCTCGCTACATCCCGGCACGGACACCACGGCGTCGCCTCCTGGGCGCTGTCCTGTGCTCACAAATCGCGACACTGCTGCCGTTCGGCTTCGGGCTGGCGACGACCGCCATCGTCGCGGCAAAGGCACCAGAGTTCGCCGACCCGGCCAACCCCAGCTTTGTCGGTGGCTTGGTCGCTGTGGCGCCGGGCTGGTATCTCGCTCCCTTGATCATCATTTCCTTGATCGGTGGCCTGTCCGTCGCTACGGGAACGCTGTATGGAACGGGCTTGGACTTCTCCAGCATCCTGCCCCGCTTCAGCAGGATCCAAGCCACCCTGATCATCGGAACCGGCACGGTCGGGCTTCTCTTCATGGGCCGATTCGTCTTCGACTTGCTCGCCGGCCTGTCCACTCTGGCCTCGCTGATCGTGGTGTGCACCTCCCCATGGATCGTGATCATGGTTCTGGGATACATCACTCGACGAGGCTGGTACCTGCCAGAGGACCTGCAGGTGTTCAACCGCAAGACCACGGGCGGGATCTACTGGTTCTCCTCAGGCCTGAACTGGCGAGCCCTCGGCGCCTGGGCGGTAGCCGCAGGCCTCGGCCTCTCGGTCGTCAACATCCCTGGCCAGTTCGTCGGTCCTCTCGGTGACCGATTCGGGGGATTCGATGCCAGCTTGCCCGTGTCCATCGGAGTCGCTGCCATTGTGTACCTGGCGTGCTTGACGCTGGCCCCTGAACCTGCCGAGGTCTACGGCCCACAGGGTTCGAACCTGGTCAAGCCTGCCCTACGACGGCGAAGCCCTGTGGGGGACTGACCCCACCTGAACGCCACGACCTCACTCAAGCGCACCTTCCTCGGACCGCAGTTCACGAACCTTCGAAGACAGGACGACACATGAACCCCGCAACCTCCGACCTCGAACAAACGGCAGTCGTCGCCCACGACGGACCGCTGTGGCAGTGGTCGGCGGCAGACCTGGCCGCCGCAATCGCCGCAGGGGCAATCAGCTCACGAGAAGCCACACAGTCCTGCCTTGACCGCATAGCCGAGGTCAACCCACACCTCAACGCCATCGTCGCGATCAACGACGAGGCCCTCGCCGACGCCGACCAGGCCGACCGCGCAATCGCTGACGGCGAACACCTGGGGCCGCTGCACGGGGTGCCGATCGCCACGAAGGTCAACACCGATCAGGCCCGAATGGCCACCACCGAGGGCGTCACCGCGTGGAAGGACAACGTGGTCCCCAGCGATGGCCCCACCATCAGGCGCCTCCGTCATGCCGGCGCGATCCTACTCGGACGCACCAACACCCCCGCACTGTCGTTTCGCTGGTTCACCGACAACGACCTGCATGGCCGAACCCTGAACCCGTGGGACCCCACCGTCACACCCGGGGGGTCCAGCGGGGGTGCAAGCTCTGCCGTGGCCAGCGGCATGGTGGCTCTGGCCCAAGGGACTGACATCGGCGGCTCTGTACGCTATCCCGCTCACTGCTGCGGACTTGTCGGTCTTCGCCCAACCGTAGGGCGGGTGCCCAGCTGGAATGGACCGGATGGCGCCGACCAGGGCCTGATGTTTCAACTCATGAACGCCCAAGGAGTACTGGGTCGGACCGTGCGCGATGTTCGTCTGGGCCTGACCGCGATGTCGGGATTCGATCCACGCGACCCCACGGTTTCCCCCCTGGACCCCAACACAGTTCAACCCGTGCAGCGCCCCGTGCGGGTGACGCTCGTACGTGACGTGGGGATCGTCGCCCCGTGCGCCGAAGTCAACGCTGCGCTGGACCAAGCAGCGGAATGGTTGACGGCTGCCGGATACCACGTCGAGGAGGCTCCGCTGCCGCTGCTCGAGGAGGCCTTCCGGCTGTGGTACCTCCTGTGTCTCAGCGAGCTCGGGACAAACATCGGCCTGGTCGAGGAGTTCGGTGACGAGGGGATGAAGATGGCCGCCACCTACTACTCCGCGATGTCACAAGAGTGGTGGGGCCCGCAGCCGGACCTCACCGACTTCATCCACGGCTACCAGCGCCGCGGCACCCTCATCCGCCGATTGCAGGAACACCTCGTGGACAGCCCGCTGGTCCTCCTGCCAGTCTCGGCAGCACGCCAGTTCCCGCACGATGCCGACATCCTCGACGCGGCTGGGATGAAGCAAACGGCCTACGCGCAGTGGCCGATGATGGCGATCCCCACCCTCGGCTTTCCAGCGGCATCAGTGCCCACCGGGATCGTCGACGGACTGCCGATCGGAGTCCAGCTGCTGGGTCGGCGGATGGACGAGGCCACGGTGCTGGACGCAGCCGAGGTTATCGAGTCCCGGGCCGGAAGGTTCACGCCAATCGACCCTCGCTGACCGGACAGAGGCACCCCCAGGGGCGAGGTTAGGAAACCCTGCCTCGCCCCCCGGGGGCGTAATTGACGCGGTGACAACCTCGCGCAAGTTGCGAACCCGCCGCGGTGCTCGTACTCCGTCCTCGGCGGCGTGACGACGAAACGTGGCGCGTGACCAGGCCACGGGATTTGGGCAGCGTCGGGT
>NZ_BCSS01000075.1 GCF_001570985.1 Janibacter limosus NBRC 16128 | reverse complement strand
GGCTCGCCCGGACGCTACCCGCCGGTCCCCGTGCCATGCATCGGAAGGCACCTCGGTGTGCACTTCCCGTTGCGTGCTGTGGCTCACTGTGCTTGTCTTTAGGCATCGTGTCGGCTCGAGACCGTGGCTGGCGTCTTCTTCGTGTGAAGAGAGGCCGCAGCATGTCTGAAGTCAGCTCCGAAGAGCGCAGGGCAACCCACGGGGACAGGGACCAGCACGCAGCGCGGATCCTCGGCCAAGCTCTGCGCGAGAGCGACCCCGCCGAGGCGGCCCGGCTGCGTGAGCAGGTCGTGGTCGACAACCAGGGTCTGGCCGTTGGTCTGGCCTCCCGGTTTGCCGGGCGAGGCATCGAGCTCGACGACCTCGTCCAGGTGGCCATGCTCGGTCTCGTCCAGGCGGCTCGCCGCTACGACCCCGAGCGCGGGTTCGGCTTCACCGCTTTTGCGGCGCCGACCATCTCGGGGGAGCTCAAGAGGTGCTTTCGCGACCAAGGCTGGGCGGTACGCCCGCCGCGCGGGCTGCAGGAGCTGCACCAGCGGGTGCGGGAGACGACGACCACTCTGCAGCAGCGCCTCCACCGTGAGCCGACGATCGCCGAGGTCGCCGACGAAGGGGGGATCTCCCCTGAGGAGGTGCGCGAGGCGCGGGCTGCGGGGGAGCGTTACCGCTCCACGTCCTTGGACCAGCCGGCCGCGGACGGGACCGGGCCCTCCCTGGGTGACGTCCTGGCGGACGCCGGCGAGGACCCGTACGACAAGAGCATCACCCTCATCTCCCTCCGCGCCGCGATGGAGGAGGAGCTCGACGAGCGGGAGCGGCAGATCATCAGCCTCCGCTTCGGTGGAGACATGACCCAGCGGCAGATCGGTGAGCGCATCGGCGTCAGCCAGATGCAGGTCTCCAGGATCATCAGCTCGATCTGCTCCCGTCTGCGGGCGCGCATCGAGGCATGACGGCAGGCCGGCGAGCTCCGGCTCACCAGGTCCACGTGAAGCCGAAGGCGCCCGGACCGGCGTCCTCCATCACGAGCGAGGCCCGGTTGGCGTCGTCGAGCTCGACGTCCCCGAGCGGCACGAAGTCCTGGCCGGGGGCGCGCTCCAACCGGGTGACCCGTGCGGGCGCGACCTCGAACTCCACCGAGACGATGACCGAGCGTGCTGTGTGGGGCGGCCCCCAGACGAACCCGTCGGAGTCGGCCAGCCCGCGACCGGGCTCGCCGCGGTCGAGGATCTCGTACGCGTAGGCGTGCGGCTCTCCCTTCGCCAGCTGGCGCGGGAGCACGACCTCGAAGACGGCGACATTGCTCTCTGCGAAGTCCCAGCGATTGCCAAGACGACATCCGAGGAGTGGCACGAACTCCAGATCCTCGGCCCGTGTCCCCGCGTCCCCGCTCTGGACGTTGAAGACGCGGTCGAGCCGGTCCTCGACGGCGACGACCGCCGAGTGGCACGCGGTGTGGACGAGGCGGCGGCCCGCCGACACCCGGGTGCGCCACACCTGGCTGATGACGCGATAGCTGCCCAGGGCTGATCGGGTGAGCGCATCGATCTGCTCCACCTCGCTCAGGTTGGGGTCGACCAGGAGCTCGTCGAAGCCGGCCTGCGGTGGCGTGGCCCAGGCATGCATGAACTCGGCCTGGGCCTGGGGGCCCAGCTGGAGAGCGAGGACGAGCTGCTGCAGGGTCGCGATCTGCGGGGTGAGGATCTCGCCGCGCTCGAGGCCGCGGATCGTGCGCACGCTGACCCCCGACAGGCGACTGAGTTCGCCCTGAGTGCGGCCGCTCTCCCGGCGGAGCCGGTGCAACCAGGTGCCGCCGGGGGACTGCCTCATGCCAACACCTTGCCTGAACACACTCGCTTCGTCATGTCGTGCCCCGTCGATGGCGGAGAGGGGCCGCCCTCGACGAGGACGGCCCCCGTGTCCCTCGACCCCCGGAGCTCGCGAGGTCAAGGTATGGCGGCAGAGCGTCCGGGGGCCAGAGGTTCAGGGGACTGTTGCCGCTGACTTGCCGCCTGCTGCGTCCGCCTATGCTCCCCCTGTGGAGTTCGCGCACTTCGGGTCGACGACGTGGTCAGACCCGGTCGAGGTCAGCCATGACCCGGCCGACCTCGAGTCCGGGTGCTGGGCCGTGGTGCTCGACTTCGAGGGTGCGCTCACAGCCGTCCGCTTCGCCCGACGCACCGAAGGCGGAGCCGCACCCGGCGACCCGTCTCGCTGGCAACCCGTCACCGACTGGACCTCGTCGCTGGACCGTGCGGCCTATGTCGCAGGAGTGGAGGAGGTCCGCGCACGGATCGCTGCCGGGACCGTCTACCAGGTCAACCTCACGACCATGCTGCAGGCGCCGTTGCCCGAGCACGCCCGGCTGCCCGATCTGGCCGCGGTCCTCGCGCAGGGCAACCCCGCTCCCTTCGCCGGCGTCGTGCACGTGCCCTCAGCCGGGGTGGACGTGGTGACCGCCTCGCCCGAGCGGTACCTGACGCGTACCGGTGACCGGCTGCTGTCCAGCCCCATCAAGGGAACGGCACCGACCATCTCGCAGATGCTGGCCAAGGACGTCGCGGAGAACGTCATGATCGTCGACCTCGTGCGCAACGACCTGCAGCGCGTCTGCGAGCCCGGCAGCGTCGTCGTCGAGCGTCTGTGCGGCCCGGAGGAGCACCCCGGTCTCGTCCACCTGGTGAGTGACGTGGCCGGCACGCTGCGGCGCGGTACGACCTGGGCCGACGTGCTGTCCGCCTGCCATCCACCCGGATCGGTCAGCGGTGCACCGAAGTCCAGCGCGCTGACCGTCATCGCTGACCTCGAGCCCGTGCCGCGCGGGCCGTACTGCGGGGCCGTCGGCTGGATCGACGCCGATCATCCGCAGGGGCCGCGCGGGGAACTCGCCGTGGGGATCCGCACGTTCTACGCGACGGTGGATCCCGACGGGGTGCGCCGGCTGCGCTTCGGGACCGGAGCGGGCATCACGTGGGCATCGGACCCCGAGGGGGAGTGGGCTGAGTGCGAGCTCAAGGCACGCACCCTCGTCGGGCTGGCATCTGGAAGAGTGGGGACATGAGCAACGAGGTCAGGGTCTGGGTCAACGGATCACTCGTGGGGGCGGACGAGCCAGCGCTCGCGGCGCTCGACCACGGCATCACGGTCGGCGACGGTGCGTTCGAGACGTGCAAGATCGTCGACGGCGAGGTCTTCGCCGCCGACCGGCACATCGCCCGCATGGACCGCACGCTCGCCGGCCTGGGCCTGCCGCCCGTCGAGCGGGAGCGGCTGCAGCAGGGCATCGACGCCGTGCTGGCAGCGGGCCAGATGATCAGCTTCGGACGCCTGCGCTACACCATCACCGGCGGGCCGGGGCCGCTCGGCTCCGACCGTGGTGACCAAGGACAGACCTACATCGTGACGGCCACCGAGGTCGCCCCCTTCGCCGACACCACCGCGGTCGCCACCGTGCCGTGGACGCGCAACTCGCGGGCCGCGACAGCGGGGTTGAAGACGACGTCCTACGCGGACAACGTGATCGCCCTGGCGCACGCCAAGGCCAAGGGCGGGAGCGAGGCGATCTTCGCCAACGACCGTGACGAGCTGTGCGAGGGGACCGGCAGCAACATCTTCGTCGTCGTCGACGGTGTGCTGCGCACCCCGCCGCTCGAGAGCGCCTGCCTTGCCGGGGTCACCCGCGAGCTGGCCATCGAGTATGCGCGCGAGGTGGGCATCGACGTGGTCGAGGAGACCATGCCCTTCACCGTGCTCGAGAGCGTCGAGGAGGCCTTCCTCACGAGCAGCACGCGTGATGTCCAGCCGATCCACGCCATCGACGGCCGACAGCTGGAGGCGCCCGGACCGATCACGGCTCGAGTGAGCGAAGCCTTCGCCAAGGCGTCCTCCGCGGACCTCAATCCCTGAGCGCCGTGGTGACCACAATGGGGGACGTGGACGTGGACACCAGCGCCAAGTGCGCCGGCCGGGGCAAGGACGAGCAGGGGCACCGTCGCTCCTACCGGGACATCCGTCGGGAGCAGCACGCGATCGTGCGCCAGGAGCTGCTCGACCGTTTCGGCGAGGACGGCAAGATCGATGCGCACGAGGACCCCATCGCGTGGCGCCGGACGATCCGCACCAACCCGGTGACCGGACCGCTCTACCGTGTCGTCATCGCCATCCTGGGGCTGGTGCTCATCATCGCGGGCATCCCGATGGTGCCGCTCATCGGCCCTGGGTGGGCCGTCATCTTCATCGGGCTCTTCCTGTGGAGCACCGAGTTCCTCTGGGCCCGCCGGGTGACCCAGTTCGTCAAGGCCGAGGTCAAGGCCTTCGACCAGTTCGTGCGGGCGCTGCCGTGGAAGGCGAAGATCCCGATGCTGCTGCTCTCCGCGGCCTTCGGCTGGTTCTGCTTCTGGGTCGCGCTGCTCATCACGGGGGTGCCTGGGTGGACGCCGGACCAGGTGGAGGGCCTGCTGCTGCAGGTCCCGGGGTTGAGCGCTGCCTGAGGTGTGCGACGGCCCTCGAGGCCCAGAGCCTGCCTGCCGAAGGGAGCCGATTGGCACCTTGAGGAGGGCGCCGGGTACTCTGCTCTGGTTGCTCGGCCGGGACGCTGGCCCGGGGAGCACCACGGACGTATAGCTCAGTTGGTTAGAGCGTTCGCTTCACACGCGAAAGGTCAGGGGTTCGAGTCCCTTTACGTCCACCACCAGCCCTGTCTCCGCCACGGAGGCAGGGCTTCGTCGTTGCCTGCCCACGTCCACATCCCTGGTGTGTGTCCTGCTGCCCGGGCCGCAGGACGGCACGGTGGCTCGGGTGCGTTGTCGGACCTCGGTGCCAGGCTGGCGTTGTCGGGACGGAGGATGAGGGCGAAGTCGTCCTCCACACCCTCTTCTCCTCTTCGAACATATGTACTAATATGGACGTAGCGAAGGGAGGCGCGATGACCGATCAGGGGACCTGCTGCACGATGGATGAGTTGATGCTCGGGGACGCGCTGCCTGACCGCTTGGCTGCGTCCTTGAAGGTGTTGTCCGCGGCTCGCGCGGAGGGTTTGAGCGAGGCGGAGCTGTTGGAGGTTGTCTCTGTGTTGGAGGCGACGAAGGGGGCGGCTGCGGCGTTGCAGGCTCGGGCGACGGCTCGTTTTGTCGAGGATCGCGACGCCCGTGTTGCCGAGCAGGCGGTGGATGAAGAGATTTCGGCGCGTGAGGCGTCGTGTCGTCGGCGTGCGACACGGGCGGAGCTGGCGTTGGCTCGTCGGTGTGCGCCGGGGCAGGCGGATCGGCATGTGGGGTTGGCGAAGGGTTTGGTGCATGACCTGCCGCACACGTTGGCGGCGTTGACGTGTGGTGAGTTGAGTGAGTGGCGGGCGACGATCGTGGCTCGTGAGACCGCGTGTCTCAGTCATGAGGACCGTCTGGAGGCGGACCGCAGGCTGGCGGGGTGCCTGACGACGGTGAGTGACAAGGAGCTGGCGGCTGCGGCGCATCGGGCCACGGTGGATCTGGATGCGGAGGCGTTGGTGCGGCGTCGTCGCAGGGCGGCGGCTTCACGCAATGTCAGTGTCCGGCCGGCGCCGGATGGGATGGCGTGGTTGAGCATCCTGGGGCCACTGACGGACGTGGTCGGGGCGTTTGCTGCGTTGAAGCGCGCGGAGCAGTCCCGCTATGTCGCGACGGGAGACCCAGTGGTGGACGCGGCTCGGGTGGCGGATGAGCGGGGTCGGGGTGCGTGGATGGCGGACATGGCCTTGGAGCTGTTGTCGGGTCGGGCTGAGGGTCAGCCCCAGCCGGTCGAGGTCACCTTGGTGATGCGCGAGGAAGCGGTCGTGCCCACGGACGAGGAGCCCGGTGAGGGCGATGAGGTCGAGGTCCCGGGGTGGGGTGCGATGCCCGGCGCGATGGCTCGCGAGCACCTGCTGCGCCTGTGTGACGCCGGGACCGCGACGTGGTT
>NZ_BCSS01000074.1 GCF_001570985.1 Janibacter limosus NBRC 16128 | reverse complement strand
ACGCTGACGGAGTACGTCTCGAGGCTCGGGCCCGGGGGCCCTCGCACCTCGACGCACGAAAGGAACTGACATGCGTGTGCTCGTCACCGGTGGAGCCGGGTTCATCGGGAGCAACTTCGTCCACCAGACGCTGGCGACGCGCGAGGACGTCGCGGTGACCGTGCTGGACGGGCTGACCTATGCGGGGTCGCGCTCGTCGCTCGACGGCGTGCTCGGCGACGTGCGCTTCGTCGAGGGGCTCGTGCAGGACGGCGCGCTCGTCGACTCGCTCGTGGCAGGTGCTGATGTGGTCGTGCACTTCGCTGCAGAGTCCCACAACGACAACTCCCTCAGCTCGCCCGGTCCCTTCGTGCAGACCAATGTCGTGGGGACTTACGAGCTGCTCGAGGCGGTGCGGCGCCACGGTGTGCGCTATCACCACATCTCGACTGACGAGGTCTATGGCGACCTCGCGCTCGACTCACCGGCGCTTCACCGAGGCGACGCCCAGCACGTCGAGAAGTCATCCCTCGTCAGGTCACCGAAGTCCTCGCGGGTCGGCCGAGGCTCTACGGTGACTGTCTCAACGTGCGTGACTGGATCCACGTCGATGACCACAACAGTGGAGTGTGGGCGATCATCGACCGCGGGCAGATGGGGGGAGACCTACCTCATCGGTGCTGACGGAGAGGTCGACAACCGGGGTGTGGTGTCGTAGGTGGTGCTCGAGCTGATGGACCGACAGCGTGACGGCTTCGACCATGTGACCGACCGACCGAGGCACGATCGTCGCTAGCCATCGACTGGACCAGGCTGCGGAGGCGCGGTACGCCGCGACGGAGCACGTGGTGTGAAGACTCGTTGATGGACCATCTGGCCCGGTGAGCGTGCCACCACACGCAAGGCCGGACACGCGTGTCCTTGGCGTCCGACGTGATCTGTAGCATGGCGGCTGGCGCTCTCGCGGCGAGGGTTTGCTGCCTACAAGGAGAATCGATCACGTGACTGTACTTCCGGCCAACATCCACCTCGGAGTCATCGGCCTCGGTTACGTCGGACTCCCGTTGGCGGTGTCCTTTGCCAAGCACTACCCGGTGACCGGTCTCGACATCAACCAGCGACGGATCGATGAGCTCTCCGAGGGCGTTGACCGGACGCAGGAGGTCTCCTCCGCAGACTTGCAGGCCGCGCAGCAGCTGATCTTCAGCGCAGACCCGGCATCACTCGACGACGTCAACGTCTACATCGTGACCACGCCGACGCCGATCGACAAGTACAAGCAGCCGGACCTCACCCCTCTCCTCTCGGCCACCCGCACAGTGGCCGGAGCGTTGCGTCCCGGCGACGTCGTCATCTACGAGTCGACGGTCTACCCCGGCGCGACCGAGGACGATTGCGTCCCTCTCCTCGAGGAGCTCAGCGGTCTGCGCTTCAACGAGGACTTCTACGTCGGCTACAGCCCCGAGCGGATCAACCCCGGGGACAAGGTGCATCGCTTCGAGACGATCACCAAGGTCACGTCCGGCTCGACACCGGAGGCCGCGCACTTCGTCGACGACCTCTACAAGAGCGTGGTGACCGCTGGCACGCACCTGGCGTCGTCGATCAAGGTGGCTGAGGCTGCAAAGGTCATCGAAAATACTCAGCGTGACGTCAACATCGCGCTGATCAACGAGTTGTCGTTGATCTTCAACCGGCTCGGGATCGACACCCTCGACGTCTTGGAGGCTGCCGGGACGAAGTGGAACTTCCTTCCCTTCCGCCCAGGCTTGGTCGGTGGGCACTGCATCGGCGTCGACCCGTACTACCTGACGCACAAGGCGCAGTCGATCGGGTACAACCCCGAAGTCATCCTCGCGGGACGACGCCTCAACGACTCGATGGGGCCGTACGTCGCTGACCAGCTGCTTGCGGCGATGTTGCGCAACAAGGTCGACGTCAGGGACGCGAGGGTCCTCGTCCTGGGCCTGACCTTCAAGGAGAACACTCCCGACCTGCGCAACACTCGGGTGGTCGACATCGTGGACCACCTGAAGGGGTTTGGCATCGAGGTCGATGTCCACGACCCGTGGGCAGACCCGGAGGCCGCTCGTCACGAGTACGGCATTGACCTGGTCGCTGAACCCGCCAAGGGCGCCTACCAAGGTGTGGTGCTCGCCGTCGCTCACGACTCCTTCCGCGAACTCGGTCCCGATGAGCTCTGCGCCTACGCCGACCCAGCGGCAAACGCCATCTTTGATCTCAAGGGGATGCTGCCTCGAGAGCTGGCCGACGGACGACTCTGACAGAGTCAGCCGGGCCAGTCACCTATTCTTGACCGGGGCCACGCGTCGGTGCGCTTTGCACGCTGAGCCACGTCCACGCTCGCGACTAACAGGGAGATTTTTGTGCAGATCCTCATTACCGGCGGGGCTGGCTTTGTCGGCTCCAACCTTGCTCGGATGGCGCTGAGCCAAGGCCACCAGGTCAAGGTCATCGACGATTTGTCGACCGGCTATCGGGACAATCTGGACGGTCTTGACGTCGACTTCGTCGAGGGGTCGATCAACGACCGCGCCCAGATGGACCGCGCGATGGCGGGTGTGGATTCTGTGGTGCACCTGGCGGCGCTCGGCAGCGTCCCTCGGAGCATCGAGAACCCGATCGCCACGCACGAGGCCAATGTCGATGGGACGCTCTCGGTCCTGGAGTCGGCCCGGGCGCACGGTGTGGGGCACGTGCTCTTCAGCTCGTCCAGCTCCGTCTACGGACTGAACCCCGCGATGCCCAAGCAAGAGCGCGAGTGGGTTCGTCCGATGAGCCCGTACGCGGTCAGCAAGCTGGCGGCGGAGCAGTACGTGCTGGCCTATGGCACGGCGTACGGCATCGACACCTTGGCCTTCCGCTTCTTCAACGTGTACGGGCCCGGCCAGCGCGCCGGCCACGTCTACGCTGCCGTCATCCCGGTCTTCATCGACGCCCTGATGAAGGGAGAGCCCCTCCCGATCAACGGGGACGGCTCCAACTCACGGGACTTCACCTTCGTCGGCACCGTGTGTCGTGTCTTGCTCGATGCGATTGAGCGCAGGGTGAGCAACGCGGAGCCGGTCAATCTCGCCTTCGGGACCAACACCACGCTCCTCGAGCTGATCGACGAGATTGCCGAGGTCTCCCACCAGGTCCCCGAGAAGCTGCACAGGGAGCCCCGTGCAGGCGACGTGGCGCACAGCCAGGCGAACAACGACTCTCTGAGGTCGCTCTTCCCGGATGTCGAGCCGGTGTCGCTCACCGAAGGGCTCACGGCCACGTACGAGTGGTTCCAGCAGGGGCGCGACGCGCAGGAGTGAGCGGGCCACATAAGACGGAGCAGCGCCGAGTGTCTCGGCGCTGCTCCGTCTTGGTGTATCGGTAGTGAAATGAGGCGGTGAAGCGCCTCAGCCCATCCACTCGCCCCAGTCGTGGTGCAGCACCAGCCAGGCAATCAAGCCGTAGTCGGCCTGGCCGGGGTGCACACCGTCGAGCGGTGCTGCGATGTCGGACTCCCACTGGCTGTGACCGGCCAGTGGGGTGAAGGTCACGACGCCCTGACTCGAGGCCTCGTAAAGGATGTTGGCCAGTGCTCGGCGACGGGCCATTCCCCTCGACCGGTCCAGTCCAGCGCCCTCTCGTCACCGACACCCACCACGAAGTTGTCGCCGACGAAATCAGCGCGATCTCCTCCGACCGTCCCGCGCGCTGAAGTTGGCGATGGTGGTGAGCTTGGTGCCGGCTGCGTGCGTCATCAGGTGGGCGCTCACGTCTGGGTGCTTCCGGGAGTCGCGCGGACAACCTGGCGAGGACATTCGCTTGTCAAAAAGGTGATCGGCCGAAGATCATCCCCAAGGCGCCTTTGCGCTCCAGCGGATTGTCCGTCACAATGTCCGCAGCAGGAGTGCTGTTTGGTGAGCGCCCGCGCGCTCCCGGCCTCCCGACGAGGATGGCCACCACCACCTCAGAGGGGACACACCACCCATGCACAAGCCGTCCACCAAGACGAAGAAGCTGACCGCAGCCCTGGCCACACCCGTGGCCGTGCTCCTCGCGGGCGGGATGGTCTGGCAGGCGTCCTACGCCGCCTTCTCCGGCCAGACCCGCAACTCGGGCAACGAGTGGTCGACCGGGTCCGTCGCGTTGACGGACGATGACAACGGTTCCGCTCGTTTCGTTGCCGACAACATGGTGCCCGGCGCCACCGAGACCAAGTGCATCACCGTCAAGGCCACCGCCTCGGTGCCGGGCACGGTCAAGGGGTACGCGGTCAATGCGAAGATCGACAACGAGGGCCTCGCGCAGGCGGTGAAGTTCACAGTGCGCTCGGGTACGGGCGGGTCCTTCGCCAGCTGCGACGGCTTCGCGGCCGAGAACACCCTCATGCAGGACACCACCCTCAAGAACCTCGCCGCCGTCAACAGTTACAACGGGGGTGTCGGCGACTGGGCCGTCGTCGCCGGGACGCAGACGCGCACCTACGAGATCACGTGGGAGTTCGACACCACCGGGCTCACCCAGACCCAGATCGACAACATGCAGGGTGACCTCGTCGGCCTGGACTTCCAGTGGGAGCTGCAGTCCAACCCCAACCCCAGCTGACCCCGCCCCGTGGGGAGGCCTCCTGGCCGCTCCTCGTGACCGTCGTCGCCGCCCGCGCCTATCGGGCGATGTTCCTGACGTGGGCGGTCATCGCGCTCGCGCCCACCCTCCTCGGAGCGTCCTCGCACGTCATCCGCTCCGGGTCGATGGAGCCGTCCGTCTCGGTCGGCGACGTCGTGGTGGCGCGCGAGGTCGAGCCCGCGCAGGAGATCTCCGTCGGGCGGGTGTACGTCTTCGACGACCCCGCACCGTCGGCCGACCGGCTCATGGTGCACCGGGTGGTGGCGCTCGACGACGACGGTGACTTCACCACCGCTGGGGATGCCAACGAGGTCACCGACGTCGAGCCGCTGCCGCGAGAGGACATCAGAGCTCGAGCGATCCTGCTCGTGCCCTGGGTCGGGCTCCCGGTGGTGTGGGTCGCCGAGGGGGCTTGGCTGTCACTGACGCTCTGGCTGCTGGTGACCGTGCTCGCCTTCGTCGTCGCCTCGCACCGGATCCGTGACGATGCTCCGACCGATGCGTCGGGGCGGCCCGGCCGGGGACGCCGGCTCGTCCCTGCGGCGATGGTGGCGGTCATCTCCCTACCCGTCCTGCAGCAGGCGCAGGGGTCGGTCGCGCAAGCCGCCTTCACGGCGCGCACCAGCAACCCGGGGAGCACGTGGCGCGTGGGCGAGCTACGACAGCCCTACGTCGACGCCGTGCTCGCGGACTCGCCCACCTTTTTGTGGTTGCTGGACGAGCAGGCGGGCCCGTCGGCGCAGGACCGCAGCGGTGGGGGGCACTCGGGCCGGTACACGGACATCGCTGCATATCGCAACGGAGGAGGGCTGCCCAACAACCACGGGTACTCCATCAGGCCCGGGGCCACCGGTCGCGTCGTCGACGATGCTCCGTCATCCGTCCCGCCGTCCACCTTCACCCTGGAGATGTGGTTCAACACCACAACGGGCAGCGGCGGGCGGCTCATGGGCTTCGAGTCCTCGAGGGATCGGACCTCGACGCAGTCGGACCGCACCGTGCACATGAGCGACGACGGCCGGCTCGTCTACGGCGGATGGGCCGCATCCTCGCAAAAGACGCTGACCACACCAAGCGCGTACAACGACGGCCGTTGGCACCATCTCGTCGTCGTCGTCACCCCACGCGGAGTCAACCAGGACACGGTCATCTACGTCGACGGGCGCGCCGTCGCATCGGGCGGGACGTCCAAGGTCGAGACCTACGCCGGCTGGTGGCGCGTGGGTCAGGGCACGCGACCGACCGGGCCCAGTGCACCCTCGTCGGCTGGCTTCGACGGGCTCGTCGACAACGTGGCGGTCTACCCGAGTGCGCTGTCGCCCACGCGCATCGCCGAGCACTACCGCGTGCGATGACGTCCGACTAGCGTGGGCGACATGCGCGTACTGGTCACCGGTGGAGCCGGTTTCATCGGGAGCAACTTCGTCCACCAGACGCTGGCGACGCGGGGTGATGTCGAGGTGACGGTCCTCGACGCGCTGACCTATGCGGGGTCGCGGTCCTCGCTCGATGGGGTGCTCGAGTGCTCGACGACGTGCGCTTCGTCGAGGGGCAGGTGCAGGACGGCGCGCTCGCGGACGCGCTCGTGGGGGAGCGCGCTACCACCACATCTCCACCGACGAGGTCTACGGCGACCTCGAGCTGG
>NZ_BCSS01000073.1 GCF_001570985.1 Janibacter limosus NBRC 16128 | reverse complement strand
CCCGCCGCTCGCTCGAGGCGGGTGTGCGGTCATGACCGGCTCGGTGACTCACGGCGCGGACGCCTCGCGGCTGCGTGAGATCGGCGGCAACCTGGTGTCGAGCGCCCAGTCGTGCGACGACCTGGCGACCTCGGGCCGCAGCCTGGTGCAGGTGCTGGTAGAGCACTGGTCCGGTGAGGACCTGGAGCGCTTCGCGCAGAACGACTGGCCTCAGGCCGACAGCTGCCTCGTCCGCGCGGGCGAGCTCCTGCGGACCATGGGTGAGCAGGCCCGCACCCAGGCTGACGATCAGGTGTCGGGCAGCGAAGGGCAGGGCGGCGGAGCCAGGGGTGGCCCTGCGGACACGCCCGGACGCGACACCGAGGCCGCCGAGGAGGGCCAGTCGCGCGACGCCGATGACTATGGCGAGCTGCCCGACGGCATGACGGAGGTGTGGGAGGGCTACACCACCGAGGAGAGGGAGGCCATCGCTCGCGAGATCGTGCGCAGGGAGGCGGCCAAGTACGGGATCGAGCCGATCCCCGAGGTCATCTTCGTGGATGACCCGGGATACACGTCGAACGGCTCCTTGGTCAGCCACGGCGATGGCACCTACACCGTCAAGATCAATGCCAGCAAGCTGGATGACCCGATGATCCTGCACACGATCTACCACGAGGTGCGGCACGCAGGACAGCACGAGATGGTCGACAACCAGCCCGGCTTCATCGAGCGGGCCGTCAACGATGCCACGGGTCGCGACGACTACCCGGACGGCGTCACCCAGGAGCAGGTGGACGCCTGGGAGGAGAACTTCGAGGACTACCAGTCGACCAAGAAGGGCGACACCTACGAGGAGTACTTCGAGCAGCCCGTCGAGGTGGATGCCCGCGCCGAGGGCAGCGAGGGCGTCGAGGGGATCTCGCCGGAGGAGACCGATGATCTGCTCGAGCAGGGGCAGCGGACGGACGAGTTCATCGAGATCGTCGAAAAGATCATCCCCAAGATGTTCTGACTCGTGGTTGCCAGGGCGGGCTCGGCCAGGGGCCACGTCAGTGAGCGCGTGACAGGATCGGCCACATGGACAACCCGGTACCTGACTACTTGGCCGAGGTCGCGGACGCCTGCGCGTCGCTGACCTCGGGCGAGCCCGCCTCCTACATCCCGGAGCTGGCCACGGTCGACCCGGACCGCTACGGCGTCGCGATGGCGACGATCGACGGCACCTTGTACTCGGTCGGCGATGCGCGCCATGAGTTCACGATCCAGTCGATCTCCAAGGCCTTCGTCTACGGACTGGCTGTCCGCGAGCGTGGTCTGACCGAGGTGCTGCGCAAGGTCGACGTCGAGCCGTCCGGTGATCCCTTCGACGAGCTGTCCCTCGAGGACGGCACCGGACGCCCGCGCAACCCGATGATCAACGCGGGAGCGATCACCACCCACGCCCTCGTCGGCGGCGACGGGGCGAGTTCGATGGGTCGCTTCGAGGCGATCCACCAGGTGCTGTGCGACCTGGCCGGCCGCGAGCTGGCCGTCGACGAGGAGGTCTGGGCGTCGGAGATGTCGGTGAGCGACCGCAACTTGGCGATCGCGCACCTCCTGCGCAGCCATGGCATCATCGCCGACTCGCCGGAGGAGGTCGTCTCCGCGTACGTGCGTCAGTGCGCGGTGCTCGTCACGGCCGAGGACCTGGCGGTGATGGCGGCGACGCTGGCCAACGCCGGGGTGCAGCCGGTGACCGGGCAGCGGATCTTCTCCGGGCAGCAGGTGCGCCACCTGCTCTCGGTCATGCTCACCTGCGGCATGTACGACTCTGCCGGTGACTGGGTCTCCAATGTCGGGATCCCGGCCAAGAGCGGTGTGGGCGGCGGGATCATCGGTGCCCTGCCCGGCCAGGTCGGCATCGCGACCTTCGCGCCGCGACTGGACCCCCACGGCAGCAGCGTGCGCGGCATCGAGACCTTCGAGCGGCTCTCCCACGACATGGGCCTGCACCTCATGGAGGTCGCCCCACCCGCGCGGTCGGTCATCCAGCGCTCCCGCGTCGTCGGTGAGGGAGACGACGCGGTGCGGGTCTTCGAGCTGGCCGGGACGATCGGGTTCACCGGCGCCGAGCGCGTCGTGCGGCGCCTGTCGGAGGACGAGCCGGTCGAGCAGACGATCGTCGTCGACCTGACCCACGTGCACTCGGTGGGTGGCCCCGCCCGACACATGCTGCTCGAGGCGCTGCGCCGGCTGCGGCTCGACGGGTACACGGTCTACCTCATCGACCACGACGAGGTCCTGCCCGACCCCGACCCCGGTGACGGCGAGCCCGTCGAGCAGCTGCAGGAGATCTGATGCTGCGCCGGCTGATCTACCCCGTCCCCGCCTGGGACCCGGCCGTCGGTCTGCCCATCGCGACGACGAAGGGTGGTACCCACCTGATCCACCACCCCGCCCCCGAGGGTGGTCGCACGATCGTCTACCTGCACGGCAACGGCTCCGACCTCGCGTCGATCAGCCCGCTCGCCGGCCTCTTCGAGCGGCACGGTCTGGGCTTCGCCGCGATCGAGTACCCCGGCTACGGACCTGCCGAGGGGCGCACCCGACAGGCGAGCATCCTCGCCGCGGCACGCGACGGGCTGGCCCACCTCGCCCTCCCCGCCGAGCGCACCGTCCTCGTGGGCGAGTCGCTCGGCTCGTCGGTGGCCGCGCACCTCGCGGCGGAGGGCCTGCTCACCGATGGCGCAGGGAGCGGGCGGCTCGTCCTCATCTCACCCTTCACCTCGATGACCGCGATGGTGCAGCAGGTCGTGCGGGCCTTCCCCCGACGACTCGTCCCGGACCGGTGGGAGACCGACACGCTGCTCGAGCGGATCGAGGTGCCGACGCTGCTCGTCCATGGTGAGCTCGACGACCTCGTGCCGCCGGCGATGAGCGCGCTGCTCGAGCGGGGTCTGGCGACGGCGCAGCGCGTGGTCGTCCCCGGTCGCACGCACAACGACCTGTGGGAGTCGCCGAGCGAGTGCCTGGCCGTCGTCGCCCGGTTTGCAGGTGCCGACCAGCGGGACAACCCGGTGTACTGACGCACCGTCTCGGGAGTAGATTGTGTGTGCGATGCAGACAATTGGATGGCAGGCACACCGGGACGCCGTCGACCGGCTCGTGCGATCCCATGCAGCGATCCCGGCAGGCGCGACCGTGCGCCTGGCCAAGCGCACCTCCAACCTCTTCCGCCGACGCGCCGCGACCGATGTCCCGGGCCTCGACGTCTCCGGCCTGGGGGGCGTCATCGAGATCGACCCGGCATCGCGGACCGCGCAGGTCCAAGGCATGTGCACCTACGAGGACCTCGTCGCCGCCACGCTGCCGCACGGGCTCATCCCGCTCGTCGTGCCGCAGCTGCGCACGATCACGCTCGGTGGCGCGGTCACCGGGCTGGGCATCGAGGCGACGAGCTTCCGCAACGGCCTGCCCCACGAGTCGGTCCTCGAGATGGACATCCTCACCGGCTCCGGCGAGGTCGTCACCGCACGTCCTGACAACGAGCACGCCGACCTCTTCTTCGCCTTCCCCAACTCCTACGGCTCGCTCGGCTACGCCGTGCGACTGCACATCGAGCTGGAGGCCGTGCCGCCGCAGGTCGCCCTGCGGCACCTGCGATTTCACGACGCGCAGTCAGCCACCGACGCGATCGACACGATCGTCGCGTCCGGTGAGCACGAGGGCGTGCGCGTCGACGGGCTCGATGGCGCCGCGTTCACACCGGACGAGATCTACCTGACCCTCGCCACGTGGACGCACGACACGGGACCGACGAGCGACTACACCGGTCAGCAGATCTACTACCGCTCGCTGCAGGAGCGCACGAGCGACCTGCTGACGATGCACGACTACCTGTGGCGGTGGGACACCGACTGGTTCTGGTGCTCCGGCGCCTTCGGGGTGCAGAACCCGTCCGTCCGCCGGGTCTGGCCACGCCGATGGCGCCGCTCCGACGTCTACCACAGGCTCGTCGGTCTCGACCAGCGCTTCGACATCGTGGGCCGCCTCGACCGCAGGGCCGGTCGGCCGCAGCGCGAGCGGGTCATCCAGGACATCGAGGTGCCCAGCGAGCAGCTGCCGCAGTTCCTCGCCTGGTTCGACGCGGAGGTGGGCATGCGACCGGTCTGGCTCTGCCCCCTTCGCCTGCGTGGTGGCGCCGAGGCCCGCCCGTGGCCCTCGTACCCCCTCGACCCGGACCGCACCTATGTCAACGTCGGCTTCTGGGGCACGGTCCACGTCGGCGACGATGCCCCGCAGGGCCCGACCAACCGGGCCATCGAGAGCAAGGTCCTCGAGCTCGGCGGGCACAAGTCGCTCTACTCCGAGGCCTTCTACCCCCGTGACGTCTTCGACCGCCTCTACGACGGTGCCAACCTCGCTGCGGTCCAGCGGCGATACGACCCGGCCGGCCGACTGACCGACCTCTACGACAAGGTGGTGCAGACCCAGTGAGCACGATCAAGATCGCTGAAGCCGTCGCCGGCGTCATGCCGGCCGACCTCCCCGTGCGGCTGACGGCGTACGACGGCAGTACGGCGGGCCCGGCAGATGCCGACATCAGCGTGCACCTGCGCACCGAGCGGGGCCTGCGGTACCTGCTCACCGCTCCTGGTGACCTCGGATTCGCCCGGGCCTGGGTCGCGGGCGACCTCGTCGGGACTGGCTTCCACCCCGGCAACCTCTACCCGGTCCTGGACCTCATGAGCAGCACCGACCGCTGGCGCATCCCCGGGCCGGCCGAGGCACTCAAGCTCGTGCGTGGGTTCGGTTGGGCACACCTCAACCCGCCGCCGATCCCGCCCCAGGAGCACCTGCCGCGCTGGCGCCGCGTCGTCGAGGGCGTGCGGCACAGCCGTGCCCGTGACGCCGAGGTGATCCACCACCACTACGACGTGTCCAACCGCTTCTACGAGATGGTCCTGGGCCCGTCGATGACCTACACGTGCGCGGTCTTCCCGACGGCCGATGCGACGCTCGAGGAGGCGCAGGCGCACAAGTACGAGCTCGTCTCCCGCAAGCTCGACCTGCAACCCGGGCAGCGGCTGCTCGACGTCGGCTGCGGGTGGGGCGGCATGGTGATCCACGCGGCCAAGCACCACGGGGTCAAGGCACTCGGGGTCACCCTCTCGAGGGCGCAGGCCGACTGGGCCAAGCTGGCCATCGACCGTGAGGGGCTCGGCGATCTCGCTGAGGTGCGCTTCATGGACTACCGGGACGTGCCCGAGGGGGACTTCGACGCGGTGAGCTCGATCGGTCTGACCGAGCACATCGGGGCGCGCAACTACCCGGCCTACTTCGCCGCCCTGCGCGGCAAGCTGCGTCCCCACGGGCGGCTGCTCAACCACTCCATCACGCGCGACCACAACCGCTCGACGCGCACCGGGGCCTTCATCGACCGTTATGTCTTCCCCGACGGGGAGCTCACCGGAGCCGGAGCGCTGCTCGTGCAGATGCAGGACGCCGGCCTCGAGCTGCAGCATGCGGAGAACTTCCGCATGCACTACGCCCGCACGCTCGCCGGCTGGGTCGACAACCTCGTCGACAACTGGGACGAGGCGGTCGCCGAGGTCGGCGAGGGCACCGCCCGCCTGTGGGGTTTGTACATGGTGGGCTCGCGGATCGGCTTCGAGCGCAATGACGTCGAGCTGACCCACCTGCTCGCCACGCGCACCGATGACGACGGGGTGAGTGGCTACCCCCTTCGCCACACCTTCTGAGCACCCCGCGCCTGGCGGAGGTCAACGCGCGGATGAATCGCCAGCGCGTCCGCGTCCATCGGTGAGCAGGGGTCTACGGGTGGAGCTGGTGGTCAGACGTGGCCGCTGAGCTGGGCCATCCGCGACTCGAGGGCGGCGAGCATGGCGCTGCACCGCTTGCCGGCGTCCTTGCGGGCGGACTTGCCGGTCGCCTCGCTGGGTTCGGTGCACATCGGCAGGACGTCGACGGACAGGCGGGCACCTCCGGCGAGGGAGCGCAGCTCGTCGAGCTTGGAGGCGAAGGGGGAACCGCTGCCGGGGGAGTAGTAGGCGACCGCGTCGTCGATCCCGTCGGGGAAGAGGTCGGCCTTGGTGACGACGATGATCAGCCACACCGGTCGGTCGCGGCGCAGGGCCATCGACGCGATCCGGTGCGAGGTGATCGTCCAGTCCTCGAGCTCGGCGGCCAGCTGCTGCTCGCGGGTGGCCACAGCCGTGCCGGTCGTGCCCGCGGGGCGTCGCGCAGTGGCGTGGCCGTTGGCGACGACGTGCAGGATCCCGTCGACCGGGTCGTCGTGGAAGACCTCGTCGAGGGCACCCAGCCGGGTCGCGGCGTTGTCGCCGGGGACGACGCGGAAGCGGAAGCCCTTGCCCTTGGCCGAGCGGCGGGTGCGCCGCTCCATCGTCGCCGAGCCGACCTCGACGGTGCTCTCGACCGAGGTGCGGCGGGCGA
>NZ_BCSS01000072.1 GCF_001570985.1 Janibacter limosus NBRC 16128 | reverse complement strand
CTTGGCCGCGTGTGGCGAGGACGAGCCCGTCGAGCCGACCTCCTCGACCACCGTCTCACCCCTGCCGGGCGACTCCTCCACCACCAGCGCATCTGGGTCGAGCACGAGCTCCTCGTCCACCAGCGCAAGCAGCGACGGGCCTGAGATGCCCAGCGATCTGCCCGACGCTGCCCGCGAGGAGACCAAGGCTGGCGCTGCGGCCTTTGGGAAGTACTACTACGAGGCCTTGGGCGAAGCTAGCCACACGGGAGAAACCAGCTCCGTCAAGCAACTGGATGCCAAGGACTGCAATGTGTGCAGCACCGCGGTCAACAACATTGACAAAGAGCACGCCAAGGGCTGGTCACGGAGCATGAATCCCTACACAGTCTCTCGAGTCAAGGCTGTCGAACGTCCCGACACTGGCTACAAGGTGTCGATGGAGGTGAAAGTTGCCGCCCACAAGCGCGTGGACAAGGACGGCAAGGAAAACGGCAACGTCAAGGCAATCAACTACACACTCACTGAACACGTGATCTGGCAGGACGGCCGGTGGCAGATGCTCGATTGGATCGTCACGTGACAAAGCACATCGTCACCGTGGCGCTCGCCTCAGTCTTCACTGTATTTCTCTCGGTGCAATCAGCTGCAGGCGACGAGGACCCCGATGTGGACATTTCTGACATCGGCGCTGAAGCCTCTGTGGAAGAGCACCATGTGACTCCCGGCGCGAGCCCAGGCCTCCTAAAGGGCGCGCGAACCGGTGGCGCCCCGGCGCTCCCTTCTGGTCGGGCACTGTCGGCCAACATCGTCTCGACCGACATCAAGGGCGCCAAGCCCAAGGACAAGGTCCAGGTCAAGTACGACGACTGCGACAACTCCATGAGCGAGTGCACCGGTACCCGCGCGGGCTGCTCGACCCTCTCCGGCAATCCCAACTACTTCCAGCCGCCCACCGTCACGTACGTCAGCGTCAACGACGGAGCGTGGGAACCCACGAGACTCTCATGCGGCGTGCCCGACTCCGTGACCATCGACCAAGGCCCCGGTCAACCGCCTCTGGTCGTCCCGATCCAGGCCCCACCGGTCCCCACTCTCGGCCAGATCCAGACCGCCTTCAAGCAGCTCCCCTTCAGCAAGCCGAGCGTCACCGTTCAACCCGTGGGCATGAAGACCCTCAAGAACCTCAAGACCTTCTATGCCGCCAACTGGCCCGACAACACCGACCTACAACCCGGCGACACCAGCCAACCCGTCAAGCTCCTGTCGTGGACCATCGAGTTCACAGTCGACGCCCAGGACTACCGCTACGACTTCGGCGACGGCACCCACTCCAACTGGACCACCAGCACCGGAGGCACCTACCCCGACGGCGACATCACCCATACCTACACCGACACCGGCACCGTGAACATCAAGGTCGACGCCCGCCTGACCGGCCGATACCGCGTCAACGGCGGCACCTGGCAAGACATCGCCACCACCGCCGACCTCCAAGACGAACCAACCGACACCCTCACCATCGTCGGCACCAAAACCCGCCTGACCACCGAAGGCTGATTCACACCACGAGTCACGACGGAGGCGCAAACAGACCGCTCTGCCTCTACGCCTCTTCCATCGCGCGGCGGCGGACCTCGGTCTTGAACCCCGCCCGCAGTGCCTCGATCGGGGTGGGCCCGCCGGGCAGCGTCTCGTCCCGGGCAAACATCCACTCGATGATCTCCTCGTCGGAGAAGGCGGCATCGCCCAGCACCGTGAAGGTCCCGACCAGCTCGGGCAGAGGCCCCTCCGCCCCGAGGAAGGCCTCCGGCACGTGGAGCACATTCCGCTCCCCACGGCGCAGGGCGATCAGCTGCCGCTCATCGACCATCCGACGCACATCGGACAGCCGCACGTCGAGGCGCTCCGCGACCTCGGGAAGGGACAGCCAGGTCTCAAGATCAGGGGTGTCATTCACGCCGGCCAGTGTGTCAGAGCCAGCCTCGACCGCCATACACCGAGGCGTGTCACACGCCGGACGACGCGCGATCCGCGCTCATCTTCGGTACCGTCGACGCAGAAGCCACATCCGTCACAGCAGCAACAGGCGCCACAGTCGCCATGTCTCCCGCCCCAAGGGCGTTCCCCTGCCCCCGACATCGGAGTCCCCCACATGGTCCTTCCACTCCTCGTCACCATCCCCGCCGTCCCCGTCACCCCGGTGATCGACCTGTCTGCCGAGACCACGACGCAGACGTCCGCCACCCAGAGCGCACGGCACCACACCGTGCGCGACGGCGAGACGATCTACGACATCGCGGCCCGCTACCGCATCTCCCCCTCGGCCCTGCTCTCACGCAACAGCCTGTCGGCCGACGAGTTCATCCACCCGGGACAAAAGCTGCGGATCCCTGGCCGCTCCGGCTCCACCTCCCCTTCGTCCTCGAAGCCGTCACGCTCCGGCTCCACCCGCACCTATGTCGTGCGCAGCGGCGACACCCTGACCGGGATCGCCGCCCGGCACCACATGAGCGTCGAGCGTCTCCGCTCCCTCAACGACCTCAGCGGCACGTTCATCCACCCCGGGGACAAGCTGCGGGTCACTGGCACGGCTGCCAAGCCGGCCAAGCGCGCCACGTCCAGCCGCACGTCGAGCACGTCCACCCACACGGTCCGCGACGGCGAGACCCTCAGCGGTATCGCCGCGCGGCACGACATGAGCGTCGCGCGCCTGGCCAAGCTGAACGGCATCTCCAGCGGCGACTTCATCCACCCGGGGACCAAGCTCAAGGTCACCGGCACGCCCAAGAGCTCCTCCCACGCGACGCCCGCGAAGAAGAACAACACCTTCGCCGGCCGCACCTACTCCGACACGATCGTCGACGCCGCTGACCGCAACCGCCGCACCCTCTCCACGCGCTCCGTTCCGAGCCGCGCCGAGACCAAGGCCAAGATCACCCGCATCTCGCGCAAGCACGGTCTCGACCCGTCGATCGCTCTGGCCATCTCCTACCAGGAGTCCGGGTGGAACCAGCGCCAGGTCTCCGTGGCCAATGCCGTCGGCACGATGCAGGTCATCCCCAGCACCGGCGAGTGGACCTCCCAGATGGCCGGCCGTCAGCTCGATCTGCTCGACACCGACGACAACATCACCGCCGGCGTCCTCCTGCTCAAGGTGCTCACCCAGCAGGCCGACAGCACCGACGAGGCCATCGCCGGGTACTACCAGGGTCTGGCGTCCGTGGAGTCCAACGGCATGTACTCGGACACCAAGCAGTACGTGAAGAACGTCAAGGCGCTCCGAACACGGATGTGACGGATGGACGAAGGGGGCGAACCTAGACTTTGGGCGTGACCACCGCATCCACCCACCCGCTCGTCGGCGAACTCGTCGACGGCCGGTACCGGGTCCTGCGCCACCTCGCCGACGGCGGGATGGCGACCGTCCTGCTCGCCACCGACACCCGGCTGGACCGGGAGGTGGCGCTGAAGGTCATGCGCCCCGATCTCGCGGCAGACGACACCTTCGTCTCACGATTTCGTCGCGAGGCCCGCTCCGCGGCGCGACTGAGCCACCCCAATGTCGTGCCCGTCTTCGACCAGGGCGAGGACGGCGGTCAGGTCTTCCTCGCGATGGAGTACATCGAAGGCCGGACCGCCCGGGCAGTCATCGACGCAGAGGGCGCCCTCACACCGCGGGCCGCGCTCGACATCCTCGAGCCGGTCCTCACCGGCCTGGCCGCCGCGCACGAGGCCGGCTACATCCACCGCGACGTCAAGCCCGAAAACGTGCTCATCGCCGACCGCGGCCCGATCAAGGTCGCGGACTTCGGGCTGGCCCGAGCGGTCACCTCCCAGACCACCACGGCCGAGGACGGCGTGCTCTTCGGCACCGTCGCCTACCTCTCCCCCGAGCAGGTCGAGCGGGGCATCGCCGATGCGCGCAGCGACGTCTACGCCGCAGGGCTCATCCTCTTCGAGCTGCTCACCGGTCAGCGCGCGGTCGAGGGCGAGTCCCCGATCCACGTCGCCTTCCAGCACGTCCACGGGTCACTGCCCGTGCCCTCTGAGGTCGTCGACGGACTGCCGCCCGAGCTGGACGACCTCGTCGCCCTGGCGACCCACCGCGACCCCGACGAGCGACCCCGCGACGCAGGTGGCTATCTCGCCGAGCTCCAACGGGTGCGCGCCGATCTGACCCCTGACCAGCTGGACCGTCGCCCACCGGCCGAGCGCCGAGCGGCCGTGGCAGGCACGGCGACCATCGCCCACGCCCGACCGCGACCGACGACCGCCATCGCGACGACCGCCGCCGGCAGCGGTCGCGACGACACGACGACGGAGCAGGTACCCCCTTCGCGACGCCGTCGACGTGGCCGAGGTGTCCTCGTGGCCCTCCTGCTCGCCGGACTCATCGCGGCCGGCGGTGGCTGGTGGTGGACCCAGGAGGGGCCGGGCAGCACGGTCCTCGTCCCCGAGCTGGCCGGTCAGTCCCAGGAGGACGTCGAGTCCATCCTGACGCAGCACGAGCTCACGCTCACCGAGCAGCGCGCCTTCGACGAAAAGGTGCCGGAGGGGGACGCGATCACCTCCAACCCGCCGATCGGCACGCAGCTGTCCAAGGGCAGCGATGTCACCGTCGTCTTCTCCAAGGGCCCTGAGCGCTACGAAGTCCCCGATCTCGACGGCCGGACCACCTCGCAGGCGACAGCAGACCTCAAGGCGAAGCACCTCACCATCGGCACGACGTCCCAGGCATGGGACGCCGAGGTCCCCACGGGGCAGGTCGTCTCCTCCAGCCCTGCCGCGGGCACGAGCCTCAAGCGTGACGCCACGGTCAACCTGGTGATCTCCAAGGGCCCCGAGCCGGTCGCCGTCCCGAGTGTCACCGGCAAGTCCGCGGCCGATGCCACGACCGCCATCGAGGACGCCGACCTCGAGGTGACCGAGGCCGACGAGGTCTACTCCACCTCGGTGGCCAAGGGCGCGGTCGTCAGCCAGAGCCCCACGAGCGGGACGCTCCTGCCCGGGGAGACGGTGACGATCACGGTGTCCAAGGGGCCCGAGATGGTGGCGGTCCCCGACGTCAACGGCCTCAGCCGTGCCGCCGCGACCAAAAAGCTGCAGGACGCCGGCTTCAAGGTGTCGGTGCAGACCTTCCTGGGTGGCCCCCTCGACGAGGTCCGCGCCTCCCGCCCCGGCAGCGGCAGCGCTCCCAAGGGCTCCACCGTCACGATCCTCGTCGTCTGACCACCCGCCCCGGGCCCACCCCCTCGCTCAGACGCTGATGGCCCGCCACCGTGTACCGGTGACGGGCCATCGATCGTGGCTGGGATCAGCGCTGGCTGAGCATCTCCGCGGTGAGGAAGGCCAGCTCGAGGCTCTGCTGGTGGTTCAGACGCGGGTCGCAGACGCTCTCGTAGCGCTTGTTGAGGTCCTCGTCGAGGATCCGCTCGGCGCCGCCGAGGCACTCCGTGACGTCATTGCCGGTGAGCTCGATGTGCAGGCCACCCGGGACGGTGCCGAGGGAGCGGTGCACCTCGAAGAAGCCACGCACCTCGTCGACCACGTCGTCGAAGTCGCGGGTCTTGAAGCCGGACGTCGACTCGAAGGTGTTGCCGTGCATCGGGTCGCAGATCCACGTGACGATGGCGCCGGAGTCACGGACCTTTTCCACGATCGCGGGCATCGCGTCGCGGATCTTGCCCGAGCCCATCCGGGTGATGAAGGTCAGACGGCCCGGCTCGCGGTGCGGGTCGAGCAGGTCGATGATCCGCAGCAGCTCGTCGGGGTCGGCCTTGTCCGAGACCTTCATCCCGATGGGGTTGCGGATCCGGCTGACGAAGTCGAGGTGCGCGTGGTCGAGCTGACGGGTGCGCTCCCCGACCCACAGGAAGTGGCCGGAGGTGTCGTAGAGGTCGCCGGTGCGCGAGTCGACGCGGGTCATCGGCCGCTCGTAGTCCAGGAGCAGCGCCTCGTGGGCGGACCAGAACTCGGTCGCCCGCATCGCCTCGAAGTCCACCCCGCAGGCGGCCATGAAGCGCATCGCCTTGTCGATCTCGTGGGCCAGGCCCTCGTAGCGGCGGTTGGCGGCATTGGAGACGAAGCCGACATTCCAGTCGTGCACCCCGCGCAGGTCGGCGAAGCCACCCTGGGTGAAGGCGCGCACGAGGTTCAGCGTCGAGGCGCTCGTGTGGTATCCGCGCAGCAGACGGCCCGGGTCGGGGTTGCGCGACTCGGGGGTGAAGGCGAAGTCGTTGACCATGTCGCCGCGGTAGGCCGGCAGGGTCACGCCGTCGCGGGTCTCGGTGTCCTTGCTGCGGGGCTTGGCGAACTGGCCCGCCATCCGGCCCATCTTGATGACGGGCATGCCCGCGCCGTAGGTGAGCACGGCCGCCATCTGCAGCACGGTCTTGATGCGGTCGCGGATGTTGTCGGCGGTGGCGTGCACGAAGGTCTCGGCGCAGTCGCCGCCCTGGAGCACGAAGGCCTCACCGATGGAGGCCGCGGCCATCCGGTCGCGCAGGTTGTCGCACTCCCCCGCAAAGACGAGGGGCGGATAGGTTGCCAGCTTCGCGACGGCGTCGTCGAGGACAGCACGGTCGGGCCAGTTGGGCTGCTGCGCTGCAGGCAGGTCGCTGGTGATCGTGGCTGGGGACATGGAGGAGGGCACTGCGGTGGTCACCTGCCAAGGATAGGCCGCGTCCTCCGCAGGCCGTGCACCCGTCCAACCAGAGGACGAAGGGAGGTCACTCCGGCTGGTCGAGGCCCCGGCTGATCGCGAAGCGGGTCAGCTCCACCCGGTTGTGCAGGTGGAGCTTGCCGAGGATGTTCTGCACGTGGTTCTGGACCGTGCGGTGGGACAGGACCAGGTCGGCCGCGATCTCCTTGGCGGTCATCCCCATGGCGACATAGCGCAGGATCTCCGTCTCGCGCTCGGTGAGCTCCGGGACCCGTGAGGTCTCCTGCGCCGGCTCCGGCTCGGTGCGAGCCCGGCTGCTCATCTCACGGAACTCCCCGAGCACGAGCCCGGCGAGGCCCGGGGTGAAGACCGCGTCGCCGGCGCCGGTCGCCGTCACGGCGTCGCGGATCTCGGCGGGCGAGGCCGACTTGACCAGGTAGCCACTCGCCCCGGCCTTGACGGCCGCGAGGACGTCGTGCTCCTCACCGCTCGCGGAGAGGATCAGCACCTTGGTGGTCAGGTCGCTGATCGCCGTGCACACCTCGTCACCACGCAGCTCGGGCAGGTTGAGGTCGAGGACCAGGACATCGGGCACGGTCGCCCTCGTGCGCCGCACGGTGGAGGGACCATCGGCCGCGGTGCCGACGATGTCGAACCCCGCCTCCTCGAGGTCGCGGACCAGGGCGTCTCGCCACAACGGGTGGTCATCAGCGACGAGGACCGTGAGTGGGGTGGAAGGCTCGCTCATGGGGTGGAGCCTGCCACGTACGGTGCCGCGAGGGTGAGCGTGACCGTCGTGCCTCGACCGCCCGGTGAGCGCCAGCTCGCGTCCCCGCCGAGATCGAGCATCCGGCCGCGGATCGAGCTGCTCGCCCCGAGGCGGCCCTCCTCCACGGCTCGCACGAG
>NZ_BCSS01000071.1 GCF_001570985.1 Janibacter limosus NBRC 16128 | reverse complement strand
CCGGCGGCGGCGGGGGCGGCGGCGGGGGCGGCTCGACCGCGGGCGCCTCCCACTGCGTCGGGACCGTCCCCGCGGGGACGGCCTGCTCGCTCATGTCGGGGATGAAGGTCTGCGGCAGGACCTGGAACCAGTGGCCGTCCGCCTGCCGGACCTCGACCCACGCGTGGATGTCACGCCCCCGGATCACACCGTCGTCCGTGGCGGTCGCGCCGACGACGACCCGGGTGGGGATGCCCAGCCGGTTGCCGATGAGCGCGAGCGTCGAGGAGTACTGCTCGTCATCGCCGGCGAGAGGGTCCGAGTTGAGGAAGTCATCGAGACGCCCGAGCCCGTGGCCCGCTGGGAAGACCTGTCCTGATCGGGCGAGCTCGGCCCGCTCGCCCTCGTCGATCGGTGCGTCGCTCGTCGACGACGTGCCGTCGGTGTAGGTCCCCTCCTGGCGCATCGTCGTCGCGATGTTGCGGAACTGTCCCCAGCTGTCGGTCGCGTCCCCCTTCCACGCCTGGATCCGTCCGTCGACGAAGGAGGAGTCTCCGCTGATCGGCATGCTGCCCGCCGCGACGGGCAGTCGCTCCGGCAGGGCCCCGGCCCCGGGGGGCGGTAGCTCGGTGCGCACCTCGTAGACGTCGCCGGGCCCGATCTTGGGCGGCACGAGGACCGTGTTGGTGCTGAGATTGAGCCACGCCTCGCCCTCGAGGCGCTCCTGCGAGGACCCGAGGAACTCGATGCCCTCGACCCGTCCGGTCGTCAGGATCCACGGGCCCGTGTAGCCGTCGTCGGGGACCGTGACGCGGACCTGGGTCGTGGTCCCGCTGGCGAGCACACCGACGCGGCGACCGAACTGCTGGAAGGCCCGACCGGCGTCGGCCCGCGAGTGGCCCCGCCCGGCGATGCCCCAGGTCGACCCGTCCCACGTGTCGAGGGTGGCCAGCCGCATCGGCGTGGTCGCGGGCACCCCGTCCACCTGCAGGATCTGTCGGTCGTAGAGGCCGGTCGCGCTGGACTCGGTGAACTCCCGGTACTGGGAGAGCGGGGACGCGAGCACGTTGGCGTCGTGGCCCGGCACGATGCCGGTGCGCACGACCCGACGCTCGTCGCTCGAGCCGAGACCCGGCAGGTGCGGGCCGACCAGCGACCCGATGAGCGCGGCGATGCCGAGGAGCACGGCGCCGGCGACGATGCGGGAGATGGCCGGCCTGCGGGCCCCGGGGCGGGCGATGCCGATGTCGGGGTCGAGGTGGTCGCGCAGCGACAGCCACAGGACGAGCAGCAGCCCCAGGGCCAGACCCTGCACCCACTGGGCCGCCGGCTGCATCGTCCCGAGAGCGATCGTCACCACGAGCAGGACTAAGGGGGGCAGCACCAGCCGCAGTCGGGATCGGGTGACCCGGGCGGTGGAGTAGGTGACGGCGGTCCCGAGGAGGGCGAGGAAGAAGGCCACGGCGAGGTGCTGGCCGCGGGCGTCCACCGGAGGCACCAGGGTCAGCAGGTCCATCCAGCCGCTGGTCGGTCCAGCGGCCAGGTCCTTGAAGGTCTGCCCCGTGGGGAGGAAGCCCCACTTCAGGTCGTCCCTGACCGCCAGGGGCCCACCGAGGAGGAAGTACATGACCGCACCGAGTGCGGTGATCGCGATGAGTGGCCACCGGTAGGTTCCCTGCACGTGACCGATGACGAGCCCGAGGAGCACCCCGGCCGCGGCCGCCTGCCACCACTCCCAGCCGAAGAGGACGGTGCGCAGGCCGAGGAGCGCGCAGGCGACGACAGCGATGGTGAAGACGGTGTCGACCCAGTGCTCCCGCCCGGGTCGCATGCGCCCGAGCGTCGCCCGGATCTTGTGCTTGGCGGTGAGCTGGGGTTTGATCATCCCCGGCTTGGGGGCCCCCATCAGACTCATGTCAGCGCTCGCACGGCTCATGCGGGCACCAACCCTCCGACGACGCGTCCCAGGTCGGCCAGCTGACTGATGGTGATGACGCTCAGGCCCCGGACCCGGCGCAGGGTGGTGCGCGACCGGGGGTCGACGACGACAGCCACCTTGTGCACCTCGGTCTCGAACTCGCCCAGACACTGCTGGATCTCGAGGAAGGCCCGGCCGGGCCCGGTGCAGAGCACGGCGACCGAGGAGTCCGGGGCCCGCTGACCCACGGCCCGCGCGGAGCGGACGAGGTCGACGCGGCCCACGCTCGCCGTCGTCAGGGTGTCGAGGACGAGGGGCACGGTGGTCCGCGAGGCGAACCCGTCATTGCACACGATCGTCGCCTCCTGCTCGTCCTTGATCGACTGGACCATGAGCGAGGCGGCGACGGCGATGGAGGTCTCCACGCCCCCTTCGCCATCGGTGTACATCGCGGGATCGGTGTCGACGACGATCCCGAGGTGTGAGCGTCGGGTCTCCTGGAACTGGCGCACGAAGAGCTTGTCGTGCTTGGCCGAGGACTTCCAGTGCACGTGCCGTCGATCGTCGCCCGGCTCGTACTCGCGCAGGGCGTGGAAGGAGATGTCAGCCATGGACAGCTCCGGCGTGACCTCGCCCTCGAGGTCACGCAGCAGACCGTGCGCCCCGGACTCGAGCGCGATGTGGCGTGGGTGGACTTGCATCAGCTGGTGGGTGCCGAAGGTCGTCGTGCGACGGGTGATCCCCAGCGGATCGCCCAGGACGGTCGTCGGTGGGCCGACCGGGATGACTCCGCGACGAGGCGTCGCGATCGGGAAGGAGATGCGATGCGCAGCGCCCTTGCGCAGCAAGGGCACCGGGATGAACTCCTCGGTGTCACCGACGGGCAGGCGCACGAGCGAGGGCAGCATCGTGCGCCGCGAGACATTGGTCAGCATGATGTGGCCCTGCGCCAGATCTCCGATGTCCGACCGCAGCGGCTCGACGACGAGCTCGACATCGGCCCGATGCCGTCCCAGGGAGACCAGGACGCACAGCACGACGAGGGTGAGAGCCGTCGCCGCCATGATCGTCAGCTCGACCCACCCGAGCAGGGCACCGAGCAACCACAGGAGCAGTCCCAACCCGACGAGGGTCCAGCCGAGCGGCGTGATCCAGTCCAGCCGGCCACCGAACCACGTGCGGCGCACCCGCTCGTCGGTCACAAAGACCCCCTGACGGACGGCTCGACCAGCCCCCTTGCCCGCAGCCAGCACTGAAGCACCGGGGAGGGTGACCGTGCGACGGGTTCCCGTCGCACGCTGACGCGTCGACGTCGCCATGCGCTCCAGGCGGTCCTCGTCATCACGGCCACCACCGCTCGGTGGGGCGTCCTGGCGCACCCGGCCGCGCCCACGAGGGGCGTCGGGCGGTGGCGTCGGCAGTCCTGAGGTCATCGGCGGAAGGACCTCAGGCCACGCGCTCGGTCGGCGGGGCGACCTCGCCGAGGATCTTGCCGATGACGTCGGTGACCTGCACGCCGGCGAACTCCGCCTCGGCCGACAGGAGCAGCCGGTGGCTCATGACGGGCTCGGCGAGCATCTTGATGTCGTCGGGGACAACGTGCGTGCGGCCTTGACTGACCGCCCAGGTCTTGGCGCAGCGCACGAAGGCAAGGCAGCCTCGCACCGACAGGCCCAGCCGCACATCGCGGTGGCGCCGGGTCTCCTCTGCGATGCGGGAGACATAGGCCAGGATCGCGGCGTCGACGTGGACCTGGTCCGCGAGCTTGGCCATGTCACCGACGACCGCAGCGGTGACGACCGGGCGCAGGCCCTTGGTGCGGTCCCGGCGGGCGGAGTCGGCGAGCACGGCGACGGTCGCCTCGTGGTCGGGATAGCCCAGCGAGGTCTTCATGAGGAATCGGTCGAGCTGGGCCTCGGGGAGCCGGTAGGTGCCGGCCTGCTCGATGGGGTTCTGGGTCGCGACGACGATGAAGGGCGAACCCACGTCGTGGGTGACGCCGTCGATCGTCACGCGCCCCTCCTCCATGACCTCGAGTAGAGCCGACTGGGTCTTGGGCGAGGCCCGGTTGATCTCGTCAGCGAGGACGATCGAGGCGAAGATCGGCCCGCGGTGGAAGTCGAACTTCTTGCTCTGCTGGTCATAGATCGTCACACCCGTGACATCGCTCGGCAGCAGGTCGGGAGTGAACTGGATCCGGCTGCTGCTGCCCTGGACGGTGGCCGCCACGGCCCGGGCCAGCTGGGTCTTGCCCGTACCCGGGTAGTCCTCGAGCAGCAGGTGCCCCTCGGACAGCAGGCAGGTGAGGGCGAGCCGCACCACGTGCTGCTTGCCGAGGATGACCTGGTCGATGTTGCCGACCATCTGCTGGAAGGCCTGGCTGAACCAGCCGGCCTGCTCCTGGGAGACGCTCATCGTTCCTGCTTCCTCATCCGGATGTCTTCGTGGACTTCGTGCTCGACGACTTCTTCTTCGACGTCTTCTTCTTGGACGTCTTCGTGGTCTTCTTCGACGTCTTGGTGGCGGTGGAGGTCGACGTCTTCGAGGTGCTCGTGGGTGCCGGGGCCTCACCGGGGACCCAGACCTGTGGCGTGTCACCGGAGGGGTCTGCGGGCCAGGCGTCGATCCGCAGGTCCCCGGTCAGCGACAGGTCGTAGACGTGCCCGGTGTCCAGGTCGTTGAGCAGCACCTGCCCGCGATTGTGGCGGACCGCCACACCGTGACGACGCGAGAAGGTCCCGGAGATCGACAGCTCCACAGCCGGTACCTCCACGGTCCCGCACGCGGCGCCCCACCGGACCGCGTCGCCGTCGCCCCAGGCTGCGTACAGGCAGTCGCCGTTGACCACCGGCTCGGAGATCCGTTGGTACCGGAGCCGGCTCTCCGTGTCGTCCATCCCCGAGATGACGCCGACCTCGCCGTCCGAGACCCCGTACTCCTCGGTGATGCGCACGAACCCGGCGCGCTCCCTCGTCTGGTACCCGACGACACCGCTCGTCGGTCCGGCCTGCTGGAGTGCTGCCATGGTGAGGGTCACGCCAGCCGTGTCCTGCGACTCTCCCGGCAGCCCCTGAGGCTTGTCCAGCCCCTCGGCGTGGATCTCGCCCTTTTCGAGGTCGAGGACCACCCAGGCGTCCCCGACGGCAGTGATGTCCGCCGCGCGGCCACCCGTGAAGCCCAGGTCGGTCCGCTCGGGGGAGCCGAATCCCGCTCCGTCGGCCGGGATCTCGACCACGGTGCCGGTCTCGGCAGAGACGACCATGACATCGCCACCGACATCGACCGTGACGCTCGCGTTGGGTCCTGCCGTGGCCAGCTCACCAGTGTCCAGGAGATCACCGATGGGCGTACCGCCCTTGGGATCGAGCCGCTTGGCCCACACCCGACCGGTGGCCTGATCCACCACGGCCAAGGTGTTGCCGTGCATCGCGACCAGTCCGGGCTCATGGAAGTCGACGCCGGTGGCATAGGTCGGGGGAGGGACCTGCACCTCACCATCGATGGGCTCGCCCGTGCGCGAGTCGAAGGCGACCAGGCGCAGGTCGCTCGTGACGCCGACCGCATTGCGCCCGTCCTGCAGGATGTCGGGACGCCGGGTTGCCGCGCTCTGCCTCGACTCAGCTCCCTGCATGACCAGGTCGAAGCCGTGCGCACCCGTGTTGACACGCGCCCAGTAGCCGGATCGGCCGCCCGAGACCCAGATGCTGCCATCGGTCAGCGCGACATCGTGCACCGGCTCGCCATCGGCTCGCACGGCGAGGATCCCCGCGACGACGACCAGCAAGGACACGAGGACACCCGAGATCGCCCGGAGCCACACAGGACGTCGACGTCCCCGGGCACCGGCGGTCCCCTCGGCCGCCCCGCTCCCCTGCACGCTCATCCCCCGGTCTTCTCCTCCGTCTCGGTCAGACCCTCGAGGAGCACCAGATCATCGTCCGTCACCATCCGCGTGGACAGGGCGTGCTCGACCAGACGTGACTTGCGGTTGCTCGCGAGCTTGCCCGGACCGCCGTGGAGGCCACGGATGCCCGCGTCGGCCAGCTTCTGACAGACATTGTCGAGCTTGCGGTTGAACTTCGTGACCTTCCACCCCAGACGCCCGGCGGCCACGGCAGAGCTCGGGATCGTGCCCTGACCGGCACCATCACGCTTGAGGAAGTCCTCGCAGAGGGCGACGACCAGCAGCTTCTGGTCAGGGGTGAGGGAGACGCGTCCGACCGTCGTCTCCCCGCCCTTCTGCGGCAGGAGCACCTCGTTGTCGATGCTCATGAAGCTCGGGTTGTCGACGAGCACGTCGAAGTCATAGGTCGTCGGACCCGCGGTGAACCACACCGTGACCCGCTCGAAGGCGAGAGGGATCCGCGCGCCCGGGCTGAGCCACGCCTGGAAGAGGCCCTTCTTGTCGGCCACGGTCGCGGTGAGGGTGGTGCCGATGTTGGTCAACCACCACCACCCCCCTTCGTGGGTGATCTGGAGGAAGTGGCGGTGCAGGAAGGGGTTGTCGTCGATCTCGAGGTCACCCTCTCGCCCGATCGTCAGCTTGCCCTCCCGGGGGGCCTCGTGCAGCTCCCCGCAGAAGTCGACCGTCACGACGCTGTCACTCATGAATTCCTCACCGTCTCGCACTGGACCTGTGACCACCCGGAGCTCTGCGTGCCGCGCACGACCCGGACCATGCCGCACTGCTGGACGCCCGGCGCCAGCCCGACCCGCAGCTCCCTGCCGTCGACCCGCACAGGCGTCCCCTTGACCGAGTCCGGGTCGCCACCGGTACTGATCTCGAAGTAGTCGCCCTCCTCCAACCCCTCGTACTCGAAGGTGAAGACGAGGGTCTGACCATCAAGATGCACGTCGAGCTCGGGTGTCCCGGTGATGGCGCCGCCTGGCTGTGACGCCTCGGTGTGGGTCGACACCGGGCCGTCGGCGCCATCACGGGTGACCCACAGGACGCCCCCGATGATGCCGCAGACGAGCAGCACCCCGACGATGCTGGCGACGAAGGGCAGCAGACCGACCTGGATCCCCCGGGACGGCGGCTCCGAGGGCGGTGGAAGGGGGGTGGTGCGGGGTCGGGTCGACATCAGCTCTTGTCCTCGCAGGCGGTCTCGCTCCACGGCGAGTAGTCCTCGCCCCGCTGGACCCGCACGCGGGCGCACTGGCGCGTCGCCGAGCCGAACTCCTGGGAAAAGGTGCCCGTGCCCGTGCCCTCGTCGATGTCGGAGACGCCGTAGGCGGTCGCCTTGTCGATGACGTCCTCGGAGAGCGCCGCCTTGACGAGGTAGCGATCGCCCTTCTGGTAGCCGGGGTAGTCGATCGTGTAGATCAGCTGGGAGTCGTCCACCTTCATGGTGAAGCTCGGCGGGCTCTCCAGGGAGGTCCCGGCCTGGGTGTCGGTCGGCGTGTCGCTGCCCTCGCCCCTGCCGTTGAGGGCCAGGGCCGTACCGATGATCGCGACGAGCAGCAAGAACCCGCAGACCCCCGCGATGATCGGGAGCCAGCGCTGCGGTCCGGCCTTGGTCGGTCCGGTACCGCGGCCCTGGTGCCGTGGGCCCGTCGGCGGCAAGGGCCCCGAGGCCTGCGGCCCGGTGGACTGCGGTGGCCGTGGGCCGGACGCCTGGGGCGGTCGGGGTCCCGACGACTGGGCGGGCGGCCCGGGCATCCCCGGTCGCGTGCCGGAT
>NZ_BCSS01000070.1 GCF_001570985.1 Janibacter limosus NBRC 16128 | reverse complement strand
GCCCTCGGCCCGCTGGGCGCCCTCGGCGCGCGCACCGCCGGTGCGGCGCCGATGGCTCGCGCCCCCTTCGGCCCCGACTACGGGCCACTGCGCCCGACCAAGGACCAGACGACCGGCTTGGAGCTCGTCGCCCTGCCCAAGGGCTTCGAGTACATCAGCTTCGGTTGGACGGGCTCGATGATGTCCGACGGTCTGCGCACCCCCGGTGCGCACGACGGCATGGCCGCCTTCCGCGACGGCAGGCACGTGCGTCTCGTGCGCAACCACGAGGTCGGCGGCGGACCCGCCTTCGCCTCCCCCGCCTACGACGCCCTCGAGGCCGGCGGTGGCACAACCACCCTCGTCTTCGACCCGGACAAGGGCCAGCTCGTCGAGTCCTACGCCTCGCTCGCCGGCACCCGGACCAACTGCGCCGGCGGCCCGACCCCGTGGGGCACGTGGCTGTCCTGCGAGGAGACGACCCACATCTCCGCCGACGGCACCCGCCACGGCTACGTCTTCGAGGTGCCGACCAAGGGCAAGAGCAACGGCGTCCCGCTCAAGGCGATGGGCCGCTTCTCGCACGAGGCGACCTGTATCGACCCCTCGACGGGCATCGTCTACCTCACCGAGGACGCGACGCCGTCCGGCCTCTACCGATTTCTCCCGAAGACCCCCGGCACTCTCGCCGACGGCGGGGAGCTGCAGATGCTCGCCATCGGCTCGGCGACGCGCCAGACGTACTCCGACGGCACCGGCACCACCTACACCGACCTGTCCTGGGTCACCATCGACCAGCCCGACCCGGGCCGCGGCGAGACCAGCACGGTGCAGCAGGGCATCGCCAAGGGCGGCGCGCAGTTCGCCCGCCTCGAGGGTGCCTGGTGGGGCAACGACCGCGCCTACATCGTCTCCACGAGCGGTGGTCCGGCCAAGCAGGGGCAGGTCTTCGAGTACGACCCCAAGACCGAGACCCTCACGGTGCTCATCGCCTCGCCCAGCGCCGAGACGCTCAACAACCCCGACAACATCAGCGTCTCGCCCCGCGGCGGCATCGTCCTGTGCGAGGACGGCAGCGGGAGCGAGTACCTCCACGGCCTGACCGCGACGGGCAAGATCTTCCCCTTCGCCCAGAACACCGTGGTCCTGCCGAGCGACAACCTCGCCGGGAGCACCGTCAAGGCCGGCAACTACGTCGGGTCCGAGTGGTGCGGCTCGACCTTCGAGCCGAAGAACGGCAACTGGATGTTCGCCAACATCCAGACCCCGGGCATCACGCTGGCCATCACCGGCCCGTGGCGCAAGGGCGCTCTCTGACGCACGCCGAGGACGAAGGGGAGGTCGCACCGTGGCGGTGCGACCTCCCCTTCGTCCTCGGTCAGCGGTTCTCCCAGGCCCCGGGGGCGGCGACGGCCGTCCGGACGGCGTCGGGGAAGTCGCCCGCGAGCACGTCGGCGAGGCTCGTGCCGTCGAGGACCGACCGGACGCTGGAGCGCACCGCGACCCACAGCGTCGGCAGGTGCGTGGCCGCGCCGTCGTAGCTCGTCGTCTGCGGGCGCTCCCCCCGGACCTCGGCCAGTGGTCCGTCGACGGCCCGGATGACGTCACCGACCGCGATCTCGCTCGCCGGCCGCGCGAGCAGGTAGCCGCCGCTCGCCCCCATGCGGCTCGTGACGAGCTGCGCGCGACGCAGGTCCGCGAGGATCGCCTCGAGGAACTTGCGTGGCAGCTCCTGCTCTGCGGCCAGCCGCACGACGGAGACCGGCCTCCCCCCGTCGCCGGAGACCGCGAGGGTCAGCATCGCGCGGACCGCGTAGTCCGACCGGGCCGAGATGTCCATGAGCCCCAGTATCCCGGGTCGCGGCCGTCACGACCGCCCACGTCGTGAGACATAACGCTGCGTTACTTGACCCATAAGCAAACGTTGGATCAAACTCCTGCACAACAGGTGGGAGATCGTCCTGCCCGTCGCGCCGCACACTCCTCACGGAAAAGAGTCCTCCGTATGCGCAAGCTCCTCCTCCTCGCCATCGTGGGCCTCCTCGCCCAGCTCGTCGACGGGTCGCTCGGCATGGCCTACGGCGTCACGACGACCACGCTCCTGCTCGCCATCGGCACCAACCCCGTCGCTGCCTCAGCCACCGTGCATCTCGCCGAGATCGGCACGACCCTCGTCTCGGGGGCCTCGCACTGGCGCTTCGGCAATGTGGACTGGCCCGTCGTGCTCAAGATCGGCGCCCCCGGTGCCGTCGGGGCCTTCGCCGGTGCGACCTTCCTCGCGAGCCTCGACACCTCGACCGCCAAGCCGCTCATGTCCGGCATCCTGCTGGCCCTCGGTCTGTACGTGCTCGTCCGCTTCACCTTCAAGGGCCTGCGCAAGGACCGTCTCGGCACTCCCCTGCGCAAGCGCTTCCTCACCCCGCTGGGCCTCTTCGGCGGCTTCGTCGACGCGACCGGTGGCGGCGGCTGGGGACCGGTCGGCACCCCGGCGATCCTCGCGAGCGGTCGACTGGAGCCGCGCAAGGTCATCGGCTCGATCGACACGAGCGAGTTCCTCGTCTCCGTCGCCGCGAGCATCGGCTTCCTCGCCGCGCTCGGCTCCCAGGGCATCAACTTCTCGTGGGTGGCCATGCTCTTCGTCGGGGGTGCGATCGCCGCCCCCATCGCCGCCTGGATCGTGCGGACCATCCCTCCGCGCATCCTGGGCTCGCTCGTCGGTGGCGTCATCGTCCTGACCAATGCCCGCACGATCATCGGCAAGGACGGCCTGGCGCTCGACACCGGAGCCACCTGGGTCGTCTACGCCCTCGTCTGGGTCGCGTGGATCAGCGCCGTGCTCTACAGCCTGCGCGCCCACCGCGTCGAGGTGGCCGCCGAGGTGGCCGCCGAGTCGGCAGGCTCCCCCGAGGCGGAGCGAAAGCTGGTCGGCGACCCTGCCTGATCCCCTGCGAAGGGGTCAGCGGCCCCCGACGCGCGCGCCCCGCAGGATCACGTGCTCCGGTGTGCCACATGCACGCACGTCCTCGCGCGGGTCCTCGGCGAGGACGACGAGGTCGGCATCCTCGCCCTCGGCGATGGCAGGGCGGCCGAGCCACGAACGCGAGGCCCAGGTCCCAGCAGCCAGAGCCTGCGTCGTCGTGAAGCCGGCCCGGATGAGCAGCTCCATCTCCTGCGCGACGAGACCGTGAGGCAGGGAGCCACCGGCATCGGTGCCCACATAGATCGGGACCCCGGCGTCGTGGGCAGCAGCGATCGTCTCGAAGCGCCGCTCGTGCAGCTGCAGCATGTGGCGGGTGTAGTCGGGAAACTTCTCCGCAGCAGGAGCGGCGATCTGGGGGAAGGTCTCGATGTTGACGAGGGTCGGCACGATGGCGATGCCCTGCTCGGCGAAGGCTGAGATCGTCTCCGGCACCAAGCCCGTCGCGTGCTCGATGCAGTCGGTGCCGGCAGCCGCGAAGTCAGCCAACGACTCCTCACCGAAGCAGTGCGCCGTCACCCGCGCGCCCGCCTCGTGGGCGGCGGCGATGGCCTCGACGAGGACCTCGCGCGGCCAGCACGGCGCGAGGTCGCCGACGCCGCGCTCGATCCAGTCGCCGACGAGCTTGACCCAGCCATCGCCGGCCCGGGCCTCGGCTCGCACCCGGGGGACGAGCTGCTCCGGCTCGACCTCATGGGCGAAATTGCGGATGTAGCGCTTGGTGCGGGCGATGTGGCGACCCGCCCGGATGATCTTGGGCAGATCGTCGCGCTCGTCGATCCAGCGGGTGTCCGCGGGTGAACCGGCATCACGGATCAGGAGGGTGCCGGCGTCCCGGTCGGCCACGGCCTGGGCCTCGCTCGTGGCATCGTCCACCGCCCCGTGGGCATCGAGCCCGACGTGACAGTGGGCATCCACGAAGCCCGGGAGGACGAACCCGCTCACGGTCTCCACATCCCCGCTGGTGGGCGGGGTGAAGGAGACCTTGCCGTCGATCACCCACAGCTCGGGGACGCTCTCCTGCTCGGAGATGAGGACCTCGCCCGTGACGTGCAGCACATCAGCCATGGCCCGAGGCTATCCGCTGATGACGACCTCCGGTCCCAGAGGAGCCCGCTCGGCGAGCCTCTCGGAGGATCAGCCGATCGCCTCGCCGATCGGCGTGGACCCGTCGTGGAACTCGATGGTCCTGCGGCTGGTCCCGTTGGCGCGCAAGGTTGCCGCGATGACCCGGGCGACATTGGCGCGCGAGACCTTGCCGCTGCCCTCTCGCCCGACCTGGATCGAGCCCGTGGGCGGGTCCAGGGTCAGCCCGCTCGGCCCGAGCACGGTCCAGTCGAGGTCGGTGGCACGCAGGTGCTCGTCAGCGGCGGCCTTGGCCTGCGCGTAGGCGAAGAAGGGGGTGTCGGGGTCGACACCGTGGTCGCTGCCGGCGCCGCAGTAGCTGACCATCACGTAGCGCCCGACGCCGGCCTGCGTGGCGGCATCCATGGAGCGGATCGCGGCGTCCTGGTCGACGGCCCGGGTGCGCTCCGGGTCTCCGCCTCCGGCCCCGGCGGACCACACGATCGCGTCGTGACCGCTGATGACCTCGGCGATGCCGTCGACGTCGAGCTGCTCGACATCCGCGACGACGGGCGTGGCGCCTGCAGCCTGCACCTCGGCAGCATGGCCCGGGTTGCGGATGACGGAGGTGACCGAGTGACCCTCCTCGACGAGGAGCGGCGCGAGGAGCAGGGCGATCTTGCCGTGCCCACCGATGACGGCGATGCGAGACATGACGAATCCTTCCGGTCGGGGGGTCCGGTGGTTGCCGGACACCTCCACCCCATCACATGTCGTCGTCAGCGCTCAGAGGCGATGAGGGCCCGCAGCGCGGCGATGGTCACCTCGGGCTGCTCCGAGTGCACCCAGTGCCCTGAGTCCTTGACCCCCACGTGACGCACCTTGGGGAAGAGCCGGCGCATCTCGGCGAGGTTGTCATCCGTGACATACCGGGAGCGCTCACCGGAGAGCCACAGCACCGGTCCGTCGAAGGGAGCCAGCGTCGCCACATCGTCCTGCGGCCACCCGCCGATGGCGGCGATGTCCCGGCCGATGACCTCGAGGTTGGGCTGCCAGCGCCAGCCGCTCCCGTCGCGGCGCAGGTTTTGCAGGAGGAATCCACGGACCCCCGGGTCCGGCGCGGCCTCCTGCATCGCTGCGTCGGCGTCAGCGCGCGACTCGATCGTGTCGAGGTCCATCGCCTGCATGGCCTCGATGTAGGTCTCGAACTCCGTGAAGCTCGTCGTCGGGGCCGGGGAGATGTCGACGACGCACAGCTTGTCGACGAGCTGCGGGTGAGCGAGCGTCAGGAGCATGGCGATCTTGCCGCCCATCGAGTGCCCGACGACGATCCACGGCTCGTCGGCGTCGATCGCACGCAGGCTGTCGGCGACGATGTCCGCCGCCCCCACGTAGTCGAACCGCTCGGTCCAGGGCGATCGTCCGTGGTCGGGCATGTCCAGCAGCGTCGGCCGGGCGATGTCGCTCAGGCCCTTGGCGATCTGGTTCCAGTTGCGGCCCTGCCCGAAGAGCCCGTGGCAGAAGGCGACCCGTGGCCCGGAGTCACCCGAGGTCGTCGCGTGGAGGGTCAGCTCGCTCATCGGCTGGCTCAGCTGCCGCCGAGGAACTTCTCGAAGCCCTTGGGCAGCTGGCTCGGGTCGAGATCAGCGGGCGCCTCAGGCGCGCCAGCACCGAAGGCCGAGCCGGCCGGGCCACGACCAGCAGCCCGCTCAGCCGCCTCGCGTTCCTGCTGAGCACGCTTGGCCGGGTTGCCCGACTTGCCCTTCTTCTTGGGCTGCTTGACCTGCTTCTTGCGGCCGCCACCACCCATGCCCGGCATCCCGGGCATCCCCGGCATACCGCCACCACGGGCGAGCTGCTTCATCATCTTCTGCGCCTCACCGAAGCGCTCGAGCAGCTGGTTGACCTCGGAGACGGTGACGCCCGAGCCCTTGGCGATGCGCGAGCGACGCGAGCCGTTGATCTGCTTGGGGTGCGTGCGCTCGAAGGGAGTCATCGAGCGGACCATGGCCTCGACCCGGTCGAACTCGCGCTCGTCGAGGTTGTCCAGCTGCGCCGACATCTGACCCATGCCGGGCATCATCTTGAGCATCGACTTCAGCGAGCCCATCCGCTTGAGCGCGGACATCTGCTGCAGGAAGTCGTCGAAGGTGAAGTCCTCCTCAGCGAGGAACTTGCGCTGCATCTCCTCGGCTTCGCCCTGCTGGAAGGCGCGCTCGGCCTGCTCGATGAGGGTGAGCACGTCACCCATGTCGAGGATCCGGCTGGCCATCCGGTCGGGGTGGAAGACCTCGATGTCCTTGGTCTGCTCACCCGTGGAGGCGAACATGATCGGCCGCCCCGTGGTCCCGGCCACCGAGAGTGCCGCGCCACCGCGAGCATCGCCGTCGAGCTTGGACAGCACGACACCGGTGAAGTCGACGCCCTCGGCGAACGCGCGGGCGGTCTCGACCGCTGCCTGACCGATCATCGCGTCGATGACGAAGAGGACCTCGTCCGGGTTGACCGCCGCACGGATGTCAGCGGCCTGCTGCATCAGCTCGGCATCGACCGCGAGGCGACCGGCGGTGTCGACGATGACGACGTCGTGCAGCTGCGAGTGCGCATGCGCGATGCCGGCCCGGCTGACGGAGACCGGGTCCCCGAAGGACTGGGTCCCCTCCCCGGACTCGAGGACGGCGTCGTGGCCACCGGTGTTGCCGCGCTCGGGCGCGAAGACGGGCACCCCGGCACGCTGACCGGTCACCTCGAGCTGCGTGACGGCGTTGGGGCGCTGCAGGTCGGCCGCGACGAGGATCGGCGTGTGACCCTGCTGCTTGAGCCAGGCACCGAGCTTGCCGGCGAAGGTCGTCTTGCCGGAGCCCTGGAGGCCCGCGAGCATGATGACGGTCGGTGGGCGCTTGGCGAACTGGATGGTCCGCGTGTTGCCTCCGAGGATCGTCACGAGCTCCTCGTTGACGATCTTGATGACCTGCTGGGCCGGGTTGAGGGCCCCGCTCACCTCGGCGCCGGTGGCGCGCTCGCGCACCGCGGAGGTGAACTCCTTGACGACGGGCAGGGCGACATCGGCGTCGATGAGAGCCATCCGGATGTCGCGGACGGTCTTGTTGACGTCGGATTCGGACAGGCGTCCCTTGCCGCGCAGGTTCTTGAAGGTCGCGGTCAGACGGTCGGACAGGCTGGTGAACACCCGGCCTAGGGTACTTGCCCGCGAGCACTCCCTTCGCTCAGGCGTGGTCGCAGGCGTCGATCATTGCCGCGATGGCGCGAGCCACCGCGGCCGGATCGAGCTCCTGACCCTCCCGGTCCGTGACGTAGAAGGTGTCGAGGGTCTGCCCCGCGAAGGTCGAGATGTGGGCCGAGCGGACGCTGAGACCCTCACCGGCCAGAGCCATACCCAGGTCGTGCAGCAGGCCCGGCCGGTCCTGCGAGCGCACCTCGATCACCGTCGCGCCACTGCCGACGCTGGGCAGCACGAAGGCTCGTGCCCCTCCCGCAGGGGCCGGCTGGGGCGACCGGGGACGCCGGCGGGCCACGGCGTCGAGCGCGGCTCGGTCACCGGCGGCGAG
>NZ_BCSS01000069.1 GCF_001570985.1 Janibacter limosus NBRC 16128 | reverse complement strand
CCGCGGCGTGGAGCTGGCCGGCGGGCGGCGGGTGCGCGCGCGTCGCGCCGTCGTGGCGGACACGAGCGCCCAGGCCCTCTACGAGCGCCTGCTCGACCCCGGCTGCGTGCCGGAGGGGTTGCGACGACGGATGCAGCGCTTCACCTGGGACCTGCCGACGCTCAAGCTCAACCTGCGTCTCGACGCGCCGATGCCCTGGACGGCCGAGGCCGCCCGGGGAGCAGGCGTGGTGCACGTGGGCCAGGACCTGCCCGGACTCGTGCGGTGGTCCGCGGACTTGGAGAGCGATGTCGTGCCCGAGCGGCCCTTCGCGCTCGTCGGCCAGATGACGACGATCGACCCATCCCGCTCGCCCGCCGGGACCGAGGCGCTGTGGCTCTACACCCACCTGCCACGCGGGCGGCACGACGACCCGGCCGCGGTCGACGAGGTCGTCGCCGGATGTGAGGACATGCTCGAGTCGCTGGCCCCCGGCTGGTCGACCCACGAGGTCGGCCGGTGGATCCAGAGCCCCCGGGACCTGCAGGAGGCGGATGCCAACCTCGGCCACGGCGCCGTCGGCGGCGGGACCCAGCAGCTCTTCCAGCAGGCGATCTGGCGCCCGGTGACCGGCTTGGGTGGGCCACGCACGCACATCGCCGGGCTCTACCTCGGCAGCGCCGCGACGCACCCGGGTGGCGGCGTCCACGGTGGGTGCGGGTACCTGGCTGCGCGGGCTGCTCTGCAGGACTCCCGGTGGTGGGGGCGCCCGCGCCAGCAGTTGCTCGTGTCGACCCTGCAGCGGATGCACGACTCGTCGTGACCCGGGTCGTCATCTCCGGCGCGAGCGGCAACATCGGCTCGGCGCTCGTCCCCACGCTGCTCGCCGCCGGTCACCGACCGGTGGCGCTGGCCCGTCGGCCGCCGCCGGAGGCCAACGGGGCCGAGTGGGTGCGCGCAGACCTGAGCACGCCCGACGGGCAGCAGGCCCTGGTCGGCGCGCTGCAGGGCGCCGACGCCTACGTCCACCTCGCCTGGCCGCTGCAGCCGATGCGCCGGCCCGGCCTCCTGCACGACCGCGGCCCCCGGATGCTCCTGCCCTGCGTGGCGGCCGCGCTGGACGCAGGGGTCAGCAAGGTCGTGCACCTCTCATCGGTCGCGGCGTACTCACCCGGTCGCGGGGGCAGCCGCGTCGATGAGACGTGGCCGATCGGGGGCGCCGCCGACTCGCCCTATGCCCGTGGCAAGGCGCTGGGCGAGAGGCGCCTGGACGTGCTGGTGCGCGCCCGCTCGGCCACGGACCGGGTCGCCGTCATGCGACCGTGCCTCGTCGGGCAGCACCGGGCCGGGGCCCAGATGGCCCGCTACGGACTCCCCGCCCTGCTGGCCGCGACCCGGGCGGTGCGCCACGTGCCCTGGGTGCCCAGAGTCGACGGCTTCGCGCTGCAGATGGTGCACGCAGACGACGTCGCACGCGCGATCCTGGCCGCCGTCGAGCGCGACGCCTCCGGTGCCTTCAACCTCGCAGGTGCTGGTGCTGTCGGCGGTGAGGAGGTCGCCGCGGCGCTCGGCGCCCGGACCGTGCGGGTCCCGCGGGGGCTCCCGCGGCTCGCGGTCGCGGCCGCATGGCACACCCACCTCGGCCCGTTGGACCCGACGTGGGTGGACATGGCAGCGCAGGCACCGCTGATGGGCACCGGCCGGGCCCGCTCGACGCTGGGCTGGCGACCTGAGCACGACGCGGTCGACGTCCTCCACGAGCTCGTTGCAGGGATGGCAGCGGGCGCGGGCGGCGCGAGCGCGGCCCTGCGTCAGGTGAGGCCGTGGCCCGAGCTGCGCAGCTGGTCAGCCCGTGGCTCGATCGCCCGACGCCACTTGCCGTAGCCCGCCTCAGTCGGTCGGGCGGAGCACCGTCATCCGGTGGGCGGCGCGGGTGAGCACGACATAGAGCACGCGGGCGCCGCCAGGGGACTCCGAGACGATCGCGTCGGGGTCGACGACGAGCGTCGCGTCCCACTCCAGGCCCTTGGTCGACAGTGGGTCGATGACGACGACCCGGCCACCGTGCGAGCCGTCGAGCGGCAGGACCGCATCGCCGTGACGCTGCGGGGTGATGACGGCGATCGACCCGTCGACCTCCTGAGCCAGAGTCTCGAGGGCCTGTGCCGCAACGGTGCCGACGTCGGGACGGGAGGTGTCCAGGGCGTCACCGAAGGTGATCTCGATCGGGTCGACGCCCGTCTCGCGCACGGCGTCGGGGATGTCGGCGTCGGGGACGATCGGCAGGATGACATCGCGCGCGTAGTCGAAGATCTCCTGCGCGTTGCGGTAGTTGGTCGTCATGTGGAAGGCCTGTCGCGGCTGGTTGCCGTAGGCCTCCTCACGCGCCTGGTCGGCCTCGGCGATGTCCGCCCAGGACGACTGGGCCACATCGCCGACGACGGTCCACGAGGCGCGGCGCCCACGACGACCGATCATCCGCCACTGCATGGGCGAGAGGTCCTGCGCCTCGTCGACGAGGACGTGCGCGTACTCGGCCGGCCGGCCGACGGTGCCGTGGAGCAGGCGCTCGCGGGCGTTGGTCGGGGTCAGGCTGTGCGACATCTCGGGAGCGGTGATCGCCGAGCCCATGGCCTGCAGCTCCTCGACGCCGTCGAGCTCCTCGATCTCGTAGAACGAGCGCTCCTCCGGCTCGGCCTCCTCGACCTGCCCGAGGCGGACCGACAGGTCGTCGACGAGCGCGACGTCGGAGACGCTCCACGTGCCGGCCTCGAGCGTCTCGCGGGCCGAGTGCGCCAGGGCTGCAGCGTCGCCCTGACTGAGTACGGAGCGGCACACCTCGTAGGCGAGCTCGGTGTCGGCGAGCCACAGCAGAGCCTCGCGGGGGTCGACCTGCGGCCACCACTCGGCGAGGAAGTCGTCGACGGCCAGCGACTCGTCGAAGGAGTCCATGAACTCGTCCCGATCACCCTCCCGGACCTGGCGCCACGCAGCCTCGGCCAGGAGATCCCGCACGTACTTGGTCGCCTGGTTGCGGGTGCGGTCGCGCAGCGCGCGCCGGCGGATGTCGTCGAGCGCCCGCTCCTCGAGCCGGACCGGCAGTCCGCCGACCATGGCGCGCAGGCTGACGGGGGCGTCGGGCACCTGCCGGGAGGCGAGCCGCTTGAGGACCGTGCGCATCTGCAACGAGCCCTTGATCGCGGCCACCTCGGGCGGATCGTGGCGGACCGCGGTGATGACGTCGACGACGTCGCCGAGGGAGCGCAGGACGACCGAGTCCTCACCAAGCGATGGCAGGACCCGCTCGATGTAGGCGGTGTAGGCCGAGGACGGTCCGATGACGAGGATGCCGCCGGACTCGTAGCGGCGCCGGTTGGCGTAGAGCAGGTAGGCGGCGCGGTGGAGGGCGACGACGGTCTTGCCGGTGCCGGGGCCGCCGCTGATCTCGGTGATCCCACGGTCGGTGGCGCGGATCGCCTCGTCCTGGTGGGTCTGGATCGTCGCGACAATGTCGCGCATCTGCTGACCGCGGGTGCGGGTGAGGGCGGCCAGCAGGGCGCCGTCGCCGACGATGACCATGTCGTCGGGGGCCTGCGGGACCATGAGGTCGTCCTCGACGCCGATGACCTCGTCACCGACGGAGCGCAGCACGCGGCGGCGGATGACGCCGTGGTTGTCGACCGGGGTGGCCCGGTAGAACGGGGACGCGGCGGGCGCGCGCCAGTCGATGACGAGCGGCTCGTACTCGTCGTCGCGTACCCCGAGACGGCCGATGTAGCGGATCTCGCGGTCGGAGGGTCCGTCGGAGTCTCCGTGCTCGAGGTCGAGGCGGCCGAAGACGAGGCCCTCGTGCTGGTTCTCGAGGTGGGAGAGGCGTCGGGCGGCGGTGTAGACGAGGGCGTCCCGCTCGAAGAGCCCGGACATCTCCTCGTCTCGCACATCACCGGTGCGGTCAGTGCGGCCGCGGGACATGCCGTCGACTGCGACGAGGTCTGCTCGCTTGCCGGCCTTGGCCAGCTCGGTGTGGACGCGATCGAGGTGTCGCTGCTCGATGGCGATCTCCGCCGCGACGGCGTCGACGTGGGTGTCGGTCACGTGTCGTCCTGCTCTTCCTGCGGGTCGGGCGAATCCACAAGTCTAGTTCCTCCGCAGGGCGCTTCGCGCCCGGCCGGGGGCGGCGGCAGGGGGCCGGCAAGAACTTGTCTCGTCATCTTGATTTCACCCTCAACAAAGTGTCACTATCGACAGGTCGGCTTCGGCCGACGGTCGCGCGGTCGGTGTCCCCCCTGATGTCTGGACCCGCGACCTGGGGCGCAGCTCACGACAGATACCCCCTGCCTGCCGAGAGCTGCGCCCCCCTTTGTGTCTTGGTGCAGCCACACAGCACGTCTCGGCGCAGCCACACAGCGAAACGTGGCCCCTGTCCTCGGCCCCGTCTCGTAGGCTCGCACCCGTGAAGGTTCTCGTCATCGGCTCCGGCGCCCGCGAGCACGCTCTCGTCCGCGCCCTCACCCTCGATCCCACGGTTGCTGCGGTGATCGCTGCTCCGGGCAACCCCGGCACGGACGCTCTGGCGCTCAACGAGCCGGTTGATGCGGCCGACCCGCAGGCGGTCGTCGAGCTCGCTCGCCGTCACGAGGTCGATCTGGTCATCGTCGGGCCGGAGGCCCCGCTCGTCGCGGGTGTCGCCGATGCCCTGCGGGAGGCCGGGTTCCGCTGCTTCGGGCCGGACGCCGCCGCCGCCCGCCTCGAGGGCAGCAAGGCCTATGCCAAGGAGGTCATGGCTGCTGCCGAGGTGCCCACCGCGATGGCGCGTGTCTGTGCCGACGAGGCCGAGCTGGGCGAGGCCCTCGATGCCTTCGGTCCCCCCTTCGTCGTCAAGGACGATGGGCTGGCCGCCGGCAAGGGCGTCGTCGTCACCGAGGACCGTGCCGCCGCGATGGAGCACGGCCTGGCCTGCCTGGCGAAGGGGGCGGACGCCCGCGTCGTCATCGAGGAGTTCCTCGACGGTCCCGAGGCCAGCCTCTTCTGCATCTGCGACGGCACCACGGTGGTCCCGCTGGACCTTGCCCAGGACTTCAAGCGGATCTTCGATGGTGACGAGGGCCCCAACACCGGGGGCATGGGCGCCTACAGCCCGCTGACGTGGGCCCCTGAGGGTCTCGTCGATGACGTCGTCGCCCGGGTCGCGCAGCCGGTGGTCGACGAGATGGCGCGGCGGGGGACCCCCTTCGTCGGGGTGCTCTACGTCGGTCTGGCGCTCACCGCGCGTGGGCCGCGGGTCATCGAGTTCAACGTGCGCTTCGGCGACCCGGAGACGCAGTCGGTCCTCGCCCGCCTGGAGTCGCCGCTGGCGGTGCTGCTCGGCGCTGCCGCCGATGGCCGGCTCGACGCGCACGATCCGCTGCGGTGGAGCCCGCAGTCATCCGTGACCGTTGTCATCGCGGCCGAGGGCTACCCGGCCGCACCCGTCACGGGGGTGGCGATCGACGGGCTGGCGGACCTGGCTGACAGTGACCTCGCCGAGCACGTCCACGTCCTGCACGCCGGCACCACGATCGACGAGGACGAGGCCCGGCTGGTCTCCGCCGGAGGTCGCGTCCTGTCCGTCGTCGCGCTTGGGGACGATCTCGTCCAGGCCCGTGTGCGCGCCTACGAGGCGGTCGAGCGGATCCGCCTCGAGGGCGGTCACCACCGCACCGACATCGCCCTGCGCGCTGCTCGGGGCGAGATCCGCGCCTGACGCTTCCTCGTCCACCGGTGGAGGTGTATCCGACGGCGAATCGCCCGCGCGCAGACCTCCACCGAGCGAGGCGGATCAGGCTGCGGTGTCCTTGCGCGGCCGACCCCGCACCCGCTTGCGCTCGATGACCCGGCCCTCGTCCAGGATCTGCCCACCCCAGACGCCCCACGGCTCGCGGCGCTCGATTGCGCCCTGGAGGCACACGAGGCGCAGGGGACAGCGACGGCACAGCGCCTTGGCGCGCTCGAGGCGCTCGGGGGTCTCCGCAAACCACAGCTCCGGTTCGTCGACACACGGCGTGCTCGCGGGGGTCGTCGTCGAGGTCATGCCCGCAACCTTCTGACCTGAAGTCCACTTGAGGTCAAGCGGTAGCTTTGCCCCATGGACAAGAGGGACCTGCTGACGATCGGCGACGCTGCCGCGCGAGCCGGGGTGAGTGTGCCGACGCTGCGCTTCTACGAGTCCAAGGGGCTCGTCCACTCCACCCGCACGACCGGCAACCAGCGGCGGTACCCGCGCCACACCCTGCGGCGGCTGGCCTTCGTCCGGGCGGCGCAGCGCTTCGGTCTGGCGCTCGACGAGATCCGTGAGGCCCTCGACACCCTGCCGGCGGACCGGCCGCCCACGGCCCGGGACTGGCAGCGTCTCTCGGGCAGGTGGCACGACACCCTGCAGGAGCGCATCGACGCGCTCGTCGAGCTGCGCGACACGACCTCCGGCTGCATCGGCTGTGGCTGCCTGTCCACGAGCAGCTGCCCGATCTACAACGCGGACGATCGGCATGCGCAGGATGGGCGCGGGGCCCAACGCTGGCCGCAGGGCCTGCGCGACGGTTGAGATGCCGCGCCGCCGCCCCCTTCGCGCCGCCGCCCCCTTCGCCCCGCCGCCCCCTTCGCCCCGGTGGAGGTAAACGCGCCGGCCTTTCGTCCGCGTGTTGACGTCCACCCGTGAGGCCGGGTCATCGGGTGGATGTCGGCTCGCCGGGGAATCGTCCGCGCGTATACCTCCAACCGGGGGCCGCCCACACCCTTCAGAGTTCGCGCCGTGAACGCGTGCCCGGCTGCCCGACGGGGTACGAGGCCCTCATGGACGAAGCACACCGCAGACCAGCCGGCGTCGACGACCAGACGGTCAGGGCGATCGGCAAGCTGTCCGAGGCACTCGAGGTCGTCGAGGAGGCCCGGGGGCACCTCTATGCCTTCCACCGTCGGTGCGGCACCGCCGACCTGACGCTCCAAGAGGCCGTGCGCCTCCTGCGCGAGGCCGGTCACACCACGATCGCCGACGACCTGCAGGCCGACCTCGTGGGGCGCAATGTGCTGCCGGACCGGTGGACCTATCGGATCCTCGAGGAGTACGAGGAGACCTACTACGAGCCCTTCCGCGCAGCCGAGGCTGCAGCGCGTGACACCCTCGTCGACGGCAAGCGCCATCTCCACGAGGCGGAGATGAAGCTCGAGGAGCGCCGGGACGGGCCCTGACGTCGCCTGCGAAGATGGCCCCATGACGACTGACGGTCACCTGGAGCTGCCCGGATACGCCCACGTCTACTCGGGCAAGGTGCGCGACCTCTACGCGCCGCTCGGTGCGGACGGGTCCCCGCGCGCGGACCAGCTGCTCCTCGTGGCGAGCGACCGGATGTCGGCCTACGACTTCGTGCTGGACACGCCGATCCCCGACAAGGGGGCGGTGCTGACCCAGATGTCGCTGTGGTGGTTCGAGCAGATGGCCGACCTCGTGCCGCACCACGTCGTCTCGACCGATGTCCCGGCGGCCGTCGCCGGCCGGGCGGTGCTCGTCGAGCGCCTGGCGATGCTGCCCGTCGAGTGCGTCGCCCGGGCCTACCTCACCGGTGGCGGGCTGACCGAGTACCGGGCGAGCGGCGCCGTGAGTGGCGTCGAGCTGCCCGAGGGCCTGGTCGACGGGTCACCGCTTCCGGAGCCGATCTTCACCCCCTCGACCAAGGCGCCGATGGGCGAGCACGACGAGCCGATCCCCTTCGCCGGGGTCGTCGACGAGGTCG
>NZ_BCSS01000068.1 GCF_001570985.1 Janibacter limosus NBRC 16128 | reverse complement strand
CCCCGCACGACCCGGCCGGCCGGCCGCGCGACGGGGCGCAGCCCCCGGCCACGGACCGGAGCAGCCGCTCGCGAGGCGCAGCAGCGTCGCGCGGTGATGACGACCCGCAGGTGGGTGGTCCTCGGATCGCTCACCGTGCTCCTGGCCGTCATGCTCGTGCCGACCGGCAAGTCCTGGTACGACCAGCGACAGCGCCTCGCCGGCCTGCACGAGCAGGTGTCGGCACAGGAGGCCAATGTCGAGGGCCTGCGGCGCGAGCGCGAGCTGTGGGAGACGGACGAGTACGTCGAGGCACAGGCCCGCAAGCGGCTGAAGTTCGTCATGCCGGGGGAGCGGTCCTACACGGTCATCGACCCCGAGGCTGACGCGCCCGAGGTCGACCCGGAGACCGGTGCGGTCACCGCGCCGTCCACGCAGCCCTGGTACGAGCAGGTCTCGTCCTCGGTGTCCGCAGCCGACGATCCCACCTCGCCGCAGTGAGGCCTGACGAGTGGGGCAACGACCTTGACCGGGTCGACCCCGTGGACCTCGAGATCGTCCAGCGTCAGCTCGGCCGTCCGGCCCGCGCGACGGTCGACGTCGCCCACCGCTGCCCGTGTGGCGGACCGACAGTCCTGCGCACAGAACCGCGCCTGCCCGGGGGCACCCCCTTCCCCACGACCTTCTACGCGACCTGTCCGCGCCTGACCGGGGCGATCTCGACCCTGGAGTCCAGTGGGCTGATGGCGCAGATGTCCCAGCGGCTCCTTGAGGACGAGGACCTGGCTGCCCGGTACCGCGCAGCCCATGAGGACTACTTGGCGCGTCGGGCCGAGCTCGGTGACGTCCCGGAGATCGAGGGCATCTCCGCCGGCGGCATGCCGAGCCGCGTCAAGTGCCTGCACGTCCTCGTCGCGCACTCGCTGGCCGCAGGGCCCGGCGTCAACCCGCTCGGCGACGAGGCCCTCGACCTGCTGCCCCAGTGGTGGTGCACCAGTCCGTGCGTCAGCGCGGACGAAGGGAGCCAGCCATGAGAGTCGCCGCCATCGACTGCGGGACCAACTCGATCCGTCTGCTCATCGCGGACGTCGACGAGGCAGCCTCTGAGACGCCTTCCTTCGTCGACGTCGTGCGTCGCAACGAGGTGGTGCGACTGGGGCAGGGTGTGGACACCACGGGCTACCTGGCGCCCGAGGCGCTCGCCCGGACCCTGGACATGTGCCGTGAGTACGCGGAGCAGTGCCGTCACCACGCGGTGCCGCCGGGCAATGTCCGCTTCGTCGCCACGTCGGCCTCGCGGGATGCCAGCAACGCTGTCGAGTTCGTCGCCGGGGTGCGTGCGGCCTTCGGTGAGCTCGACGTCGCCCCCGAGGTCGTCGCCGGCACCGAGGAGGCCGCGCTGAGCTTCAGCGGGGCCACCGGCGGACTCCTCGCGGCCGGCTTCGAGGGGCCCTACCTCGTGGCGGACATCGGCGGCGGGTCGACCGAGCTCGTGCGCGGCACCCACGAGGTCGTCGCCGGGACCTCCCTCGACATCGGCTCCGTGCGGCTCACCGAGCGGCACCACCGCACGGACCCACCCACCCAAGAGGTGATCGACGCTGCGCGCTTCGACATCGCCGAGGCGCTCGACGAGGCCGAGGCCCAGGTCGGTCTGGGGGGCGTCACGACGATCGTCGGGCTGGCCGGGTCGGTCACCACGGTGGCGGCGCTGGCCCTCGAGCTGGACTCCTACGACCCCTCCGCGATCCACCTGGCCCACATCTCCATCGACGAGATGATGACCGCGTGCGAGCGACTGATCCTCAGCACGCGCGCCGAGCGGGCCGCCCAGCCCTTCATGCATCCCGGTCGAGTGGACGTCATCGGCGCAGGCGCGCTGATCTGGTACGAGATCCTCGAGCGGGCCCGCGGCGCCAACGGCCCCGATCTTGTCGTGACGGTCTCCGAGCGTGACATCCTCGACGGCATTGCGTTGTCGATCGTGCGTCCTGCTGTCGTGGAGGACGAGTCCGCGACGGACTGAGCGTCGTCAAGGACCAGGGTGCGGACGATGGGATTCGAACCCACACATTCGACAGGAATTTTAAGTTCCCCGGCTCGCCAGTTGGCCTACGCCCGCTTGCGATTGCGACTCCGATACGTCGGGGTCTGAGCATGGCAGTTCGGACAGAGTAGCTCCACGTTGTCCAGCTGGTTGTTGCTGGGGTTTCCATCGCGGTGCTCCAGCTCGAGCGGGATGGACTGACCCTGCCACTCCGTGCCGCCGCACGTGTTGCACACCCACTCGAAGACGCCAGCGCGCATGAGGCGCAACTGTCAGCCCCTTGTTCCATGCCTGACCGCGAAAGTGAGTCGTGTCCAGCCCGGCGACGTCGATGGCTCGCCTGACGGATGCGTAGTTACCGCCAGCCACCCGCAGTCCAAGACGACCGATGACCTGAGCCAAGGAGGTCGACGATTGGACTGCCTCCTTGAGGTCCTGATCGGCCCATCCCCTTTTGTGACCTGACATGTGCAGGACCATGGCATCGAGGTCCGACAACGCCTGATACACAGTCGGACGGAGGCGGCCAACCGCGAGTCCTCGTGACCCGGATCAGTCCTCGATCGTGCCGATCGGTGTCTTCTTCTCCGCCTGGAAGGCGTCCTCGGTGCGGCCGCGGGCCCAGTACCCCGAGATCGAGATGGCCGCGCGCGGCACCTCACGTCGCTTGAGCACGACTCGCACGCACTTGATCGACTCGCGCTCACCATGGGCGAAGACCTGCACGGTCTCCTCGGACAGTCCCTGCGGCCAGGCGACCGCGTCGACCGCGCGGGCGAGGAACTCCACGTCGGCGATGTCGGGGTTGACGAGCCAGCGCACCTCGACGCCCACCGGCGCGGTGAGCTCGAGGACGTCCTCCTCCAGCTCGACCTCGATGAGGACGACCCCCTTCGTCTCGGCCGGCAGTGCCTCGAGCGAGGCCGCGATGGCCGGCAGCGCGGACAGGTCACCGGCGAAGAGGTGCCAACCGACATCGGCCCGGGGTGCATAACCACCGCCCGGACCCATGACCACGGCCACATCGCCCACCGTCGCCTGCTGGGCCCACGGGCCGGCGTACCCGGTGTCGCCGTGGGTCACGACGTCCAGGGTCAGGCGCAGAGCATCCCGGTCGATCGCCCGGACGGTGTAGGTCCGGGTCACCGGCTGCTGGTCGCCCGGGAGGCTCTCACGCAGCTCGGCCAGGTCGAAGGGGGGTTCCAGCCCGAGGGCAGGGTCGACGAAGAGCAACTTCACATAGGCGTCCGTGGACTCCTGCGCGCCGAAGTCGGCCAGGGACTCGCCCGTGAGTACGAGGCGCACGAGGTGCGGCCCGAGGCGCTCTGTGGACTGGACGGTGAGCACGCGCTGCGGCCGTGGCTTCCTGGGGGAGGGAGGCATGGGGATCCGATCACTCGAGGTCCGGCGGCGGCAGGCCAACCGAAAGGTTGTTCGCTCAACAAAGGATACCCTTACCTGATTCTTGGGCGGTGACCGACCCCTGCAGCCGGCGCCCGGTCGGGGGGCGTTGTCCACGGCCGGATGATCCGTGCCACGATGCTGAGCATGCAGATCGCAGACCACATCACCGACCTGATCGGCAACACGCCGCTGGTCAAGCTCTCCTCCGTCGCCCCCGCCGAGTCCGGTCTCGTCGCGGCCAAGGTCGAGTACCTCAACCCCGGCGGCAGCGTCAAGGACCGGATCGCCCGCAAGCTCATCGACGCGGCGGAGGCCTCCGGCGAGCTCAAGCCGGGCGGCACCATCGTCGAGCCCACCTCCGGCAACACCGGTGTCGGGCTCGCCCTCGTCGCGCAGGAGCGCGGCTACCGCTGCATCTTCGTCTGCCCGGACAAGGTCGGCAAGGACAAGATCGACGTGCTGCGGGCCTACGGCGCCGAGGTGCAGGTCGTCCCGACGTCCGTGGCCCCCGACCACCCGGACAGCTACTACTCCGTGAGCGACCGTCTCACCGAGGAGATCGACGGGGCGTGGAAGCCCAACCAGTTCTTCAACCTCAACGGTCCGCAGGCGCACTACGAGAGCACCGGCCCGGAGATCTGGGAGCAGACCGACGGAGAGATCACCCACCTCGTCGCCGGGATCGGGACCGGTGGCACGATCACCGGCACCGGCCGCTACCTCAAGGAGATCTCCCAGGGCCGCGTCAAGGTCGTCGGTGCCGACCCCGAAGGCTCGGTCTACTCCGGTGGGACCGGCCGTCCGTACCTCGTCGAGGGTGTCGGCGAGGACATGTGGCCCGGCGCCTACGACCCCTCGGTGCCCGACGAGGTCATCGCCGTCAATGACGCGGAGGCCTTCGCGATGACGCGCCGGCTCGCCCGCGAGGAGGGGTTGCTCGTCGGCGGCTCCAGCGGCATGGCCGTCGTCGCAGCGCTCCAGATCGCCGAGCGCGAGGGGCCCGACGCCAAGATCGTCGTGCTCCTGCCCGATGGTGGCCGTGGCTACCTGGGCAAGATCTTCGACGACGAGTGGATGGCGTCCTACGGATTCCTCCCCGGCGACGAAGGGAGCGAGTCCAGCGTCGGCGATGTGCTGCGTGGCAAGGGTGGCGAGCTGCCCGCCCTGGTGCACACCCACCCCAACGAGACCATCCGCGAGGCCATCGACATCCTGCGTGAGTACGGCGTCTCCCAGATGCCGGTCGTCGGCGCAGAGCCCCCGATCGTCATCGGCGAGGTCGCCGGGGCGGTCAACGAGCGCGACCTGCTCACGGCGGTCTTCGAGGGACACGCCTCACTCGCCGACCCGGTGAGCGCGCACATGGGCGCCAAGCTGCCGCAGATCGGTGCCGTCGAGCCCGTCGGTGCGGCCACCGAGGCGCTCGAGCACGCGGATGCACTCCTCGTCGTCGAAGGCGGCAAGCCGCTCGGCGTCATCACCCGGCAGGACCTGCTGGGCCACCTGTCCAACCGAGCGAAGGGCTGACCATGGGAGAGCACAAGAGCGCGGCGGACGCCCGCGCCAGCCAAGGGTTTTCCACCCGAGCCATCCACGCGGGTTACGAGCCGGACCCGTTGACCGGTGCGGTCAACGTGCCGATCTACGCGAGCTCGACCTTCGCGCAGGACGGCGTGGGCGGCATGCGCAGTGGCTTCGAGTACGCCCGCACCGGCAACCCGACCCGTCGGGCGCTCGAGGCCAACGCGGCCTCGATCGAGTCGGGCACCTACGGCCGCGCCTTCGCCTCCGGGATGGCGGCGACGGACGCGATCCTGCGGGCCTCCCTTCGTCCCGGCGACCACCTGGTGATCCCCGACGACGCCTACGGGGGCACCTTCCGCCTCATCGACAAGGTCTTCGCCGAGTGGGGGATCGAGCACACGCCGGCACCCGTCGGCGATGTCGACGCCATCCGCTCGGCGATCCGGCCCGACACCAAGCTCGTCTGGCTCGAGACGCCGACCAACCCGCTGCTCAACATCGGGGACATCAGTGCGGTCGCCGAGGTGGCGCGTGCTGCCGGAGCACGGCTCGTCGTCGACAACACCTTCGCCAGCCCGTACCTGCAGCAGCCGCTGACGCTGGGCGCCGACGTCGTGGTGCACTCGAGCACCAAGTACCTCGGCGGCCACAGCGATGTCGTCGGCGGTCTCCTCGTGACCGATGACGAGGAGATCGACGCACAGGTCGCCTTCCTGCAAAACGGCTCCGGCGGTGTGCCCGGACCCTTCGACGCCTACCTGACCATGCGGGGCATCAAGACCCTCGGCGTGCGCATGGACCGGCACTGCGACAACGCCGAGGCCGTCGTCGACATGCTGTCCGCCCGGTCCGAGATCACCGCGGTGCTCTACCCGGGTCTGCCGGAGCACCCGGGCCACGAGGTCGCTGCCCGGCAGATGTCGCGCTTCGGCGGGATGATCTCCGTCCGCCTGGCCGGTGGGCGCGAGGCCGCCCAGCAGCTGTGCGCTCGCACCGAGGTCTTCACGCTCGCCGAGTCCCTCGGCGGGATCGAGTCGCTCATCGAGCACCCGGGCGCGATGACGCATGCATCGACCGCCGGATCGATGCTCGAGGTCCCCGACGACCTCGTGCGCCTGTCGGTCGGCATCGAGGACGTGTCCGACATCCTGGCCGACCTCGAGCAGGCGCTCGACGGCCTCGCCTGAGGCTCCTCCCGCTCCCGGATCGAGCGCGTCGACCGGCCCCGCACAGCCTCTGGTGGTGCGGGGCCGGTCGCTGTCTGTGGAGGGGGGGAACACCACGCCCAGCGTGAGCGCTTACTCTGGGGACAGTCAGCGGCGACCTGGCCGCGCCCGCCCCTCACCAGGAGCACAGATGAGCAACCCGATCCTCGACCGGGTCGAAAAGGACGCGCAGCGTGGCTACGCGGGCTTCCGCGACACCGGCGCCCCGCAGCAGGGCTACGGTCAGCCCCAGGGCGGATACGGCCAGCAGGGCTACGCGCCCCAGCAGGGCGGCTACGGCCAGGCACCTGCCGGCTACGGCCAGGCACCTGCCGGCTACGGCCAGCAGCCCTACGGCCAGGCTCCCGCCGGCTACGGCCAGCAGCCCTACGGCCAGGCTCCCGCCGGCTACGGCCAGCAGCCGCAGCCCGGTTTCGGCCAGCCCGGACCCGTCGGCGGCCTCGGCGGTGACGGCGGCGGCGGTCGCGCCATCACCCTCGATGACGTCCTGATGCGTACCGGCGCGCTGTTCGCCGTGATGCTCGCGGTCGCGGCGATCGGCTGGGCCCTGGCGTCCATGCTGCCCGCGATCGGGGGCGCGATGATGATGATCGGCCTCGTCGGCACCATCGGCATGAGCCTGTTCATGATGTTCCGGCGCAAGCCGGTCGGCGCGGTCGTCGCCGTCCTGTACGCGGTCCTCGAGGGCGCGCTGGTCGGCCCGATCAGCGCGTTCTACCACATGGCCTACGACCCGGCCGGCTCGAGCGTCTTCGAGTCGATCGTCACGCAGGCGATCCTCGCGACCCTGTGCGTCTTCGGCGCGATGCTGGTCCTCTACCGCACCGGCGTGATCAAGGTGACGCAGAAGTTCCGCGCGATCGTCAGCATGATGATCGTCGGCTACTTCGTCTTCTCCCTGATCAACCTGGGCTACATGATGTTCTTCGACGGCTCGCCCTTCGGCTTCGGCGGCACGGGCTGGCTCGGTATCGGCATCTCGGTCTTCGGCACGGGCCTCGCGGCCGTCACCCTCGCGCTGGACTTCGACGCGATCGACACCGCGATCCGCACCAGCGCTCCCGTCAGCTACGGATGGCACCTGGCCATCGGTCTGCTCGTCACCCTCGTCTGGCTCTACCTCGAGCTGCTGCGCCTGCTGGCCCGGCTCCGCTCGGATTGATCCCGGACGACACCGCGACGGAGCTCGGCCGCGCGGTCCGCAGGTGGCAGCAGCTGCCGCTGGACCGCGCGGCCGACGCGCTTCCCGGGGTGCACGCGCTGTGCGCGGAGCTCGCGGGGGAGCCGCTCCCGGACCTGGGCCCGGCGGTCGCGATGGACCAGCTGCGGGTGGTCGTCTTCGACGCCTGCAGGGGTGCAGGCAGCCCCCCGCACCTCGCGCAGCGGCTCGCCGAGCTGCGGCTGACCTGGTCCTGAGTGACCGGGTGGAGGTATCCACACCGATGAATCGCCCGCGCGTATGCCTCCAGTCGACGAAGCGCCGACGCGGATGGACTGCGACCCGCTGATGATTCGTCCGCGCGTATACCTCCACCGAGCGTGGCGGGCCCCGCCACCCCGGACAGGGCGAGCCTCAGACG
>NZ_BCSS01000067.1 GCF_001570985.1 Janibacter limosus NBRC 16128 | reverse complement strand
TGCCGGCGGTCGGTACCCGGGACGGCCGGCGGTCCCCGCCGAGCGCACCGCAGCGCGACCGAGTGCACGGCCGGCGCGCTCGACCGCGCCCGGCGGCTGCTCGGAGATGCTCGGTGGCATCGCGACCACGGGGCAGGAGGCGCTCTCGAGGAGTCGCTGGGCGAAGAGCGGCTCACCGGTCAGTCGGCGGGGCGTGTCGATCACGAGCAGGTCGGCGTCCTGCGCCGCGTCGAGGAGCACCCGACGGTGACCCCCGCGCACGACGCGCAGCTCGGCCCCGTGGTCGGGTCCGAGGACCTCGGCGACGTCGGCCGCCAAGGAGCGCTCCATCGTCGTGACGACATCACCCTCGCGAGGCGGGGTGGCCGCGATGACCCCGGAGGTGGAGCCGGCGGCCGCTGGCATCTTCCACGCACGCACGGCCACGAGGTGGCCGTGGTTGAGGGCGACCTGGGCCGCGGCCCAGCGCAGTGCGGCAGGAGACTTCGACGTCGTGCTGACCCCGACGACGACCGTGTAGGGGCGGGGCGCATTCGCATCACTCATGTCGTCCTCCTCAGACCGGCAGGTTGACGGTCTCGTTGCCGTGGTCGTCGTAGGTGGTGAGCGGGGGCGCGATCTCCTCCAGGGACTTGCCCTCGGCATCGACGCCCCAGACCGCGGCGACGATCGCACCGGTCATCATGATCCCCGAGGCGATGAGATAGCCCCAGAACATCGGCTGCCGGTCACCACCATCGCCGATGAGCCAGCCGTAGAAGACCGGTCCGATGGCTCCGAAGATCTGCGCGATGGCGAAGAAGTAAGAGATCGCCTGCCCGCGCACCTCGAGCGGGAAGATCTCCGACACCGTCAGGTAGCCGGCCGAGGCCCCGGCGGAGGCGAAGAAGAACGCGACGCACCAGAAGATCGTGTGCGTCCCCGCGGTCAGGGCATCAGCGTTGAAGAGGAAGGCGGAGACGGTGAGCACGATCGCTGCGAAGGCGTAGCACCCGCCGATCATCTTGCGTCGCCCAACGGTGTCGAAGAACCGACCCAGGAGCAGCGGACCGAGCAGGTTGCCGACGGCGAAGGGGAAGAAGTACACCGCCGCGCTCGAGGCCGTCTTGTCGTAGAAGTTCTGCAGCACGAGCGAGTAGGTGAAGAAGATCGCGTTGTAGAGGAAGCTCTGCGTGATCATCAACGTCGCGCCGAGCACCGTGCGCTTCGGGTACATCGTGAAGAAGACGTAGGCGAGCTGCTTGGGGGTCAGGCCCTCACGGCTCTTGATCCACATCCCGTCCCGGTCCATGTCGAGATCGGGGAGGGTGTCCCCCTTCGCCCGCACCTCGTCCTCGATGCCCGAGACGATCTCCTCGGCCTCGTCGAACTTGCCGTGCGTGACCATCCATCGCGGGCTCTCGGGGATGTGCCGACGCAGGTAGATGATGCCCAGACCGAGGACGGGACCGATGAGGAAGGCGATCCGCCACCCGAGGCCCTCACCGACGATGTCCGGGTTGAGCAGCCAGTAGCTGGCAAAGGCACCGAAGCCGGCGCCCAGCCAGTACGTGCCGTTGATGGCCAGGTCGACGCGACCACGGAACTTGCCGGGGATGAGCTCGTCGATCGCGGAGTTGACGGCCGAGTACTCGCCGCCGATGCCGGTCCCGGCCACGAAGCGCAGCGCGAGGAAGACCCACATGTTCGGGGAGAACGCCGCCAGGCCCGAGGCGACCAGGTAGAGCGCCAGCGTCATCGTGAAGAGCTTCTTGCGGCCCAGGGTGTCGGTCAGGCGACCGAAGAAGAGCGCGCCCGTCACTTGGCCGACGAGGTAGACCGTGCCGGCGAGACCGACATCCGTCGATGACATGCCGAGCGACTTCTCGAAGCCTCCGGCGGCCACGATCTGGACCTCGAGACCGTCGAGGATCCACGCCGTCCCGAGACCGAGGATCACCATCCAGTGGAACCTCGACCACGGCATGTCATGCATGCGGGCCGGGATCAGGCTCCTGACCGGCTTGTCCTCAGCAACATCCGTCGAGCTCACCGCGGCACCGCCCTCCCGGCGCCGGGTGGCGCCCCGCGGGACCTGCTACCCCGAGTGGGCACGATGATGCGCGGTGCTCCCCCCTTCGTCGGACGAAGGGAGTGCGGGCGTCAGTGCAGCTGGCCCGCGTCCTCGAGGGAGCCCGCGTCGTGCTTCATCTTGTCGTCCATGCCGGCTGCCTTGAGGTCCTTGCGCAGCTCCTTGGGCAGGGAAAACAGGAGGCTCTCCTCAGCCGCGATGATCGGCTGCGGGTCGCCGTAGCCGCGCTCGGCGAGGAAGTCGAGGACACCGCGCACGAGGATCTCGGGCACCGATGCGCCGGAGGTGACGCCGACGGTCTGCACACCCTCGAGCCACGCCTCGTCGATCTCGTCCGCGTAGTCGACCAAGTGGCCGTCGCGCGAGCCGTGCTCGACCGCAACCTCGACCAGGCGCACCGAGTTGGACGAGTTGCGCGAGCCGACGACGATCATCAGGTCGCAGTCCTTGGCCATCTGCTTGACCGCGAGCTGGCGGTTTTGCGTGGCGTAGCAGATGTCGTCGCTCGGGGGATCCTGCAGCTTGGGGAACTTCTCCCGCAGGCGCCGCACGGTCTCCATGGTCTCGTCGACCGACAGCGTCGTCTGCGAGAGCCATACGACCTTGTCGGGGTCACGGACCTCGACATTGGCGACATCGTCCGGACCCTCGACGAGGGTGATGTGCTCGGGCGCCTCGCCGGAGGTGCCGACGACCTCCTCGTGCCCCTCGTGACCGATGAGCAGGATGTCGAAGTCGTCGTCGGCGAAACGCACCGCCTCGCGGTGCACCTTGGTGACCAGCGGGCAGGTCGCATCGATGGTCTTGAGGCTGAGCTGCTTGGCCTCCTCGTGGACGACCGGGGCGACGCCATGTGCGGAAAAGACGACGGTCGCGCCCTCGGGGACCTCGTCGGTCTCCTCGACGAAGATCGCGCCCATCTTTTCCAAGGTCGTCACGACGTGCTTGTTGTGGACGATCTCCTTGCGGACATAGACCGGCGGGCCGTACAGCTCGAGGGACTTCTCGACGGTGACGACGGCCCGGTCCACCCCGGCGCAGTAGCCGCGGGGGGCCGCGAGCAGGACACGCTTGGCGCCCTGCTGGGCGTCGGAGTCGGTGGAAGGGGTCGCAGTGGTGCTCATGGCCCCAATCGTAGGCGAGGGGCCTGAACGGGCCCTGATCGCCATACGCTGGGCGGCATGAGCACTCCTCTGCCGGACAGGGCCGCTGACACGAGCGCCGAGCAGCCGTGGCCGGTACGGGTGCTCAGCATGAAGATCGCGGACTACGTCGACAAGATGTCGGTCACCTGGGTCGAGGGGCAGGTCGTCCAGCTCACGCGACGACCGGGGGCGCGCACCGCGTGGCTGACCCTGCGCGATCCCGATGTCGACATGTCGCTGCCCTGCATGGTCCGGGTCAATGCACTGGACGCGATGGCCGCACCGCTCGGCGAGGGCGCCCGGGTCGTCGTCCAAGCCAAGCCCAACTACTGGACCCAGCGCGGCTCGCTGTCGATGGACGTCCGCCAGATCCGTCCCGTCGGCGTCGGCGAGCTCCTCGCGCGCATCGAGTATCTCAAGCAAAACTTGCGCTCCGAAGGGCTCTTCGAGGCCTCCCGCAAGCGATCGCTGCCCTTCCTCCCTCGGCGCGTCGGACTGGTCTGCGGTCGAGCGAGCGCCGCGGAGCGTGATGTCGTCGAGAACGCGCACCGCCGCTGGCCAGGCCTGCCCTTCGCCATCAGGCAGGTCGCGGTGCAGGGTCCGACGGCGGTGACCGAGGTGACCGCGGCCATCGCCGAGCTGGACGCGATGGAGGACGTCGACGTCATCATCGTCACCCGCGGCGGCGGGTCCGTGGAGGACCTGCTGCCCTTCAGCAACGAGACGATGGTGCGCGCGGTCGCCGAGGCCCGCACCCCCGTCGTCAGCGCGATCGGCCACGACGTCGACACCCCGATCCTCGACCTCGTCGCCGACGTGCGCGCCTCCACCCCCACCGATGCCGCCAAGCTCGTCTGCCCCGACGCTGCTGCCGAGCGCGCGGGGATCGTCGACTCCCGTGCCCGGGCACGGACCGCGCTGGCCGCTCTCATCGAGCGTGAGCGCCGTGGCCTCGTCCACCTCACGAGCCGGCCGGTGCTCACCGACCGGACCGCCTTCGTCCGCGCCCAGCGCGAGGTCGTCGAGGCGTTGCGTCGCCGCGCCCACGGGCGGGTCGAGGCCCGGCTGCACCGCGAGCGCGACCGGATCGGGCACCTGCGCGCCCAGGCCCGAGTCCTCTCCCCTGCCTCGACCCTCGAGCGCGGGTACGCGATCGTCCAGCGCCCCGAGGGTGAGGTCATCGCCTCCCGGGAAGGGCTGGCTGTCGACGACCTGCTGCGGGTGACCGTCGCCGACGGGGACTTCGCGGTCCGGGTCACCGACGCCTGACACCCCGGCCTGGACCCATGCGGCTCGCTCTCGACGGCGCTCCGGACAGGTGTTACCTGCGGGTACGACGTGCATGTCTCGAGCAGGTCCATTCGAAGGCCCCGATCCACGGGCGTCGCCGCGCATCGCAGCCGACAGGTGCACGTCGTACCCGCAGGTCACCTGTCGCGACCTACGCCAGCGCCGGGCCGCGACCCGCGCCCGGCCGCACCTAGAGTGGTCGCCATGTCAGATGAGCAGGAGCAGACCGACGTCGCCGATCTCAGCTACGAGGAGGCGCGACAGGAGCTCATCGAGCTCGTCGCCCGGCTCGAGGGCGGCCAGGCCGGCCTCGAGGAGTCGATGCAGCTGTGGCAGCGGGGCGAGGCCCTCGCCGCGCACTGCGAGACCTGGCTCGACAAGGCCGAGGCGAGCCTCACGCCCGGGGCCGGGGCCGACACCCGCGACGGCTGAGGTCGTGGACCAGTACGTGCATCGCGTCGCAGCAGGCCTCCTGGTCGCGGACGGCCGGGTCCTGCTGGGCCACCGCCACCCGTTGCGGCGCTACTACCCCGACTGCTGGGACGCCGTGGGTGGGCACATCGAGCCGGGAGAGTCCCCGGAGCAGGCGCTCGCGCGGGAGTGCGTCGAGGAGATCGGTGTCGTCGTGACCCATGCCCGGTTGGCGACGACGACGCGTCTGGACGACCTGGAGCTGCATGCCTTCGTCATCGACGGATGGCAGGGCAGGCCGACCAACCTCGCGCCCGACGAGCACGACGACCTGCGCTGGTTCGGCCCCGACGAGCTCTCCGGCCTCCCGCTGGCCCACCCCGCCCTCGGCGACCTCGTCCTGAGGGTCACCGCAGCCCCGTGAGCGGGGTCAGCTGCTCGGGCTCGAGCCGGCCGTGGGGACCTCGGCCGGGACCAGCGTGTCGGCGAACTCCTCCAGCTGTGCCCACGACCCCGTCCCGGTGACGAGGGTCGTCAGCTCTGTGGGGTCCTTGGGGACATTGACCAGGCTGCGCTGCACCTTGCCCTCTCGGTCGCGCTTGGCCCACACCCGACCGTCGTCGGTCGTGACGGTCCCCACGCGGGCACCGTTGTTGGTCTGGGTGTCGACCCACGGCTGGCCCGGGTCCAGTGCCTGCTGCACCGAGACGTACTCACCGTCGGGGGTGGTGTACCCGGCGTTCCAGACCATGACATCGCCCTTGGAGCGCACATACCGCACATTGGTGGCGGCCCACCCGTCCGGCAGACCCTCTGGGTAGGCAAAGGGCTGGCCCGCCTGCTCGGCCCGCACCACCGCGGTGCCCGGGACGTCGATGGACTGGGGCGTCGTGCTGTTGGGTCGGCCGGTCATGAAGAAGAGCGCGAGCGTGATCGCGACGATGACCGCCATCGAGCGGGCGATGTTGGCGGCGCTGCCCTTGGCGTAGTGGCTCGCTCCGCGGGCGGGGACACCCTGCTGCGACGCCAGCTCGGCGGGCGTCGGCTCACGGTCCGTGGCGGTGACGGGGGCGGTCTCGGCCTGGTCGCCGGGGGCAGAACTCATGGATCACATGGTCGCACGCGCAGGTGGGTGCGACAGATAGGCTCTGGCGCGACGAGCACCATGCCACGCTAGGAGAGCCATGAGCCAGTCCCAGTCCACCCCGAGCGCAGGGGTCATGCACCCCGACCGCAACCTCGCGATGGAGCTGGTGCGGGTCACCGAGGCCGCTGCCCTGGCCGGTGGTCGCTGGGTCGGACGAGGCGACAAGAACACCGCTGACGGTGCAGCCGTCGACGCGATGCGCACAATGATCTCCAGCGTCCGGATGAACGGCACGGTCATCATCGGCGAGGGCGAGAAGGACGAGGCCCCGATGCTCTTCAACGGCGAAGCGGTCGGCGACGGGGAGGGCCCCGCCTGCGACGTGGCCGTCGACCCGATCGACGGCACCACCCTGACGGCCAAGGGGATGACCAACGCAGTCTCCGTCCTCGCCGTCGCGGACCGCGGCTCGATGTACGACCCGAGCGCCGTCTTCTACATGGACAAGCTCGTCACCGGCCCCGAGGCCGCGGACGTCGTCGACATCCGGCTGCCCGTCGCCGAGAACATCAAGCGCATCGCCAAGGCCAAGGGCGAGCAGCCCGAGGACGTCACGGTCATGATGCTCGACCGCCCCCGCCACCACGACCTGGCCGAGGAGGTCCGCGCCGCGGGCGCTCGCATCCGTTTCATCTCCGACGGCGACGTCGCCGGGGCGATCATGGCGGCCCGGCCGGGCACCGGTATCGACCTGCTCCTGGGCATCGGTGGCACCCCTGAGGGGATCATCACGGCCTGCGCGATCAAGTGCCTCGGCGGCGTCATCCAGGGTCGTCTCTGGCCCCGTGACGACGAGGAGCGCCAGCACGCCATCGACGAGGGTCACGACCTCGACCGTGTCCTGACCACCGACGACCTCGTGGCGACGGACAACTGCTACTTCGTCGCCACCGGCATCACCGACGGTGAGCTGCTGCGTGGCGTGCGCTACCGCGCCGGCGGCGCGACCACCGAGTCGCTCGTGATGCGCAGCAAGTCCGGGACCATCCGGGTCGTCGAGGCGCACCACAACCTGACCAAGGTCCAGCGACTCTTCCCCCAGCCGAACGCCTGACTCCGATGCCCGGCCTGCGCCGTCGCTCCCCCGCCCCGGCTCCCACCCTGGTCATCGGCGAGTCCCTCGTCGACGTCGTCGTGGGCCCGGTCGGGGACCACGCGGAGCATGTCGGGGGGAGCCCGCTCAATGTCGCGGTCGGGCTGGCCCGCCTCGGGCACCCGGTCAGCCTGGCCACCCACTTCGCCTGCGACGGCCGCGGGGCCGTCATCGGGGAGCACCTGGCGGACGCCGGCGTCCTGCTCACTCCCGGCAGCGACAACGCTCTCGACACCTCCACGGCCACCGCGACCCTGGACGCTGCAGGGTCCGCGTCGTACTCCTTCGACATCGCCTGGCGGGTACCGGAGCTCCCCGACCTGCCGGGTCACCTGCACACGGGTTCGATCGGCGCCGTGATGCGTCCCGGCGGGGTCGACGTGCTGTCCGCCATGACCGGCGCCGCACGAGGCCACACCGTCTCGTACGACCCCAATGTGCGCCCGGACCTCTTCCCCGACCGTGAGCTCGCCGTCGCCGAGGTCGAGCGCCGCGTCGCCGTCAGTGATGTCGTCAAGGCCAGCGACGAGGACCTGCAGTGGCTGGCCGGACGCTCCCTCGACGACGACGAGCTGGCCGAGCAGCTGCGGTCCTGGGCCGACCTCGGCCCCGTGCTGGTCGTGTGCACGCTCGGACCACGAGGAGCCTTGGCGATCCTCCCTTCGGGCCGGCTCATCGCTGTGCCGGGCCGCACCGTCGAGGTCGTCGACACCGTCGGCGCGGGCGATGCCTTCATGTCAGGTCTGCTGTCGGGCCTCATCGACGCAGGCCTCCTCGGCGGCGCCGACGCCAAGGCACGCCTGCACAAGTCCCGCGGCCGGGTCCTGACCCCCGCGATCGAGCGCGGCATCGACGCGTCCGCCTACACCGTCGCCCGAGCCGGCGCACAACCACCGAGCCGCGCCGACCTCTAGGGTCGGCGCGGCTCC
>NZ_BCSS01000066.1 GCF_001570985.1 Janibacter limosus NBRC 16128 | reverse complement strand
CGACTGGGCGGGCGGCCCGGGCATCCCCGGTCGCGTGCCGGATCGGGCGACGACGCCGTCCGCGATGGGGACCGGGCCGGTCGGCCCGATGCCGCGTCCTCCGCTCAGCTGCCCACCGATGACGGGCTGGCCCAGCGGCGGCGGCGGAGCGCTCGTGGTCGACCGGGGTCCGGACCCGGTGCTCGCGCGCAGCTGCGTGCGGTCCCGGGTCTGCCCGAGCGCACCGGAGTCACCGCTGTGGCCCAGCTCGTCGAGGACGACGATGGCCGTTCGTGAGAAGCGCTCCTCCTGCTCGATCTGCTGGAGGCTACGGGCGAACTCGATCGCACTCGCGGGACGGGCGAGCGGATTTTTGCTCATGGCCTGGGCCAGGAGCCGCTCGAGCGACTGGGGGACGTCCGCGCGGTCCGTACCCGGCGGCGGGTTGGAGCGGATGCGTGGCATCAGCTCGAAGGCGGAGTTGTTGCCGCCCGGCACCTCGAAGGGAGAGCGGCCCACGAGCAGCTGCCACAGGGTCGCCGACAGAGCATAGACATCAGCCCGGGCATCACCGTTGCTCTGGCCGAAGAGGACCTCCGGTGGCGCCCACGGCACCGAGACCCCCAGGTCCTCGTCGATCTCGTCCAGTGCTCCACCGCGACCGGCGATGCCGAAGTCGGTCAGGCCCGGAGAGCCGTACTGGCTGACGAGGACATTGGCCGGCTTGATGTCACGGTGGATGACACCCGCACGGTGGGCCGTCTCGACGGCGCTCGCGAGCTGGATCCCGGTGCGCAGGACCTCCTCGACGGAGAAGCGAGCCGTGCGGGCCCGCTGCGCGAGGTTGGGCGGGGGGTAGTACTTCATCACGAGGAAGGGACGACCGTCCCCGCTCGTCCCGGCCCGGAAGACCTGGACGATGTAGGGATGGTCGGCCAGCTGGGCCATCGTGTTGGCCTCGTCGATGAACTGCTGCTGGATCGTGGGGGTGAGCCCCTCGGTCTTGAGGACCTTGACGGCGACCTTCATCCGCGGCATCTGCTGCTCGTAGAGGTAGACGTCGGCATACCCGCCCGAGCCGAGCGGCTGGACGTAGTCGAGCCCTTCGAGATCGGGCGGGATGGCGCTGCTCACTCAGGCATCATCCCGTGACCTCGAAGACCATGGAGACCTGGTCCGCGAGGGTGATCGTCGTCCCGGGCTCGATGGTCTGCTGGTCGCCCGGGCGCACCCGGACCGGTGAGGACCCGGGCAGCGCCACCGTCGTGCCATTGGTCGAGCCGAGGTCACGCACGAGCACGTGCCAGCCGTCGAGCACGATCTCGACGTGGTTGCGAGAGATCTCGTTGTCCGGGCTGGAGATGCGCACCAGATGGGGTGAGCTCGGACCGGTCTCGACCGCTCGCGGGGCCCGGCCGATGAGGACGCCGCGGTCGAGCGTCACGACATCGCCCGTCGACATCCGCAGCTGGCCCAGCGCCGGTCGCATGGTCTGCTCCGGCTGTTGCGACGGCAGGTCCTGACCGCACGCACGGCAGCGCGTGGCGTGCGGTGCGTTGAGGTGGCCGACCGAGCAGCGCACTGCGAGGACCATGGGGCTGGCGGTCTCCGCCTCGGACTCCTCCTCGGGTGCGGGCTGGACGGGAGCGGGCTGCCCCGCGCCACCGTCCGGCGTCGGCAGCGAGGGCAGGCCGAAAGGCATCCCCGGCAGTCCAGGGCCGGGCCCTGCCGCCGGGGTGCTGCCACCCCACGGCACCGCAGAGATGACCCCGGCGGAGTCCTCGGCACCACTGTCGGGAGACGCAGGGGCGGGAGCGCTGTCGTCAACCGTCGGGGCGCTGCCCGTCGAGGCCTGTGGCACCCGGGAGCCGACGAGGTGGCCGTCGGCGAATTGCGGCCGACCGCCACCCGGCTCGTGACCGGTGGCGTCATCGCGGGCTGCCTGGACGCGGACCGGGCCGCCGGGCCCGGGACCCCGCACGGGCTCGGCCACGGACTCGGGCACGGGGGCGTCCGCACGCGGCTCGCTCCCCGACGGGTCGATCACATCGCTGTCGTCGCCCGCGTCGTCGGCGAAGGGGGCCGACCCCGGCATCGGGGGCAGCCCGACATGGGAGTCCACCGTGGGACCGGACGGCGTCGGTGCGTGGTGCTCGTCATCCTCGCTCGGAGGAGCGAGGGTGGCGTTGACCTGGTCCTCGTGTGGCTGGAACCCTCCTGCTGCCGCCACGGGGCCGGAATCGATGGGGGCATCTGCTGCCGCCTCGTCCTCCGCGAGCTGCGCCATGAGCGAGCTGCGGTGGTGGTGGGTGTTGCCGAAGAGGAAGTCGAAGCTCGGCAGCTCATCGTCCTCATCGCTCGCCGCGTCCCCGGCCTGGGCGACCACCGGCTCCTGCGGGGCCTCGGGCTCAGGGTCAGGGCTCGCCTCCGGCTCGTCCGCCACCAGGTCCTCGGACGCGGGTGCCGGAGTCTCGACGACCTCGGCCTCCTCGATCGGCTGCTGGTCGGTCGGCTCCTGCGTGGACCGCACCGGCTCGCGTCCGAACACCGAGGGCATGGCCCACCCAGCAGCCGGCTCGGGCTCGGGCTCGACCACAGGGGCAGGTGCGAGCGCCATCTCAGGCTCCGAGTCATCCTGCGAGGTCACGTCGACGGGCTCGGGCTCACCGGTCTCGAGGACCACGTCGGCGACATCGCCCTCGAGGTCCTCGTCGGCCCACGGCCCACGGGTGGGCGCGCTGACCGTGTGGGTCGTGCCGTCGTCGGCAGTCACCACGACACTGGCCGCGCCTCGCACGAGGACCCGGCCCGAGGCCTCGTCGACGAGGGCGAAGTCCGGCGTGCGGCGGACCCCTCCGGCACTCAGCTCATCGGTCACGACGTCTGCGAGGTCGTCGTCCTCGGCAGCCGCCACGGCGTCGGCGATGCGCTCGGCGAGGGAGGCGTCCCCCTTCGCCAGCAGGTGGATGCCGTCGCGGACGACCTCGATCCAGCCGTCCCGGCCATCGATCCTCGTCTGCATGGTCACTCCTTGTCGCTCAGCTGGCCCCGTGGTGCCGTGTCGTCCCCGGACACCCGCGGACTGGTCACCGACAGGTCGTCGCCCACGGTGCCACCGAGGTTGACGACGACCACGGTGACATTGTCACGTCCCCCGGCCTCGACGGCCGCACGGACGAGCTCTTCCGCGGCGGCCTGGGGGTCAGGGTGCTGCTGCAGGATCTCACGCAGGTGGGCGTCGGTGAGCTCATTGGTCAGGCCGTCGCTGCAGATGACGAAGCGTTCGCCCGCGTAGGGCGGCAGCACCCAGGCATCCGACTGGTAGGCGTAGTCGGTCCCCAAGGACCGCGTGACGACATTGCGTGCCGGGTGGACCCGGGCCTCGTCCGGGGTGATGACCCCGGCCTCGACGAGCTCCTGCACCTCGGAGTGGTCGACCGTCACCTGGGTGAGGGTGCCGGCGATCCAGCGGTAGACCCGCGAGTCGCCGACGTTGAACACCGCCCAGTGGTCGGCGCCGCCGGCGGTGACCAGGGCCAGGCCGGTGGCGGTCGTCCCCATGCCCTTGTTCTCGGGGTGGGAGTCCACGGCGGTGAGGATCCGCTGGTTGGCCAGGACGAGCTGGCGCGTGACGTCCTCCGCGGTGAGGTCGGTCCGGGCGACGAGCTCACGCATCGTCTCCACGACGATGCCGCTGGCGACCTCGCCGGCCGCGTGCCCGCCCATGCCGTCGGCGACGACGAAGATCCCGCCCTCGGCGAGCGCGGAGTCCTCGTTGAGCGTGCGCACGCGTCCGGTGTCGGTGGCCGCACCGACCTGCAGCACCAGACCCGGCAGCTCGTCATGTCCGGTCACGGCCGTCACGTGGTCGCCCGGATCGTCCGGAGCACCTGCTGCACCTCGGCATAGGCGCTCTGCGCGTCACCACCACCGACCGAACCCGTCGCCTGGATCAGGTCGACGATGCGTCCCCGCCGCGACCCGGCGAAGAGGTGGATCTGCACGATCGTGCCGATCTGCGGGTCCACCCAGGAGACATTGACGCCGACGAAGGGGATCTCCCCCAGCTGGAGCTCGAAGGGCTCGTCGACGTCACCGTCCTGCTGCTGCGCGACGAACCCACGCAGCTCCTCCAAGGCATGCCGCATCGTGAAGTCGGATGTGCGCTGGAAACCGCGGATGACGACATTGGGGGCGAAGCCGTGGTCGCTCTCGACACGGCGGCAGGCCAGCAGGGTGCCACCGACACGGACGGGCCCCCAGGTGTCGGGGACATCGATGGTCACACCCGGAGGGCCGGGGAAGACCTCACTGGGGTACGTCAGCTGTGGCATGGTCAGGCGCGCTCTCAGGGGTTGATGCGGAGGGAGTCAACAACACGGTCGATGGTGCCGTAGTCCGTCTCGCGGCGCGCGCCAGCATACGAACCCGTGACCTGGATGACATCGAGGACATCGTTCTGTCGCTGTGCGGTGAACCAGTGGACCTGCCCCACGGTGCCCGCCTCGCCATCGATGAAGGCGAGGTCGGCGCCGACGTACTCCCGTCCGTCGATCTCCTGATGCTTGAGGACCCCGAGCTTGCCCTCCTGTCGCTGGGCGACGTACTCGGCCAGCTCGGCGTGGATCTCATCCGGTCCGAAGGGCGCCAGCCGCTGGTAGAAGCGGACGACCACATTGGCCAGGAAGTGGTCACCACCCTGGTCGGCCTCGCGGATCGCGATGAGCGTGTCGGGTGCCCAGACCTGGGTCCAGCCCTCGGGCATCTCGAGCTCGAGCCGGGGCGGCCCGGGGACGACCGGGCTGGGGTAGGTGATCTGGGTCATGCTGCGCTCCTGTGGGTTGCGGGGCGGCGGCCGTGGTCTGGGGCACAGCCTGCCATCTCGGGACGAAGGGGGGTCACCACCAGTTGCCTGGGTTGATCGGGGAGTCGGCCAGCGCCTCGCCGGCATCGGCGAGTCCGTCGATGATCTCGTTGGGCGAGACCGAGACATCCAAGGAGATCGAGGCACCGATCCCGAGGGTCGCGCCGACGTCGAAGGAAACACCGACCCGGTCCATGGACACCTCCGCGTCGGCCTCGGCGTGGGCGCCGATGCCGTAGGAGAGGGAACCAGAAGCGCCGACATCGGCCGGCCCGATGTCCTGGCTGAAGCCGCCTTCGATCCGGCCGCCGGCGAAGGCCTCGAACCCGGCCCCCACCTGGGCGCCCGCGGGACCGATCTGGGCACCGGCCTGGGCCTCGGCCTCGGCGCCGATCATCGCCTCGGCCTGCGCCGTCGTCCCGTGGTCACCCGTCCAGTGCGCCTCGGCCCTGCCCAGGTAGGCACCGGCCTCGGCATTGGCCTCGATGTAGGCACCGCGCGTCGCATCGACACCCATCGCGCCCGCGGTCGAGGCGTCGTAGGCGAGGAACTCGGCGCTCGCGCCGGTCTCCTCGTTGCCCGCGCGTGCTTCGGCGACGCTGTCGTGCACCCCGGCGTCCCACAGCTCCTGCTCGACGATCGGCTCGCTCTGGACATTGTCGAGGATCTCCTGAGCGTGGGAGGCCGTGTCGTTGTCGAAGGAACGCTCGACGGACCCCGACTCGCCCCACTCGTTGCGGCGACCATCGGCATCGGTGCCACGGGTGCTCGACCGGCTGGACTCCCAGCCGTTTTCCCCCTCGGTCGTTTCCGTCCAGGTCCCGGTCCGGTTGCCGAACCGGTCCTGGCTCTCCGTCCAGGTACCTCCCGGGGACTCCTGCCAGGTCTTGCCCGTCAGCGGGTCGTAGTGGTGCTTGGTGCCGGACTCGTCGCGGTTGGTCCGCACTCCGATGGAGTCGGGGCCGCGGTCGAGGATGTCGTACCCGTCGGGTCTGCCGTCGGGCCACCCCCCGTCGCTTCCCTCACCGCCGGTGCTGGGCTGCTGCGGGTCGCGGCCCCGGCCGGGGCCACCGTCGCCACGGCCTCCACCACCGCCGCCGACACCCGACCCCTCGTCCTGGTCCGCGGCCTGCTGACGCAGCTCCTTGGCCGCGCCGCGCAGCAGCTCGGTGGCGGCACCGAGCGAACGGGTCGCCTCCCGCTGCCACCTGATGAGGAGCTGCTGGGAGTCATCGCCACCCCAGTTGTCACGCAGCAACCCGGCGCTGGCATTGCCTCGGCCGAGGATGTCCCCGAGGCGTCCGGCCTCGATGTCGATGCCGCTCGCGACCTGTCGGATGCGCGAGCTGTCCATACCTTGCTCGAGGGTCATGGACGGTTCTCCCTGATCGATGGTGCGGCTGCGGGCTGCAGGCCTGGGACCAACCTAGGGCGGTCCCGGTCGGGGCGCGATGGGCAGCACTCCCCATCGCCACTGCACGCTCGGATCAGGCTCTGGCTGCCCACCAGGAGCGCAGCCGCTCTGCTGCTAGCTCGGGTCCGATCGGGCCCTCGTCGAGTCTCACCTGCAGCAGGTACCGGTAGGCCTCGCCGAGCACGGGCCCGGGAGAGATGCCGAGGACCTGCGCGATCTCGTTGCCGTCGAGCTCGGGACGCACCTTGTCCAGCTCCTCCTGCTCCAGCAGCTCGCCGATGCGCACCTCGAGGTCGTCGTAGGCGCCGCGCAGGCGTGCGGCCTTGCGCTGGTTGCGCGTCGTGCAGTCCGCCCGGGTCAGGCGATGCAGGCGCTCCAGCAGCGGGCCGGCGTCCGTGACATAGCGCCGGACGGCCGAGTCGCTCCACTGCCCGTCGCCGTAGCCGTGGAAGCGCAGGTGCAGCTCGACGAGGCGGGCGACCGCCGCCGTCGTCGCCTTGTCGAAGCGCAGTGCCTTCAGCCGCTTGGTCGTCAGCTTGGCGCCGACGACATCGTGGTGGTGGAAGGAGACTCCACCGCCGCCCTCGAATCGTCGGGTGCGTGGCTTGCCGATGTCGTGGAGGAGGGCGGCGAGCCGCAGCACCAGGTCGGGCCGCGGGACGGGGTGCTCGTCGTCGCCCTCGGGGCCCTCCAGGTCGATGGCCTGCTCGAGGACCGTCAGGGAGTGCTCGTAGACGTCCTTGTGGCGGTGGTGCTCGTCGATCTCGAGCCGAAGGGCGGGCAGCTCGGGCAGCATCTGCTCGGCCAGCCCCGTGTCGACGAGGATCCGCAGGCCGGCGACCGGGTCGGCAGCCAGCAGGAGCTTGACCAGCTCGTCCCGGATGCGCTCGGCGGAGACGATCTCGAGCGTGGCCGCCGCCTCGGTCATCGCGGTGATGACCTCGGGCGCGGGGACGAGCCCGATCTGGGCGACGAAGCGGGCCGCCCGCATCATCCGCAGCGGGTCGTCGCTGAAGGAGACCTCGGGGGCGGAGGGGGTGCGCAGTCGTCGCGCTGCGAGGTCGAGCATCCCCCCGTGCGGGTCCACCAGCTCCAGTCCCGGCAGGCGCAGCGCCATGGCGTTGACCGTGAAGTCGCGCCGCACGAGGTCGTCCTCGAGGTTGTCGCCGAAGGCCACGACCGGCTTGCGGGTCGTGCCGTCGTAGGCGTCGGCACGGTAGGTCGTCACCTCGACGGTGTCGCCACCCTTGCGCGCACCGATCGTGCCGAACTCGCGTCCCATGTCCCAGTGGGCATCGCCCCAGTCGGCGAGGATCGCCTCGGTCTCCTCGGGTGACGCGGAGGTCGTGAAGTCCAGGTCACCGCTCGTGCGAGCGAGGAAGGCATCACGCACCGGGCCACCCACGAGGGCCAGCTCGTGGCCCCCGCCGGCGAAGCGCTCCCCGAGGTCGGTGAGCAGCGGGAGCGTCGGAGCCAGGTGGGCCACCGCGGCGCGCAGGATCTCCGGAGGCAGATCGGGGGAGGACATGAGGCCCAAGGTTACGCGGTGCGCATCAGAGCACCGGCGCGTTGGGCAGCCGTAGTGGAAGGAGTAGACGCAGTGCCCGGCCCAGGTGAGCGTCATCGCTCCCAGGGCGACGGCGGCAGTGGCGGCAGCTGTTCGGCACAGGTTCTTGGTGCGCATTCGGGGCCCCTCGGTCAGGCGTCGTCGGTGACGCAGGGGCCCGACCTCGTTGTCGGGCTACTCGACGGTAGGGAAGGCGCAGGGGTCGCGCTCGGCGAACCTGTGTGCGGATGCCGAGCCGTCCACGCACCCAGTGTCCACACGGAGCGGATGGCTACAGTGACCACATGAGTCACCCCGCTCCCACCTCCGGACCGCAGCGTCGTCTGCCCGCGGTCGAGGAGCGCAGCGCGGGTGGCGTCGTGGTCGACGTGCACGAAGGGGAGGCCCGGATCGCCGTCATCGCCCGCCGCAACCGCGCGGGTCGGCTCGAGTGGTGCCTGCCCAAGGGGCACATCGAGGGCGAGGAGACGCTCGTCGAGACGGCCGCACGCGAGGTGGCCGAGGAGACCGGTATCGAGGCCCGGGTCCTCGTCGAGCTGGGCACCATCGACTACTGGTTCGCCACGCCCGACCGGCGGATCCACAAGTTCGTCCACCACTACCTCCTCGAGGCGGTCGGTGGCTATCTCACGATCGACAACGACCCCGACCACGAGGCGGTCGACGTCGCGTGGCTCCCGCTGCGGGACGCGCCGCGGCACCTGACCTTCCCCAACGAACGACGTATCGCGAGGGAGGCGTGGCAGCGGCTCGCCGGCGACGCCTGAGCGCGACCATCGCGAGCCTGGTGCTCGCGCTGCTCGTCCTGCTCCCCGTCGCTGCCCAGCCCTCGGCCGCCGCCCCTGCCCCGCCCAGCGACTCCGGCGGAGGCAACGACGCCAGCGACGGCGAGCTGACCATCACGTCGATCACGACGGTCGCCGAAGGCGATGACACCGCGACCGTGCAGGGCCGCCTCACCAACCCCGGCTCCGAGGCGATCGCGGCGCCCTCGGTCTCCTTCGTCCCCCACACGGCCGGCCCACAACGCTCCGACATCGCGACGTGGGCCCAGGGGAGCACACCCGTCACCGGTACCGCCCTGGACCGCACGACCCTCGACGACATCCCCGCTGGGAGCTCGGCCCCCTTCGTCCTGGAGGTCTCGGCGGCAGACCTGCTGCCTGATGTCTCTGCCGGTGCTGCGTGGGTGAGCATCCAGACGCAGACGAGCGCGGTGCACACCTTCGTCGGGGTGCACCGACGCAAGGAGTACGTCCCCCTCCGCCTGCTCTGGGGCATCCCGCTCCTCCTGCCCGCGGACCGCAACCTGTTCAACCACGACGCCCCGGAGCGGGCCAAGGCCTGGGACACGGCCGTCGGTGACGACTCCCGCCTCGCCCAGCTGACGGCCACGTCCCCGGACGATGACGAGGCCTGGCTGCTCGACCCCGCCCTGCTCGACGTCCCCGAGGAGGAACCCGACAGCCGGATCGACGCCTCGGAGCGGACCGTGCGCTCGGAGCGCGCGAGCGCCCTGCGCGACCAGGTCGTCGGCTCCCGGACCCTCGTGCTGCCCGACGCCGACGCCGACGTCGCCGCCGGGGCGCGCAACGCGCAGGCCCGCCGGGTGGTACGCCCCC
>NZ_BCSS01000065.1 GCF_001570985.1 Janibacter limosus NBRC 16128 | reverse complement strand
CCCGGTCGGCCCGAGCGAGGAGGACCTGCCGGCGGGCGAGCCGATCGCCGTGCCCGTCGAGCGCGCGGGTGACGACACCGCGGTCATCCTCTACACCTCCGGCACGACCGGTCGCCCCAAGGGCGCCGAGCTCACCCACGACAACCTCGACCTCAACGCGATGCGGTCGGCCGACGACATCATCCAGATCGCCACTGGTGACGTCATCATGGGCTGCCTGCCGCTCTTCCACGTCTTCGGTCTGACCTGCGGGCTCAACGCCGCCGTGCGCAACGGCGCGACCCTGACGCTGGTCCCGCGCTTCGAGCCGGGCAAGGCGCTCGAGGTCATCGAGCGCGACAAGGTGACGATCTTCGAGGGCGTGCCGACGATGTACGGCGCGATGCTGCACCACCCGAGCGTCACCGAGACCGACACCTCGTCCCTGCGCACCTGCGTCTCGGGTGGCTCGTCGCTGCCCGGCGAGACGCTGCGCGACTTCGAGGAGACCTTCAAGGTCAGCCTCCTCGAGGGCTACGGCCTCTCGGAGACCTCCCCCGTCGCGTCCTTCAACATGCTCGACCAGCCGACCAAGCCGGGCACCATCGGCCGCGCCATCCCTGGTTGCGAGATGAAGCTGCTCGACGCCGAGGGCAAGGAGGTCGGCCCCGGCGAGGGCGTCGGCGAGATCGCCATCCGCGGGGACAACATCATGAAGGGCTACTGGGGCAAGCCCGAGGCGACCGCCGAGGCGATCCCCGACGGGTGGTTCCGCAGCGGTGACATCGCCAGCGTCGACAAGGACGGCTACTACACGATCGTCGACCGCAAGAAGGACCTCATCATCCGCGGCGGCATGAACATCTACCCCCGCGAGGTCGAGGAGGTGCTGTACACGCACCCGGACGTCCTCGAGTGCGCCGTCGTCGGCGTGCCCCACCCCGAGCTGGGCGAGGACGTGGGCGCCGCAGTCTCGCTGCGCGAGGGAGCCACGAGCTCCGTCGAGGAGATCAAGCAGTACGTCAAGGACCGGATCGCGGCCTACAAGTACCCGCGTGAGGTCTGGGTCCTCGACGAGCTGCCCAAGGGCCCGACCGGCAAGATCCTCAAGCGGGAGATCCACTCACCCTCCGCCTGACGATCCACACGTCGAAGGGGGCCGCGCTCGGTGCGCGGCCCCCTTCGTCGTGCTGTCACGGCCGGTCGGCACGCTCCTCGTACCAGGTCGTCGTGACCCCGCCACGCTGCACGTCCGGGTCGTCGATCAGGCTCCGGTGGAGCGAGCTCGTGGTGACGACCCCCTCGACGACCAGTTCGTCGAGGGCCTGACGGGCGCGGGCGAGGGCCTGCGGACGGTCGCGGCCGTGGACGATCACCTTGGCGAGCAAGGAGTCGTAGAAGGGCGGGATGCGGCCTCCGGCGACGAAGCCCGAGTCGATCCGCACGCCCGGCCCGTTGGGCAGGTCGAAGCGGGAGATGTCCCCGGGTGAGGGGAAGAAGTCCTGCTCCGGGTCCTCGGCGTTGATCCTCATCTCGAGGGCGACACCGAGGACATCGATGTCCTCCTGGGCGAGCGACATGGGCTCACCCGCTGCGATCCGCAGCTGCTCGGCCACGAGGTCGACGCCGGTGATCATCTCCGTGATCGGGTGCTCCACCTGGATGCGGGTGTTCATCTCGATGAAGTAGCACCGGTCCCCCGTGACGAGGAACTCCACGGTGCCGGCGCCGCGGTACCCCACCTCTGCGGTGAGTCGCACGGCCGCCGCCGTCATCTCCTCGCGCACTCCCTCGTCGAGGCCGGGGGCGGGAGCCTCCTCGAGCAGCTTCTGCCGACGTCGCTGCACCGAGCAGTCCCGCTCGAAGAGGTGGACGACCGAGCCGTGGTCGTCGGCGAGCACCTGCACCTCGATGTGCCGGGCGTCGATGATCGCCTTCTCGAGGTAGACCGACCCGTCGCCGAAGGCCGAGGAGGCCTCCGCCCGGGCCGTGGACACCGCGTCGTCGAGCTCGTCGGCGGAGTGGACGATCCGGATGCCCCGGCCGCCGCCACCGGCCGCGGCCTTGACGAGCACCGGGAAGCCGAGCTCCTCCGCCGCCTCGCGGGCCTGCGCCACGTCGTCGAGCACGCCGGAGCCGGGCACGACGGGCACGCCCGCACGCTCAGCGGTCTCGCGCGCGAGGGCCTTGTCACCCATCGACGAGATGACCTCTGCCGACGGGCCGACGAAGACGAGCCCGGCGTCGGTCACCCGGCGGGCGAACTCCGGTCTCTCGGAGAGGAACCCGTAGCCCGGATGGACATAACCACACCCCGAGTCCAGGGCTGCCTGCACGACGGCGTCGACGTCGAGGTAGGACTTCGTGGCCGGCGAGGGCCCGATGTGAACCGCCTCGTCCGCCAGCCGGACCCAGAGCTGCTCGGCGTCTGCGTCGGAGTGGACGGCGACTGCTTCCCACCCGAGGGCGTGCGCCGCACGGATCACCCGGACGGCGATCTCACCTCGGTTGGCGACGAGGACGCGCGGGCTCTCCCCCGCGCTCATTCCAGGACCACGACGTCCTGGCCGACGGAGACCTCCGCCGCGTCCTCGACGAGGAACTCCTTGACCCGGCCTCCCGCGCTCGCCTTGAGCTCGGTGAAGTTCTTCATCACCTCGATCAGCCCAATCGTCTGGCCCTCGGTCACTTCGTCACCGACGCTGACGAAGTCGTCCTCGTCCGGGGACGGACGACGGTAGAAGACCCCGGGCAACGGGGAGGGAATGGTGCTCATGTGCAGTCCTTTCGCACGAGGGGTGGTACGGGCTGGATCAGGAAAGGGCCTCACGGATCCGAGCGAGCCTCCCGGTCCGCTCGGCCCGCGCGGCCAGGGCCTCGTCGACGTCGACGTCACGGAACCTCACGGTGTCGCCCGTCTTGGCCTGGCCGAAGAGATCCCGGTCGACCGAGACGACGGTGGCGATGGTGGCGTAGCCACCGCCGGTGACCGCGTCACCGAGGAGCACGATCGGCTCGTCACCGCCGGGCACCTGGATGGACCCGAGCGGGTAGCCCAGATCGACGACATTGGCCGGGTCACTTCCCGCGCCGAAGGGCTGCTCGCGCTCGACGAAGTCGAGCGTGCCCCCGCGGAGCCGATACCCCACCCGGTCGGCGTCCTTGGTGATCTTCCACGAGGTCCCGAGGAAGGACTCCAGGGCGCCCTCGGTCAGGCGGTAGGAGCAGAGCCCGACCTGGGCCCGCACCTCGATGTCAGAGGCGAAGTGGGGCACGAGCTCGTCGGGGACGCTGCGTCCCTCCGCGACCGACGTGGCCGCGCCCAGCGGGAGGACGTCGCCGTCGGCGAGGGTGCGCCCTTCGAAGCCGCCAAGACCGATGAGTGTGTAGGTCGAGCGGGAGTCGAGATAGGTCGGCACGTCGATCCCGCCGGAGACGGCGATGTACGGCCGCGCGCCGCTGGCGATCATGCCGAAGGCGAGCACGTCACCGCTGCCCACCGCAACGCTCGTCCACGTCGGGATCGGCTCGCCGTTGAGGGTGACGGCCGCGTCGCCTCCGGTCACCGCGATGACTCGCGCGTCGGTGAACTCCAGCGAGGGACCGATGTAGGTCGCCTCGAGCGCAGCGGCGCTCTCGGGGTTGCCGACGAGGAGGTTGGCGACGCGGAAGGAGAACTGGTCCATGGCCCCGGACGGGGGCATGCCGATGGCATAGCGCCCGGTCCGACCGAGGTCCTGGACAGTCGTCGACAGGCCGCCGGTGACGACCTTGACCTGTGCACTCATCGGTACAGCACCTCCAGCAGGTGGTCATTGACGCCTTGCGGGTCGCCGAGGAAGGCGGCCGGGGAGAACTCCACGTCCTGCTGTCGGTACCGGAAGCTGCCGGCCTCGACGGCCGCCCTGGTCTCGTCGAACTCGGTGCGGTCCACCGAGCGGTAGCGCAGGATGTCCCCCGGCCGGGGGAAGACGATCGAGTGGTCGAAGTCCGGGTGGTCCTGGCGCACGTTGAGCACCGGGGTCGCCGACATGCCGTACAGCTGGTAGCCGCCCGCACCCTGAACCGGGTAGATCACCGAGAACGCACCGCCGATGCCGAACGCGCGCTCGGGTGTGAAGGTACGCGGCCGCACGTACTTGGGCACCTCGACCTGCCGCTCGCGGGGCTCGAGCTGGTAGCAAAAGGGCAGCCCGGGCACGAAGCCGAGCATCGTGACGATCCACGGGTTGCCGGACAGGTGGTCGATGAAGGCCTGGACACTCTCGAAGCCGTTGGTCCGCGCCCCGTACTCGAGGTCCGTCGACTCCGGATCCTGGTGCCGGTCGCGGAAGCGCATGAGGGCCTCGTGCGTCCACGGGTCGTTGTAGAGCACCGGGATGTCGACGACACGCGTCTGCAGCGTGAAGTCATCGGGGACCTCGGAGAAGGTCTGCTCGAGCTCGCGCAGCAGGGCCATGAGGTCGGCGGGCGCGATGACGTCGGGGTCGAAGCGCACGAGGTAGGAGGCGTTGGAGGGACAGATGTCCACGATCCCCGCCAGGTCCCGCGCGGCGAGCTCCTGGGTGATGAGCATGGCCTTGACATTGGCCTCCATGCTCATCGCCTCAGCGATCTCGACGAAGATGAACTCGTCGGCCCCGTGCTCGTACCGTGCCGGTGGAAGCTGCACGCGCTCTGTCATCGGCCCTCCTCGTGGTCGTGGAGCGGACGGATCGTCCACCCCAGGCTCGTGATCCGGTCGACGACGGCGCGGGCGTTGGCCCCCGCGCCGGGCCGGTCGGAGTGGATGCAGATGGAGTCCACCCGGATGGCCGACTCCACGCCGTCGGCGGAACGCACCGTGCCGGAGAGGATGCTCTCGGCCTGGTCGGCGCACCACTGCGGGTCCCGTGGCCGGTTGTCCGGGTCGATGATGATGTGCCCGTCGTCGGTGTACTCGAGGTCGGCGAACCCCTCCGCGGCGACCCGGTGGCCACGGTCGATCTGCCGCTCGGCGCAGTGGCCGGCCTCGAGCACGAGGGTCAGCGCGTCGTCCCACGCCGCGACCGCATCGGCCACCGCATCGGCGACCGCGTCGTCCTTCATCAGCAGGCCGTAGAGGCTGCCGTGCGGCTTGACGTGGCGCAGCGGGACCTCCTGCTGATCGGCCAGGGCTCGCAGGGCGCCGGCTTGATAGAGCACCGCCTGGGCAGCCTCCTGCGGGGTGAAGGCCATCGACCGCCGGCCGAAGCCGGTGAGGTCGGGGAACCCGGGGTGGGCCCCCAAGGCGATGTCGTGCTCCTTGGCCAGGGCGACGGAGCGCGCCATCGTCCCCGGGTCGCCCGCGTGCCAGCCGCAGGCGATGTTGAAGGACGAGACGAGCGTGGCCAACTCCTCGTCGGCACCCAGCCGCCACCTGCCGAAGCTCTCACCTCCGTCCGCATTCAGGTCGACGAACCGTGCCGTGGTCCCAGCCATGCTGGCCTCCTGCCTGTGGTGGTCTCCCACCGACTCCATCGACGTCACCCGGTCAGACCCGCCGCTCCCGCGACGGCACGTCCGGCGAGCACCCCGGCCAGGTGGCGGCGATACGCCGGCGTGCCGGCCGGGTCCTCCGGCGGCTCGGTGCCCTCACCGGCCAGGGCCGCAGCCTCCTCGAGCGCCGAGGCCTCGACCGACCGGCCGGTCATCGCGCTCTCGGCGGCGCTCGCGCGCAGCGGCGTGCTGCCCATGTTGGACAGCCCGAGGCGGCACTCGGCGACGGCACCACCCTCGACCCGCACCACGGCGGCGACGGCGACGATCGCCCAGGACTGGGAGACGACGGAGAACTTCTCGTACTGCATGCCCCAGCCGGTGTGCTTGGGGATGCGGATCGCCGTGAGGACCTCGCCCTCGTCACGGACGGTCGTGAAGGGACCGGCGAAGAACTCCCCGGCCGGCACCGAGCGGGTGCCCGACGGACCGGTCAGCTCGATCACCCCGTCGAGCGCCAGCACGGCGGGGCCGATGTCCCCGGCCGGGTCGGCGTGGGCGAGCGCGCCGCCGATGGTGCCCCGGTAGCGGATCTGGGGGTCGCCGACCGCGGCCGCGGCCTGGCCGAGGACCCCGGCGTGCTCGGCGACGAGCGGGTCGTGGGCGGCGACGTGGTGGGTCACCATCGCCCCGATGACGAGGTGGTCCCCGTCCTCGCGCACCTCACGCAGCTCGGGGATCCGGCTGAGGTCGACGACGGTACTGGGGTCAGCCATGCGCATCCGCAGCACCGGCATGAGCGACTGACCGCCGCCGAGCACCGTGGTGTCGTCGTCCCCGTCGGCGAGCGCCTGGACGGCCTCGGCTACTGAGCTCGGTGCCGTGTAGTCGAACGCGACGGGCCTCATGCCGCTCCCCCTTCGTCGGGCGTCATGGTTCCTGCGGCGGCCGCCTCCTGCAAGGCGGTCCAGACCTTGACCGGTGTGCACGGCATCGTGATGTCCGTGACGCCGAGGTGCCGGATGGCGTCGAGCACGCCGTTGACGATGGCGGGCGGGGCCGCGGTCGCGCCGGTCTCGCCGACCGCCTTGACGCCGAGGACGTTGGTCGTCGCCTTGGTCACCGTGTAGTCAGTGCGGTAGCGCAGGACGTCGGGCGCGGAGGGCACGAGGTAGTCGGCCAGGGTGCCGGTCGTCAGCTGCCCCTCGTCGGAGTACTGGATCTCCTCGTACAGGGCCTGGGCGATGCCCTGGGTCAGGCCGCCGTGGACCTGGCCGTCGACGATCAGGGGGTTGACGAGCACACCGACGTCCTGGACGCAGACGTAGTCGCGCAGGGCCACCCGGCCCGTCCGGGTGTCGACCTCGACCGCCGCGAGGTGGGTCCCCGTGGGGTAGGAGAAGTTCTCCGGGTCGAAGGTGAAGTCGGAGTCGAGGTTGGGCTCGAGCCCGTCGGGCAGGTCGTGCGCGAGCCAGGTGCCGAGCATGATCTCCTGGATCGTCACGCCGCTGTCGGTCCCGGTGACGGAGAACCGTCCGCGGGTGAACTCGAGGTCCTCGACATTGGCCTCGAGCAGGTGCGCGGCGATCTGCTTGGCCTTGTCGACGACCTTGCGCGCGGCCCCGACGATCGCCATGCCTCCGACGACGAGGGACCGGGAACCGTAGGTGTCCATGCCCTTGTGCGCCGAGCCGGTGTCGCCGCTGATGAGGATGATGTCGTCGAAGGGGATGCCCAGCTCGTCGGAGACGATCTGGCAGAAGGCGGTCGCGTGCCCCTGCCCGTGCGACGTGGTGCCCACGACGACCTCGACCTTGCCCGTCGGCAGCATCCGGACCGTCGAGTGCTCCCACCCACCGGAGCCGTAGTTGAGCCCGCCGAGGACGCGGCTGGGTGCCAGGCCCGAGAGCTCGACGAAGGTGCACACCCCGATGCCGAGCTGCACCGGGTCGCCCGACTCGCGGCGTCGCTGCTGCTCGGCCCGCAGCTCGTCGTACCCGAACATCTCGAGCGCCCGGTCGGTGGCCTGGCCGTAGTCGCCCGAGTCGTAGGTCAGTCCGGCGACCGTGGGATAGGGGAACTCGTCGGCCCCGATCCAGTTGTGGCGGCGCAGCTCGAGCGGGTCGAGTCCCAGCTCGACCGCCAGCTCGTCCATCATCCGCTCGATGCCGAAGGTGGCCTCCGGCTTGCCGGCACCGCGGTAGGCGTCGGTCATCGTCTTGTGCGTGAAGACGTCGGTGCAGTGGAAGCGGTAGGCGGGGATGCGGTAGATGCCGTTGAACATGAAGCCGCCGAGCAGCGGGATGCCTGCGGTGAGGATGCCGAGGTAGGCGCCGACGTCGGCCGTGAGCTCGACGTCGAGCGCGGTGATGGTGCCGTCACGACGGGCGGCGATGGCGATCTCCTGCACCTGGTCGCGGGCGTGGTGCGAGGACTGCATCGACTCGATGCGCGACTCGGTGTACTTGCAGGGCACCTGCAGCCGCTGGGCGATGAGCAGGACGATGGCCTCCTCACGCGTGAACTGCAGCTTGCCGCCGAAGCCTCCGCCGACGTCGGGCGCGATGACCCGCAGCTCGTGCTCCTCGATCGGCTGCGTCATCGACATGAGGATGCGCACGATGTGGGGCACCTGGGTCGCCGACCACATCGTCACCTGCTCGGCCGTGGGGTCGACGACGATCGACCTGGGCTCGATGTAGGCCGGGGTGATGCGGTTCTGCCGCAGCGTGCGGCGGACGACGACCTGGTCGGGGTCGGCCTCCGCGGCCAGGATGGCCTCACGGGCGTCCCCGCCGGTGCCGAGGGCGACGGAGTCCATCCCCCACGTGGCGCACACGTTGGTCCCGAGGTCGGGGTGGACGAGCTCCGCGCCCGACTGCCTCGCCGCCATCGGGTCAACGACGACCGGCAGCTCGTCGTAGTCGATGTCGATGAGGTCGAGGGCGTCGTCCGCCGCCTCCTTGGAGATCGCGGCGACGACCGCGACGATGTCGCCGACGTGCTTGACGGTGTCCGTCGTCACGGGCATGTAGGTCGGGGTCCGCATGTCGTCGCTGACGGTCCACGCGGTGGGCATCTGCCCCTGCTCCGGGAGGTCCGTACCGGTCCAGACGCCGAGGACGCCGGAGGCGCTGCGCGCCTCGCTCGTGTCGATCGCGGTGATGGTCGCGTGGGCGAGCGGCGAGCGCAGCACCGACAGGTGCACCATGCCCGGCAGCGTCAGGTCGTCGGTCCAGCGGGTGCGACCGGTGAGCGCACGACGGTCCTCCCGCCGCAGCCGGGCGCGACCGACCTCGGCCTCAGGGGTCTCGGTCTCGGGGGTGGCGGTCATCGTGTGCCCCCCTCGTCGGCGGACTCTGCGTAGGCCATCACCGCGGAGACGATGCCCTGGTACCCGGTGCAGCGGCACATGTTGCCGTTGAGGCCCTCACGCACCTCGTCCTCGCTCGGCGAGGGGTTCTCCCGGACGAGGCAGATGCTGCGCATCAGCATCCCGGGGGTGCAGTAGCCGCACTGCAGCCCGTGGTGCTCGTGGAAGGCGGTCTGGACCGGGTGCAACCCCTCCGGACCGGCCAGCCCCTCGACGGTCTCGATCGTGGCTCCGTCGGCCTGGACGGCCAGGACGGAGCAGGACTTCACGCTCTCTCCGTCGATCAGCACCGTGCAGGCGCCGCAGTTGCTCGTGTCGCAACCCACGACGGTCCCGGTCTTGCCGAGACCCTCTCTGAGGTGATGGACCAAGAGGGTCCTGGGCTCGACATCGGTCGTGTGGTCCATGCCGTCGACGTTGACGGTGATTCGCGCCATCGCTGCTATCCATCCTCTGGGCTGGGGATCTCGTTCGACTCCGGCGTGCGTGGCTCGAGCATGTCCCATGAGCGAGGTACTGGCAAGGGATGCGCGACGAGCGCGAGCGAGCAGCGTACGGAGCGAGCTCAGCTCGCGGCGACCTCGGCGAGCGACGTCGCGAGGTCGGTCACGACCCGCAGCGAGCCGACCGCGGCAGCGGGCTGCGCACCC
>NZ_BCSS01000064.1 GCF_001570985.1 Janibacter limosus NBRC 16128 | reverse complement strand
CCCCCCCCTGCCGATGAGCGTCGGGCCGCTCGTCTGCACGGCCGGCGTGCTCCTGCTCTCCGCGGTCGGCCCGGGCACCGGCTGGCCGTTGGTCATCGCTGGCATGACGGTCTTCGCGCTCGGCCTGGCGACGCTCGTCTCACCGCTGACCTCGGCCGTCCTCGCGGCGGCGCCCGACCGCCTGGCCGGCTCCGCGAGCGGCATCAACAACGCGGTGGCGCGCACGGGGACCCTGCTGGCGGTCGCTGCGATCCCCTCGCTCGTGGGACTGTCCGGCGACGACTACACGGACCCGGCGGCCCTGACGCAGGGTTACCGTCTGGCGGCCTTCGTCATCGCCGGGCTCCTGGTGGCGGGCGGTGCGGTCAGCTGGGCTGGTCTGCGTCCGCGACCCGACGTCGAGCCTGCCCGGACCCCGAGCAGTCGATAGGCGCCAACCAAAAAATCCTGAGCCGCGACACCGTGTCAACGATGTAGCGACTCAGGACATGGGAGCCGGTGACGGGAATCGAACCCGCGTGTCCAGCTTGGGAAGCTGGCGCTCTACCATTGAGCTACACCGGCGCGCGAGGCGCAGCGGCCATGTTAACCCACGTCGTGGACCGCTGCGGCACCCGGTGATCCGGCGTCGATGCCCACGGCAATCGTCCGGTTGGGTCCCTTCGAGGCTCGGCCGCAGGCGGCTTCGCACCTCAGGGAACGAAGGGGACAGCGGGCTCCCACCAGAAGGCACAGGTGGGTACCCAGCATCTGTGTGCTTCCTCACGACCTGCTCGCTTGCTCTGGCAAGCGGCCCGGGACGATGATGAAGGGAAGCACAGTAAGCGCTTGCTTACTCAACCCAGCGCCGGGGCGACCCGACGCACCTCACGACCAGGAGACGCCAACATGGGTCACTACAAGAGCAACCTGCGGGACATCGAGTTCAACCTCTTCGAGGTCTACGGCCGCGGCGACGTCCTGGGCCAGGGCCCGTACGAGAACGTCGACGCCGACACCGCGCGCGAGATGCTCAAGGAGTACACGCGCCTCGCGGAGAACGAGCTCGCCGAGTCCTTCGCCGACGCCGACCGCAACCCGCCGGTCTTCGACCCCGAGACCTCCTCGGTGACGATGCCCGAGTCCTTCAAGAAGTCCTTCCAGGCCTACAAGGACTCCGGCTTCTGGTCGCTCGACGTCCCAGAGGAGCTCGACGGCACCGTCGCTCCCCCGTCGCTGCGCTGGGCCATGAACGAGCTCGTCCTCGGCGCCAACCCCGCCATCGGCATGTTCGGCGCGAGCTACAGCTTCGCCAACCTGCTCCACCTGCTCGGCACCCCCGAGCAGAAGAAGCTGGCCAAGTGGATCGTCGAGAACCACTGGCACTGCACGATGGTCCTCACCGAGCCCGACGCCGGCTCCGACGTGGGCGCCGGCCGGACCAAGGCCACCGACAACGGTGACGGCACCTGGAACATCGAGGGCGTCAAGCGCTTCATCACCTCGGCCGAGTCCGACATGAGCGACAACATCGTCCACTTCGTCCTCGCCCGCCCCGAGGGCGCTGGCCCGGGCACCAAGGGCCTGAGCCTCTTCATCGTCTCCAAGTACGACGTCGACCTCGAGACCGGTGAGCTCGGCGAGCGCAACGGCGCCTACGTCACCAATGTCGAGAAGAAGATGGGCCTGAAGGTCTCCACGACCTGCGAGGTCACCTTCGGCGAGAAGCACGCCGCCGTCGGCACCCTCTTCGGCGACGTCCACGACGGCATCGCCCAGATGTTCCGCGTCATCGAGAATGCCCGCATGCTCGTCGGCACCAAGGCCATCGCCACCCTGTCGACCGGCTACCTCAACGCGCTCGAGTACGCCAAGGAGCGCGTCCAGGGCGCCGACCTGACCACGCCCGCCAAGGACGCTCCGCGGGTGACGATCACGCACCACCCGGACGTGCGCCGCAGCCTCATGCTGCAGAAGTCCTACGCCGAGGGCCTGCGCGCGCTCGTCTTCTTCACCACGAGCCAGCAGGACACGGTGGACCTGGAGCAGCGCGCCACCGGCTCCGAGGAGATCTCCCAGGACTCTCCCGCCGCGATGGCCAACCGGGTCAACGACCTGCTCCTGCCGATCGTCAAGGGCCTGGGCTCCGAGCGCGCCTGGACCCTCCTGGGCACCGAGTCACTGCAGACCTTCGGTGGCTCCGGCTTCCTGCAGGAGTACCCGATCGAGCAGTACGTCCGCGACGCCAAGATCGACACCCTCTACGAGGGCACGACCGCGATCCAGGGCATGGACTTCTTCTTCCGCAAGATCGTGCGGGACAACGGCCAGGCGCTGGGTCACCTCGCGATGCAGATCCAGGAGTTCGCGCAGGACGTCGACGCCCAGGGCGGCACGCTCAAGGCGGAGCGCGAGCTGCTCGGCAAGGGCCTCGAGGACGTCCAGGGCATCCTCGGTGCGATGTTCCAGGCCCTCATGGCCTCCGACCCCAAGCAGGACGGGGCGGACATCACCAACATCTACAAGGTCGGCCAGAACACCTCACGCCTGCTCCTCGGCGCCGGTGACCTGGTCGTCGGCTGGCTGCTCCTGCGCCAGGCCGCCATCGCCTCCGAGGCCCTCGAGGCTGGCGCGAGCGGCAAGGACGCGGACTTCTACACCGGCAAGATCGCCGCGGCGAGCTTCTTCGCCAAGAACGTCCTGCCGCGTCTGGCCTCCGAGAAGGCCATCGCCGAGGCGACGGACAACACCCTGATGGATGTGCCGGAGTCGGCCTTCTGATCCGGGCTCACCACGGCACCACATGACGAAGGGGGGTCCCCGCCAGATCAACTGGCGGGGACCCCCCTTCGTCATGCCGTGTCGGCTCAGTAGCGCCGCTCGTCGCGCACGACCGTCTCCCGGCGACGACGGTCGAGGAAGAGGCTGAGGATGATCGCCAAGACGCCCAGGACGATGGCGATCCACCCGATGGCCCCGAGGTCGAGGCCCGCGACCGACATGTCGCCGTTGTAGGCGAAGACGATCACGAGTCCGATGAGCAGCAGCAGGATCCCGGCTCCGATGTACATGTCTCGCTCCTGGTCTCCGGCTCAGAGCCGGTTGTCGGTCTGGGTACGGTCCACGGGGTCGGCCGGCAGGTGGCGGCCGCGGGGCTCCTTGGGGTCGGAGCGGACCGCGCGGTGGGTCTGGATGCCGCGGGACTTGTGCGGACGGTCGACCAACAAGAAGCCGACCACCATGAGCAGGCTGAAGATGACGATGAAGATCCAGAACAGCGCCTCGCCGCCCATGTCGACCCCTTTCGGTGGGTGGTTCACGAGTATGCCGCACGGGCCCGGGCCGCGGCCGGACCTGCGCGCGTCAGTCCGTGCGGCCCAGCTCGGCGAGATGCCGGTTGTAGGCGTCGAGCTCCATGTCGCCGTCGCGGTCGGCGCGGCGGTCGCGGCGCCTGGTCTCGCGGTCGTCGCTGCGCATCCACTGCCAGGCGACGGCCATCGCCAGGACGAGCGTCGGCGCCTCACCGACGCCCCAGGCGATCGCCCCACCGGTGCGCTGGTCGGCGACCGGGTCGGTCATCCACTCCAGGTTGAGCCGGCCGAAGTAGTCCGGCGCGAGGAGCTCGCTCGACTGCGTGAGGATGACGCCGAAGAAGGCGTGGAAGCTGATCGTCGCCAGGAGCACGGCGAAGAGCGCCAGCGCGGGCCACCGCTTGGGTCCCGGGTCGATCCCGATGAGCACCCAGACGAACATGTAGCCCGACGCCAGGAAGTGGGCCATCATCAGCACGTGCCCGGTGTGGGTGCGCATGGCCAGCTCGAAGAGCGGGCTGTAGTAGAAGATCGCCATGCTGAAGAAGAAGAGCGACGCCGCGACGGCCGGGTTGGCCAGCACCCGCAGGTAGCTCGAGTGGACGGTGGCGAGGATGACCTCGCGGGGGCCGAGTGTCCTGTCCTTGCGCGCGGGCAGCGCCCGCAGCGCCAGCGTGATCGGCGCTCCCGGCACCATGAGCAGGGGCGCGATCATCGCCACCCCCATGTGCTCGATCATGTGCCAGCTGAAGAGGACCTTGCCGTAGACGCCCGGCCCGGCCGACGTGAAGTAGAAGAAGACCACCCACCCGAGCACCCAGCTGACGGTGCGCAGCGCCGGCCAGTGATCGCCACGGGCCCGCAGGCGCAGGACCCACCGCACGTAGACGACGATGGCGATGACCGAGACGGCGAGCCACAGCCAGTCGATCTGCCACGCGGTCAGCCAGCTCGACCCACTCGGCGGACCGGGGTCCGGGTAGCCCGACAGGTCGTAGACGATCGCGTTTTCGGGAGCCTGCAGCGCGCTGTCGGGGGTCGGCGTGCGCCCCACGGCCACGCCCATGCCCATCGCGGCGGCCATGACGGCGACCTCACCGACAGCCAGACGGACGAAGGGGGCGGCCCCCTGCGCGCCCGCCTCCAGACCGGCGATGGTGCGGGAGCGGTGCCACCAGCCGATGACTCCGAGGATGACTGCCGCGACGGCCTTGAGGATGAGCAGGACGCCGTAGCGCGAGCCGAGGCCGTCGAGGCCGCCGATGTTGATCCAGCTCGCGAGCAGACCCGAGGAGACGAGCAGGACGAAGCACCAGGCCGCGATGGTCGAGTAGCGACGCGTCGTGACCGCCAGGTGCGTGCCGAGCGACGGACGGATTGCGAGCAGGGCGACCAGACCGCCGACCCACACGGTCGCCGACACGAGATGGAAGGCGAGTGCGTTGACACCGCTCATGTGGTCGAGGCTGGCGGCGGAGTGGCCGGCCAGGGCGAGGGGCAACAGGGCCAGGACCGAGCCGCCGGCCGCCCAGGCCAAGGCCCCCTTGGTCCTGGCCAACGGCACCGCCACCGCGATGACGGCGACGATGACCGAGGAGATCACCGCGGTGCGCGTGCTGTCGAGATCCCACACGAAGGCCATCAGCTGCGAGACGTAGTCGGGGTCGGTCAGCGGGATCCCCGCGAGCGCAGCGAAGTCGGTGAGCATGCGTCCGAGCCCGGCGAGGAACCACACGATGGCCGCGCCCCCGGCCAGCCGGGCGAGGGTCTCTCGACGCGCGGTGCGGGTGGTCTCGGGCACGAGGAAGGCCCCGATGACCAGCGACCCGACCGTCAGGGCCGCGGCCGCGTCGTGGACGGTCCGCAGGATCGGCAGGGACCAGCGGACAAAGGGGCCAGGGTCGCCGAGCTCGAGCGCTGCGGCTCCCCCACCGAAGGCCGTCGCCGCCACCACAGCGACCACCGAGACCAGCCCGAGGACCGCGAACGGCGAGGACGAGGTGCGGCCGATGCTCGTGGTGGTGGACATGCCCTCTAATCTAGGCAACTACCCCCGGGATGCTGTCATCGCCTGCACCCGGCGACCACCACCACCCGAGGATGCGCCGTGCCCGCCTCAACCCGCCAGCTCAGCACCAGCGTCATCCGGATGCTGCGCACGCTGCACGCCACCCGCGTCCGCGCCCCTCGGGTCCACCCGAGCGTCGAGGCCAGCCACCACTCCGTCCTCGTCGCCGTGCGTGACCAGCCCAGCCGGGTGGGCGACATCGCCGAGCGCAATCTCTCCGACGCGTCCACGGTCAGTCGTCAGGTGAGCCACCTGACGTCCCTGGGGCTGCTGGCCAAGGTCCCCGATCCGGAGGACGGCCGGGCACAGCTCGTCGCCCTGACGGACGAGGGCGCGGCCCTGCTGGTCGAGCTCGTCGACCGACGCGAGGCCTGGTTCGGCGCCCTCCTCTCCGACTGGAGCGATGAGGACCTCACGGCCTTCGTCGGGTACGTGGACCGCTTCTGCGACGCCGTTGCGGCGGACGACCGACACCGACGCTGACCCGGACCCAACCGCGGCGCCACGGCTGGTCGCACACATGAGGAGGAGCGCCCGCCGAGCGGACGCTCCTCCTCGTGCACCTGACGACGTGGTCAGGCCCAGATGAAGGCCGTGCCCGGGTCGTGCAGCAGGGCACCGACGTCCGCGAGCAGCTTGGAGCCGAGCTCGCCGTCGACGAGGCGGTGGTCGAAGGAGAGCGCGAGCTGGGTGACCCAGCGCGGCTCGATCGACTCGCTGCCGTCTGCAGCAGTGACCACCCAGGGCATGCGGCGCACCGCACCGAAGGCCAGGATCGTGGCCTCCCCCGGGTTGAGGATCGGGGTGCCGGTGTCGACGCCGAAGACGCCGACATTGGTGATCGTCGCCGTGCCGCCGGACAGGTCCGCCGGCTGGGTACGCCCCTCACGTGCCGTGGCGACCAGACCACCGAGGGCCGCCGCCAGGTCGTGCAGCGAGAGCCGGTCGGCACCCTTGATGTTGGGCACGAGCAGCCCGCGCGGCGTGGCTGCCGCGATCCCCAGGTTGACGTCACCGTGCACGACGATCTCCTGCGCGGCCTCGTCCCAGCTCGCGTTGGCCTCGTGGTGACGACGCAGCGCCAGGCAGAAGGCCTTGGCCACGATCAGCAGCGGCGTGACCTTGACCTCCGTGAAGGCGCGGTCGCGCTTGAGCCGGTCGACCAGCTCCATCATCGCCGTGACGTCGACGGTGACGAACTCGGTGACATGCGGCGCGGTGAAGGCCGAGGAGACCATCGCAGCAGCGGTCGCCTTGCGCACGCCCTTGATCGGGACGCGCACGTCGCCACCCTCCGCTCCCTGAGGTGCGAGGGCGCCAGCGCCCGAGCCTGGGAGGGCAGGAGCCGCCGAAGGTGCCGCGGTCGCGCCCGAGGACGCCGCCTCCACATCGGCGCGGGTGACGATGCCACCCTCACCGGTCGGGGTGATCGACTGCAGGTCCAGGCCCAGGTCCTTGGCGAGCTTGCGTACCGGCGGCTTGGCCAGGGCGCGAGTGCGCTCTGGCGTCAGCGGCTTCACGGGGGCAGTCGAGGCGGCCTCAGGCGCAGCCTCACCCTTGCGGGCGCGCCGACGGGTGCTGGCGGCCTTGGCTCCGTAGCCGACGAGGTTGGGCCCGCTGGCCTCCTCCCCTTCGTCGGCGGCGGGTGCCGCGGGTGCAGCCGGCTCAGGGTCGGAGCCAGCCACCTCGACGGCGATGATCGCGGCACCCACGTCGACGGTGTCACCCTCGGCGGCGAGGAGCTGGACGACCTTGCCCGCGAACGGGATCGGCAGCTCGACGAGCGACTTGGCGGTCTCGACCTCGATGACGATGTCGTTGACGGCGACGTCGTCGCCGACCTTGACCTTCCAGGTCGTGATCTCGGCCTCGGTCAGGCCCTCACCGGGGTCGGGCAGGTTGAAGTTCTTGACAGCCACGTGTCCTCCTGGTCAGTGCGCGAAAGAGCGGTCGACGGCGTCGAGGACGCGGTCGAGGGTCGGGAGGTACTCCTCCTCGAAACGGCTGGGCGGGTACGGGATGTTGTACCCACCGACCCGCAGCACGGGCGCCTCGAGGTGGTAGAAGCACTCCTCCTGGACCCGGGCGGCGATCTCCGCGCCGAGGCTGACGAAGGTCTGCGCCTCGTGGACGATGACGGCCCGACCGGTCTTCTTCACCGACGACGTGATGGTCGGCAGGTCCAGCGGGCTGAGTGAGCGCAGGTCGATGACCTCGAGGCTGCGTCCCTCCTCCTCGGCGGCCGCGGCCGCCTGGAGGCAGGTCTTGACCATGGGGCCGTAGCAGAGCAGCGTGAGGTCGCTGCCCTCCCGCGCCACCCGGGCGTCGTACAGACCAAGGTCAGGGGAACCCCCTTCGTCGATCTCGGTCTCGCCGCGCTCGTGGTACCGACGCTTGGGCTCGAAGAAGATCACCGGGTCATCGGTCGCGATGGCCTGCTGGATCATCCAATAGGCGTCCGCGGCATTGCTGCACGAGACGACCCGCAGGCCGGCGGTGTGCGCGAAGTAGGCCTCGTTGGACTCACTGTGGTGCTCGACCGCGCCGATGCCGCCGCCGCAGGGGATGCGGATGACCATCGGCATCCTGAGGTGCCCCAGGGAGCGGGAGTGCATCTTGGCGACCTGGCTGACGATCTGGTCGAAGGCCGGGTAGACGAAGCCGTCGAACTGGATCTCGACGACGGGACGGTAACCACGCAGGGCCAGACCGACCGCGGTCCCGACGATGCCGGACTCGGCGAGCGGGGTGTCGATGACGCGGTGCTCACCGAAGTCCTTCTGCAGGCCCTCGGTGATGCGGAAGACGCCGCCGAGCTTGCCGACGTCCTCGCCCATGAGGACGACCTTGGGGTCCTTGTCCATCGCGCGGCGCAGGCCGGCGTTCAGGCCCTTGGCGAGGGAGAGGCGGGTGCCGCTCATGCCTGGCCCCCTTCCTCGGCGAAGCCGGCGTGGTAGGCGAGGAACTCCTCGCGCTCGGCCTCCACCAAGGGGTGCGGCTCGGTGTACTGGTTGTCGAACATCGTCGGCAGCTCCGGGTCGGGCATCTCCTGGCAGGCCTTGCGGATGCGGGCGGCGACCTCGTCGGCCTCCGCGTCGACCGCGGCGAAGAACTCCGGGTCGGCGTGACCGCGCTCCTCCATGAAGCCGCGCATGCGCTTGATCGGGTCCTTGTGCTTCCAGATCTCGACCTCGGCGTCGCTGCGGTACTTCGTCGGGTCGTCGGACGTCGTGTGCGCACCCATCCGGTAGGTGTAGGCCTCGATGAGCGTCGGGCCCTGACCGCTGCGTGCCTTGTCGAGCGCGTCCTTGGCGACGGCATAGCTGGCGAGCGGGTCATTGCCGTCGACGAGCACACCGGGGAAGCCGAAGCCTCGCGCGCGCTGGTACGGCGGGATGATGAACTGCTTGTCGTTGGGCTCGGAGATGGCCCACTGGTTGTTCTGCACGAAGAACACGACCGGCGCGTTGGTCACGGCCGCGAAGACGAGGGCCTCGTTGAAGTCGCCCTGGCTCGTCCCGCCGTCACCGGTGAAGGCCATGACGGCCGCGTCGCGCTCCGGGTCGCCGGTGCCCATGTCGCCGTCGGCCGCGATGCCCATCGCGTACCCAACCCCGTGGAGCATCTGGTTGCCGATGACGATCGTGTAGAGGTGGAAGTTGTTTTCGTTGGAGTCCCACCCACCGTGGTTGACCCCGCGGAACATGCCGAAGAGGCTCACCGGGTCGACTCCGCGGCACCAGGCGACGCCGTGCTCGCGGTAGCCGGGGAAGGCGTAGTCCTGCGGGCGCAGTGCGCGACCGGCACCGACCTGCGCGGCCTCCTGACCGAAGAGGCTCGGCCACAGGCCGAGCTCACCCTGGCGCTGGAGCGCGAAGCCCTCGGCGTCGACGCGACGCACGAGCACGAGGTCGCGGTAGATGACCCGTGCGTCCTCGCTCGTCATGTCCTCGACGATCTGGGCGTAGGGCGCATTGGTCTCGTTGGTCGCCAGACGGTTGCCGTCCGCGTCGACGAACTGGACCATCTCCGGGTTGTCGTCGGAGAAGTGCCCCGAGATCTGCGAAGGGGGCGTGGGCCCCATCTCGGGCGAGGGCTCGAAGGCCCCCGCCATGCGTCCTCGGGTCCCGGCGTGGCCGGCGACGTCGCTGTCGCTCACTGCTGCTCCCTTCGGCCTCGGCTCAGGGGATCGCCCCGCCCGCGGCCACGGAAGGCGTCGTCCTCGACGCCTCGATCGGCTGCGGCGGGCTTGTGACCCGAG
>NZ_BCSS01000063.1 GCF_001570985.1 Janibacter limosus NBRC 16128 | reverse complement strand
CCCCCCCCCCGCCTCGAGCGAGCGGCGGGTCTCGACGACGAACCACAGCTGGTTGCCGTCCTCGTCGACATGCCCGTCGACGAGGTGTCCGCCCTCGGTGAGCGTGAGCTGCTCGACGGACGTCACTCCCCGGGCCCTCAGCAGGTCGTACTCGTCGGCGACCCGCAGGACAGACCATGGATGCTCCCGCGACCCGTCCCCGGTGGACAGGATCGTGGTGATCGACAGCTCCGCCATGAGGCGCTCGCGGCGCGCGGCCGCCTCGTCACCCTTCGCCTCAAAGGCTGCTGCCAGCACGGCGTGGGCGGACGGGCTGAGGGCAGCCCCGGGCATCTTGCTGGTGAGCTCCCGGATCGCGTCGTCGATCCGGCCCTCCTCGAGCGCGGCACCGGCCACGGCGACGAGGTCCAGGTCGGGGTCGAAGGTGGGCGATCCGGTGACCGCGGACCGAAGTCGTCGCAGCTGCTCCGGTCGCGGGTCGTGGACATAGTCCCCGACCAGCTCCGTCAATGTTGCCCCGCGCATGATGCCTCCAAGTTCCCCGGTGTCCAGCGTGTCGACCCGACCCTAGGGCGGCACCTCGCCGAGGGCGAGGGGGAGGTCTCCCCGTCACCGGCCTCGCGGTTGCCCCCCCCGGCCTGAACGCCATGGACGGCACTCCGGTCCTCGGCCCCAAGGCTGATCACAAGGACTGCAGGTCGCATACTCGGCACCGAAGATCCCCCGCCAATCCGGGGTCACCGACGCAAGGAAGCGTCGACGTGCAGTACTTGTGAGCTCACCAGATCGACTCGACCCACTCCGGGTGGTCGATGAAGGGGTTGCGGTTGCCCTGCCAGTTGGCCTGGATCCGGTCGTTGCGGCGCTGCTCGAAGGCGTCGGGCGGGTCCTCCTGGCTCCACTGCTTGAGCACGGACAGACGGCCCATGTAGGGGTTGGACCCGTTGCCCACCTGGTCGTTGACCTCGAGGTCGACGCGGTCACCGGCCTCGTAGCGCACGGCCATGTAGAAGATCATCCGCGCCACGTCACCCTTGACCGCGTCGCGCGGCTCCCACGAGTCGCCATCGGCGTAGTTGCCCGGGGCCTCAGCGTTTTCGCTGCCGCCGTTGTCGAAGTCGAGGTTGCCGCGGGCCGAGTTGACCGTGACATCGGTCGGTCGCAGGTGGTGCAGGTCGGTGCCGGGGCCGTTGGAGGTACCGAAGTCGCCGTGGCTCTTGGCCCAGACGTGCTCGCGGTTCCAGTTGTCCACTCCCCCACCGTTGTTCGACTTCGGAGAGGTTGTGCCGGAGTAGAGGAGTCGGACGCTGCTCGTGTCCTGGGTGTCCTCGTCGACGTCCTTGAGTCCGTCCCACACCTGCGAGTAGCTGAGCACGGTCTGGTTGCTGATGATCCCGTGCAGCTCGTCCTTCAGCGCCTGTCCGCTCAGGCCCGCGGTCCCGTCGTAGTAGCTGCCGGGGTCGGTCGGCGTGCCCGGGTCGGTCGGCTCATCCGGATCTCCGGGCTCCTCCGGGGTCGAGCCGTCGGCGAGCGCGATGGAGCTGGTGCTCTTGACGCCGGGGTGGGAGAAGTAGGCCGCGAGCGCGCCCGTGATGTCGACCTGCTGTCCCATCAGGTCGGGGTTGGAGGCCAGACCCCACTGCGAGCGCAGGGCCGAGGGGAGCTGCACGTAGAGGATCTTCGAGGTGTCGGTCTCACCCGCCGAGGCGGCGATCGCGATGGCGTAGTCGTTGGGGAAGCCGTCGCGGATGACCGCGTCACTGGCCGTCGGCTGCCCGACGACATGGCCGCGCACGGTCTGGGTCGATCCGTCCTGCTGCCCCAGGGCCGTGCTGACGCTGAGCGGTGCAGCCGCCGCCGCGAGCGAGGACGTGGACTGGTGGATCGCGGAGTCAGCGGCCTGCGAAGGGAGGGCCGGCACGGCCACGAGAGCGGCGGCGCCGGCAAGACCGACGAGGCGGCGGAGGGTGCGGGACATGGGTGGACCTCACGGGTGGGGGCTGGGTGTGGGCCCAGCCTCACCGTCCGAGAGGCCCCGTGGGTGAACGGCGAGTCAACGAAGGGTCGAGGTTCTCCCCCCTTCGTCCATGGAACCGCTGGCGGCCGGGCGGCGTCAGACCATCAGAACCCAAGGAGGACCCATGACCATCCGACGCCGCACCCTCGCCCTCGTCGCCGCTGCCTCATGCCTGCCCGCGCTCACCGGCTGCGGCCTGCTCGAGCCCGAGTCCGGGCCGGTTCCGGTGACCATCACGAGCAGCTCGTGGAACGGCTGGGACCGCAACCACAAGCCGACCCCCAAGACCACGACGATCGACGCGACGAAGGGGGCCAGCGTCCCCTTCACGGGGTTCGTCGACTTCGAGATCACCTTCACCGACGTGGGCGAGGACTCCGTCGAACTGACGACGAGCGAGCCGATGTCACCACGCGGCGAGAGCGGCGGCTTGCACCTGCGGGACACCGAGACCGAGTTCACCGTCGAGCGCGGAGAGACGCTGAGGTTCTCCACGCCGACGATGGACGGCGGCATGCACTACGAGGTCACCCTCGCGTCGAGATGATCAGATCGTCGAGGCGTCGATGACGAAGCGGTAGCGCACGTCGGAGGCGACGACCCGCTCCCAGGCCTCGTTGACCTGGTCGGCCGAGATGACCTCGATCTTGGCGCCGATGCCCTTGTCCGCGCAGAAGTCGAGCATCTCCTGGGTCCCGGGGATCCCGCCGATGTTGGAGCCGGCGAGTGCCTTGCTGCCCCCGATGAGCGAGAAGGCCGGCACGGAGAAGGGCTCGACCGGTCCGCCGACGTTGACCAGGGTGCCCTCGGGCCGGAGCAGGCTGAGGTACTTGCGGATCGGCAGCTCGGCACTCACCGTGTTGAGGATGAGGTCGAACGTCCCCCGCAGGTCGCCAAAGGTCGAGTCATCGCTCGTGGCGCGGTAGTCGGTGGCGCCGAGGGCGAGTCCGTCCTCCTGCTTCTTCAGCGACTGGGACAGCACGGTGACCTCCGCGCCGAGCGCGACGGCCAGCTGGACGCCCATGTGTCCGAGCCCGCCGAGACCGACGACCGCGACCTTGGAGCCCTCGCCGACGCCCCAGCGACGCAACGGCGTCCACGTCGTGATGCCGGCGCACAGCAGCGGGGCGGCGACGTCGAGGTCGATGCCGTCGGGGATCTTCAGCGCGAAGTCTTCCGTGACGACGATCTGCGTCGAGTACCCGCCCTGGGTGATCGAGCCATCGCGGTCGGTCGCGTTGTACGTGCCGATCGCGTCGGGGCAGAACTGCTCGGTGCCGGCCGTGCAGGCGTCGCACTCGCCGCAGGAGTTGACCAGGCAGCCGACGCCGACCCGGTCGCCGACCTGGTGCTTGGTGACGGCGGACCCGACCTCGGCGACGGTGCCGGCGATCTCGTGCCCGACGACGAGGGGATAGGGCGCCTCGCCCCACTCGCTGCGGGCCGTGTGGATGTCGCTGTGGCAGATGCCGGCGAAGGCGATGTCGATGAGGATGTCATTGTCGCCGACGTCCCGACGCTCGATGGTCGTCGCGGACAGGGGTGCGGTGGCGGAGGTGGCCGCCCAGGCCTTCACGGTGCGCACGGATGCGCTCCTCTCGTCAGGGGGACTGATCTCCCACAGTCAACTCCTCGCGCCCCGAGTCACCAAACGAGCTCGGCGTCCTCCGTCATGAGGCCTCGACCGGGACGCCGGTGTCCCGCACGAGGTAGACCCACGGGAAGGCCCGGATGGCGACCTCCCAGCCGTCGTCCTCCCAGCGGCGAAGGGGGCCGGTCCAGACGATGCGCTTGTGCTCCCACTGCGTCGGCGTGCGCCGCACGCGGTGCTTGAGCATGCCCGCCCCGACCGTGCGCCAGCCCTGTCGTCCGGCGATCTCCAGCTCGGCCATCTCGTCGAAGGCGGTCACCGGGCCGAGCCACCGCTCCTCGGCACCGTCCCCGGCCTCGTGGGCGCCGGACGGGCGGGCACCGAAGCGCTGCTGGACGGCCTGCCGACTCATCCCGAGCTCGGCACCGAGCGCCGCCCAGCTGTGACCGGCTCCGCGTGCAGCAGCGACGGACTGCCGCAGCAGCGCGGCGACCTCGTCCTCCGCGGCCGCGGCACGTCGCACGACGGTCAGGTGCTGCTGGGGGTCGCTCTCCGCGTCGAGGCCCTGGAGGATCGCGGCGCCGAGCGCCTCGCTCACCCCGGGGGCCGGGTGCTCAGCGCTGCTCATCACGACTCGGCAGCCAGGCCTCGGGCTCCTCGCCCTGAGCGGCGCTGCGGTCCGATCGGTGGCGCATGCCGAGGCCGTAGACCCCGAGGAGCACGAGCGCCAGGCCGGCGCCCTGGAGCATCCCCCCGAAGAACCCGTCGATGCCAAGACCCACGACCAGGGCGATAGCGCCCAGTCCGATGCCGACCCCGATGAAGAGATTGCCGGTGCGCGTGATGTCCATGCGTCAACTCTAGGTTGACAGGGACGTCCGCGTCAATCAACGGTTGACGTCAGCGCGGCGGGGGCGGTTGGCCCTCCGGAGGCAGACCGTGCCGAGGCAGACCGTGCGCGACCACCGGACCGGCCGCCTGCCACGGCGGCATCCCCTGTCGCAGCCCCCGCGCGATGGTGTCGATGGCCCGTCCGCTGTCGGACCAGTCGCCGACCTCGGCCTCCCACGCAAAGGTCCAGCGCTCACGCACCTCCACTCGCCAGTGCCGGCCGAGGAGCATCCGGCCCACGATGGCGAAGGGGAGGACCAGCAGCAGGAGCAGCATCTCCAGGGCGACGACGAGGCCGAGCACCAGAACCGGGATGAAGAGGATGAGCAGGACGATGCCGATGATCGCGCTGATCGGGTCATCCCCGAGGCTGCCGCTGAAGACGGGCCCGTCGCCCCAGCTGCCGAAGCGCGTCTTGCGCCGCCACGGCATCCACCGGCGCGAGACACGCCATGTGCGGCCCTGCGGATCCACGACCTTCATCGCACCTGCCCCTCCTGCGTCGCTGCTCTCCGACCTGCGCGACAGGCTAGCGTCGAACCATGGCCTCCACGATCCTGCGGTCCCTCACGCTCGTGCCGCTCGCGCTCCTCACCGTGTCCGCGTGTGCGTCGCCCTCCGGAGGCAGCGACGAGGAGCCGGTGACAGTCGTCCTCGTGGCCGACAGCTGGAGCGATGGCGACAGCTCGAGCGACCCGGTCACCACACGCGTCGAGGCGACGAAGGGCCACACCGTGACCGCCAAGGGTCAGCATGAGGACGTCGACGTCACCTTCACCTCCGTCAGCCCTCAGGAGGTCACGCTCGAGACGAGCGACACGATGGCGCCCGAGGGCAAGACGGGGGGCATCAACCTCAATGACACCCGGACCGACTTCACCGTCACCGCCGGCGCACCACTGAAGTTCTCGACGCCGTCCATGGACGGCGGGACGACCTGGGTCGTCACGATCGGGGACGCCGCCTCGCCGACGTCCTGACCCCCTCAGCGCGAGGTCTCCCGCGCGACGAGGAGTCTCAGCAAGGGCGCGGAGTCCGCGGGCAGCGGCTGGTTCACGTCAAGCCACCAGACCTCCTCGATCTCTGCGGCGGGGACGACCGTGGGGCGGGAGCGCCCTGCCAGGTGCGGGTGACTGAAGACGCTCGCGATGAGCGCCATGCCCGCCTCGTTGGCGGCTGCCGTGCGGTGCACCGCGACGAGGTCGAGTCGCTCCGGGTCGAGGACGAGGCCGAGCTCCTCCTCCACCTCACGGACCGCGCACTGCGCAGGGGTCTCTCCCGGCTCCGGCTTGCCGCCGGGGTGCATGAAGGCGTCCGTCCCCCGCTTGCGGACGGTGAGCACGTGGCCGTCGGCATCAGCGAGCACCACGGCGCTGACGACGATCGCATCGCCGACATCGCGCGGCCGGTCGCTGGCGAGCGCGGCGTAGACGAGGGAGTCGGTCCACTCCCCCTTGCTCCAGTAGTCCTGTCGCGGCGTGGCCTCCAGCTGCATCCCGAGCCGCTCGGCAACTCGCGCCGAGGCCGTGTTGCGAGCATCCATTTGAGCGATGATCCGGTGCATCCCGTACCGGGCGAAGCCGATCTCGAGGACCGCGGCCGCAGCCTCTGTGGCAAAGCCCTGCCCCGCGACGTCCGGGCGGAAGGCCCAGCCCATCTCCCCCTTCGCTCCCGTCTCGTCGGTGACCCAGAGCACGACGTCGCCGATCACGCGGCCCTCGCGCTCCACCACGAGGCCGAGGCTGCGGGCCGGAGTGTCCAGCCCCAGACGCAGTAGGCGCTTGGCCAGGTGTTCACGGCCGGTCTCCCGGGTCCACGGGTGGAAGGGGAGGTAGCGCGCCACCTCCGGAAGAGACTCGTACTCCAGCAGCGACTCGAGGTCGTCCTCGCGGTGTGCCCGCAGGGTGAGGCGCTCGGTCCGGATCGGCAGGAAGGTGTCGGCGTGCACCCGTCAAGCATGCCCCGTCGTCGGGGGTGTCCTCGGCGCGCTTCCGTCGAGGGCCTCGCGCCTCCCTGAGCACACACTCAGGGACCGTCTCTAGGCTGGGGTCGGCACCCGACCCCGGAGAGACCATGACCCAGCCCGCCGCGCTGCCTGCAGAACTGCCTGACGAGGCAATCCGTCGGTTCGCGCAGATCCGCGACGACTTCACGCGGATGATGCTCGGCTACCGCTTCGGCATGGAGCAGGTCGCGATGCGGCTGGAGATCCTGCGCGAGGAGTTCGCCGAGCTGCACCTCGACAACCCGATCGAGCACATCTCCACCCGGGTCAAGAGCCCCGAGAGCATCCTGGAAAAGGCGGCGCGCCAGGGTGTCGAGCTCGAGATCCCGGACCTGCGCGAGCACATCACCGACATCGCCGGGGTGCGGGTCATCTGCTCCTTCGTCGCGGACGTCTACCGGCTCGTCGACTCGCTCACCGCTCAGGCCGACATCACGGTGCGGGTGGTCAAGGACTACATCGCCAACCCCAAGCCCAACGGCTACCGGTCGCTGCACGTCATCCTCGAGATCCCGGTCTTCCTCTCCTCCGGTCCGGTGCAGGTGCCGGTCGAGGTGCAGTTCCGCACGGTCGCGATGGATTTTTGGGCGAGCACCGAGCACAAGATCTTCTACAAGTACGAAGGGGACGTCCCTCCCGACCTGCGTCAGCGCATCACGGATGCGGCTGCGACGGCCGCGCGGATGGACGAGGAGATGGCGCAACTGCATCGCGCAGTACACGGCGGGGACTGACGGCGAAAACTGTCCACACCCCCCGTTACCAATTCGTGTCCCAATGCCTTACTCTTCTCGCGACCCCACACACGAGGGGTCGCCACCGGGTCGCCTAATCCTGCCAACCCGACTGGCTCCCCTGGAATCAGCACGGCAGGAGCGGGGGACCCACCGATCCATGGCCGCAACGCCTTGGGGTGAAGTCCTCGTGGTCCACCCGGACCACAGGGCGGAGTGATCTCGACTCCAACCCGACAGCTAACTCCGCAGGCGTAGGAGAGACCCATGTCGATGTTCTACGCCGGACGCCACCGCGGCCCGAGCAGCTCCTCGCAGGCCAGCAAGCGCGCAGGCGCGACCATGGTCGCCGTCGCCGCCGTCAGCCTCGGCACCGCCACCATCGGTGCCCAGTCCGCCAGCGCCGCCCCCTCCGCCCAGTCCGCCACCTCCACGGCCTCCTTCTCCGGCCTGGTCAAGCAGGGCTCCCGCGGCACCGTCGTCAAGCAGATCCAGCGCAAGGTCGGCGTCAGCGCCGACGGCATCTTCGGTCCCGCCACCCGCAGCGCGGTCAAGCGCTGGCAGAAGCGCCACGGCCTCGTCGCCGATGGCATCGTCGGCTCCCGCACCGGCACCAAGATGGGCCTGAAGTCCGGCAGCACGAGCACCCGCTCCACGCGCACCACGACGAAGCCGTCGAGCCAGCGCACCAACTTCACGGGCCTGGTCCGTCAGGGCTCGCGCGGCACCGTCGTCAAGCAGGTCCAGCGCAAGGTCGGCGTCAGCGCCGACGGCATCTTCGGCTCCGGGACGGCTGCCGCCGTCAAGCGCTGGCAGCGCAGCCACGGCCTGACCGCCGATGGCGTCGTCGGCCCCCGCACCGGCTCCCTGATGGGCCTCACCGGCTCCACCCGCACGAGCAGCACCACCTCGCGCACCTCGACCCGCACCCCGGTCTCCGGCAGTGGCGTCCTCAACACGGCAGCGAGCCTCGTCGGGACCCGCTACGTCATGGGTGGCACGACCACCTCCGGCTTCGACTGCTCGGGCTTCACCAAGTACGTCTTCGCCCGCAACGGCAAGGCCCTGCCGCGCACGGCCGAGCAGCAGCGCCAGTCGACCACTCGCGTCTCCTCGCCCCGCGCCGGCGACCTCGTCTTCTTCGGTGCGCCGGCCTGGCACGTGGGCATCTACGCCGGCAACGGCACGATGTACGACGCCGGCAACTCGCGCGTCGACACGAGCAAGCGCGCCATCTGGACCAGCGCCGTCACCTACGGTCGTGTCTGATCGACCGCTGACGACGAAGGGCCCCGACCGTCTGGTCGGGGCCCTTCGTCGTCAGCCCCTTGACCGCCAGGCAGCAGCTCACGCGGAGGTCGGCACCGCGGTGAGCACGACATTGTCGCGATAGTGCCGCTCGCCATCGATGGAGATCACCGGTCCGCCGCAGGTGACGACGACGAGCTGGCGAGGTCCGTCGACCGCGAAGATCGAGCGCGGCAGTGACACCTTGGAGTACCGCTGCAGGCTCGACGTGACGAAGCTGCGCCGCACTCCTTCGCCGTCCGTCACGTAGACCAGGGCTCCTGGCTCCGCCTGCGCGAGCTGCACGAGCGCGCCGGGGGTCCCTGACAGGTCCACGTGACCCGCGAGCAGCGTCGTACCGACCGATGCGGTGATCGGCGACGAGTCGATGTCGAGGCCGACCCGCCACGGCTCTCTCGGGATCGTGAGGTCGCCGCCGCTGAACCGCACCGATGTCAGACTCGCGTAGACCCCGAGCGAGGGGACATAGATGCGGTCGGGCCCCATGTCGTCCGGCGACATGACCAGCTCACTCGACGGCGTGGGGGCGGAGGTGGACGTGGCGGCCGAGGTCGAGGACGAGTCGTCAGGGATCGGGGTGACGGTCGCCGTCCGGGTGCCATCAGGCGTCGGCTCGCTCACAGCGAAGGTCTGTCGTGGGACCGGTGCCGCGACCGGGTCCTCACCGGACATCGACCACCAGATGACTCCTCCCCCGCCCAGCACGAGCAGTGCGGCGAGGACGACGAGGACGGTGCGGCGCAGAGCGGCCCCGTCAGTCGAGCCGGCGGGCGCGCACCGCGACACCCACACCGGAGAGGACGAGCGCGAGGCCGCCCAGCAGACCGAGGGCACGGGTGTCCGTGACATCCGGGACGCCCGCGTTGATCATCCGGGCCTCAGCGCGGATCGGAGCCGCATCATCCCCGGCGAAGTGGCTCTCGCAGGCGATCGCGTCGTCATCGGCGTCGAGCCTGTGTGGATCGACAGCTGGACCACCGTTGGCAGCGAAGAAGGCCTGCGCGTCAGCCTGGGACATGAAGTCCTTGCAGTCCTTGTCCGCGAGGGACACCCTGGCGGACGCAACCTCTTGCGTCTCGACCGTGACAGCGGCGGCCGGGGCGGCAGCGGGGACAGCGGCCTGAGGCGTGACTGCGGCAGTCTGCGGTGCGGCGGGAGCTGCCGGCGCTGCGGCGGCCACCTCAGGTGCGGCGGGAGCCGCCTGAGGCGCAGCGACCGCGGCCTGCGGTGCAGCGGGAACCGCCTGCGGCGCGGCGGGAACCGTCGTGCGGGCGG
>NZ_BCSS01000062.1 GCF_001570985.1 Janibacter limosus NBRC 16128 | reverse complement strand
CGGCGGGCGAGGGCGTGGGCCTCGTGGAGCAGGACGCCCGGCAGGGCACCGCCGGCACCGGGGCGGCTGGCGTACCTCCCGCGTCGGGCGAGGCGACGACGCGCGGCCAGCACCTCCAGGGCCACCGTGTCGAGCATGAGCGTGGCGGCAGTCACCGCCTGGACCACCTGCCCGGCTCGGGCCAGCTCGCCATCAGACACGGCCCGGGCGGCCTGGGCCACCCCGAAGGAGCCTCCCTGCCGACGCAGGGTGATGGGCGTGAGGAGCAGGCAGACGAGCAGGCCGACGACCGCACACGCGACGACGGAGACGACCGGGACCGCGACCAGCCCCGACCCGCTGGCCAGGGCAAACCCCACGAGGACACCCCACGAGGCTCCGGCCACCACCGCGACGAGCAGCACCTGCAGGACCCGGCCGCGCAGCAGGAGTCCCCGGTCCGCGGGCGTGGACAGCAGCCAGCTCGCCTGCCCCGGGTCCGCGGACACCGGCCCGACCGCCCGCAGTCCGAGCACGGCCGCGAGGAGTCCGAGGGCTGCCGCGGCGAGCGCCACCACGTCATGGCCGCCGGGTCCGAGGCACACGGCGGTGTCGCAGTCGGGACGCAGGATGGCCGGCCCCGTGGCGGCGAAGAGCATCGTCAGCAGCGTCGCGGCGATGAAGAGCCCCACGTACCAGTCCTGGACGACCTGCAGCGGACTGGGCGCGTGGGTGGCCCGACGACGGGCGCGCACGACCTCCCGGGCGGCCTGCCGGTCGCCGACGAGCGACTCGGTGCTCACCTCAGACATCACCCTCGAGGGTCACGATGCGGGCACCGCTGCGCCGCACCACCTCCGGGTCGTGGCAGGCCATGAGTACGGCTCGGCCAGAAGGGGCGTGACCGGCGAGCCAGTCACCGAGCCAGGCGCGCCCCGTGTCGTCGAGCCGCTGCTCCGGCTCATCCACCAGGAGCAGCGCCCACGGCCGCACCATGGCCGTCGCCAGCGCGAAGCGCTGCGCCTGGCCCGACGACAGGGTCCCGGGTAGCTGATCGGCGACGTGGTTGATCTGTGCCTCGTCGAGCGCGCCCGCGACGATCGCATCGGGGTCGTCCACGGAGTGTCCCCGCGCGAGGAGGTCGAGGTGCTCGGCGACCGTGAGGTCGGGCAGGACGCCGAGGTCGCCGAGCAGGGCGCACACGGCGCGCCTGGTCTGCGGCTGACGGGTGTCGAGCCGGTGCTCGCCGAGGAGCACCTCCCCTGCGTCCGCGGTGTCCGCGCCGACCACGCAACGCAGAGCAGTCGACTTGCCGACACCATTGGGCCCGACGAGGGCCACGACCTCGCCCGCGGCAACCTCGAGGTCCAGACCGGTGAGCACGGATCGGCCACCGAACCCCTTGGCCAGACCCTTGATGCTCAGCATGGTCAGGCGAGGTCGAGCGCGAGATCGATGATCGGCGAGGAGTGGGTCAGGGCGCCGACGCTCATGAAGTCGATCCCCGTGGCCCCGTACTCGGCGGCGACGTCGAGGGTCAGGCCACCGGTCGCCTCGAGCTCCACGCTCTCGCCGCGCGCCTGCGCCCAGGTCCTCGCGGCGTGGACGGTCGCACGCAGCAGGTCGGTGGACATGTTGTCGCACATGAGGAAGCGGGAGCCGGCCGCGAGCGCCTCGAGTGCCTGCTCGGTCGTCTCCACCTCGACCTCGACGGTCACGTCGGGATACCGCTCACGGATGGCGGTGTAGGCAGCGCCCACTCCCCCGGCCGCGTGCACGTGGTTGTCCTTGACCATCGCGACGTCGAAGAGACCCATCCGCTTGTTGGTCCCGCCGCCCGCCCGCACGGCGTACTTCTCCAGGGCGCGCAGGCCGGGGGTCGTCTTGCGGGTGTCCAGGACGGTGCAGCCGGTCCCCTCGAGCGCGTCCGCCCAGCGTCGGGTGTGCGTGGCGACGCCTGACAGCCTCGACATGATGTTGAGCAGGGTCCGCTCGGCCATGAGCACCTGCTGCGTCGGCCCGTCGAGGACGGCGATGACGTCCCCGGGCGCCAGGCGCGTCCCGTCCTCGATCCGCACGTCGAGCGAAGGGGAGGTCCCGCCGGTCCTCGCGGCGACCCCCTCCAGCACGAGGGCGATGACCGGCCCACCGGCGAGGACCCCCGACTCGCGAGCCACCACCTGGCCGGTGGCGAGCTGGTCCGCGGGGATCGTGGCGGTGCTCGTGACGTCGAGCCCACGCGGACCAAGGTCCTCCTCGAGCGCGATGTCGACGAGCCGACGGGCCTCGTCGGTCGGGAAGTCGGGCGTCGTCACTGCGTCCCCTCCAGCGGGTCGTCGTCGGCTGCGTCCTCGTCGCCCTGCGGCCACGCGAGGTCGACGTCGAGCTTGATGACGGCGAGCTCGCCGTCGCCGGGGTCGCGCACCTGCAGCAAGTGGGCAGCCCACCCGGCGTCGTCGTGCTCGGGGTGGTCGCGACGCACGTGGCCACCTCGTGTCTCCTCGCGCAGGTACGCGGCCGTGGCCAGCGCCTGCCCGAGGTGGAGCAGGTTGCTCGTCTCCCACGAGAGGGGGCCGGGCTCGGCGGTGTCCGAGGCCAGCTCGGCCAGTGCGGCCAGCTCGGCGAGCGCGCCGCTCGTGGACTCGGCGGAGCGGAGTGGGCCGACGCCGTGCGTCATGATGCGCTGCACCTCGCTGCGGTGACGGGCGTCGAGGAGGCTGGCGCTCCCTTCGCCCGTCGTCGTCGTGGGCGGCAGCTCGCCGGCGGCCAGCCGCTGCGTGAGGTCCTCAGCGATGCGGTGGGCGAAGACCAGGCCCTCGAGCAGGGAGTTGCTGGCGAGCCGGTTGGCCCCGTGGACCCCGGTGCACGAAGTCTCGCCGCAGGCGTAGAGGCCGGGCAGGTTGGTGCGACCACGCAGATCAGTGCGCACCCCACCTGAGGCATAGTGCTGCGCGGGCGCGACCGGGATCGCCTGGGTCGCCGGGTCGATCCCGAGCTCGCGGCAGCGCGCGACGATGGTCGGGAAGCGCTGCTCGAGGAAGTCGCCGCCGAGGTGGCGGGCATCGAGGTAGACGTGGTCGACGCCGGTCGCCCCCATGCGCTCGAGGATGCCGCGCGCGACCACATCCCGTGGAGCGAGGTCGGCCATCGGGTGCAGTCCGGTCATGAAGGCCTCGCCCGCCTCGTCGATGAGCACGGCGCCCTCTCCCCGCACGGCCTCGGAGATCAGCGGCTGCTGCCCGGTCGCGCCCTCCCCCAGGTGCAGGACCGTGGGGTGGAACTGGACGAACTCCAGGTCGGCGAGCGCGGCGCCGGCCCGCAGCGCGGCTGCCATGCCGTCACCCGTGGCGACCGGCGGGTTGGTCGTCGCCGAGTAGATCTGACCGAGGCCACCGGTCGCGAGGACGACGGCGCGGGCGTGGGCCGCCCCGATCCCGTCGATCTCGCCCTCACCGATGACGTGCACCGTGGCTCCGCCGACGCTCCCGTCGGCGGTCGTGAGCAGGTCGACGACGAGCGCGTGCTCGATGATCTCGATGCCGGGGTCGGCCCGCACGGCTTCGAGCTGCGCGATGAGAGCGCGCGAGATCTCGGCACCGGTCGCATCGCCGCCCGCGTGGGCGATCCGGTCGCGGTGGTGTCCCCCTTCGCGCGTGAGGGTGATCTCGCCGGCCGCATCGGTGTCGAAGCGTGCCCCGAGCCCAATGAGCTCGCGCACCCGAGCGGGGCCTTCGGTGACGAGAACCTCGACAGCGGCCTCGTCGCACAGGCCGACGCCCGCGACGAGCGTGTCGTCGAGGTGTTCTTCAGGCGAGTCCTCCGGGGCGAGCGCTGCGGCGATGCCGCCCTGCGCCCACCGGGTGGAGCCGGCCGACAGCTCGGTCTTGGTGACCAGCAGGACGCGGTCGACGTGCTCACGCAACCGCAGTGCGCAGGTCAGTCCCGCGATGCCGGACCCGACGACGAGGACATCCGCCTGCGTCGTCCACCCCGGAGTCGGGGAGGTCAGGAACCTCGGCAGGGCGACCGGAGCCGGGTCATGCACCTGGGGCGCCGTCCCCAGCGTGGTCGCGGTGGGTGACCGCCGAGGTCTTCAGCCCGTAGCCCTCGGGCACATCGCCCGGGTCGTGGTACTGCTCGACGATCCTGTTGTCACCGTCGACGAAGACGACATTGGGCTCGAAGGTCCGCGCCTCCTGATCGTCCATCGCGGCGTAGGCGATGATGATGACGATGTCCCCCGGCGAGACCAGCCGGGCCGCCGCGCCGTTGATGCACACGATGCCGGTGCCGCGCTCGCCCTCGATGGCATAGGTCGTCAGACGGCTGCCGTTGTCGACATCGACGACATCGACCTGCTGGCCGGGGAGCATCCCGGCAGCGTCCATCAGGTCCATGTCGATGGTCAGCGACCCGACATAGTGCAGATCGGCCTGGGTGACCGTGGCCCGGTGGATCTTGCTGTGGAGCATGAAGCGCTGCACGAGGGTGTCCTTCGTCTCGGCGGATGACCGGGGGTCATTCTCTCAGAGTGAGCGGATCAGTCCCGCGGCGCGGCGTCCGGGTCGTCCGAGAAGACCTCGCGGGCTCCCCCACCGGGGCCGACGAGGACAGGTGTGTTGTCGATGAGTCGGGTCGTGCCCACCTTGGCCGCGACGGCGAGGAGGGCCTCTCCCTTGTACCACTCGGGCACGTGGTCGAGCGTCGTCGGATGGACGAGCACGAGGTAGTCCACGAGCGCGAGCGGCTCCCCGACGAGGACCTCGCGGGCCGCCCGCCGGATCGCCGAGGGGCCCTCCTCCGCCCTGGCCGCCCCGGCCCGCAGCGCGCGGGAGAGCACGAGCGCGGTCTGGCGGTCGCTCTCGGAGAGGTACATGTTGCGGCTGCTGAGGGCCAGGCCGTCCTCCTCGCGGACGGTCGGCACGGCGACGACGCTCGCGGGGAAGTCGATGTCGCGCGCCATCCGGCGGATGAGCAGGAGCTGCTGCGCGTCCTTCTGCCCGTAGTAGAAGAGGTCGCCCCCGGTCAGGTGCATCAGCTTGCCGACGACGGTGAGCATCCCGTCGAAGTGCCCCGGTCGGGACTGCCCCTCGAGCACATCGCCGAGCGGGCCCGCGGAGATGCGCACGCCCGGGTCACCGTCCGGGTAGATGACATCGGGAGTCGGGGCAAAGACGAGATCGACGCCCTCTCGCGTACAGATCTCCAGGTCCGCGTCGAAGGTCCGCGGGTAGCGCGAGAGGTCCTCCTTGGGCCCGAACTGCAGCGGGTTGAGGAAGATCGTCACGATGACGTGCTCAGCGCGCTCGCGGGCGGTGCGGATGAGCCGGGCATGGCCCTCGTGGAGCGCCCCCATCGTCATGACGACCGCGACATCGCCGCCGGTGAGGGCGGCGCGGGCAGGTGCCAGCTCGTCGCGTGTGCGGGCGACGACGGGTGCGGCGGTCATCGGGTCTCCTCGTCGAGGGTGGTCAAGATGGTCTGGGCAGCATCCTTGCGCAGCCGGCCGGTGCGCGAGGCGCGCAGCGCGGTCGCCCGGGCCTGCGCCCGATAGGCAGGACCGATGTCCTCCGAGAGGGAAGACAGCTCGCTCAGGTGCGCGGCCACGGTACCCGCGTCGCCTCGCGCCACGGGTCCGGTGAGCGCTCCGTCGCCGGAGGAGAGCGCGTTGTCCAGGCTCGCCTGGAGCAGCGGGCGCAGGACGTGGTCAGCGGGCTCGATGCCCGCCGAGCGCAGGATCTCCATCGCCTGGGCGACGAGGGTGACGAGGTGGTTGCTGCCGTGGGCAAGAGCTGCGTGGTAGCGACCGCGGGCCTCCTCGGGCACCCACACCGCCTCGCTGCCCATCTCGACGACGAGGGCTTCGGCAACCGGGCGCAGCGCCTCCGGCGTGGTGATGCCGAAGCAGCACTCGGTGAGCCGGTGCAGGTCGAGGCTGGTCCCGGTGAAGGTCATGGCCGGGTGGATCGCCATCGGCAGCAGCCGGTCGGCGACAGGAGCGAAGGGGGCCAGCCCGTGCCTGCCGGAGGTGTGGGCCACGAGCTGCCCGGCCACCCAGGTGTCGGTCGCGTGCAGCCCGGCGACGAGATCGGCCAGAGCGTCGTCGGGGACGGCGAGGAGCACCAGCTGGGCCGACTGCACGACCTCGGGCACGGGCAGCACGGGCACGCCCGGCAGGAGCACGTCGGCACGCTCGCGCGACTCCTCGGAGACGGCAGAGACGGCGACGACCTCGTGGCCGGCAGAGCGCAGGGCCGCGCCGAGGACGGCGCCGACCCGACCGGCGCCGACCACACCCACCTTGAGGGTGGGACGCGCAGGGACCGGGGGTGGCGCAGGCATAGTCACCGGCCAGACGCTACCCGGCAGCCGCGGCCCCCTTCGCATCTCCTCGAGGTCGTGCGCCCGAGAGGCGTCCTTCCATAAGGTCATGCGCATGGCGCGGACGTGGGAGCAGGCGTGGGGCGAGGCCCTGTACGGAGAGGGCGGCTTCTACCGGAGGGCCGAGGGCCCGGCCGGCCACTTCGCGACCTCCGCCCAGGGGCCGGCCGCAGACCTGCTGGCGACGACCCTCCTCGAGCTGGCGCGAAGGGAGTCCCTCACGACGATCATCGACGTCGCCTGCGGGCGGGGCGAGCTCCTGAGCAGCCTTGCGTCCCAGGCCGATCCGTCGATCCGCCTGGTCGGCGTGGACATCGTCGAGCGTCCGGACCGGCTGCCCGCCCGTGTCGAGTGGAGGCGTTCGCCCGGGGGCGCCGAGGTCCCCGACCTCGGCTCGCCCATGGACGCTCTCGTCCTCGCCCACGAGTGGCTCGACGTCGTGCCCTGCCCGGTCGCACAGGCAGATGGACAGGGTCGGCTGCGCACCGTCCTCGTCGGCGACGACGGCGCCGAGACGCTCGGTGACCTCCTGCCAGGACCGGACCGCGACTGGTCCGACAAGCACTGGCCGGGCCCCCACGCGCCCGGTGACCGGGTGGAGGCCGGGCGCACCCGGGACGCCGCCTTCGCCGCCCTCATCGACCGCGTCGGCTCCGGGCTCGTGGCTGCGGTCGACTACGGACACCTGCGCGACTCCCGCCCACCGCTCGGAACGCTCGTCGGCTTCGCCGCCGGCAGCGTCTGCCTCCCCGTCCCTGATGGGAGCTGTGACATCACCGCCCACGTGGCGATGGACTCGCTCGGGGCGGACGAGCTGCACACACAGGGGGACCTGCTGCGTGACCTGGGCCTCGACGGCACCCGCCCGCCGCTGGAGCTGGCTCGCACGGATCCGGCCCGCTATCTCGCCGCTCTCTCCTCGGCCTCGCAAGCAGCGGCACTCACGGGCTCGGGGCCCGGCGGCTTCGTGTGGGCGCTACGACGCGTCCGGTGACGAGGTGGCGGGCCGGGTGACGTCCTCCGCCGGCGGGGCGAGGATCTCGAGGAAGCTGTCGGCGATGAGCGGCTGCCCGGCGGCCGACGGGTGCAGACCGTCGATGAAGTAGCGGGACCCCGGGTCTGCGGGCGGCAGGACCACCGACAGGTCGACGAAGCTCACCCCGTCGTGGCCGGTCATGGCGTGCATCTGCTGCAGGTATCCCGACCACGTCGGCCCACCGGCACCCGGCTCCGGCGTGAACCAGCCGACCAACAGGATCGGCCCCTCGTAACCCATGCCCCGCGCCTGCTGGATGAGGGAGTCCAGGCTCCGGCCGAACTCCGGCGCCGGGATGCCGGCTCGAAGGTCGTTGAACCCCAGGGGCACGAGGAGCAGGTCGGGATCGAGGGAGAGCGAGTCCTTCAGGTACGACGGGGTCTGGGCGATGGTCCGGGCCGACACCCCGGAGCGGGACGCGTCGAGCACGTGGACGCACCGGTCCCGGTCCCCGCGGAAGGGGGTGAGGTCGGTGACCGTAGCCCACGACGAGCTGCTCCGCGGCAGGGCATTGCGCACCGTGACGGTGTGGACGCCCGGCCCGAGGTCTCCCGACGACCACACCTGGCGCTCGGCCTGCGGGTCGGTGTCCGTCGACACCACACCGTCCGCGGGGACCTGCCCGTCGATCTCGATGCTCAGCGGCCCCCCGGCGAAGCGGGTGCGGTAACCGACGTCCACCGAGTCGGCCGTGACGGTCCATGTCACGGCACCCCCCGGCTTGAGCGTGCGGCCTCGACCGCCGGGGCCGAGCGTGGGCGCGGGCACGGTCGCACCAATGACCACGGGGTCGGGAAGCGTGGGGGCCCGGTAGTCAGCCGGCACGAGCGAGGTGGTGCCCTGCCACCCGCCGGGAGTCGTCGGGCAGCCCGGCGTGCCCGATCGCGTGCGCAGCCCTGCCTGCAGCCGGTCGACCCACCGCCGCTCGAGGTGGCCGGCCAACCCATAGCCCTCGCTGACCGAGTCGCCGAGGACGACGAGCCGTGCGGGATCGCGGTCGTCGCGTCGCACGGCGTCGAACCATGGATCCAGCACGGCCGGGGACTCGACCGACGCGACACCGGTGGCGCTCTCACCTTCGCCGGAGTCATCGCTGCAGCCCGCGAGCAGGCCGAGGCCGAGCGCGAGGGTCACCAGCCCCGCGCCCGCTGCTCGTCGCTGGCGTCCCACCCGGCCATCGTGCCAAAGGACCCGCCGCACACGGGCTGGCGCATACTGGCGGGCATGACGAGCACCCCGGGCCCCGCAGGCACCCGGACCCTCGACGTCGGGGTCGGCGACGGATCCCTCGCGAGCGCCGACATGGTCCTCAACATCGGCCCGCAGCACCCCGCCACGCACGGGGTCCTGCGCTTGCGGGTCGTCCTCGACGGCGAACGCATCGTCTCCGCGGACCCGATCGTGGGCTACATGCACCGTGGCGCCGAAAAGCTCTTCGAGGTGCGTGATTACCGGCAGATCACCGTCCTGGCCAACCGGCACGACTGGCTCTCGGCCTTTGCCAACGAGCTCGGCGTCGTGCTGGGCGTCGAGGCGATGCTCGGCATGGAGGTGCCCGAGCGGGCCACGTGGGCGCGCACCCTGCTCGCCGAGCTCAACCGGGTGCTCAACCACCTGATGTTCCTCGGCTCCTACCCGCTCGAGCTCGGCGCGATGACGCCGATCTTCTACTCCTTCCGCGAGCGCGAGGAGATCCAGGCCGTCATGGAGGAGATCTCCGGCGGGCGGATGCACTTCATGTTCAACCGCGTCGGCGGACTCAAGGAGGACCTGCCCGCGGGGTGGCTCGACCGGGTGAGCGCGGCGGTCGCTGCCGTGCGTGCCCGCATGCCGCAGCTGGAGTCGCTCATCGCCGGCAACGAGATCCTCGACGCCCGGACGCGGGGCATCGGCGTCCTCTCCCCCGAGCTCGCCTGCGCCTACGGCGTCTCCGGGCCGATCGCTCGCGCGAGCGGCGTCGACATGGACCTGCGACGCGATGCCCCGTACCTGACCTACGGCGAGCTCTTCGGCGCAGGGGGCCCCGGCCGCGTCGTCACCCGGACCGCAGGCGACTCGCTGGCCCGCCTCGAGGTCCTGCTGGAGCAGACGCACGTGAGCCTCGACCTGGCCGATGCCTGCGTGGAGCGGCTGCGCTCGCTGGAGCGAGGGCCGATCAACCTGCGTCTGCCCAAGGTGCTCAAGGTGCCCGAGGGCGAGCGCTACACCGCGACCGAGGGTCCTCTGGGGCTCAACGGGTACTACCTCGTCTCCCGGGGGGACAAGACCCCGTGGCGGCTGAAGCTGCGCTCGGCCTCCTTCAACAACGTCCAGGTCCTGCGTGAGCTGTTGCCCGGGTGCCTGGTGGCGGACATGGTCTCGGTCCTGGGCTCGATGTTCTTCGTCGTCGGCGACGTCGACAAGTAGCGACTCGATCCCTCGCGACGTGGATCACGTGACCGGCGGGTAATAAAACCTGAGAAAAGGTTGTGAGCGCACTCAGGTATCGGTAAGTTGACCGTTGATAGGCGCCCTCCTCTTGGTGTGGCGCGACCACAGATTCCAAGGGGAAGACATGGCCAAGCGCCTCAAGACCCGCCTCTCGGCGG
>NZ_BCSS01000061.1 GCF_001570985.1 Janibacter limosus NBRC 16128 | reverse complement strand
GACCACCCAACCCGCCGACATCGTCTCGGGCCTGGCTCGGCTGCGCCTGCCCGCGCAGCTCGTCCTCATCCTCGGCTTCATGGTCCGCTACGCCGATGTCATCAGCGGGCAGCTGCAGGCGATGCGGGTCGCCCGGGAGTCGCGCGGCTTCCGTGGTGGTGGCCTGCGGTCGTGGCCGGTGCTCGCGAGCACGGCCGGTGCGCTCTTCATCCGCTCCTACGAGCGGGGCGAGCGCGTGCACCTGGCGATGCTGTCACGAGGCCACGACGGGCGCACCCACGTCGAGCCGGTCGCCGTCGCCCCGCGGACCTGGCTCCTCGCGATGGCGCTGCCACTGGCTGCGGCCATCGTGCTCGTGGCTGCGATGGTGTCCCGGTGAGCACCCCTGTCATCGAGCTGCGCGGCCTGCAGCACACCTACCCGGACGGTCACCGCTCGCTCGACGGCGTGGACCTGCACATCCACCCGGGTGAGCGGGTCGCCCTGCTCGGTCCCAACGGCGCAGGCAAGACCACCCTCGTGCTCCACCTCAACGGGATCCTCGTCCCGGCCGCCGGGTCGGTGACCGTCTCCGGGCTGCCGGTCGTGCGGGAGCACCTGCTCGACGTGCGTCGGCGGGTGGGCATCGTCTTCCAGGACCCCGACGACCAGCTCTTCATGACGACCGTCGCGCAGGACGTGGCCTTCGGTCCGCGCAACCTCGGGTTGTCACCGGCCGAGGTCGACCGACGGGTGGCCGACGCGCTCGACGCCGTGGGGATGAGCGACGTGGCAGACCGCGCGCCGCACCACCTGTCCTTCGGGCAAAAGCGGCGCGTGGCCGTCGCCACGGTCCTGGCGATGCGGCCGGAGATCCTCGTGCTCGACGAGCCGAGCAGCAACCTCGACCCGGCATCGCGCCGTGAGCTCGCCGAGATCGTCGACGGGCTGGACATCACCGTCCTGATGGTCACGCACGACCTGCCCTACGCGCTCCAGCTGTGCGAGCGCGCTGTCGTGCTCTCCGACGGCACGGTGGTGGCCGACGCCTCGACGGCGGACGTGCTGGCCGACGAGGCGCTCATGCGCGAGCACCGGCTCGAGCTGCCCTACGGGTTCGACCCGAGGTCGGTGCCGGGACGTACACGGCGACCCTGAGGAGGTGTCAGTCGGTGACGCCGACCAGCACGGGCTCGACGACGATCTCGCTGCGCACGCTCTGCGCGATGAAGCACTCCCGGTGGGCGACCTCGACGAGCCGCTCGGCCTTGGCACGCGGCGCCGGGGAGCCGAGGGTGATCTGGGGGCGCAGGACGATCCGGGTCACCCACATCGGCCGGTTGCCCTCGGGCATCTCCCCCACGGCCTCGTCGGTGTAACCCGTGACGTCGACGCGGGCCCTGGCGGCGACCGCCAGGAAGGACAGCATCTGGCAGCTGCTCGCCGCCGCGACGAGGAGCTGCTCGGGGTTGGGCAGCTGCGCGTCGCCTCCGAAGGCGGCATCGCTGCTGGCGGTGATGTCGTACGAGGACATCGTCAGCTCGTGCTCGCGGGAGTACATGTCGTGGCCGACCGCGGTCGACCCGCTCCAGGTCAGGGCCGTCGTGAAGCTGTGAGTCTCCATCGCCCTAGACTGCCCCCTCGAGCCGAAGTGGCGGAATTGGCAGACGCGCGGCACTTAGGATGCCGTGCCCACGGGCGTGCGGGTTCAAGTCCCGCCTTCGGCACCCTTCGAGACGGTTGCTGCGCAACCTCCTCAGGGAGCGTCTGGCAGGTGCTCGCGCAGGAGCGGGGCCATCGCGCGGAAGGCGCGGCCGCGGTGGCTGATCGCGTTCTTCTCCACGTCGGTGTACTGCGCGAGGGTGCGGGTGTCGCCGTCCGGCACGAAGATCGGGTCATAGCCGAAGCCGTTGTCGCCCAAGGGTGCCCGTACGATCACTCCGGGGACCTCCCCTTCGCTCGTGACGGTCGTGCCGCCTGGGATCGCGAGGACGGCCGCGCAACGGAAGGCCGCTCGGCGGTGCTCGTCCCGCACGTCGGCGAGCTGGTCGAGGAGCAGCTGGAGGTTGCGGCGGTCCTTCTCCGCGCGGGGCAGGTCCTCCCTCGCGTGCAGGCCCGACCAGCGGGCGGAGAAGATCCCGGGGCTGCCGCCGAGGACCTCGACGGCCAGCCCTGAGTCGTCCGCGAGCGCGGGGAGCGAGGTGCGCATCGCGACGTGCTCGGCCTTGAGCCGGGCGTTGCCGGCGAAGGTCACCTCGGTCTCGGGGATCTCGCCGACCTCGGGGAAGGCCGCCATCGAGACGATCTCGAGTCCCTGATCGGCCTCGACACCAAGGGCTTCCGCGAGGATCTGCTGAAGTTCCTTCACCTTGTGCTCGTTGTGCGTCGCGAGGACGACCCGCCGGGTCACTGCACGCGCTCCCGCGGGGTCTCGGCGAGCGCCTCCTGCTGCTTGACCGTGAGGTCGGCGCAGCCGGTGGTCGCGAGGTCGAGCAGCTGGCCCAGGAGGTCGCGGTCGAAGGGAGCGCCCTCGGCCGTGCCCTGCACCTCGATGAACTCGCCGGTGCCGGTCATGACGACATTCATGTCGGTCTCGGCGGTGGAGTCCTCGGGGTAGTCGAGGTCGCAGACCGCACGGCCACCGACGACGCCGACGGACACCGCGGCCAGAGAACCAGTGAGGGGCTTGGCGCTCGGGGCGATGAGTCCTCGGGTGCGCGCGTCCTCGATGGCGTCGACGAGCGCGACATAGGCACCGGTGATCGCGGCGGTGCGGGTGCCGCCGTCGGCCTGGAGGACATCGCAGTCGAGGACGATCGTGTTCTCGCCCAGCGCCTTGGTGTCGATGACGGCGCGCAGGCTGCGGCCGATGAGGCGGGAGATCTCGTGGGTGCGGCCGCCGACCTTGCCCTTGCGGGAGTCGCGACCGCTGCGGGTGTTGGTGCTGCGCGGCAGCATCTCGTACTCGGCGGTGACCCAGCCGGTCCCCTGGCCCTTGAGCCAACGCGGCACGCCGGCCTCGAAGGACGCGGCGACGAGCACGCGGGTGCGGCCGAACTCGACGAGCACGGACCCCTCGGCGTGGTCGAGCCAGTTGCGGGTGATGCGCACCTCGCGCAGCTGCTCGGGGGTGCGTCCGTCGTGGCGGGGGGTGGTGTCAGTCATGCGATCAGGCTAACCAGCCGACGGAACCGTAGGCTCACCGCCGTGGAGATGCACAGCGAGATCACCCTGCCCGGCGGCGGCACCACCGTCCTGCACGTCTCGTCCGCGAAGGAGCCCGGTGCGCCGCTGGCGCTCGTGCTCCCCGCCATGGGTGTACCTGCCGGCTACTACGGCCCCTTCATCGACGAGCTGGCCCGCGAAGGGGTGACTGCCGCCATCGCGGACTATCCCGGTCAGGGTGCCGCGCAACCCCGGATCGCACGCTCCCACGACTACGGCTACGCACAGATCGCCAGAGAGTGGCTCCCGTCGGTCGTGGCCGCGCTGCGCGCTGACCACCATGGGCCGCTCGTCACCATCGGCCACTCCCTCGGCGGCCACATCGCCCTGGCTCATCTGGCCGGTGACGAACCGGCTGACGCCACCGTGCTGATCGGCTCCGGCACCCCCTTCTGGCGGCACCACCAGGGGATCAAGACGCTCGCCCAGACCCAGCTCATGAGTGCCCTCACCCGCCTTGTCGGATACTGGCCCGGCCCTCGCTTCGGCTTCGGTGGCGTGCAGCCACGCACCCTCATCCGTGAGTGGGCGGCCTTCGCGCGCACCGGAGCTCTCTCTCCGGACGGGCAGTCGGTCGCTCTCGGTCTGAGGGGACGGGAGGTTCCCGTCCTCGCCGTCGACCTCGACAACGACACGCTGGCGCCGCCGCGAGCCGTCGACGGCATCGTTGCCCTCATCCCGGACGCGCAGGTCGAGCGCTGGACCTTCACCAAGGGCGCCGATGACCCGGGCAAGCCGGTCGACCACTACTCCTTCGCGCGCTCCCCCGAGATCATCGGTGCATACGTCGCGGATTGGGTGCACTCCCACGTCGGCGCCCGGGCGTAGCGACCGTACTGAGCTGCGTCCCTACGGCGGCTACGAGTGCTCGTGGGTCGCCAGTTCACAAGGACTGCAGTTCAACATCACGACGCAGCGGGCGACCCCCGGATACCGGCGAACTGAGCGGCACGACCGCCTGAGGTGCAGTCCTTGTGAGTTGGCGACCCGGGCGCGTCATCCCTCGGATCAGCCTCGGGTGAGGTCCTGGGTGATGCGCTGGCCGCCCGTGCCGACCTCCACGTGCGCGGTGCAACCGAGGACGAGCGGCATCATCGGTTGCTGGTGACCGAAGTCGACGTCGAGCACGACCGGCACGTCGAGGTCGCCCAGCGCATCGCGCACGGCCTCGTGCTGGGTGAGGGTCGGGGCAGCCGGGGCGGCGGTGCGCCCAACGAGCACCCCCGAGCACCGCTCGAACCAGCCCGCGAGGCGCAGCCCGTGCAACGCGCGGGCGATCTCGAAGGCATTGCCCTCCGCCGCCTCCAGCAGGACGATCGGCGCCTCCGACCGGTCCTGGGCCCAGCTGCGCACATCACCGTAGGGCGTGCCCGCGACTGGTGAGAGCACTTCGATACACCCACCGATGAGCGGCCCGGCGAAGGAGGCCGACTCCCCCTCGAGCGACGACCACGTCGTCGGCTCGGTGAGCGTCATCTCGTCGACCTCGGGGTCGGCGGCATAGTCGTCCCATCCGTCCGCACGCTTGTGGGTCGCCGCGGTCTGGGTGAGCTCGCCCCCTTCGCTCATGGCGACGTCGAGCCAGTGGAGCAGGCCGGGTGCGGGCGCGTAGGGCGTGTCCATGAGGTTGCTGCCGTGCAAGGTCGCCCACCCGGAGCGCAGCGTGAGCGGCAGCATCGTCGTCGAGACGTCGGAGAAGCCGACGTACCAGCACGGATCGCACTCGGCGAGCAGCTCGAAGTCCAGGTAGCGCAGCAGGTCGATCCCGGTCTCGCCGCCCCACGGCGGGACGACCGCCGCGACGTCCGGGTCGACGAGCAGCGCCATCAGCTCGTCGGCGCGGGCCTCCCGGGAGGCACTCACGTGATGGTCGACGTCGTCGCGCAGGCAGACCCCTTCGAGCACCTCGAAGCCACGTCGCCGCAGGTGGGCGATCGCGGCGTCGAGACGCGGCCAGAGGGCTCGCGGGACACCGCTGCTCGGTGCGGTGACAGCGATCGTGTCACCGGGACGAAGGGGTGCGGGCAGGCGCATGTCCATGGCACCAGTCCATCAGTCGTCGGGCTCGGCGTCGAGCGAGTTCCGGCTCCAGCGTGTCGTAGCTGCGGTTCGGGGTACCTACTCCGTCAGATCGTTGATTCGTCGTGGCCGCGCCAGCCAACTGCAGTACGACGCGCGGCCGCCCACCCGACGATCGGCTCGACCGCCAGGACGGCCACCACAGCGAGCAGCACCGCCGCCCCGGCCAGCCACCCTGGGGCCTCGGCGGTGCCAGCCACCCCGGCCGTCACGGCAGCGACCGGCCGCAGCCAGGTCATCGGGCCGAGCACGAGCGCCGTGGCCAGGTAGCGCCAGCGCCAGGTGAGCGTCACCAGCACGAGCAGCGCGCCGAGGGTGGGCAGGGACAGCCAGGCCGACCAGAGGACTCCGGCACGGGAGATCGCCTCGCGCTCGACCCCAGACGTCGCCACCACCCCGAGCACGACGGGCACCGCCAGCAGCGCGGCGCCCACCCCGAGACCGGTGAGCTGCGCGGCGAGGTCCCGACGCCACGAGGGCAGCCGCCCGGTGCGGCCCTGCACCGCTCGGAACCCGCTCAGCATCGCGTCGAGCCCCACGACGAGGGCGAGCGTGAGGACCCAGCCCATCAGGCCCCCTTCGTCCCCGTGACGGGACGAAGGACCCGCAGCACGCTCTGACCGCCGACGCACCCGGCGGCGTATCCGGGCGCGCCCTCGGCCACCGCATCGAGGAGGACGTCGGCGGGGTGGGCGCGCCGCATCGACAGGTTGCCGTCGTGACGAGAGACCGCCTCGCGCATCCGGGCGCGGTGGAAGACCCACGAGCCGAGGTTGGTCAACCACCCCGGCTCGGGGTCGTAGTGCGCGAAGGCCGCAACGCCCCCCGTCGCATGGGCCGCGAAGAAGGCCGGCAGGTCCGCCGCCGGGATGTGGTGCAGCACGCCGCTGGAGATGACGATCGTCGCCTCGGGCTCCGCGACGGCCACACCGGGCGCCAGGGCGTCGCCGACGACGAAGCGCGCGCGGCACCCGTCGGCCCGACCGAGCCGTGCCGCCCACTCCATCAGCCCGGGGTCGTGGTCGACTCCGACGAGATCGACACCCGCGAGGCTCGGGTCGTGGCTGAGCCAGCGCAGGACGTACCCGCTGCCGCACCCCAGGTCCACCACCCGACGAAGGGGGTTCCCCATCGCCTGCCGCAGCCGGTCCAGGTCCTCGCTGACGCGCTGCGGCAGCTGCAGCTCCTCACCCAGCCGCTGCAGCTCCGCGTGGACCCGGCGCATGAGGGCCACGACATGCGCCTCGTCGAGGACGTCGTCCGTGGCCGGCATCCGCTCGACGAGACGCGCGGCCCGCACCTGCCCAGACGCCTGCAGGCGTGCCACGGCGTCCGATCGTCGGACCGGTCTCGGGGTGATGACGTCGCTGATCTCCAGCGGTGGGAGGCTCACACCTCGTAGGTCGTGTCCGGGCGGGCCAGCTCGACCTCGCCGGGCCAGACCTCAGCCGCCTGCGCGCGGCAGACCTCCGGGTCATTCCACGCCGGGATGTGCGTGAGCATCAGGCGCTGGACACCGCCGGCAGCGACCGCGGCCTCGGCGGCCCGACGACCGGTGAGGTGGATCCCGCGGACCTCGTCACGGCCCTCGACGAAGGCCGAGTCGACGAGCACCAGGTCGGCCCCGGCGAAGAGCGGCTCCAAGGCGTCGCAGGAGTCCGTGTCACCGCTGTAGGCGAGCACCGCCCCGTCGGCCTCGACCCGGAAGCCGTAGGCCTCCACCGGGTGGTGGACGGGGAAGGTCCGCACGACGAAGGGGCCGATGTGCGTCGGCACCGCCGTGGAGATCCGGCGGAAGTCGAAGACGCCGCTCATCCCGTCTGCGTCGATCCCCTCGTAGGCGGCCGCCAAGCGCTCTGCGCTCCCGGCGGGGCCGTAGACGGGCAGCCGCTCGGCGAGCGCCCCCTGCGGTCGGTAGGTCCGCGTGACGTACAGACCGGTGAGGTCGATGCAGTGGTCCGGGTGCAGGTGGCTGATCAGGACCGCATCGATGTCGGCGAGGTCGGTGTGCCGCTGCAGCGCGCCGAGCGCGCCGTTGCCCAGGTCGAGAACGAGGCGCCAGGTGCGGCCCTCGTGCTCAGCGATCACGAGATAGCACGAGGCGGGCGATTCGGGGCCCGCGAAGGAACCAGAACAACCGACGACGGTGAGCCTCAACGCTCTTCTCCCATGGTGGCGAAGACATCCGCGACCTCGGGTCCGAGGAAGCGCCGAGCCAGCGACCGGAAGTGCTCCGGGTCCCCCGTCGTGGTGAACCCGTGAGCGGGGCCAGGGAGCGACTCGGGACGCAGCAGGTCGAGGTCCGCAAGGACACGGTAGACGTCCTTGGCGGTTTCCTCCGCTGATGAGACGAGGGTGACACCCTCACCCATGACATAGGACAAGGCGCCGGTGAGCAGCGGGTAGTGGGTGCAGCCCAGGACGAGCGTGTCCACCTCCGCCTGACGAAGGGGAGCGAGGTAGCCGCGAGCGACATCGAGCACCTCCGGGCCGGATGTCATCCCCGCCTCGACAAGCTCGACGAACCGCGGGCAGGGTTGGGAGATGACCCGGGTCTGGGGGGCGGCCGCGAAGGCGTCGAGGTAGGCGCGGGAGCGGTGGGTGCCCTCCGTGGAGATGACGCCGACGCGCTGGTTGCGGGTGGCGAGCACGGCCCGGCGCACCGCGGGCCGGATGACCTCGATGACCGGGACGTCGTAGCGCTCACGCGCGTCGTGCAGGACCGCAGCGCTGGCGGTGTTGCACGCGATGACGAGGACCTTGACGCCGTGCTCGACGAGTCGGTCGAGGCACTCGAGCGCGTACTCGCGGGTCTGCGCGATCGGCCTGGGCCCGTAGGGCGCTCGCGCGGTGTCACCGAGGTAGGCGACCGATTCGTGGGGCAGCTGGTCGATGACCGCGCGCGCGACGGTCAGTCCGCCGAAGCCGGAGTCGAAGATCCCGATGGGTTGGGCGGCCACGGTGCGCGGGTCGCTCACCGGGGTCACTGCTCGTCCTCCCCCATGAGGGCCTGGGTGAGCGACTCCTGCAGCCAGGTGAGGAAGTCGTAGACGCTCAGCGCAAAGACTGCCGGGTCATCGGCATCGAGGGTCTCGATCAGCTCCTCCAGCCGGGTCGAGTCCTCGTCGGTGCGCAACCCCAGACGCTCGCCCATGACGAGCCGGATGTCGGTGAGGGCGACGAGCACGGCGGGTGCCTGCGGCCGCGTGACGACCCATCGGTCCTCCTCGGCGGTCTCCAGCGTGCGCACGGTCGTCACCAGGCCCTGGTGCTTGCGTTGGCGCAGGCCCTGCTCGGTGAACCGGCGAAACTCTGCCGCCTCCTGCTCGTCCTCGCGGTTGCCCGTCGGGAAGAGCCGGTCCAGCGCCGGGTCACGGTCGTGGTCGAGGCCGAAGGCCCGGTCGGGCACCTCGAGCCCGGCGGCGCCGTCCTCGGTGTCCGTCGCCAGATCACCCAGCCCGGCCACGATCGCCTCGAAGGGGTCAGCGGGCTCCCCCTTCGTCGGGACGCTGGCGGGAGCGACGAGGTCCATGACCTGCCGGCACAGCCCGGTCACGACGGCCCGCTCGTCCTCGTCCATGATCGCGACGAGCTGCTCGCCGTCGGCGACGAATGCCCGCGCCATCAGACATCCTTCTGGAAGGTCGCCCACAGGCCGTAGCCCTGCAGCGCCTCGGTGTCGACTTCCATCTGCTCCTTGGGGCCGGTCGCCACCACGGCGCGCCCCTTGAGGTGGACGTCCATCATCAGCTTTTCGGCCTGCTCCTTGGGGTAGCCGAAGTGCGTCTGGAAGACCCAGGTCACGTACGACATGAGGTTGACCGGGTCGTTCCACACCAACGTGATCCACGGGGTGTCGACGGCCTCGACGACATCGGGTTCGCTCGTGCGTTGTTCTGCGGGGGCGATGGACACGCCCTCCACCCTAGAGTGGCGGACGTGACGATCCGACCCAGCACCGCGCTGCTCACCGATCACTACGAGTTGACCATGCTCCAGGCCGCGCTCCACAGCGGCGCTGCATCGCGTCAGTGCGTCTTCGAGACCTTCGCCAGACGGTTGCCGTCGGGGCGGCGCTACGGCGTCCTCGCGGGGGTCGGTCGGGTGCTCGACGCGATCGAGGACTTCCGCTTCGGCGACGCGGAGCTGGAGGAGCTGCGCTCCCGTGAGGTCGTCGACCAGCGGACGCTCGACTTCCTCGCCGACTACCGCTTCGACGGGGACGTGTGGGGCTATGCCGAGGGCGAGACCTACTTCCCCTACTCCCCCGTGCTGGTCGTCGAGTCCGACTTCGCGCACGGCGTGATCCTCGAGACGGTCGTCCTGTCGATCCTCAACCACGACTCCGCGGTCGCGTCCGCGGCCTCGCGGATGACCGGGGCAGCCGGCACGCGACCGGTCATCGAGATGGGCAGTCGCCGCACCCACGACGGCGCGGCAGTGGCCGCGGCCAGGGCGGCGTACATCGCCGGCTTCTCCTCCACCTCCAACCTCGAGGCCGGGCGACGCTACGGCGTGCCCACGGGCGGGACCGCCGCCCACGCCTTCACCCTGCTCCACGAGAGCGAGCGCGAGGCCTTCGAGACGCAGATCGCCTCCCTCGGCACCGGCACCACCCTGCTCGTGGACACCTACGACGTGACCGAAGGGGTGAACACCGCCATCGAGGTCGGCGGCACCTCCCTCGGTGGCGTGCGTCTCGACTCGGGCGATCTCGTCGTCCAGGCGAGCGAGGTCCGCGAGCAGCTCGACGCGCTGGGCGCGACCGAGACCACGATCGTCGTCACCTCCGACCTCGACGAGTACGCCATCGCCGCCCTGGCCGCAGCGCCGGTCGACACCTACGGCGTCGGGACGCGCGTGGTCACCGGCTCCGGTCACCCGACCGCGTCGATGGTCTACAAGCTCGTCGCCCGCGAGGACGACGCCGGCACGATGATCGGTGTCGCCAAGAAGAGCAAGGACAAGGTGTCGGTCGGTGGGCGCAAGTACGCCTTGCGGCGCCGCAACCCGCTCGGTGTCGTCGAGGCCGAGGTGCTCGGCATCGGCGAGGAGCCGGTCGGCGACGCTGACGACCGCGACCTGCTCGTGCGGC
>NZ_BCSS01000060.1 GCF_001570985.1 Janibacter limosus NBRC 16128 | reverse complement strand
GGTGCTGGGTACTCACGAGTACCCAGCACCACGCCACCACCTGAGTCGCGTTCAGGTCCTGGGGAAGGGGGTCACCCCCGCTGGGTGGAGTCCGTCACCTCTCCGACGAGCTCCTCGATGACGTCCTCGAGGAAGACCACGCCGCGCACGGAGCCGTCGGCGTCGACGACCCGGGCGAGGTGGGTGCCCGTGCGCTGCATCGTGGCCAGCACGTCCTCGACTTCGTCGTCGGGCAGCACGGTCGCCATGCGGCGCAGGCGTTTGCGCGGGACCGGCTCGCTGCGCTCGGTCTCGTCGGCGTAGAGCACGTCCTTCAGGTGCAGGTACCCCGCGAGCTCGCCGGTGTCATCGATCGTCGGGTACCGCGAGTACCCGTGCTTGGCGACGAGTCGCTCGATGTCGTTGGGTGTCGCGTCGCGCGGGACGGTGATGAGGTCATCGACGAGCACACCGACATCCGCGGCGTTCTTGTCCGAGAACTCCAGAGCAGCGCCGACGAGACCAAACTTCTCGGTCTCGACCAGGCCCTCGCGGTGCGACTCCTGGACGATCTGCTGGACCTCCTCGGCGGTGAAGGCCGACCCGATCTCGTCCTTGGGGTCGATGCCCATCGCCCGGACAAAGGCCTTGGAGACCCAGTCCATGGCGATGATGACCGGCTTGGCAACCTTCATGACCCACATGAGCGGCGGCACGAGCAGGATCGCGGAGCGCTCGGGGCCCGCGATGGCGAGGTTCTTGGGGATCATCTCGCCGATGACGACGTGCAGGTACACGACGATCAGGATCGCCAGGACGAGCGAGGTCGCGTCGGTGAAGGCATCCGGCACGCCCACGCGCTCCATGAGCGGGTGCAGCACGTGGTGCAGCGCCGACTCCGAGATCGCACCGAGCAGCACCGAGCAGATCGTGATGCCGAGCTGGCAGGTCGCGAGGAGGACCCCCGTGTGCTGCAGGGCATCGACAGCAATTGCTGCCCGCTTGTCACCCGCGTCCGCGAGCGGCTCGAGCTGCGAGCGCCGCGCGGACATCGCCGCGAACTCGGCGCCGACGAAGAAGGCGTTGGCCAGCAGGAGCACGACGGTGATGAGTGCGGCGGTCATGCCGACTCCCCCCCTTCGTCTGCGGCGGGCTCTTGCTCGACGAAGCGGAGCCGATCCACGCGACGGGTGTCCATGTCGGCCACGGTGATCTGCCAGCCGTCGATCTCGATGACATCGCCGACCTCGGGCACGCGGCCGAGCTCGGCCATGACCCAGCCGCCGACGGTCTCGTAGGCGCCGCCTTCGGGCACGGGTGCGCCGATGCGGTCACGGACCTCGTCGGGGCGCCACAGGCCGGGCACGGTCCACACGCCGTCGCTCAACTCGCGACCGGTGGTCTGGGCCAGATCGTGCTCGTCGTTGACCTCGCCGACGATCTCCTCCACGAGGTCCTCGAGGGTGACGACGCCTGCGGTGCCGCCGTACTCGTCGACGACGATCCCCATCTGCAGGCCGGAGTCGCGCAGCTGGATGAGCAGCGGGTCCAGGCGCAGGGTCTCGGGGACGACGACAGGATCGATCATCAGCGCGGACACGGGGACCGACTCGCGGCGCTCGTGCGGGACGGCGATCGCCTTCTTGACGTGGACGACACCGTCGACGTCGTCCCAGTCCTCGCCCGTGACGGGGAATCGGGAGTGCCCGGTGCGGCGCGCGAGCGCGACGAGATCCTCTGCGGAGGCGGTGCGGTCGATGGCGCTGGCCCGGTTGCGGGGCGTCATCACGTCGACGGCGGTCTGCTCACCGAAGCCGAGCGAGCGAGCGACCAGCCGACCGGTGCCGGAGTCGAGGGTGCCGGCCTCCACCGAGGTGCGCACGAGCGAGGCCAGCTCGGCGGGGCTGCGGGCAGCGGAGAGCTCCTCCTGCGGCTCGACGCCCATCCGGTGCAGCGCCCAGTTGGCCGAGCCGTTGAGGATGAAGATCAGCGGCTTGAAGAGCACGCCGATGACGCGCATCGGCGTCGCGACGACCTTGGCCGTGCGCAGCGGCACCGAGACCGCGAGGGTCTTGGGCACCATCTCGCCGAGGATCATGGAGAAGGCGGTGGCGATGATCAGCGCCAGGGCACTGCCGGTCGACGCGGCCGCCGTCGTGGGCAGGCCGGCCGCCTCGAGACCCGGCGTGATCAGCTCACCCACCGCGGGCCCGGCGATGTACCCCAGGGCGAGCGTCGTGACGGTGATGCCGATCTGGCAGGCGGACAGCAGCGTCGAGAGGGTGCGAAGGGAGGCCAGCACCGGCTTGGCGCCGGCGTCCCCGTCGTCGACGGCTCGCTGGACCGTGGGCCGGTCGAGCGCGACGAGGGAGAACTCGGCAGCCACGAAGAGGGCGGTGCCCAGCGTGAGGACAAGGGCAAGGACTAAGAGACCGATGGTCATGGTGGGCGAGATTCTACGGGGAATCTGCTGAACGCTCCCTGAGGAGGTCGGCCCCCGATCACAAGTACTGCAGTTCAGCCGGGCGGCAGGGGCGACGCCCCTGAATTTCGGGATCTGCTGACCGGACGGCGCGCGAACTGCAGTACGAACGCGCGACGGGTGGGACTGACGCGCGTGACGACGGACCGGGGGCGAGGGCGCTCCCCCCGTGGGGGGAGCACGGATTCATCCGAGGGGATGATGCCCGGGCGCGCGGCGGCTGCAAGGATTGCGTCGACACCAACAGGATGAGGGGACCAACATGTCCACCACGGGAGCGCGCGTCGAAGTACGCAACCTCACCAAGAGGTTCGGGGGCTTCACCGCCGTCGACGACCTCAGCTTCAGCGTCGAGCCCGGTCGGATCACCGGGTTCCTCGGCCCCAACGGAGCGGGCAAGACGACGAGCCTGCGGATGCTGCTCGGCCTGATCCAGCAGTCCTCGGGCACGGCGACCATCGACGGTCAGACCTACGCCGACCTCGACCAGCCGCTGCGCCACGTGGGCTCGGCGCTCGAGGCCACCAACTTCCACCCGGGCCGCTCCGGCCGGGACCACCTGCGGGTGCTCGCCGCGACGATCGGCGCGCCCGACAGCCGGGTCGACGAGCTCCTCGAGCTCACCGGCATCCCCGCCGCCGCCCGCAAGCGCGCCGGCGGCTACAGCATGGGCATGCGTCAGCGCCTGGGCCTGGCGGCCGCGCTGATCGGTGACCCGCGGCTGCTCGTCCTCGACGAGCCGGCCAACGGCCTGGACCCCGAGGGCATCCGCTGGTTGCGCGGCTTCCTGCGCCACCTCGCCGACGAGGGCCGGACCGTCCTGATCTCCAGCCACATGCTGCAGGAGATCGAGCAGACCGTCGACGACGTCGTCATCATCGCCAACGGCAAGCTCATCAAGGAGGGCACGGTCGGTGACCTGCGTGGCGCCGCGACCTCCCTCGTGCGCACGACCGACACCGACTCGCTCCTCGGGGCGCTGCGCGTCGCCGATGTCGAGGCGACCCGTCAGGACGACGGCGCGATCGTCGCCGAGACCGAGGACCTGCGCCTCATCGGTGATGTCGCGATGCGGGCTGGCGTGCCGGTCCACGAGCTGCGCCCGCTCGCTGCGGACCTCGAGCAGCTCTTCTTCTCCCTCACCGAGGGCACCAACCGCAACCTCGGTGACGCCGAGGGCCAGCCCGTGCCGGTCATGACCGACGCGGTCGACGGCCACGAAGGAGCGAACCAGTGATCGGCGCCATCAAGTCCGAGTTCCGCAAGTTCTTCTCCACCCGGATGTGGTGGGGCATGGCGATCGCCATCCTCCTGGTGAGCGCGCTCTTCGCCCTCGCCTTCGGGTTCCTCTTCACCATGGACCAGTCCGGGGTCCCGCCCGAGGCGCAGATGGACAGCGACCCGACCAATGTCGCCAACTCCGTCTACACCGCGGGCCTGAGCGTCGCATACCTGTTGACCCTCACCGTCGGTGTCATGCACATCGGGAGCGAGTACCGGCACAAGACGATCACGAGCACCTTCCTCGCGACGCCGCGCCGCTTCCGCGTGATGGGGGCCAAGGTCATCTCGCTCCTGGCGATCGGTGCCATGTACGGCGTCGTCTCGCTCATCGGCTCGGTCGGTGTGGGCGCGGTGATCCTCGCGAGCCGCGGCGCCGAGGTCTTCCCGAGCGCGGAGGTCGGGCGCACGCTCGTGCTCAGCCTGCTCGTGCTCGGCCTGTGGGCGCTCATCGGCCTGGGCGCCGGCATCCTGATCCCCAACCAGGTGGCGGCGCTGCTGATCTCGGTCGCGGTCGCGTGGATCGTCGAGCCGCTCATCGGCTTTGGTCTGCAGCTCTTCGACTGGGGCGGTCAGGTCGCGCAGTTCCTCCCGTCGTCCGCGACGCAGGCGATCGTCAGTGGCGTGGACACCAGCGGCATGGGCATGGAGCAGCTCAGCTGGTGGGCGGGCGCCCTCGTCCTCATGGCCTACGCGGCGCTGCTGGCCGGCATCGGGACGTGGATCACCGCACGCAAGGACATCAGCTGACGAGCTGATGCGCTGAGCCACGGGACCGTCCTCCGATCGAAGGGGGGCGGTCCCGTCGTGTCGCGGGGCCCGGGAGTCGGTGAATGGCCTTCGTCACGTTAGGCTGGCTCTGGTGGGGTCCGCGCTGACTTCGGGCCCCTATTCGCGACTGTGACGAAAGAGGCGTATGCGCCGTGCCTGACCCCCAGGATGGCTCCGTGTCCCTGAACGACTTCGGCCCCAACGAGTGGCTGGTCGAGGACCTGTACGAGCAGTACAAGCAGGACCGCAACAGCGTCGACAAGGCGTGGTGGGAGTTCTTCGAGAACTACACGCCGGGTCAGGCCGGCAACAACGGCACCAGCGCGAAGGGGGATGCCCCCGCCACCTCCCAGCCCGCCAAGGCGGAGCCCAAGAAGGCCGCGCCAGCGAAGGCCGAGCCCAAGGCTGCGCCCGCCCCCGCCAAGAAGGCTGAGCCCAAGAAGGCCGAGCCCAAGGCTGAGCCGGCCAAGAAGTCCGAGCCCAAGAAGTCCGAGCCGGCCAAGGCCGACGCCAAGGACGAGGCGGACGAGCCGCAGGACGTGCTCACCCCCCTTCGCGGCGTCGCTGCCCGGGTCGTGACCAACATGGAGGCCTCGCTGGAGGTCCCCGTCGCGACGAGCGTGCGCGCCATCCCGGCGAAGCTGCTCATCGACAACCGCATCGTCATCAACAACCACCTCAAGCGCAGCCGCGGCGGCAAGGTCTCCTTCACGCACCTGATCGGGTACGCCCTGATCAAGGCGCTGCGGTCGATGCCGGAGATGAATGTCGGCTACACGACCAATGACAAGGGCAAGCCCGTCGTCATCCAGCCGGCCCACATCGGGCTGGGCATCGCCATCGACCTGCAGAAGGACGACGGCACCCGTCAGCTCATGGTCCCGGCGATCAAGCCGGCCGAGACGATGGACTTCAGGGCCTTCTGGACGGCCTACGAAAAGGTCGTCGGCAAGGCACGTGACGGCAAGCTGACCGTGGATGACTTCCAGGGCACGACGATGTCGTTGACCAACCCCGGCGGCATCGGGACGGTCCACTCCATCCCGCGTCTGATGAAGGGCCAGGGCGCCATCATCGGCGTCGGCGCCCTCGACTACCCCGCCGAGTGGCAGGGCGCGAGCAACGAGACCCTCAACCGCAACGCCGTCTCCAAGCTGCTGACGCTCACCTCGACGTACGACCACCGCATCATCCAGGGCGCCCAGTCCGGTGAGTTCCTGCGCGTGGTCCACCAGCTGCTGCTGGGCGCCGATGGCTTCTACGACGAGATCTTCGCCAGCCTGCGCATCCCCTACGAGCCGGTGCGCTGGGTCCAGGACATCTCCACCAGCCACGACGACGACATCAACAAGGTCGCTCGCGTGCAGGAGCTCATCCACTCCTACCGGGTGCGCGGCCACCTCATGGCCGACATCAACCCGCTGGAGTACAAGCAGCGTCACCACTCCGACCTGGACATCACGACCCATGGTCTGACCCTGTGGGACCTCGAGCGCCACTTCGCCACCGGCGGGTTCGGCGGCGAGCCCTTCCTCAAGCTGCGCAAGATCCTCGGCATCCTGCGTGACTCCTACTGCCGCACGACCGGCGTCGAGTACATGCACATCCAGGACCCGGCCCAGCGCAAGTGGATGCAGGAGCGCATCGAGATCGGCTACGCCAAGACCACGAGCGACGAGCAGCTGCGCATCCTGCGCCGCCTCAACGCCGCCGAGGCCTTCGAGACCTTCCTGCAGACCAAGTTCGTCGGTCAGAAGCGCTTCTCCCTCGAGGGCGGCGAGTCGGTCATCGCCGTGCTCGACCGGATCCTCTCCCGCTCCGCGGAGGAGGGCTTGGAGGAGGTCTGCATCGGCATGCCGCACCGCGGCCGCCTCAACGTGCTGGCCAACATCGCCGGCAAGTCCTACGGGCAGATCTTCCGCGAGTTCGAGGGCCAGCTGGACCCCAAGTCGGTCCAGGGCTCCGGTGACGTGAAGTACCACCTCGGCACCGAGGGCGAGTTCACCGCCGAGTCCGGCGACACGACCAAGGTCTACCTCGCGGCCAACCCGAGCCACCTCGAGGCGGTCAACCCGGTGCTCGAGGGCATCGTGCGCGCCAAGCAGGACCGGCTCAACCACGGCGGTGAGGACTTCCCCGTCCTGCCGATCCTCATGCACGGTGACGCGGCCTTCGCCGGCCAGGGCGTCGTCGCGGAGACCCTGCAGCAGAGCCAGCTGCGTGGGTACCGCACCGGTGGCACCATCCACGTGGTCGTCAACAACCAGATCGGCTTCACCACCTCGCCCAACTTCAGCCGCTCGTCCGTGTATTCCACGGATGTCGCGCGGATGATCCAGGCGCCGATCTTCCACGTCAACGGCGACGACCCGGAGGCCTGCGTGCGGGTCGCCGAGCTCGCCTTCGAGTTCCGGCAGAAGTTCCACAAGGACGTCGTCATCGACGTCGTCTGCTACCGCCGTCGTGGTCACAACGAGGGTGACGACCCGTCGATGACCCAGCCGCTGATGTACAAGCTCATCGAGTCCAAGCGCTCGGTCCGCAAGCTCTACACGGAGAGCCTCATCGGCCGTAAGGACATCACGACGGAGGAGGCCGACGCGGCGCTGCGCGACTACCAGGCGCAGCTCGAGCGGGTCTTCGTCGAGACCAAGGAGGCCCTCAAGGACTCCCCCGACTCCCCCACCGACCAGCCCGGGACCATTGACGCGCCGGACAACGCCGGTCTGGAGCGGCCCGCCGCGCAGACGAGCGACGCCCCCTCCCGCTCGGCGACGGACACGGCGATCAGCGAGACCGACCTGAAGCACATCGGCGACATGTTCGACTCGCCGCAGGCTGACTTCACGATCCACCCCAAGCTGCAGCAGGCGATGCAGAAGCGCGCCGCCTCGGTGCACGACGGTGGCATCGACTGGGGCACCGGCGAGATGCTCGCGGTCGGTTCCCTCCTCATGGACGGCACCCCCGTGCGTCTGACCGGTCAGGACTCGCGTCGCGGCACCTTCGTGCAGCGCCACGCGGTGCTCATCGACAAGGACACCGGTGAGGAGTGGACGCCGCTGAACTACCTCGGTGGTGGCCAGGCCCGGTTCTGGGTCTACGACTCGCTGCTGTCGGAGTTCGCTGCCCTCGGCTTCGAGTACGGCTACTCCGTCGAGCGCCCCGATGCGCTCGTGGTGTGGGAGGCCCAGTTCGGTGACTTCGTCAACGGCGCGGCCACGATCATCGACGAGTTCATCTCCTCCTCGGAGCAGAAGTGGGGCCAGAACTCCTCGGTCGTCCTCCTCCTGCCGCACGGCTACGAGGGCCAGGGGCCGGACCACTCGTCCGCCCGGATCGAGCGCTTCCTCGCGCTGTGCGCGCAGGAAAACATGACGGTCGCCTTCCCGTCGACGCCGGCGAGCTACTTCCACCTGCTGCGTCGTCAGGCCTACCACCGCCCGCGTCGTCCGCTGATCGTCTTCACCCCGAAGTCGATGCTGCGGCTGAAGGCCGCGAGCAGCCAGCCCGAGGACTTCACGAGCGGCACCTTCCTCCCGGTCCTGCCGGACATGGCCAGCCCCAAGGGAGAGGACGTCACCCGCGTCCTCATCGCTGCGGGCAAGGTGACGTGGGACCTCGAGGCCGAGCGCAAGAAGCGTGAGGACGGCACGACTGCGATCCTGCACCTCGAGCGCTTCTACCCGCTGCCCGGTGAGGTGCTGGCCAACGAGCTGGCCAAGTACCCCAACGCGGACATCGTCCTCGTGCAGGAAGAGCCGGAAAACCAGGGTGCATGGCCCTTCCTGGCCATGAACCTGCCGGCGGACCTCGCAGCCAACGGCGAGACCCGCGCCCTGCGTGCGGTCACTCGCCCGCCGAGCGCCTCCCCGGCGGCCGGTACGGCCAAGAAGCACGCCCAGGAGCAGGCTGACCTGATCGCCCGCGCCTTCGATCGCTGATGTACTTCACCGATCGCGGCATCGAGGAGCTCGCGGATCGGCGAGGTGAGGAGCAGGTCACTCTCGAGTGGGTGAGTGACCAGCTCCGCACCTTCGTCGACCTCAACCCCGAGTTCGAGATTCCTGTCGAGCGACTCGCGTCGTGGCTGGCACGCCTCGACGACGACGAGCTCGACGACGAGTAACGTCGGCCCGTACCCCGCACACACGACCCCCAGGAGCACCCCGACGTGAGCGCCCACCCGATGACGGACGCAGCCGGCAACGAATTCACCCCCAGCGCCACCTTCAGCACGGAGGATGGGCGAAGGGAGATCGCGCTGGTCTTCATCGGCGACAGCTTTGTCGCGGGTGTCGGTGACGAAAAGGCGCTGGGCTGGACCGGTCGGGTCATGGCTCGCACCGAGGTCCCCGGTGCCGTCGTCGCGCACTACAACCTCGGTGTGCGTGGCGAGACCGCCGGCGGGGTCGCCGAGCGCTGGCAGACCGAGGGGGCGCGCCGCTTCCAGGACGTGACCGAGCGGCGCCTGGTCGTGCAGATCGGTCACGCCGACGTGCACGCCGGCACCTCGATCGCCCGGCTGCGGCTCAACCTGGCCAACATCCTCGACGAGGCGTCGAGCCAGGGTGTGGCGGCCTTCGTCGTCGGTCCTCCCCCGGCTGCCGATGCCGAGACCAATGACGCGCTCCGTCAGGTCGTCGAGGCCCAGCGCGACGTCTGCGACCGTCGCGGCGTGACCTTCGTCGACACCTTTGCCCCTCTCGTCGGTCACGACCAGTGGGAGTCCGACATCGCTGCCTCACTCGACGGTGCGCACCCCGGCCAGGCCGGCTATGGCCTGATCGCCTGGCTGGTGCTGCACCACGGGTGGGGCGAGTGGATGGCCTGAAGGTCCTTTCCTTCGCTCAGAGTCGCTGGCTCCCGGGAGCGCGCGGCATCAATCCCTTGAGGTCGAAGATGGCGTGCGCGCTGGGGTCGGCGTAGGCCCGTAACTCGTCGGCTCCCCTCTCCCGGAAGGCATCGTGGGCGACGGCCAGGACGATGCCCTGGTAGGCGCCCTTGACCGGCTCGTCGACCAAGGTGATGCCGTACTCGCGACGGGCCTCCGCGGGATCGGCCCACGGGTCGTGGACGTCCACCGTGAGGCCAAAGCCCTCGAGGTGCCGGACCAGGTCGACGACCCGGGTGTTGCGCAGGTCCGGGGTGTTTTCCTTGAAGGTCAGGCCCAGCACGAGGACCTTGGCGACCCGGACGTCGACCTGCTGGCGGATCATCGCCGAGAGCAGGCCGTCGGCGACGTACTGCCCCATCGAGTCGTTGAGCCGTCGTCCGGCGAGGATGATCTCGGGGTTGTAGCCGACGGACTGCGCCTTGTGGGCCAGATAGTAGGGGTCGACGCCGATGCAGTGTCCGCCCACCAGCCCCGGACGGAAGTGCAGGAAGTTCCACTTCGTACCCGCCGCCTCGAGGACGTCGAGGGTGTCGACGCCGAGTCGGTCGAAGATCAGCGCGAACTCGTTGATCAGGGCGATGTTGACGTCACGCTGGGTGTTCTCGATGACCTTGGAGGCCTCGGCCACCTTGATCGACGACGCCAGGTACGTCCCAGCAGTCACGACGCTCTTGTAGAGGTCGTCGACGAAGCGGGCAGCCTCGGGGGTCGAGCCAGCGGTGACCTTGAGGATCGTCTCGAAGCTGCGCTCCGTGTCCCCGGGGTTGATCCGCTCGGGGCTGTATCCGACGAAGAAGTCCTCGTTGAATCGCAGTCCGCTGATCTCCTCCAGGAGGGGGACACACACCTCCTCCGTGGCGCCCGGGTACACGGTCGACTCGTAGATGACGACGTCGCCGCGGCGGAGCACGCCCGCCACCGTGCAGGACGCGGCGACCAGGGGGGTGAGGTCGGGCTGTCGGTGCTCGTCGACCGGCGTCGGCGTGGTCACGATGTACACGTTGGCTTCCTGCAAGGACGCAGGATCAGTGCTCAAGGTCAACGCACGTACACGGTCCAACTCCGCGGGCGACAGCGCGCGCGTCCTGTCAGCCCCATCGCGCAACTCATCGACCCGCTGCTGGTCGATGTCGAAGCCCGTCACCGGGTAGCGCTTGGCGAAGGACGCTGCCACCGGAAGTCCCACATAGCCGAGACCGACGACCCCGATGTGGATGTTGATCGGAAGAGGAGTCACCTGTTGTTGCTCCTTGCGGCCGGCTCGATTCCCTCGCTGGGAGCGCCAACCACCATGCTATCGACCACGAGGGCCTACTACAGCACCCGCTCCGTCGCGGCGTACCGCGCCTCGGCAGCGGCCTTCTGCGGGCGCCACCAAGCTTCGTTGTCCCGGTACCAGTCGATCGTCGCGGCGAGCCCGGCCTCGAAGTCTCGGTACTGCGGCTGCCAGTCCAGCTCGTCACGCAGCCGGGTCCAGTCGATGGCGTACCGGCGGTCGTGCCCCGGCCGGTCGGTCACGTGGTCGAACTCGTCGCTGCCGCGGCCCATCTGCCGCAGCACGGCCTCGACGACCCGACGGTTGTCGACCTCGCCGTCAGCGCCGATGAGGTAGGTCTCCCCCATCCGGCCACGGTCGATGATCGCCCACACGGCGCTGTTGTGGTCGTCGACGTGGATCCAGTCGCGCACGTTGAGCCCGTCGCCGTAGAGGCGCGGCCTGCGCCCGTCGATGACCTCGGTGACCTGGCGAGGGATGAACTTCTCGACGTGCTGACGTGGGCCGTAGTTGTTGGAGCAGTTGGAGATCGTCGCCTCGACGCCGAAGGAG
>NZ_BCSS01000059.1 GCF_001570985.1 Janibacter limosus NBRC 16128 | reverse complement strand
GGCCCGCCGATCACCGCGTTGGCGTCCTCGGGCAGCAGGTCACGCACCGACCACTCGCGAGGCACTAGTCCGTGGCCTGCCCGTCGCCCGGGCGGCCATTGCCCGTCGTGGGGGGTGTCTGGATCGGCAGCGTGGGCTTATCGGTGGTGCTCGTGCTCGTGCTCGTGGTCGGCGGGGGCGGGGGCGGGGGCGGCGGAGGGGTGGAGCTGCTCGAGGAGGTACTCGTCGGCGTGCTCGAGGACGAGGTGGACGAGGACGAGGTGGTCGAGGAGGAGGTCGACGACGAGGAGGAGCTGGTGGTCTTCGAGGTCGACGTGCTCGACGACGAGGACTGCGTGGACGTCGGCTGTCGGGTCGGCGCCTGGGTCGTCGTGATCGGCGCGGGCGCATTGCTCGGCCGGTCGGTCTGCGGTCGGTAGGTCACATTGCCGGCCGGCGGCAGGCTCTTGACCGGCGACCCGTCCAGCGCACCGATCATGTAGTCCGTCCAGATCCGGGCAGGCACGGTCCCACCGGTGATCTCCGCGAAGCCACCGAGGTTGACCAGCTGGTTCTCTTCCACCAGCCGTCCGTCGCCCTTGTACATGCCCACGGCCGTCGCCAGCTGTCCCGGCGTGAATCCGTCGAACCAGGCCGCGTAGTTGTTGGAGGTCGTCCCGGTCTTGCCGCCTACCGGCCGACCGAGGTCGGCGACCGTCGGGTAGCCGGTGCCGCCGGGCTGACCCACCTGGCTCATCGCCTGGATGGCGTCTCGGGCGACGTCCTGGGGGAAGGCCCGCCGCACGTCCTTCTTCACCTCGTAGTCCAGCTTGTACTCGCCGGTGCTCGTCACGGAGGAGATGTAGTAGGGGGTGGCACGCCTCCCTTCGGCCGCGATCGTGGCGTAGGCGTTGGCCATGTCGATGACGCGCACCGCATCGGTCCCGAAGACATTGGCCGGGGTCTGCGACAGGGGCACCCGCTTGTCGCCGTTCCACGCCACGACACCAGCATCCTTGGCCGACTTCGCGGTGGACTTCGGGCTGGCCGCGAGGTTGAGCTGCGCGTAGTAGGTGTTGATCGACTTCTGCGTCGCGGTGCGCATGTTGACCGGTCCGTAGGACGCGTTGCCGTAGTTGACGACCCCGCCGTTGCGTTGGATCTGGCTGCTGCCGGCACCCGTGGAGACGAAGGCCTTGTTGTAGTACGGGCTGGCGCCGCTGTAGGTCGTGGAGAGCGGGATCCCCTTGCGCAGGGCCGCGATCATCGTGAAGGGCTTCATCGTCGACCCGGCCTGCATCTTGCCGTCGACGGCGGAGTTGAAGTAGCCGTACTTCCCGTGACCGAACCTCGCCCCGCCGTACATGGCCCGGATGGCCCCGTCATTGGGTTGGATCGAGGCGAGCCCGATGTGCAGGTCCGAGGTGCGCTCACCGGTGGGTCGGTGGTTCTTGACGGCCTTGGCCGCCGACGTCTGGGCCTTCTTGTCGATCGTCGTGACGATCTTGAAGCCGCCGCGGTCGATGTCCGCGTCGGACAGCTTCAGCCGAGTCCGCAGCTCGGTGCGCACCTCTTCGGTGATGAAGCCGATGTCATTGGACTTCGAGGCGGTCCGCTTCGGTGCCGTGACCTTCGGGAACTTCTGCTCGGACCGCTCCGCCGGAGTCATCCAGCCCTCGGAGACCATCCCGTCGAGGACGTAGTCCCAGCGTCCGGTGGCCAGCTCCTTCTGCTCTTCACCCAGCGAGGGGTCGTAGAGCGAGGGCCCACGGATCACGCTGGCCAAGAGCGCCCCCTCGGACGGGGTGAGGTCCTCGACGTCCTTGTTGAAGTAGGCCTTGGACGCCGTCTGGATTCCGTCAGCCCCGCGACCGAAGTAGATCGTGTTGAGGTAGTTCTGGAGGATCTGGTCCTTGTTGAGCTCACCGTCGACCTTCACCGACAGCAGGATCTCCCGCCCCTTGCGTTCGAGCGTCTGGTCCTGGGTCAGGAAGTAGTTCTTGACGTACTGCTGGGTGATCGTCGAGCCTCCACCGCGGTCCTCGCCGGCGAGGGCGCCGCTGATGGCGCGGAAGATGCCCTTGGGCGAGATCCCCCGGTTGTCGTAGAAGGAACGGTCCTCCGCAGCGATGAAGGCGTGCTGCACGTGCTCGGGGACGCGGTCGAGCCCGACGGCCTCGCGGTTGACGCTCGCGATCCGATCCATCTCGGTCTCGCCGTCCGAGTAGTAGAGGACGGAGGCCTGCTGCACGGCGCGGTCGTTGGGCTTGGGGATGTCGATCATCAGGTACGCCGCGACCACCGCGGCGATCCCGAGCGCCACCAGCACGGCCAGCCCGATGAGGACCTTGCGGAAGAAACCTCGCATGCCGCCACGGCGCTTCCCCTTGCGCCGGGACGACGAGCGCCGACGAGAGCGCGACTCGGCACGGGAGCGGGAGGGATCAGACATCAAGGCACCTTCGGACACGGGACGACGAGCACGTCCCTCCCAGTATGGGGCCATCGCGCCGCGCCGACAGACGCAACCCGATGTATCACCCCGATACATCGGGTACGCTCACACGGCACCGGGCACGTCCGAGCCCTCGGTGCGCCATCACCAGAGCGAAGGGAGAGGACGTGCGCCGCCGCGAGATGCTCGAGTTCGCCGTCCTCGGCCTGCTCCACGAGGACCCCCTGCACGGCTACGAGCTGCGACGCCGGCTCAACACGCGACTCGGCGCCTTCCGCGCGCTGTCCTTCGGCACGCTCTACCCCTGCTTGGCGAGCCTGCAGGGCCAGGACCTCGTGAGCGTCGACCGCGACGAGCCGCGTGCGACCAGCAGTCGACGCCAGCGGATCACGTACACGATCACCGACTCGGGCCGCGCAGCCTTCGCCCAGATCGCCGGGCGCACCGACCCGGGCAGCTGGGACGACGACGCCTTCGACCTGCGGGTCGCGTTCTTCGCCAGGACGGAGCGCGAGGTCCGGCTGCGCATCCTCGAAGGACGCCGCGCCCGGCTGGCCGAGCAGCTCGACGGCATGCGGACCGGCGAGGGGTCCCCGCGCCTGGATCGGTGGTCCGCCGCCCTGGCCGCGCACGGCGAGGACGCCACCGAGCGGGCCGTCGCGTGGCTCGACGAGCTCATCGACGCCGAGCGGCGCGGCCCCCAGGCCAGGCCCGGCACCCTCAGCGACCCGGCCCACCCAGCTTTCAACCCGCCCCCCACCAAGGAGAACCCATGAGTTCCATCCGCGTCGCCATCGTCGGCGTCGGCAACTGCGCCAGCTCGCTCGTGCAGGGTGTCGAGTACTACAAGGACGCCGACCCGTCGGGCACCGTCCCCGGGCTGATGCACGTGAAGTTCGGCGACTACCACGTCAACGACGTGCAGTTCGTCGCCGCCTTCGACGTCGATGACAAGAAGGTCGGCAAGGACCTCTCCGAGGCCATCAACGCCTCGGAGAACAACACGATCAAGATCTCCGACGTGCCCACGACGGGCGTCGAGGTCCAGCGTGGCCACACCCTCGACGGCATCGGCAAGTACTACGCCCTGACCATCGACGAGTCCCCGGCCGAGCCGGTCGACGTGGTGCAGGTGCTCAAGGACGCCGAGGTCGACGTGCTGGTGTCCTACCTCCCGGTGGGCTCCGAGGAGGCCGACAAGTTCTACGCGCAGTGCGCGATCGATGCAGGCGTGGCCTTCGTCAACGCCCTGCCCGTCTTCATCGCATCCGACCCCGTGTGGGCCAAGAAGTTCGAGGACGCCGGCGTCCCGGTCATCGGCGACGACATCAAGAGCCAGGTCGGCGCGACCATCACCCACCGCGTCATGGCCAAGCTCTTCGAACAGCGTGGCGTGGTCCTCGACCGCACCTACCAGCTCAATGTCGGCGGCAACATGGACTTCAAGAACATGCTCGAGCGCGAGCGTCTGGAGTCGAAGAAGGTCTCCAAGACGCAGGCCGTCACCTCCAACCTCGAGGGGCCTCTCGCCGGCGTCGGCGCGGACGACCGCAATGTCCACATCGGCCCGTCGGACTACGTGGCCTGGCTGGACGACCGCAAGTGGGCCTACGTCCGCCTCGAGGGTCGCGCCTTCGGCGATGCCCCGCTGAATCTCGAGTACAAGCTCGAGGTCTGGGACTCCCCCAACAGCGCCGGCATCATCATCGACGCGATCCGCGCGGCGAAGATCGCCAAGGACCGCGGCATCGGTGGCGCCCTGCTCTCCGCGAGCAGCTACCTCATGAAGTCCCCGCCGGAGCAGCGCGAGGACACCGAGGGCCGCGTCAAGCTCGAGGCCTTCATCGCGGGCACAGAAGAGCGCTGAGCACTGCTCCATCAGGTGGGCGGTTGGTGCTGTGTACTCGCGGGCGGGTACGCAGCACCAACCGCCCACCTGTGTCAGGAGAGGGTGACGGGGAGCGCCTCGAAGCCGCGCAGCACCCAGGTGGGTCGGCGAGGCGGGGTGTCGGCGAGGGAGATGTCCGGGAAGCGCTCGAGCAGCCGCCGCACCGTGATCTCCAGCTCGACCCGCGCGAGCGGGGCCCCGAGGCAGAAGTGCCGGCCGAGCCCGAAGCCCACGTGCGGGTTGGGATCACGAGCGACGTCGAAGCAGTCGGCCCCCGTGCCGGGATCGTCCCCGAAGACCGACGCATCGCGGTTGGCCGAGCCCATGAGGCAGGCGACGGTCTCACCGGCCCGCACGAGCGCGCCCTCGACCTCCACGTCCTGGGTGGCGGTCCGCTCGAAGAGCTGCAACGGAGCGTCGAAGCGGATCAGCTCCTCGAGCGCCGTGGCGACGGTGACCTTCCCCGAGGTGATCCGCGCGAGCTGGTCGGGGTGGGTCAGCAGCGAGTTGAGGCCGTTGCCGAAGACATTGACCGATGCCTCGTGGCCCGCGTTGAGCAGCAGGACGACGGTGGCGACGAGCTCGTCGTCGCTGAAGCCGCCGGCGCCATCGCGCTCGGCGATGAGGTCGCTGACGAGGTCCTCCCCCGGGCGGGCGCGGCGCATCTCGATGACCTCGCGGGTGTAGGCAGCGAAGTCGGCACTGGCGCGCACCGCTGCCTCACGGGTGGCCTCGTCGACCCCCTGCTCGTACATGTGCACGATCGCCTGGGACCAGTCACGCAGCCGGACGTGGTCCTCTCGGGGCACACCGAGGAGGTCGGCGATGACGAAGACCGGCATCGGCTCCGCGTAGTCCGCGAGGATGTCCACCGGCCGGGCGGCATCGAGGCGGTCGAGCATGGAGTCGGCGAGCTCCTCGATCCGTGGTCGCATCCGCTCGACGTGCCCCTTGGCGAAGGCCCCGGCCAGCAGACGCCGCATGCGGGTGTGCTCCGGCGGCTCGTTCTCCATCAGCTGGTGGCGGTGGAGGGTGTTGAAGGGCTCCATCTGCTCGGCCGGCTGCCAGTCCGCCCAGACCCGACCCATGGACCGGTGCCGCAGCGTGGCGCTGACCGACGCGTGGGTCGTGGCCACCCACCGGCCGTCGAGCGCACGCAGCACGGGACCGCCCGACCGCCACCGCGCGAGGAGTGGGTACGGATCGTCCAGCAGGACAGGGGCGGAGAGGTCGACGTCGCTCATCGCGCACCATCTTCACCCACGGGCGCGCTGGGCACGAGGGGAGTGCAGCGTGCCGCAGCACCAGCACTCTCCACTAACCTCGGTGGCATGGGTCACAGAGTCGAGTCAGAGCTGGTCGCCAATGTCATCGCCGTCCACGTGACGGCCGATCAGGATGTCGCCGTGGGTGACGAGCTGGTCCTCCTCGAGTCGATGAAGATGGAGATCCCGGTCCTGTCCGAGCGCTCCGGCCGGATCCTCGAGGTCAAGGTCACGGCAGGAGACGTCGTGCAGGAGGGGGAGGTCCTCGTCGTCATCGACGACTGAGCGACCTTCGTCCCGTCGTCCGGCGGGCCTGCACACGGCGAAGGGGGCGGATCCGACACGTGGTCGGTCCGCCCCCTTCGGGTGTGGCCAGTGGGCTCAGGCGCCCCCGCCACCACCAGAACCCTTGTCCTGGTCGTCGGCCTGCTGAATGGCCGACTTGGCGTAGGCGTCCAGGACGTCCTGGGCGCTCTGCAGGGACTTGGCCGCGTCCTGCCATGCGCTGGCGAACTGCTCCTTGTCGTTACCGTTCCAGTTGCCCTCGAGGGTGCTCATCTGGGAGGTGCCGTTCTGGCTGACCTCTCCGATCTTGCCAGCCTGCGTGGTCAGCTGACCCGCAACCTCGCGGATCCTGCCAGTGTCCATTCCGTCGGTCAGATTTCCAGCCATGTCAATTCTCCTTCAGATCTCTACGTGTGTGGGGTGAGTGGGATCAGCCGGCTCAGGAGCCGGAGATGCGCGCCTGCTCGTTGGTCTCGTGCTGCAGCTGGTCCACCAGCGACTCGATGAGGGCCTTGATCTTCTCGAGCTGGGGGCGGTGCTGCCCCTCCCACTCGGAGATGAACTTCTCGGAGTCCGGGCCGTTCCAGGCCTCGTTGGCCGCCTGGACCTGGGTGTTGACTGCGGTGATGACGCCGTTGAGCTCTTCCGCCAGGTTGGTCCACTTCGGGAGCTCACCCTTGACGACGTCGAGGTTCATTCCAAGGAACATGCTGTCCTCCTGCGATGTTGGTGATGGTCTTGCTCTGTATGTGTGTTTCCCCTCGGGCCTTGTCCTGCCCGACTGAGGTCAACACTAGGGAAGGTCTGGCGCAACGCCCATGGGGAGAACTCCCCACCTCCCTGTGTCCACAACTAAACAACCTGAATTCCGTTGCGGCACAACCACATTGGTGATCATCGGATCTCCTCCGGGTTGGCCACCTGGACGATCTGGGCCCGGCCACGCCGGACCAGGACTCCCCGGCCCTCGGGCATGATGACGCGCGCCAGCGGCGGGAAGTTGGTCTTGAAGATCATCGAGGACTCGGAGCCGTCCGGCGCCAGGGCGAGACCTGAGCGAGAGCCCTTGACCAGCCCGGGCAGGCCCATGCTGGTCGTCAGGGCGTTGGGGTCGGCCTCTCCCACGACGAAGTGGTCGTTGTCCACGAGCGGCTTGATGGCCTCCTGCAGAGGCATCTGGTACGGCGATGTGTTGAGGTCGTCGAGCTTTTCGATGAGGAGCACCTGCAGCGGTGAGGTCTCGTCGAGAGCCCGCTCCTTGAGCATCGCGCACAGGTCCTTGATGTCCTCCTCGCGCGTGGCCGTCGACTCGAACTGCGGCATCGCAAGCATCTCCGAGTTGCGGCGCAAGGTGATCAGGTGCGCCTGGGCCAAGGGGTTCCACCTCTTGATCGCCTGCACCATCTGCACCATCGCCGAGGTGCGACCACTGCCGGGCGGCCCGGTGACGACGAATCCACCGCGGGGGTCGAAGGAGACCGGTGCCAGCTCGTCCGAGCTCATCGCGATGACGGGCAGGTTGTCGACCTGACCGGGCAGGCTCGACGCCGGGATGACCTCCGGCAGGGATGCCACCGGCGCTGCCGGGCGGGCCCCGGACTTGGCCATCGTCTCGGCGAACCCACGCACCATGCGCGACTGCTCCGACGCGTCCGTGGTCCCACCGAGGACAGCCACCTGCACCTCCCGCTTCTTGAACAGCCCTCGGCCCGGGGGGGAGTCCGGCGTGAGCACGTCATTGGGCACCCCGAGGAAGGAGTAGTCGTCCTCGGTCGCCATGCGCAGCACGAAGCGGGACTGGACGGAGGACCCCATCGCCACCGGCAAGCCGTTGCGGGCATCGACGGAGAGCACGAAGTGGACGCCGACCGGACGGCCGTCGGACAGCAACGAGGTGAAGGCGTCCAGCCACTTCATGAGCGCTCCCGCCGACTCGTAGGCATTGCGGAAGGCGCTCAGGCCGTCGACCAGAACGAAGATGCGCGGCTCGTCGGTGTGGCCGGTGAGTTTGCGGTACTGCGTGATCGTCGTGGCATTGGCCCGGGAGTAGCGGATCGCGCGCTCGTCGACCATCTCCCTGAGCATGGTGATCAGGCGCTTGACCCGCTCCTCGTCCTGGCCCGAGATGATGCTGCCGACATGCGGCAGCTCCTCGAGCATCCCGAGGCCACGGTTACCGAAGTCCAGGCCGTAGACGTGGCACGGACCACCGCGCACGGTGAACCCTGCCGCGATCGCGATCGTGCGCAGGAAGGAGCTCTTGCCCGATCCCGACGCCCCGAAGACCGCGAGGTTGCCCTCGACATCCGGACGGAAGGAGATCGCCGGCTGGCTCTGGCTCTCCGGGTTGTCGGCGATGCCGATGACCAGCTCGTCGTCCCGTCGATCCGTCGGCAGCTTCGCCAGCTCGTAGACCTCGGCGAGCTCGGACAGCCACGGCTTGCGCGGGACCGGGATCTGCGCCTCGACGCGAGCCCGCTCGACGGTGTCGACGACCCGCTGGATGTCCGTGGGACCCAGATCGGCCTCCTCGTCCCCCTTTTCCTTGGCCGGCAGCTCCCACGCGAGGGGGGCGCCGAAGGCGAGGGTCGAGACGAGCATGTCCGGCGGGGGTGGGGTGTTGCTCGTCCACCCACCCGCGTAGCCGGTCTGGAAGGGCACGAGGCGACCCGGGCCGGACTTGGCCAGGGCACGCCCCGGCAGGCCGGGGTCGAAGTAGGCCGCATCCGGGGTCCCGAGCACGTCCGTCGAGTCGTCGGTGTCCGCCATGCGCAGGGCCATGCGCAGGTTGGTGTTGGCCCGCAGGTTGTCCTTGATGACACCGGCCGGACGCTGCGTCGCGAGGATCAGGTGGATGCCGAGGGAGCGACCACGCTGGGCGATGTTGACGACGCCGTCGACGAAGTCGGGCACCTCCTGCACCAAGGCCGCGAACTCGTCGACGACGATGATCAGGCTGGGTGGGGCGTCGACCTCACCGCGCCGCTCGAGCTCGATGAGGTCCTTGGCCTTGAAGCGTGCGAGCAGGTGCTCGCGGTAGTGCAGCTCCGCGGACAGCGAGGCGAGCGCCCGCCGCACGAGGTGCGGCGAGAGGTCGGTGACCATGCCGACGGTGTGCGGCAGCTGCACGCAGTCGCGGAAGGCCGATCCACCCTTGTAGTCCACGAGCAGGAAGGTCACCCGCTGGGGACTGTTGGCCGTCGCCATGCCGAGGATCCACGCCTGGAGCAGCTCCGACTTGCCGGCACCCGTGGTCCCACCGACGAGGGCGTGCGGGCCGTCGGTGCGCAGGTCGACGCTGTGGGTGCCCATCGCGGACTGTCCGATGACGGCACGGAGGGAGCCGGGCTTGCGGCTGGGGGTGGGCGGCGCGTGACGCCCCGTGAGGATCGACCGGTTTTCGTTCCACCGTTCGATGACCGCCATCTCCGAGTGGGCGATCTCGGTCCCCACCAGCGCGAGGTAGGAGACGGATCGCGGGATGTCGGAGTCGTCCTGGGCGAGGGCGCTCGAGTCGGTGATGGGCGCCAGTTGACGGGCCACGGTCACCGCCTCGCGCAGCGAGATGAGGTCGGCCTGCACGTCGGTGGCCACCTGGGCGGGACCGACCCAGCCGACGCGAGCGCTGCCGCTCTCCGCGACCTCGACAAAGGTCCGGCACGCGGCCGGCAGCTGTTCGGTCACGGGGGCGACCCAGATGACGACGACCCCTGCCGCGGAACCGGCCTCGGCCAGCTGGACGAGGCGTGCGCGCTCGACGGGCGCGTCGTTGTCGATGAGCACGACGACCGATGGGCCGCTGGCTCCGTCCTTCTTCTGGCCCGACCGACCGGCGACGAGCGACTCGAGCTGCTCCATGATCGCCGAGCAGCCGGGGCCGGAGCTGGCCGTCTGCTGCACATCGAAGGGGCTCTGCGGCGAGGAGGTGTGCGGCACCCACTTCAGCCAGTCCCAGTCCCGGGCCGATGTCGTCGAGGCGAGCGCGCACAGCACGACCTCGGCCGGTGAGTGCGCGGACATCGTCTGCACGACGAGCGAACGAGCGAGTCCCAGGGCCGCCTCGCGCGGACCGGAGACACCGATCGCGCCGTCGAGCAGCGGGTGGGCGGTGACGGGCACATCGGCGACGACACCGAGGCCCTGCATGAGGGTCGAGACCTCGAGCCAGGCCTCGGCCCGGGTCCGCCCCATCTTGGGCAGCTTGATCTCGCTGCGGCTGGGCCGCACACCCAGACCCAGCCGGAACTCGAGGTAGCCGGGCTCCCCCGGACGGCGGGTCCACATCAGCGGGTGGTGAACGGCCACGGCCTGCCCGAACTCAGCGACCGCGGGGTGCTCCTGCCGGCGGGTGTCGTGCTCCCGGTCCAGCTCGGTCTCGATGTCCTCGACGAGGTAGCCGACGTCCTCGCGGAAGTCCTCCATCGCCTCCTCGAAGTCCAACCGGACGCGCCGCTTGGACTCCCACGCGTTGGCCAACATCATCATCGGCATCATGAGCATGAACATGATCGTGAAGCGCGATCGGGTGATGGCGAAGAGGGTCGCCCCCATGAAGACCGGCACGATCATCATCGCGAGCGGGATGCGCTGCGGCTTGCCGCGCTCGGGCAGGTCGGGCACCTCGAACTGGAGCCCCTGGTAGACCGGTGAGATCCGCGGCGACCGGACGAAGGCGACATCGCCGGACTCGGTCGTCGTCACCCCCGCGGCGAGGGTGCGCGCGGAGATCTCGAAGGTCGTGTCCCCGATGGTGAAGGTCTCGCCCTCGCGCAGGATGGCCCGGTCGACCTGCTCGTCGGCGACGACCACGCCGTTGGACGAGCCGAGGTCGGTGACCTCGACGACATCGGCGACGAGGAGCTTGGCGTGCCGGCGCGAGACCGAGGCGTCGTTGATCTGCACCTCGCAGTCGCGGCCGCGGCCCACGTGGGAGGTCCCTCGCTGGAGGGGGTACTCCCGTCCGGTGTCGGGGCCGGCGACGACCTTGGCCATCGCGATGGGTGCCTCGGTGTCCTTGTACCCCGAGGAACGTCGAGTGACGCTCAGGTGGGCGCCGGAGCGCAGGCCGGACTCCTGGACCGTCGTGTTGGGGTCGACGGCCCGGAAGTTCTCGTCGACCAGCGCCAGGGTCATCTGGCCGAGGTCGGACCTCTCGTAGCTGCTGCCGGCACGCTGGCGCTGCGGGTCCGCGAGCACGAGGTGCTCGGCGAGGTCACCGACGGTGGTCCGTCCGTCGACGGTCGCGACGAGGTCGGTGTCCTCGTTGTCGGACCCACGGAGGGTGAACATCAGCTTCATCGAAGCGCCTTCCGGGTGGGGGCGGTGGTCTTGTCATGGAGCCCGATGTCCTCGCGTCGCGAGAACAGCGGACGGGGGTCGAAGGTCGCCCGCACGCGGGTGACGAAGGGGGTCTCCCGCCGCATCCTGCGACGGACCCGTCGCAGCTCGGCCTGCCAGGCGGTGACCTCGGCCGGCTGGGGTGGGGCCGGTCCGAAGACCAGCGCGTCAGCCCGCAGGGCCGCTGGCACCGCGTCGATCGACGGCCCGAGCGCCCGCGCCTGCTCGATGCGGGTCCCTCCGGCCGGCAACCGTCGGCCCAGCACGCCGGCCTCCTCGACGAGGTCGTTCCACGCGCGGCCCACCCGACGGTCGGGGGTTCCGCGGCGCAGCCGGATGGCTCGACGGATGCTGGTGACGACGGGCGTGAGGAGCAGGAGCAGCAGCGGGATCCCGACGAAGACGCCGAGCAGCTGGGCCCACAGGGGCCAGGTCGACGGCGAGGACCAGTCGACGACGGGCGCGGGCGGGGCCGGCGGCGGCGGGGGCGGCGGCG
>NZ_BCSS01000058.1 GCF_001570985.1 Janibacter limosus NBRC 16128 | reverse complement strand
GGCAGGCGCGCGCCGCCCTTCGGGTCATGCGTCCGACGTCACCCGACGTCGCGGGACCTCCCGCAGCCGCGCGGGTCCACCCGTGGTCCTCGCTCGGCATCGAGCGCCTCCTCGGCGGCGCGGCCGGTGATGAGCTGCTCGAGGCGGTGCGCACCCCGGCAGTCGCCGAGCTGCTCGCTGCCGCACCGGAGCTCGTCGAGACCGCCGCCGTCTATCTCGACGAGGCCGGCTCGATGGCAGCCACCTCGCTGCGACTCGACCTGCACCGGCAGAGCGTCTACGCCCGCCTGCGTCGGATCGAGGCGCTCACCGGCCTCGACCTCTCCCGCGGCCGTGACCGGCTCGAGCTGCACCTCGGCCTGCTGGTGCTGGGCCAGCGACGGTAGCGCTGGGTCGACTCGTGGGCGCGGCCGACGACGAAGGGTCGGCGCGCGCCGAAGTCCTTCGTTGTCCCGTCGGCGACGGTTGTCGTGCCCGACTTCGGTTTGATGCGCGCCGACCCTCCTTCGTCGTCCGCGTCAGGTTCCGTCGGTTGCGGTGCGGGTCACCACCCGCTCGGCACATTGGTAGACGCCAGTGAGCACGACGACTGCCGCGGTGACGTGCAGCAGCAGGGCAAGGGCGACGCCGAGGATCATCCCCGCGGCGCGCAGCCGCCCCCAGAGCAGGCCGAGCGCCAGCGGGATGACAACCGCGCCGAGAGCGCCGCTGATCAGCTCGACCCACCACGGCCGGTCACCCATCCACGGCACGCCACCGATGACCGGTATCGGCACGTCGAAGAGGTCGAGCGTCGCTAGGACACCGAGCCCGACGACGATCGCGATCGTCGCAACCGCAGTCGCGCGCCAGCGCAGTCGCTGCGCCGCCGACCACATGGTGCTGCGGTCCTGGAAGATCGTCCCCAGCGTCACGGCGGTCCACATCAGCCACCGACGGATGAGCCCGGTCCCGGTGTCTGCCATGGCTGCTCGGAAGACCAGGTCGGCGCGCTCGCGGTCGATCGTCACCCCGGGCGCGGCGGTGAAGGACCCGCGCACGAGGCCGTCGTGGAGCAGTGCCGCGGGTAGGTGCCGGCCAAGCCGGGGGACCAGCCACAGGAAGATCGAGGGGACCGACGTCAGGTCGGTGGAGAAGGTCGTCATGTCGACCGGCACGAGCAGCTGCCCGAGCTCTCGGTCGCGGTAGCCGAGGCGACGCCTCATCCGGAACTCGTCGACGTCCATGTCGAGCGTGCGCTCGAGGACGATGAGCGGGGGCGAGGTCGGGTCGGGCTGGCCCCCGTCCGGCCCACCGTCGTAGAAGCGACGGGACTGGGTCTGCAGGGGCGTGTCCATGCCTCCAGCGTGGCATCGCCCTGCGTCAGCCGGGCAGGAGCGAGTCGGTCACCTCGAGCAGCCGCCGGCGAAGGGAGTTGGACGTCACCATCAGCTCCCGCTGGCGGGCGACGTACTCCGCCTTGCCCTCGCTCGTCTCGATCGCGACGGGGTCGAGGTCGAAGCCCGAGACGTCGTAGGGCGAGGCCTGCATGTCGAGCCTGCGGATGCGCAGCGCGTGCCGGAAGGCGTCCAGGGTGATCTGCGACGGCACCGCCGGAGCGAGCTTGAAGGCCCACTTGTAGGTGTCCATCCCCGCGTGCAGGCACGCCGGCTGCTCGCGCTCCACCTGGTCGTCGCGGTTCGGGCGAAGGGTGTTGAGCCCCACCGCTGTCGGTGTGAAGAAGCGGTAGGCGTCGGCATGGCTGCACTTGATCCGGTGCGACTCCACGACCGCGTCGGTCCGTGCCTGGTCGAGACGAAGGGGGAGCTGCTCGTGCCGCTGCTCGCCCGGTTGCAGGCCGTAGACCATCGCCCACTCGTGCAGGCCGAAGCAGTCGTGGGTTCCCGGCCGCGACAGGGTCGCCGTGAGCAGCTCCCTGACAAAGGTGACGGTCCGCCCCCTTCGCCCCACGAAGTCGGCCACGTCCAGGCGAGCCGATCCCGCCTCGTCGACGACGTAGCCGGATCGCCCGGCGTACCGGTCGGCCGCGTCCTGCAGCACGACACCGGGGCCGGGGTGCCACCGCCGCAGGTGGGAGGGGCGATGGGAGTAGTACTCGAAGAGGAAGTCCTCGACCGGGTGCCGCTCGCCGCGCGAGCGCCGGTCGAGGTGTCCGGTGGTCAGCTCGTCGACCGCGTCCTCGTGGGCGCGGGCACGCCTCAGCCACTCGTCGCGGGTCAGGGTCGTGGAGGGCATCGCAGACAGGGTAGGCAGTCGCCTAGTGTGGGGTTCGTGCGCATCGCGAGATATACCGAAGGTGACGACCCTGTCTACGGGCTCGTCGACGCAGACGGCAAGAAGATCGCCGAGGTGAGCGGGGACCCGTTCTACCAACGCATCGAGCTGACCGGCAAGGTCACGACGGTCGACGAGGTGCGCCTGCTGGCCCCCGTCATCCCGCGCAGCAAGGTGATCGGCATCGGCCGCAACTACGCCGACCACGCCGCCGAGATGGGCAACGACGTCCCCGACGAGCCGATGATGTTCCTCATCCCCAACACCGCCGTCGTCGGGCCCGGCGACCCGGTCGTCATCCCGACCAAGCTGACCTCCGAGGTCCACTACGAGGGCGAGCTCGCGGTCATCATCGGCCGGATGTGCAAGGACATCGAGCCGGAGGAGGCCAAGAAGGTCATCTTCGGCTACACGATCGCCAACGACGTCTCCGCGCGCGACCTGCAGCGCGGCGACGGCCAGTGGGCGCGGGCCAAGGGCATGGACACCTTCTGCCCGCTCGGCCCCTGGATCGAGACCGACCTCGACCCGCAGGACGTCTCGATCGTCACCCGTCGCGACGGCGAGGTCGTCCAGGACGGCCACAGCTCCGACATGGTCCACGGCGTCGCGCACCTCATCAGCCACTGCTCCCGGGCCTTCACCCTGCTGCCCGGTGATGTCATCCTCACCGGGACACCGGCAGGTGTCGGGCCGGTCGTCGCCGGCCAGCGCGTCGACATCGAGATCGACGCGATCGGCACGCTGTCCAACCCCTTCGTCAACGCCGAGTAGTCGTGGACGTGGCCCGGTCGGTCCCGCTCTTCGTCCTCGCGGCGCTGCTCGAGATCGGTGGGGCGTGGCTGGTGTGGCAGGGCATCCGTGAGCACCGTGGCTGGTTGTGGATCGGTGCTGGCGTCATCGCGCTTGGGCTCTATGGCGCGGTCGCGACGCTGCAGGCCGACGCCAACTTCGGTCGCATCCTCGCGGCCTACGGTGGGATCTTCGTCGCCGGTTCGCTGCTGTGGGGCATGGCCGTCGACGGCTTCCGGCCGGACCGCTTCGACGTCACCGGCGCTCTGCTCTGCCTCGTCGGCGTCGCCGTGATCATGTACGCCCCGCGCTCGGCCTGACGGCGAAGGCGAGTCCCGCACCTGACGGGTCCCGGTCAACTCACTGCCGGTGCTGCCACTGGGGCTCGCGCTTGTCGAGGAAGGCCCCGATGCCCTCCCGTGCGTCGGGCGTGAAGGAGTTGTCGACCATGACCTGGGTCATCTGCTCGTAGGCCGCCTCGATGGGCAGGTCGATCTGGTCGTAGAAGGCGCGCTTGCCGATGGCCACCGTCGCCGAGGACGCGCTCGCGACGGTGCGCGCCAGCTCGGCTGTCGCGGCGACCAGGTCCTCGTCCGAGACGACGTCCGAGACCAGACCCATCGCGAGTGCCCGGTCGGCCGGGACCATCTCGCCGGTGAGCAGCATCCGCATGGCCTGCTTGCGGGGGACTGCGCGGGAGAGCGCCACCATCGGGGTGGAGCAGAAGAGCCCGATGCGCACGCCCGGGGTGGCGAAGCGAGCGGACGCGGCGGCGACGGCCAGGTCGCAGGACGCCACGAGCTGGCACCCGGCCGCGGTGGCGACGCCCTGGACCCGGGCGATGACCGGCTGGGGGATCTGCTGGACCAGCAGCATCATCCGCGAGCAGACCGAGAAGATCCGCTGCTGCTCCTGCAGGTCGGCGGCCTGGATCTCGGCGAGGTTGTGGCCCGACGAGAAGACGTGCCCGGCCGTCGCGAGGACGACCGCGTGGACGTCGGTGCGTCGAGCCACCTCCTCGAGGGCGTCGATGACGACCTCCATGACGGGCAACGACAGCGCATTGCGGGTCTGGGGCTGCTCGATGGTGATGGTCGTGACGGTGTCGGTGGTCTCGACGGTGACGAGTGGGGTGGCCATCGATGCAGCATCGCAGAGGGGTCCTGCTGGTGGAAGGGTGAGCGATAGCATCGAGGCATCATGAGCAGCCCCTCCGCAGACCCCGCACCCGCCTCCGCCCCCCGCCTGCGCGTCGCGCCGTCACCCACCGGTGACCCGCACGTCGGCACCGCCTACATGGCCCTGTTCAACCTCGCCTTCGCGCGGCAGCAGGGTGGGTCCTTCATCCTGCGCATCGAGGACACCGACCGGGCGCGGTTCAACGAGACGAGCGAGCAGCAGCTCTACGACACCCTCGGGTGGCTCGGGCTGACCTGGGACGAGGGCCCGGACGTCGGTGGCCCCTACGCGCCGTACCGGCAGAGCGAGCGGCTGGACACCTACCGGCCCTACGTCGACAAGCTCATCGAGGACGGACACGCCTACTACTGCTGGTGCTCCACCGAGCGCCTGACGGCGATGCGCGAGAAGCAGCAGAAGCTCAAGCTGCCCACCGGGTATGACCGCCTCTGCGTGGGCAAGACGCAGGAGGAGCGGGCCCAACTCGAGGGCTACAACGAGACCCCGGTCGTGCGGATGCTCGTGCCCGACGACGCGCCGACGACCTTCGAGGACGTCATCCGCGGCACCGTCTCCGCGCCGCGTCCCGACGACCAGGTGATCCTCAAGGCCGACGGGTTCCCGACCTACCACATGGCCGTCGTGGTCGACGACCACGAGATGGGGATCACCCACGTCGTGCGCGGCGAGGAGTGGATCTCCTCCACGCCCAAGCACGTCCTGCTCTACCAGTGGCTGGGACTGCAGGCGCCGCAGTTTGCGCACATGCCCCTGCTGCGCAACCAGAACAAGTCCAAGATCTCCAAGCGCAAGAACCCCGAGGCGCGCCTCACGTGGTTCAAGGAGCAGGGTTACCTGCCCGAGGCGGTCGTCAACTTCCTCGGCCTGCTGGCCTACCCGCCGGCGAAGGGGGAGAGCGGCGAGGACGTCGAGAAGTTCACCGTCGAGGAGTTCAGCCGCGACTTCGCGTGGAGCAAGGTCAACACCGTCGGGCCGATCTTCGACCTGAAGAAGCTCGAGTGGCTCAACGGTGCGTGGATCCGCGGCCTGGAGCTCGAGGACTTCACCTCGCGACTGATTCCCTACCTGCAGGCCGACGGCGTGCTCGGTGACAACCCCTCGCTGGGGGAGCTGGCCCGACTGAAGTCGGTCGCCGAGCTCATCCAGACACGCATCTCGCTGCTCACCGAGGCCTCGGCGATGGTCCGGCCCTTCTACACGCAGGACGCGGCGCTGCAGATCGACGAGGACGCGCGAGCGGGCCTGAAGGACAACGCGGGCGAGGTGCTCGACGCGGCGATCGCCACCCTCGAGGGCCTGCACGTGCCGCCGGGTGTGCTCTCGCAGGAGAGTCGCGACGGCAACGAGTGGCGCGCCGAGCAGATCGAGGCGGCGCTGCGCGCTGCGATCGTCGAGGGCCTGGGCATCAAGCCCAAGCTGGCCTTCGGCCCCCTGCGCACCGCGGTGTCTGGCGCGCGGATCAGCCCGCCGCTCTTCGAGTCGATGGAGATCCTGGGCCAGCCCTCGACGCTGGCACGGCTGCGATCGCTGCGCGCGTCGCTGGCCTGAGCAACGATTTGGGGTCGCGAGTGATGACGGGTAGCATCATCACTCGGTTCACAGCCCGCGCGGAGTTCGCTCCGAAGGGGCCGTGATACCCCCTTGGGGTATGGTGTAATTGGCAACACGGCTGATTCTGGTTCAGTTGTTCTAGGTTCGAGTCCTGGTACCCCAGCGCATCGAGTGGTTTGCCACTCGATTTCGGAATGAGGCCTTCCTCCGGGTAAGGTTTCCTCCGTTGCCCAGCCGGTTCGCCGGTCTGGGAAGTGCAGATGGCCCCGTTGTGTAGCGGCCTAGCACGCCGCCCTCTCACGGCGGTAGCGCGGGTTCGAATCCCGTCGGGGCTACATCGAGCAAAGGCCCCCGTTCTTCGGAACGGGGGCCCTTGTCGTGTCCCCCTTCGCCGGTGGAGGTGTACGCGCCGACGAATCATCAGCGCGTTTACCTCCACCCAGCGGGGACCCTTCGCTACTCGGTGTCGCGGTCGGCGGCCTCCGCGGCCTTGGCGTGCTTGGCCAGGACCTCGGTCAGCTTGTTGGCACCGGCGATGACCGTCGCAGCGTGCAGGCGGCCGGGCTGGCGCGAGAGGCGCTCGATGGGCCCCGAGATGGACACAGCCGCGATGACGCGGCCGCTGGGGGAGCGGACCGGTGCGGAGACGGATGCCACGCCGGCCTCCCGCTCGCCGACGCTCTGGGCCCACCCGCGGCGGCGCACGCCCGAGAGCATGGTTGCGGTGAAGGCGGCCTCCTGCAGGCCGCGGTGGAGGCGGTCGGGCTCCTCCCAGGCCAGGAGGATCTGGGCGGCCGACCCTGCGTGCATGGTCATCGTCGCGCCGACGGGGATCGAGTCGCGCAGGCCCACGGGGCGCTCGGCTGCGGAGACGCAGACGCGGTGCTCGCCCTGGCGGCGGAAGAGCTGGGCGGACTCGTTGGTGTGGTCACGCAGCGCGCCGAGCACGGGGTTGGCGGCGACGAGCAGCTTGTCCTCGCCGGCTGATGCGGCGAGCTCGCCCAGGCGTGGCCCGAGGACGAAGCGTCCCTGCATGTCCCGAGCCACGAGCCGATGGTGCTCGAGCGCGACGGCCAGGCGGTGCGCCGTCGGGCGCGCCAGACCGGTCGCCGCGACGAGCTGCGCGAGGGTCGAGGGGCCTGCTTCGAGGGCACCCAACACGATGGCGGCCTTGTCCAGAACGCCAACTCCACTACCGTTGTCCATGGACTGATACTGACATCTCATGTCGTGAGACGCAAGATCGGGGCGGTGACGGACGTGGAAATGTCATCGGTGACACACCGTGCCCTCATCGTGGCACCACGCAGATGGGAAGAGAGACATGGCTGGAACGCTGGCCGAAAAGGTCTGGGGCGAGCACGTCGTCCGACACGTCGACGGGGAGCCTGACCTCCTGTACATCGACCTGCACCTCCTCCACGAGGTGACGAGTCCGCAGGCCTTCGAGGGGCTGCGCATCGCCGGCCGCCAGGTTCGCCGGCCCGACCTCACTCTCGCGACCGAGGACCACAATGTCCCGACGACGCCCGGGCCGATCACCGACCCGGTGAGCAAGATCCAGGTCGAGACCCTGCGGGACAACTGCGCGGAGTTCGGCGTGCGGCTCTACCCGATGGGTGACGCCGATCAGGGGATCGTGCACGTCGTCGGTCCGCAGCTGGGTCTGACCCAGCCGGGCATGACCGTCGTCTGCGGCGACAGCCACACGAGCACCCACGGCGCCTTCGGTGCGCTCGCCTTCGGTATCGGCACGAGCGAGGTCGAGCACGTGCTCGCCACGCAGACGCTCTCGCTCAACCCCTTCAAGACCATGGCGATCAATGTGACCGGTCAGCTGCAGCCCGGCGTCACCGCCAAGGACGTCATCCTTGCGGTCATCGCCAAGATCGGCACCGGGGGCGGCCAGGGCTATGTCCTGGAGTACCGCGGCGAGGCCATCGAGGCGCTGTCGATGGAAGCGCGCATGACCGTGTGCAACATGTCGATCGAGGCCGGCGCCCGCGCGGGCATGATCGCCCCCGACGACACGACCTTCGAGTACCTCAAGGGACGCGACCACGCCCCGTCCGGCGCGGACTGGGACGCGGCCGTCGAGCACTGGCGCACGCTCCGCTCGGACGACGACGCCGTCTTCGACGCCGAGGTCGACATCGACGCCTCGACGCTCACCCCCTTCGTCACGTGGGGCACCAACCCCGCCCAGGGCTCGCCGCTCGGCGACGCCGTCCCGGACCCCGAGGCGATGGCGGACGAAAACGAGCGCGCCACTGCCACAAAGGCGCTGGAGTACATGGGTCTGACGGCCGGCACCCCGCTGCGCGAGGTCGCGGTCGACACGGTCTTCGTCGGTTCGTGCACCAACGGCCGCATCGAGGACCTGCGCGCCGTCGCCGAGGTCATCAAGGGCCGGCAGGTCGCCGAGTCCGTGCGCATGCTCGTCGTCCCCGGCTCGGCCCGCGTGCGCCTGCAGGCGGAGGCCGAGGGACTGGACCAGGTCTTCACCGCTGCCGGTGCCGAGTGGCGCCTGCCCGGCTGCTCGATGTGTCTGGGCATGAACCCCGACACGCTCGCGCCGGGGGAGCGCTCGGCGTCGACGAGCAACCGCAACTTCGAGGGCCGTCAGGGCAAGGGCGGACGCACCCACCTGGTCAGCCCGCTCGTCGCTGCCGCCACTGCGGTGCGCGGCACGCTGTCGAGCCCCGCCGATCTCGAGACGGTCTGAGGAGCAGTCATGGAAGCCTTCACCACCCACACCGGTACCGGTGTCCCGCTGCGCCGCAGCAATGTCGACACCGACCAGATCATCCCGGCGGTCTACCTCAAGCGGGTCTCGCGCACCGGCTTCGAGGACGGCCTCTTCGCGGCCTGGCGGGGTGACGAGACCTTCGTCCTGAACCAGCCCGCCTACCGGGACGGCTCGGTCCTCGTCGTCGGTCCCGACTTCGGCACCGGGTCCTCCCGCGAGCACGCCGTCTGGGCGCTCAAGGACTACGGCTTCAAGGTCGTCATCTCCTCGCGCTTCGCCGACATCTTCCGCGGCAACTCCGGCAAGCAGGGTCTGCTCGCCGCGCAGGTCAGCCAGGACGATGTCGAGCTGCTGTGGAAGTACCTGGACAACACCCCCGGTGGCGAGATCACCGTCGACCTCACGGCCAAGACGATCATCGCCGGTGACATCGTCTGCGCCTTCGTCGTCGACGACTACACCCGCTGGCGCCTCCTCGAGGGTCTGGACGACATCGGTCTGACGATGCGTCACGAGCAGGACGTCACCGACTTCGAGACCACGCGTCCGAGCTGGAAGCCGGTCACGCACTCGGCGTGATCGCGACGGGTCGGCTCGAGATCGGGTGAGGACGAAGGGGGCGCTGCGGCGCCCCCTTCGTCATGCGGTGGGCGGTCGGTCGCGTTGGCTCGCACCAAAAGCCTTGGCGCGCAACGGATCTCGTCATGGGACTGCGGTCTGGATCGGGCGGGGGCGGGCGAATGTGGTTGCGGCGCAAAGAAATGAGGAGGCCCAAATCACACACGGGTGCTCTCCGCACCCCTACCGTCGGATCAGGTCGGGTGTACGACTCGGCTGTCCTTGCCGGAGGATGACCGGCGCCGTACCGCTACGGGAGTGACCGTGAACAAGGCAGAACTCGTCAAGGCTCTCGAGGAGAGGCTCGGTAGCCGCAAGGCCGCCCAGGAAGCGCTGGAGGTCGTGCTCGACACGATCGTCCGCGAGGTCGCCAAAGGGGGCCGCGTCGCCATCACGGGATTCGGCACCTTCGAGAAGGCGGCCCGAGCCGCCCGCACCGGCCGCAACCCACGCACGGGTGAGGTCGTCAAGATCAAGAAGACCTCGGTGCCGCGCTTCAAGGCGGGCACGAGCTTCAAGGGCTATGTCGCGGACCCGCGGTCGCTGCCCAAGGCCGCTCCCGCCGCAGCACGTGCCGCAGCAGGCACCGTGACCTCGGTTGCCGGGACGGCGATCGGCATCGCCGAGGGGGCCATCCCGGGCCGCAAGTCGAAGAAGTCGTCGACGACGGCGAAGAAGGAGACTCCGGCCAAGAAGGCGTCCTCCACCAAGCAGGCCGCTCCGGCGAAGAAGTCGGCGGCCAAGAAGTCGACGGCCACGAAGTCGGCGCCGGCGAAGAAGGCCACCCCGGCCAAGAAGGCCTCGGCCAAGAAGGCCTCGGCCAAGAAGGCCACCCCGGCGAAGAAGTCGACGGCCACCAAGGCCACGACGAAGAAGGCCACGCCGGCCAAGAAGGCCACCACCACCAAGAAGGCCACCCCGGCGAAGAAGTCGACGGCCAAGAAGGCCGCCCCCGGCAACTGAGCATCACGACGAGGGGCCGGTGACCACACGGTCACCGGCCCCTCGTCATGCCGATGAACGCTCACCGAGGACGTTGGGCAGCAACCGTCTCGGCGTCAGCCGATCGTCTCCCCGTCGCCGATGCCGACGATCCACAGGCGGGTGACCACGTCGTCCTCGACGGTGATGCTCACCCGCTGGCCGGGGCGCACGAACCGCAGCCCGCTGGCCGCGAAGACCTCTGGTCCGGCCTCGAGTCGCAGACCCTCGTCGGTGACGACGACGGTGGCACTGTCCGGAGCGTGGGAGAAGACGGTCGCTTGCACGGGGTCGAGCGTATCCGTGGCCTAGTGTGAGGGCCCACAGAGGTCGCCGGGGTCGAGTGACCCACCCATCGGCGAGCGCAGAAGAGGTGACATGGTCGTCCACCGCACCCACACGCCGGTCATGTACCGCGTGGCTGCCGGGATTCTGCGTGCGGGGATGCGTGCCGTGGCGCGCTACGAGGTCACCGGTGTCGAGCACGTCCCCACGGACAGCGGCTTCATCCTCACCCCCAACCACCTGTCGTACATCGACCCCTTCCCGTGGGCGCATGTCCTGTACAACCGCGGCCACAGCCCGGTCTACCTCGTCAAGAGCGACCTCTTCGAGACCCCCGTGGTCGGCTGGGTGCTGCGTCATGCCAAGCAGGTACGGGTCGACCGGGAGACCGGTCGCGCGGGCGAGGCATTGGCCGATGCGGTCCGTGCGCTCGATGCGGGCGAGTGCGTCGTGATCTACCCGGAGGGCTCACTCACCCGCGACCCGGACCTGTGGCCCATGCGCGGCAAGACGGGAGCGGCGCGCCTGGCGCTGCAGTCCGGCGCACCCGTCATCCCTGTGGCCCAGTGGGGCCCGCAGGACCTGCTGCCGCGCTACTCCAAGCGGCTGCGACTCTCACGACACCGCACCCTCATCCGGGTGCGCTTCGGACCGCCGGTCGTGCTGGCGGACCTGCCTGACCAGCAGGCCACCGCAGACGTCGCCACCGCGACCGACCGCATCATGGCCGCCATCACCCACGAGCTCGAGGAGCTGCGTGGTCAGCGCGCTCCGGTCGAGCGATTCGACCCCCGGGACCACGGGCTTCCGGTCACGGGCAACTACCGATCAGGAGACGATCAATGAGCCATATCGCAGTCTTCGGCGCGGGGAGCTGGGGCACCGCCTTCGCGACGATCCTCGGACACGGCGGCAACGACGTCCGCGTGTGGGGACGTCGTCCGGAGCTGGTCGCCCAGCTCAACTCCGGCGTCAACGAGGACTACCTCCCGGGTGTGCAGCTGCCGTCGAGCATCAGCGCGTCGACCAACCCGGCCGAGGTGGCCGACGGAGCGGAGATCGTCATCCTCTCGGTGCCGTCGCAGTCCCTGAGGGCCAACCTCGACGCCTGGGGGCCGTTGCTCGACGGCAAGATCGTCGTGTCCCTGATGAAGGGGATCGAGCTCGGGACGACCAAGCGGATGAGCGAGGTCATCCACGAGGTCGCGGGTGTCCCCGTCGATCGCATCGCCGTCGTGAGCGGACCCAACCTCGCCAAGGAGATCGTGCAGCGGCAGCCGGCGGCCAGCGTCGTCGCCTGCCCGGACCTCGACGTGGCCGACACGGTGGCAGCGGCGTGCTCGACCTCCTTCTTCCGGCCCTACACCTCGGCTGATGTCGTCGGTGCGGAGCTCGGCGGTGCGGTCAAGAATGTCATCGCGCTCGCCGTCGGCATGGCCTCGGGGCTGGGCTTCGGTGACAACACCAAGGCGACGATCATCACCCGCGGCCTCGCCGAGACGACCCGGCTGGCGATGGCGCTCGGCGCCGACCCGCGCACGATGTCCGGGCTCGCGGGCGTCGGTGACCTCATCGCCACGTGCATGTCGCCGCTGTCGCGCAACCACTCCTTCGGCGTCAAGCTCGGCGAGGGCATGTCGGTCGCGGAGGTCGCGGAGCAGACCAAGCAGACGGCCGAGGGCGTGAAGTCCTGCGCCTCGATCCTCGACCTCGCACGGGCACACGGCGTCGACGTGCCGATCACCGAGCAGGTCAACCGCGTGGTGCACGAGGGCGTCTCGCCCCAGGACATGGTCCAGGTGCTGCTCTCCCGCGCCCGCAAGCACGAGACGGAGTAACCCCGCTCGCCGCCGCCTCAGGGACCGTCTCGCAGGGTCAGTCGAGCGCGTCGAGGGCCTGCCGCAGGTCGGCCCACAGGTCGTCGACGTCCTCGACGCCGACGGACAGCCGCACGAGGTTGACCGGCACGGCCTCGGGTTCGCCCGGCTGGCGGCGGCGGCGCTCGAGCTGCGACTCGACGCCGCCCAGGCTCGTCGACGGCGACCAGATGCGGGTGCCGGCAGTGAGGGCCTCGGCTGCTGCGGCGCCGTCCCCGCCGCCGGAGACCTCCACGGAGACGACGGCCCCCCAGCCGGGGTAGCGCACCCGCGAGACGCGCGGGTGGGTGCCGAGCCGCTCGGCGAGATCGGCGGCGTTGGCGCAGGCCCGCTCCAGACGCAGGGAGAGG
>NZ_BCSS01000057.1 GCF_001570985.1 Janibacter limosus NBRC 16128 | reverse complement strand
GGCTCGCGCCGGAGGCGCGCTTGAGTCAGTAGAGAAAGTTCTCACGATGAGGGGCCGCGCTTCTGTCGGATCGGACTAGGAATTCCGCCCCCCCCTCCGTCGGCCAGAGTGACCATCGTCCAGAGCTTTCTAGTTGGTCGACAAGTTGTCGTCGGTAGGCCAGAAGTTCGGGCATCCGGTACTTGGGTTGCGGGGTGGGCGGTTGGTATCCCCGGCCAAGTGCTCATCACCTTGGTGCCGTCCGTCAGAGGCGAAGGCACCCGTCGCGGGTTGTGCTGTAGCCGACACGGGTCAGGAGGACTCCGCCGTCGCCGTATATCTCGATGCGAGGCGCATCGTGCCCTTCGCCCTCAACCATCACCTTGAAGTCCTCGCACATCTCCATGGCCTTGCTGGACTGGTGGGGCCTCTCAAGGGTGCTCGTTACCACGTACTCACTGGCGTCGTCGTCGGCCTTGATGGATACGACGTAGCGCAGCCACTGCTTGTTCTCCAGGACGAAGCGGTCGCTCCAGTTGTCGCGGTCGAGGGCAACTCCGTCGACCGTGACCTTGGTGGAGTCTGGCTCGGTGGTGGAGCTCGTCGTCGTGGCTTCCGTCGTCTCGGTGTGCGTTGCCGTCGGCGCTGCCTGCGGCTCGGCACTGCTGCACCCGGCGAGGACGAGCAGTGCGACGAGGGCGAGAGCGGGCTTCATGGGGCAAGGTCTATCAGCAGCCGCGATGCATGCGCTAGGTGTACTGACCGGAGAGGTTGGTCGAGCCGGGCATAACAAAGCGCCCCGATTCGGTGAGAGTGGGACGCTTCATCGTGGCTGTCCAGATGCACGTGGCCAATCTATTGATGCCGAGTCCAGCCCCGTGATCCACGATCAGTCATGTGCTCGACGTCTGTCGCACACTCAGCCCGCAGACTCAGCCGCCCAAGATGGTGTCTCGGAGTACCTCCCAAAGGGCGGGGTCACCCGTGGCGACAGCCAACGTTGCCAGCGCCACGATCAGTGACAGGCCTGCTAGTGCTAACGCGTAGCGCGATTGGCGACCTTGTGACGCGCTCGCCCCCAAAGACGCGGCACTCGCAAGGACGTCGCGATAAGCAGCGTCCTCTGCTTGGAGCAATTCGAGCTGATGGCTGACTTCCTTGCCCATGTTGTCGATGAGATTAATGGTCTTAACCCCACCCTCTGGGTCATCTATCTCGGCACTTACGACGATTCCCTCGGGCCACCAGTCCGATCCATCAACGAGAGATTGGACGTCACGGGCCACAACGGGGATGTCTAGGCTATTGAGAAGCATTTCTCCGCGAAGGGCTTCCATGGATTTGGGCGAAAACTTTAGGTGCTTGCTGCGCGCCGAGTCTCTGGACTCCCCCAACACCTCACCCAAGCTGCGCACATAGCGAAAGGCTGCAACTCGAAGAAGAAATGCTCGAACCGCATCGTCGGACATGCCTGCGAGAGTGTCCACACTAAAAGGGTGCTCTCCATAACCAACTTGATCACGGTTCGCCTCCCGCACCTTTGACAGATTGCCAACAAGGCCCCAAGAGTTTCGCAGGCGTTCGCTTAACGAAACCCTGAGCGGATGGCCTGGCTCGAACGCCACGCCAGGCACTTGCGGCGACAAGTAGTGGCCGAAACTCACACTTTCCAGGCCTAGCATGCGCAATGGATCCCCGTTGCCTTGGCGTGAAACTTCGCTAATCGGGTCGAACTTGGAGAACAGTCCGTAATCGACGACTGGCTGTCCCAAGTCGCTGGCCGCGAAATAGCCAGCACAGTTTTCCGATAACCACTTGCGTGCTAGATCATGCATTCGCTCACGCTCGGATTGGGTGGAAATAAGAGCAGCGAAGTACCGCCCCTCCACACTCGGCCCCGTCTGGTATCGCACAAGTTTAGGCTCATGCTCTTGCTTCCAGACAGAGTCTACTTGGGTGCGACCGACGTCACTCAGGCGAACGAATGCGACTACCGCCGTGAGGCTGCGCCCGATCTGACGAACCGAAACGTCAATTAACGAGAACTCGACAGGGATAGGTTGGCGAAGTCCAACTCCGACGAAATTGGCTTCAGGACTAGTTACCGTCGCGATGCGAGCCCATGCGAAGCCTCTTCCTTGACGTGCTCGTCTAATCTGCTCGCCCTTAGTCGACTCACCGAAACCGTAGTAGTCAGACTCCCAGCCATTGCGTCGGACACTTTCTTGAAGTTGGGAATACATACTTGGCGGAAAGAACTCCGTGACCCATATGCCGCCATGGGCAAACTCTTCACCTTCGGGGACCAGAAGCGGCTTAGTGCGGTCATCGGCTGGGTGTGCCTTGATTCGGTCGAAGTTGTTGTACGTCCAGATATGCCGTGACCAAATTTGCAACTGCCGGCGGATGCGCCATGGCACCCGCTTCCCTCGCACCCTCAGCCTCGAGACTCCCGACAGTATGAGGTAGGGGATGTCGTACCACCTCGTCCAGCGCTGCCCGGGGTCCGGCACAATCTCGCGCCCTTCGCGGACGATTCGACGGATTGCATCTTCCTCGGAACGCAAATCCCTCGCGGAAGTAGTGGGCGGTGGAGCGTCGCCTTCCTCACTTGCCGTTTCGCCTTCCTGAGCAGCGTCATCTCGCGAACAAACGGCGTAATTTTTGGTCTCAGCCCCCCCTTCGGGCAAACTCTCCGCCGCCCCTGGGGTGCGTGGCTTGGTCATGGCCTAGGTCCCCGATTCGGCCGCTCCGCTTGTTCGATACCGGGAAGACAGTAAGCAAGGGCAGGAAATCGACCACCATCTGGCGTTGCGTGATCGAATTTCCCTAGGAATCGCCACCCTCTAGACTCGTACATTCTTACAGCCTGTCGATCCTTCGCCATAACCTGGAGAATCAGTTGCAATCCCTCTTCACGGGCCTTTGACTCGGCGGCGTCCATCAGACGCGACGCCAGTGATTTCCCCCTGGAGTTTTTATCAACAAAGAGGCGAGAGACAGCAGCAAATTGAGCGCATCGGCTCCCTCCTTGGGCCAAATAATGTGACACGGCAGGATCGCCTTCAGTACATCTTGTGAGCGCCACGTGTCCCGTCGGCGTGCCGCCGAGGAGGGCGGTCCATTGGCCAAGTGAGTCCGGCAGCTCCACCCATGCTCGGGGGTCATCGACGCCCTCGACGGGATAGCCATCCACCGCGTGGACCTGAACCAGAACGTCGGCCAAAGGGTTGAGATCAGCAGGAGTTGTCGGGCGAATCTCTACATCGCTCATTCGTCCACCTTCATCGTGTAGTCGAGGCCGGAATAGTCGGCGCGCATGATGAACTGCGTGACCTCGAAGGGCTTCCGGTTTTGGTCCAACCCGGTGTGGAGCACGACAAGTACGGGCACCCCCTCGGGGAGCCTGAGGCCGTCAGCCTCGTCCAGCGTCGGCATGCGCGCCGTGACTTCCTCGCGGGTGTAGGTGATCTCGTGTCCGAGTTCGCCGAACCTTGCGTAGAGGTCGCCCTTGCCGAGGCCGTCCCCCTTCGCCAGCTCCGTTCCGTCGGCAATCGACCACGGGACGTATGTGACGCCGATCTGCATCGGCTCATCGTCGGCGAAGTACCAGTTCTCCCGACGCACAACGGTGGCTTCATCTGGACTCACACCCAAGCGCTCGGCGATCTCGGGCGGCGGCACAACGCGCCCGATCTCCTTCAGGAAGGCATTGGGGACTCGATCCTGGGCGATCACCTCGGCGTGGAAGGGAGAGACGCCGGTCTCCTCGCGCAGTTTCTTTGAGTAGCGCCACTGACCGAACCGCATCAGGCGGGGCTCGGCCCGGACAAAGACGCCCTTGCCGTGATGCGCAGTGACGAGACCAGCCTCTGCGAGCTGCCGGACCGCCTCCCGAGCAGTGTTGCGAGCAACCCCGTGGTCTGACGCCAGCACGCGCTCGGACGGGAGCCGATCCCCCGGCTGGAACTCGCCCGACTCGATGGCAGCCCTCAACGCGGCAGCCACTTGCCGACTTGCCGTCCCAAGTCCCTGGGGCGACACCTTCTTTGCATCCATCTTCCCAGTGTAGGGCCTGGCTTAAGCCACCTGTTGACACTGGCTTGAGCCAGTTGTAGCGTCGAGTCACTGGCTGGCTTAAGCCAGTGTCCATCGAGAGGAGCAAGTCATGGCGATGCAGCGTCGTTTCCCAGTCGGTCACGCGGATGTCTTCCCCGCAGGTGCGTTCTTGAAGGGGGGTGTGGAGCCGGTCGGGGACTTCGATGCGGACAAGCGCTCGGATGGGTCGAGGCCGCAGCAGCTGGACAAGGACACGGGTCTTCCGTTGTGGCAGGTGGTGATCCTGGACGCGGACGAGGAGGCCGGTAAGAAGGAGACGGCGATCTCGATCAAGATCGCGGCGAAGGTGCAGCCGGTGCCTCCGGACAACTCGACGCCCTTTCCGTGGACTCCGGTGGAGTTCGTGGGTCTGACGGCGTTGCCGTACGTGGATGACAACGGCGTTCGGCCTCGGCTGGCGTGGTCCTACCGGGCTGACGGGATGGTCGCTCCGGGCAAGGGCGTGAAGCCTGTGGCATCGGGTCGCTCGGAGTCGGCGGCTGCGTGATGACTGCCCTGCCGTGGTGGGTCCGTCGCCTGGTCCGTGGGGTTGTCCTCGCGGTCCGGGCGGCTGGCCCCGTGGTCTGGCGACTCCTCGCGGCATGTGCTGGTTTGCACCTGTCGGGGTGGCTGGCTGGCGCGGCCCCGACGCGGGTCTCCTTCGACGTCCTCCCGGTTGGGCCGTGGGACACCTCGTGGGTCGCCGTGCTGGCGGGGCAGCTGCACGTCCTGGGCAACGTGGTTGGAGCGGTTGCCGCTGCCGTCCTGGCCGCGGCTCTCGTGGTGTCGGTCCGGTACCCGAATCAGGTCGTGGCGTGGTTCTGTCGGCGGTGGGTGCGGGCAGATTTCGCCTACGTCGCTCGTGCTTCTGGTCTGTCCCGCGAGGTGGGTTCCGGCAAGGCGAAGTCGTGGGTCGATCCCGAGCTGCTGGCCGTGACCTCTCACGGGGGCGTGATCATCGCCCGAATCCGGGCACGTCGGGGGCAGGCCTCTTCGGAGATCGTTGCGGCGGCTGAGAAGTTCGCGGCTGACTTCGGCGCCTCTGCCTTTCGGGCGTCGGTCGTCTCCCCTTCGGTGGCCTCGATCCGGTTCACGATGCTCGACGCTCTGGCCGCGACGAGGACGGCCACGCTGCCGCAGGACCGCGACCTGGGCACGCCTTTGGAACCGGTCGAGGTTGGTCGCGAAGACTCGGGCGAGCCGTGGCGCCTGTCGCTGGTCGGCAAACACACCCTCGTCGCCGGGCGCTCCGGTTCGGGCAAGGGTTCGGTGCTCTGGGGCGCGGTGGCTCCACTTGGCACGTGGATCGTGCAGGACACGGTGCGGGTGCACGGCGTGGACCTCAAGCGCGGTGTGGAGATCGCGATGGGCGACGGACTGATGTACCGCACCGCGTACCAGCCCGAGCAGGCCGTGGAGGTGCTGCGCGACCTGTTGAAAATCATCGACGAGCGCGCAGCGACGATGGTCGGTCGCTCCCGCCTGCACCACCCGCGACCGGGCGACCCGCTGCATGTCCTCGTCATCGACGAACTCGCGGCGTTGACCGCGTACGCCGACGCCGGGGTGAAGAAGGAAGGCAACCGCCTCCTCGCCGAGATCCTGACGCAGGGTCGCGCCATGGGTGTCGTGGTCGTCGCCTTCGTGCAGGACCCGAAGAAGGAAACGGTCCCGATGCGTGGCCTGTTCACGCAGACCGTGGCCCTGCGCCTGCAGAGCGCCGAAGAGGTGGGCATGGTCCTGGGCGCTGGCATGACGGACGAGGCACCGGCTCACCGCATCCCCGACGACCTGCGCGGTGCTGGCTATCTCGTCACCGAGGAGGGAACGGTGGCGCGGGTGCGGGCGCACTTCTGGCCTGACTCGCTCATCAAGGCGACTGCGGCCCGCTTCCCGGCTGCGAAGCGCTGGATGCCTCCCCTCGAAGAGACCTCGACCGAGCACCACGTCATTTCACTGAAAGGGGTTCGTGATGTTGCCAAATGATCGCTCTCGCGCTGCGACGCGCACGCTGGCCACGCTCAACAGCCACGGTGCGTGTGTGCGCCACCCGCACCCGGATTGGTGGTTCCCCGAGCGGGGCCAGGACGACGCTGACAAGGCGCTGCGGGTCTGCGCGTCGTGCCCGCTGCGGTTCATGTGTCGCGAATACGCGCTGACCTGGCACGAGGAGGGCGTGTGGGGCGGGACCACGGACTGTGACCGCGAAGAGCTGCGGCTGATCGCTCGCCCCCTCGACTGGGCAGGCATGACCCTGCCGGGGCTGGAACTGGGTGAGACGGCATGAGTTGGATGCTGGCCGCTGCCCCGGCGCAGGTGCTCCCCCTTCGCTCGACGTTGGGTCGGGGTGCTGCGGTCGCGTGCGACGAGTGCGGGACGGTCTTCGTGCGGCGCTTCGATGCCCGCGTGGTCTTCCCCACGACCTCGGACGCCATCGCCGCGGCGACGACCTTGTGCGAGGGCTGGTCCTACGTGATCGGCAACGGTCGCGACCACCTCCTGTGCCTGGACTGCGTGAGCGTGCGTGGGGCGGCAGGCGACCTCTGATGCAGCAACGCTCACCCCGCGGGTTCCCCGGCTACAGCGACGCGGCACCGCTCGACCTCGACGGTCTCGGTCCCGCTGCTCGGCAAGGGCTCATGGACCGCGTGCTGGGTGGCACCTTCAATGCGTGGGCCGATGCGGCCTCTCGGGTGGGGCACTGCGCGCACCCGATCAAGTTGGTCGGCTCCTCGTCTCGCGTGGATCGGACCACGGGTGAGGTGGTCTCCAGCTACTCCTCGGCTCACGAGCCCTTCGGGGTGACGTACGTGCGGTGCGGCAACCGGCGTGCGAGCGTCTGCCCGGCGTGCTCGCGGATCTACGCCCGCGACACCTTCGAGATGATCCGGGCCGGGGTCGTCGGCGGCAAGAGCGTGCCGGAGCACGTCAGCAGCAACCCGCTGGTCTTCCTGACCCTGACCGCTCCGTCCTTCGGTCCGGTCCACACGGCGAAGGGAGGGCAGCGCTGCCGTCCTCGTGATGGGCACGCGGTGTGCGAGCACGGTCGTCCGGTGGCGTGCTGGCAGGCGCACGAGAGCGACGACACCACGGTGGGGACACCGATCTGCCCGGACTGCTACGACTACACGGCGCACGCCATCTGGCAGTGGTGGGCTCCGGAGCTGTGGCGCCGCTTCACCATCACGACGCGCCGGGTGATCGCCCAAGCGCTGGGCGTCCCGGACTCGCGGCTGCGTGAGGTCGCGACCTTGCAGTACGCCAAGGTCGCCGAGTACCAAGCCCGCGGCGTGGTCCACTTCCACGCACTGGTGCGCCTCGACGGCCCGAAGAGCGATGCGGGCTACGCGGCAGCTCCGGCATCGATCTCGCCTCGGGTCCTGGCCGGGTTCCTCGAGGAGGCAGCCGCTCGCGTCCGGTTTGAGGCTCCGCCCTGCGCAGGTCACCTCGCCGGGACACTGCGCTTCGGTGCCCAGGTCGACGCCCGACCCGTGACCGCGACCCGAGGGGACGACCCAGACGCTCCTCTGGTGGGCGAGCAGGTCGCGGGATACCTCGCGAAGTACGCCACCAAATCGGCCTCGGACACCACCGACCCCCGACGTGAGTGCGGGCACTACCGACGCCTGCGGGGCACCATCGATGACCTCGCCGACGAGCGCGTGGCAGGCGATGAGTACGAGCTGATGCACAAGTGGGTGCACATGCTCGGCTTCCGCGGGCACTTCTCCAGCAAGTCGCGGCGGTACTCGATCACGCTCGGCGCCCTTCGTCGGGCGCGACAGCGCTGGCAACGGATCGCCGCGGACTGCGCCCGTGAGGACCGTGAGATGCCGGTCCTCGACTTCGCCGACCTCATCGCGGATGACGAGGAGGAGACCACCCTCGTCGTCGGCTCGTGGAGCTACGTCGGCACCGGCTGGGACACCGACGCGGACACAGCCCTGGCACTGGCGGCAGCGGATCGTGCCCGTGCCTATGACCAATGGCGCGCCGAGCAGGTACGGACGCACTGAGACAGCAGCACGACAAGCGAAGCAAGAGAAGGGGATTCAGATGTGCAATCGACACGACCCGCTGTGGACGATCCAAGAGGTGGCCACGTTCCTCGGGATTCCGGTCCAGACGATCTACGACTGGCGTTGCAAGGGTGAGGGTCCGCCCGCGCTCAAGATCGGGCGGCTGCTGCGCTACAAGGAGACGGACGTCTTCGCGTGGCTCGACCAGCAGACGGCGGCGTGAGTCGTGGGACGGCAGGGGCTCGCTCCGGGTGAGTGGGGCGCGATCTCGACGGTTCGCGTGCCCGCCGACTCGGGGCCGATGTACAAGAGCCGGGCCTGGTTCCGCGGCTTCGACGGGCGCAAGCGTCGGGTGGAGCGGTGGGGCTCGTCGCAGGGCGCCTCGCAACGGGCACTGACAACGGCTCTGGAGGATGCTGCCTCCACGGGTATCGGTGGGCTGACGGCTCGGGACACCTTGGCCGAAGCGGTGACGCAGTGGCTGGCCGACCTCGACCAGCTGGTGCGGATGGGTGAACGCTCGCCGGGGACGGTGCAGACCTACCGCTATCAGTGGGGCAAGCACGTCTCCCCCGCGCTCGGGAACCTGCGGCTCGGTGAGGTGACGACTCCGGTCGTGGACCGCTTCTTGGTGGACCTGCACGAGCGGGTCGGGTCGGCGACGTCGAGGACGGCTCGGGCGATCATCTCCGGGGCGATGGGTCGTGCCGTGCGTGAGGGCGCGATCCGCTTCAACCCCACGCGGGAGGTCCGCCGTCTGAGCTCTGCACCGCGTCGTCGTCCTCGGGCGTTGACCGAGCAGGAGCGAGCGGCGTGGTTCTTGGCGGTGACCCGCGATCCTCGGGCCGTCGAGCACGACCTGCCGGACCTGTGCGCCTTCATGCTCGCGACGGGTCTGCGGATCGGTGAGGCGGTCGCGGTGCTGTGGTCCGAGGTCGATCTGGAGGAGGGCGCGGTGGACGTGACCTCGACACTCATCCGGGTGACCGGGCAGGGCCTGATCCGCAAGACGACCAAGTCCGCGGCGGGGCAACGTCGCCTCCCCCTTCCGCAGTGGTGCGTGGCGATGCTGCGGCGACGGGCTGAGGTCGGGGTGGGTCCGGACGAGCCTGTCTTCGGCACCATCGACGGCGGCTTCCGTGAGCCGCGCACCGTGAGCCGGTGGCTCTACGAGGTCCGCGTCAACAGTGACCTGGAGTGGGTGACCTCGCACGCCTGGCGCAAGACGACGGCCAGCATCCTCGACGGGTCGGGCGTGACCGCTCGGACCATCGCCGACCAGCTCGGCCACTCGCGGGTGTCGATGACGCAGGACGTCTACCTGGGCCGTGGCGAGACCGACCCCCGGGTGCTCGCGGCCCTCGAAGCGGTCGACCCGCACACCGCCGCCGAGATCGAAAGTGGAGGCATAAGTGGAGGCTTCGGGCAGGAGCAGGGGCATGAGTGATGCGTTTTCCCTGCTCAGAGAGCTGGCGAAGGGACTTGAACCCTCAACCCCCTGTTTACAAGACAGGTGCGCTACCAATTGCGCCACGCCAGCGAGTCCCGGACACGAAGACCGGGACCGCGGCATCGTAGCCCGCGGTCCCGGTCGTGATCGAGCCGGTGGTCGACTCAGAGCACGTTGTTGTTGAGGAAGCTCTGCAGACGCGTGGTGGTCTGCGGGCCCCAGGCGCCGTCGACGTCAGCGCCAACCTTGCGCTGCAGGGCCTTGGTCGTCATCGGGCCGATCACGCCGTCGGGCGAGGACCCGACCTTGCGCTGCAGCGCCTGCTTGTCGGCCGAGTCGAGATGGCCGTTCATCGGGCGACCGCCCCACTTCTCGATACCAGCGTTGGTCTTGGGGCCCTGGATGCCGTCGACGACCAGTTTGCCACCGGTCGAGGTGACCGGCGGGCGCACGTCGCCACGCGACGGACGCTCGCCCCCGGTGTAGGGGTCGACGGCCAGGCCGTTGGCCACGGTCAGGCCGGCGCGACGGGAGCAGACCGGCCATGCGCCGGGGCCCTGCACCTTGAGCACCTCCTGCGCGATCTCGATCTGCTGACCCTTGGTGGCCCGGTCCGCGGTGTACGCATACTTCTGCCCACCGAAGCCCTTCCACGTCTGAAAGGAGAACTGCACGCCTCCGTAGTAGCCGTTGCCGGTGTTGATCGACCAGTTGCCGGTCGACTCGCAGGCAGCGACGCGGTCCCAGACGGTGTCGGCAGCACCGGCACCGGAGGCGACCACGAGGCCACCTGCCACCAAGGACCCGGCGACGACGGCGCCACCGGCGATGCGCAGGCGGCGGCCACGTCGGGAGACGGGCTGGTCCGGGAAGTCATTGGAGCTGAACATGATGAATCCTCGTGTCGGCGAAGCACGGGCAGGGGGTCCCCCGTGCAGGTCCGAGAGCGACGCTAAGGACTCAGCAGTCACACAGACAACACCTGCCACCTAAATACATACCTGTAACTCTGCCCCCTCTGTCACCTTCACCTCGCCCCTCCCGCGGGCGTCGGGGCATGACGAAGGGGGGTCCGCACCGTGTGGTGCGAACCCCCCTTCGAGGAGGTCGATGGGCTGGAAGACCAGCCCGTCAGCCGTGGGTCGCTCAGCGACCGTTGAGGTAGGTCTGGAGGGCCGAGGTGGTCTGCGAACCCCAGATGCCGTCCTGCGTGGCGCCGACGACCGACTGCAGGGCAGTCGTGGTCTTCGGACCGATGATGCCGTCCTGGGCAGTGCCGACCTTGGCCTGGAGGGCCTTGATGTCGGTCGCGCTCAGGGCGCCGTCCTGGGTTGCGCCGACCCAGGACTCGATCCCGGCGTTGGTCTTGGGACCGCGGATGCCGTCGACGGCGAGAGCGCCGGCAGCGGCCGGGGTGCGGACCTCAGAGCGCGAGGGCGCCTGCGGGGCCGGGGCGGCCTCCGGGGCGGGAGCCTGCGCCTTGGGGGCCGGAGCCGGGGCCGGGGCGGGAGCCGAGCCGGCGCCACCGTTGGCCTTGGTCAGGCCGGCCTTCTGCGAGCAGACGGGCCACGCGCCGGGACCCTGCGTCTGCAGGACCTTCTGCGCGATCTCGATCTGCTGGGCCTTGGTGGCCTGGTTGGCGTTGGAGGCGTACTTGCCGCCGCCGAAGCCCTGCCAGGTCTGGGTGGTGAACTGCAGGCCGCCGTAGAAGCCGTTGCCCGTGTTGATGGACCAGTTGCCGCCGCTCTCACAGGCGGCGACGGCGTCCCAGACATTGGAGTTCGTGGAGGCGGACGCGCTCTGCGCGGTCGCCATCGAGCCGAGAGCCACAGACGCACCGGCCACAGCGACACCGGCGATGCGGCGGCGGGCAGGCGAGGACTTCTCGGCGAGGGAGTGCTTGGGGGAGTAGAACATTCGGTGGTGATTCCTTCCACGAGGTTCAGGGGGCTTCGTGGTGAAGCTGCCAGAAGGTCTGGCGTCATTCGCGGACGTCGGGAACGTTACCTTCTCGTGACCTGACGGGTCAAACAAGAGTCACGACCAGCCCAGCGAGCGGTCAGACGATGTCCCAACCCTCTTCGTCACGACGCTCGCCGTCCTGCTCCACGGTGGCTCGGCGGCGTTGTGCCACAGGGGCATCGAAGGGAGCGGCGAGACGGTCGCCCAAGGTGTTACCCGTGGCGATCGCCATGATCACGCCGAGCGCGGCCAGGACGCTGAAGAGACCGGTCGTGGAGTCCGCCCCGTCAGAGATCGTCGCGGGAGAGCTCATGTGGTAGAGCCCGATGAAGATCCCCAGACCGGGGTAGAGGCCGAAGGACGCGGGGACCGACAGCGTGAGGGCCGGCGCATCCATGCGCAGCGCGATGTAGCGCGCGAGGAACCCGATGGCCGCTGCCGCGATGCCCGTCGCCGTCACCCGACCGATCCCGACATGGACGAGACCGACAGCGGTCGCGACGCCGATGGCGCACAGGATGGCGGTCGGGGCGAGCATCCGACGGCTGCCCTGGAGCGTGACGGCACCCGCGAGACCGATGACCGCCGACCCGCCGATCACCAGGGGCAGGCCGGCAGAGGCCCACGCGAGCTTGTCGAGCGGGGGCGGGGTGAGCCCCAGATCCAGCCATCCACCGACCTGCAGGCAGAACCCCAGACCAGCCGCCACACCGACGATGAGTCCGAAGGTGTGCAGCAGGACGGCGAAGAGGCGTGCGGTGCCGGTCACGGGGAACCCGGACAGCACGTCCTCCATCGCCGAGATGAGCGTGCGAGAGGGCAGCAGCGCCACGATCCCGCCAGCGACGATGAAGGCGAAGTCCGCTGGTGAGATCGGGAGCAGGTTGTTGGCGCCCAGGACATAGGAACCAAAGGCGATCAAGGTGGCGGTCGCGCCGCCGATCGCGCCGAGGTAGAAGTCGGGCAGGTTGAGCCGGTCGATCAGACCGGCCAGCAGGATCGTCACGCAGGCGGCGACGGCGGCCACGACGACGGCCGGGAGGCTCGCGCCGAGGATGAGGGCGACGCCGCCCGCGACACCTCCCTCGGCCATCGTCACGAACCAACGCGACCACATCCGCGGGGTGCGGGCGATCTCGCGCAGCTGGGAGTCGGCCTGCTCGGGGTCGATCTCGCCCGAGACGAGGTCGTCGACGAGGGCATGGACCATCGCCAGTCGGGCGAAGTCCAGACGTGGCTGCCGCACGACCCGCAGCCGGGAGATCGTCTGACCCGACGGCGTGCGGCACTGCAGGTGCATCGACTGCATCGTCAGGTCGACGTCGAGGTCCTCGAGCCCCGCGGCCACGCCGACGGCGATGGTCGCGGACTCGACCCCTGACGCACTCGACCCGGAGCGGAGCATCAGCTCAGCGACCCGCAGCGCGAGGTCCATCGCGTGCGCCGCCGCTCGTTCCTCCGCGACGGCGCGGGTGACGCGAGGGTCGCGGTAGGGCGTGCCGCGCAGCGAACCGCGCAGCGGGATCGTCTCGGTGGGCTGCTCACCGCGCAGCGTGGGCCGACGGCGCGGCTTGGGCTGCGGGTGCTGCGGGATCGCGCCCGTCTGCGGCTCGGTGCGTCGGGCCGGCCGCCGGCGCGGCCTGGGGTTGTGCGGAGGAGGTGGCGGCGGAGTCGTCATCGGCCGGGCAGCTGGTCCGGTGAGGGCAGCGGTGAGCTGAGCGACGGCCACCACGAGACGTCGAGCGCCCCGACGGCGAGCGCACCCAGCACCCCGATCCCGAAGACGACCAAGCAGGCCACGACGACCATCCGCACCGCGGACGGGCCGGTGACACCGCGCACGAGGCTGCGGCTACCGCGACGCAGGCTGGGACCTCCCGGCCCCCACCACCCGATGAGCAGCGCGCACAGCGAGCCCACCGCGAGCGGCACGGGTGAATCCAGACGCACTCCCTGCGCGTCGACGGCGCTCTGCGCGAGAGCCGCTGCGAGCACACCGGCTGCTCCGACGGCGAGCGGCAGCAGCGCAGCGACCACCGTGGCCAGAGCGGCGCCGACGAGCTGCAGCGGCGCGGATGCCGCTGCCGCCACGCCGTCGCTGCGGCGTCGGCCGTAGCGGTGGCGGCGGCGCACGGTCGCAGTCATCGACCGGTCAACGGTCCGGGCCAGCCAGGACCAGGCGACGGCGACGGCGAGGCCGACCGAGGGCACCGCGGTGGCCAGGGCCACGGCAGCAACGAGGAGTGCGGCCAGGACATCGCTGCGGCGGGACTTGCCGATGCGTGGGTCACCCGGACGGTCCAGGGGCCCCTGCTCGATCCCGGGCTGGGTGCCGGGCCACGGGACAAGGCCATCGGCGGTCGGCGCCGGCTGCGGCGCGACGGGCGCCCGCTGCGGCGCGGGG
>NZ_BCSS01000056.1 GCF_001570985.1 Janibacter limosus NBRC 16128 | reverse complement strand
GGGACGCTCCACCCTCGCGGCGGCGAGGGTGCGGACCGTCGGCCCGCCGATCTCGTCGACGGAGCCCCATGCCTGGCACTCGCCGCAGCGGCCGACCCACTTGACGCTCGTCCAGCCGCACTCGCTGCAGCGGTAGGCGGGAGCACCCTTTTTTGAAGCCATGGCAGCAACCTACGTGGCAGCAGTGACAGCCCACTCACGACCAGCGAGGCAACGGGGGAGTGCGGTCAGAGGTCGGTGAACATCTTGCCGGGATTGAGGATCCCGAGCGGGTCGAGCGCCGCCTTGACGGCTCGATGGACTGCTCGGTTGCCCTCGTCCAGCTCGCGCGCCAGCCAGCCGCGCTTGAGGTATCCGACGCCGTGCTCGCCGGTGATCGTGCCGCCGAGCGCGAGCCCGACCTCCATGATCCGGTCGAAGGCGGCGTCGGCTCGCGCGACGTCCTCGGGGTCGGAGGCGTCGAAGAAGATCGACGGGTGGGTGTTGCCGTCACCCGCGTGGGCGACGACGGCGAGGGTCAGCCCGCTCTCCGCGGCGATCTCGTCGAGCCGGTCGTAGAACTCCGGCAGCCGGTGGCGCGGGAGGCACACGTCGTCGAGCAGCTGACCGCCGCCGTGAGACTGCGCGTGGTGCTCGTAGGCCACCTGCGCCAACCGCCGGGCCGCCACGAGGGCCGCGCTGTCGGCCGGGTCCGGGGAGAAGACGACGTCGATCGAGCCATTGGCCTCGGCGAACCCGGCGAAGGCCTCGACCTCTGCCTGCGCGGTCTGCGGGTTGCCGCTGCCGTCAGACTGCATGAGCAGCATCGCGCCCGCGTCCTCGTCGAGCCCGACGTCGCGGTAGGCGTTGATCATCCGCAGGGTCGTGCCGTCCATCGACTCGAGCAGGGAGGGCTGGGCTCCTGAGGCCATGAGGTCGGCGACGGCAGCGGCCGCGTGCCGCAGGTCGGCGAAGGTCGCGACCGCGGTCAGCGGCTGCGGCAGGGCGGGCACGAGGCGCAGGGTGACCTCGACGACCACTCCGAGGGTGCCCTCCGACCCGACGAAGAGGCCGCGCAGGTCGAGCCCGGCAACCCCCTTCGCCGTCGTCGTGCCGATCGTCGTCAGGGTGCCGTCGGCGAGGACGACGCGCAGCTGTCGTACGTAGTCGCGCGTCACCCCGTACTTGACGCAGCACAGCCCGCCGGCGTTGGTCGCGACATTGCCGCCGATGGAGGAGATCGCGACCGACCCTGGGTCCGGCGGATAGGACAGCCCGTGCTCCACGAGCGCGTCCTTGAGGTCCTGGTTGATGATCCCCGGCTCGACGGTCACCGTGCGCTCTTCGGCGTCGACGTCCAGCACCCGCGTCATCCGCTCCAGCGACAGCAGCAGGCAGCCGGGCACCGCGTTGGCCCCGCCCGACAGCCCGGTGCGTGCCCCCTGTGGCACGACCGGCACCCGGTGACGGGTGGCGAAGCGCATCGTCTCCTGCACGTCCTCGATCGTGCGCGCCCGCACGAGGGCCAGCGCGCCCTCGTCGGGGCACCAGAGCGCCTGGTCCCGGGAGTGCGACCCGACGACGTCGGGGTCGGTGACGAGGGCGCCGTCGCTGAGCAGTGGGCCCAGCTCGGACCGGATCGAGGTCGTGAGGTCGCTGGGCTCCATGATCACTTCTCCCGTGCAGCGAGGGTCGCGGGGTGGACGAGCAGGGGGAGGAGCGCCCGGCCGGAGGGCGAAGGGCGGGACCCTCCCGTGGCCGTGGTGACGGCGGCGACGAGCGCCAGATGGGCCTCGCAGCGCGCGGCGAGCTCCTCATACCCGGCGACACCCATGAGCTCGATGAGCCCGGCGCGCTCGGTGACGTAGACGGGGTCGACGGCGACGTGGGCGTCGGGGCTGCCCGAGCAGTACCAGTCCAGGTCGTGCCCGCCCGCGCCCCAGCCCCGGCGGTCGTACTCGCCGATGCTGACCTCGAGATAGCTGCTGTCGTCGGGCAGCTCGACCGTGCGGTAGGTGCGGCGGATCGGCAGCTGCCAGCACACGTCCGGCTTGACCGTGTGCGGCTCGACCTCGGTGAGCACCGCGTGCTGGTGGAGGGCGCAGCCGGCGCCGGCAGGGAATCCCGGACGGTTGAAGAAGATGCAGGCGCCGTCGACGACCTTGGTCTTGAGGTCCCCGTCCTCCTTCTCCGTCCACGCGGACTTGCGGGTGGAGCCGGGGTGCAGCTGCCACTCGTCCTCGCCGAGATGCTCGGCGATCGCCTTTACCCGGGTGAAGTCGTCCTTGTCGGTGAAGTGCGCTCCGAGCACGCAGCAGCCGAAGTCGGGCTTGTCCGCGTCGATGCCGTGGCACCCGCTGCCGAAGACACAGGTCCACGACGAGGTCAGCCAGGTCAGGTCGCAGCGGAAGCGCTGCTCGTCATCGGCCGGGTCCTCGAACTCGACCCAGGTGCGCGCCGTCGTCAGGTCGGTCTCGCCGGGGTGCTGGGGAGTGTCATCGCTCACGGCCGTCACCCTATGCCGCGGTCACCCACGGTCTGGGGCGGTGGGCGCGGTGATGGCGTGCCCGCTGCGTCTACTGTTGCCCCCGTGCGCCTTGGTGTCATCGATATCGGTTCCAACACCGTCCATCTGCTCATCGTCGACGCCCACCACGGTGCGGCGCCGATCCCTGCGACGTCCCACAAGATCCTGCTGCGGCTCTCCGAGCACGTCGACGACGAGGGTCTGATCGACGAAGGGGGCGCTGCCGACCTCTCCCGCTTCGTCGCGGAGTGTCTCGAGATCGCGGAGGACCACGGGGCGGAGGAGGTCTTCGCCTTTGCCACGAGTGCGGTCCGTGAGGCGCCCAACGGCGATGCGGTGCTCGCCAGGGTGCGCGCCGAGACCGGCGTCGACCTGCAGGTGCTCAGCGGCGAGGACGAGGCACGCCTGACCTTCCTCGCGGCGCGACGGTGGGCCGGGTGGTCGGCCGGCAAGCTGCTGGTCATCGACATCGGTGGGGGCTCCCTGGAGCTGACCCTCGGTGACGACGAGGACCCCGACATCGCCAAGTCCCTGCTCCTCGGAGCCGGCCGCACCACTCGTGAGCTGCTTCCCGGGGACCCACCGACCGCGCAGGAGATCAAGCAGGCACGTCGTCGTGTGCGGGCCACGCTCGCCAAGGAGATCCGGCCCTATGCCAAGGCCAGCTCGCCCGACACGGTCCTGGGGACGAGCAAGACGATGCGCTCGCTGGCTCGCATCGCCGGCGCTGCGCCGAGCGGCGACGGGCCCTATGTCGACCGCCGGCTGCGGCGCGCCGACGTCACGGCGACGATCGCCCGGATCACGCCCATGACGGCTGCAGAGCGGGTCGAGCTGCCCGGGGTCTCGGCCTCACGGGCCCACCAGATCCTCGCCGGCGGCATCGTTGCCGAGGCCGCGATGGACCTGCTCGGCGTCGAGGAGCTGACGATCTGCCCGTGGGCGCTGCGCGAGGGCGTGCTCCTGCGGTATCTCGACGTCCTGGCCTGATCGCGTCGCCCTTGCGGGGCTACGCTCGGTGCATGCCAGATCCAGCACGCCATCTGCCGGTGGGGCTGTCCACGGCGTCGGTCTACCCCGAGGGAGCGGCCGCAGCCTTCGAGACCGCTGCCCGGCTCGGCTACGACGGCGTCGAGATCATGGTCTGGACGGATCCGATCTCGCAGAACGCCGGGGCGCTGCGCGCGCTCGCCGACCACCACGGCATCGACATCGTCTCGATCCATGCACCGACTCTCTTGCTCACCCAGCGGGTGATGAGCCCGGACCCGTGGGGCAAGGTCGACAAATCGATCGAGCTCGCCCAGGAGGTGGGCGCACCGACGGTGGTGCTCCACCCGCCCTTCCGCTGGCAGAAGGAGTACGCCAGCACCTTCGCCGACGGCGTCGCCGAGCGCGAGGACGAGAGCGGCATCGTGCTGGCCGTCGAAAACATGTTTCCGTGGGCGGCCCGCGGCCGGCAGGTGCAGGCCTACCTCCCCCACTGGGACCCGGTGCCCCAGCCCTACGACCACGTGACGATCGACCTGTCGCACACCGCGACCGCGCGCAGCGACGCGATGCAGATGGTGCTCGACCTCGGTGACCGTCTCTCGCACATCCACCTGGCTGACGGCCACCTCACGACGCTCAAGGACGACCATCTCGTCCCGGGCCGAGGGACGCAGCCGTGTGCCGGGGTCCTCCAGCACATCGCGACGAGCGGGTTCTCCGGCTCGGTCGTACTCGAGGTGGGGACCCGCCGTCGGCCACGTGAGCGCGAGGCCGACCTGCGGGAGTCGCTCGAGTTCGCCCGCCGGCACCTGGGGCAGGTCGACGATGCCGGCGAGACCGCGGTCGGCTCGGCGTCCTGATGACCACGGGGCCGAGCGCATGGTGATCGACGCGGTCGAGGTCGATGGTCTGCGCGTCGTCCGCGGGGGTCGGCTCGTCCTGCCCGGCCTGGATCTGCGGGTCCCCGCCGGCCAGGTCGTCGGGCTCCTTGGGCCGAGCGGTGGCGGCAAGTCGACGGTGATGCGTGCGGTTGTCGGAGTGCAGCGCGTCGACGCGGGTCGGGTCGAGGTCCTCGGGCTGCCCGCCGGACACCCTGACCTGCGTCACCGGGTCGGCTATGTCACCCAGGCGCCGAGCGTCTACGGCGACCTGACCGTCGGTGAGAATGTCCTGCACTTCGCCCGGCTGCTCGGCGTCCGTGACCCCGCCTCGGCTGCTCGCGAGGCGGTCGAGCGCGTCGACCTGACCAGCCACGCGCGATCACGTACCGACGCGCTGTCGGGCGGGCAGCGCAGCCGAGCGAGCCTCGCCGCCGCGCTCGTCGGCCGGCCCGAGCTGCTCGTGCTCGACGAGCCGACGGTCGGGCTCGACCCCGTCCTGCGCCGTGACCTGTGGACGCTGTTCCGCCAGCTCGCCGACGACGGCGTGACCCTCCTGATCTCCAGCCACGTCATGGACGAGGCCTCCAGGTGCGACCGCCTCGTCCTCCTGCGCGATGGGCAGGTCCTCGCCGACGAGACCCCCGCCGACCTGCTCGAGCAGACCGGGGCAGCCGACACCGAGGGTGCCTTCCTCTCACTCGTGGAGGGGGTCGCGACATGAACCCCCGGTTGACCCTCGTCACTGCGGGCCGGGTGCTGCGACAGGTGCTGCGCGACCGCCGGACTCTGGCGCTCATGCTCGTCGTGCCCGTGGTCCTCATGTGCCTGCTGGCGTGGATCTACGCCGACGGGCCGCTCTTCGCGCGGGTCGGGCCGACGCTGCTGACGGTCTTCCCCTTCGTCGTCATGTTCGTCGTCACGAGCGTCGCGACCTTGCGGGAGCGCACGAGCGGCACCCTCGAGCGGCTGCTCACGACCCCGATGGGCAAGGGTGACCTCGTGCTCGGGTACGCGCTCGCCTTCACCCTGCTGGCCGTCGTCCAGGGTGTGCTGGTCACGACGGTCTCGGTGTGGCTCCTCGGGCTCGGCACCGCTGCCTCCTCGGCCTGGCTCGTGCTCGTCGTCGTCGCCAGCGGTGTCCTCGGCACCTCCTTGGGCCTGCTCGCCTCGGCCTTTGCCGCCACGGAGTTCCAGGCAGTGCAGCTGATGCCCGCCACGGTGCTGCCCCAGTTCCTCCTGTGCGGCCTGCTCGTCCCGCGCGACCAGCTGCCGCGAATCCTCGAGCTGGTGTCGGACGTGCTCCCGCTGTCCTACGTCGTGGACGCCGCCACTGCCGTCGCCCGGCAGGTGCGACCGCGCGGTGACCTGGCCACTCCGCTGCTCGTCATCGCCGGCTGGATCCTCGTCGCGCTCGTCCTCGGGAGCCTCACCCTGCGCCGCCGTACCCCGTGACCTCCTGACCGTAGGCTGACGCTCGTGAGACGACTCCTCTTCATCGCCAATGCCTCCGCGGGGACCTCCGACAAGGAGAGCCAGGACGCTGCCCTGGCCGTCCTGCGCGCGGACGCCGACGTCCGGGTGGTCGAGACCGAGTCGGTCGACGAGCTCACCGAGGCCGTCTCCGAGCGTGACGGCCGAGAGGTCGTCATCGCCGGTGGCGATGGATCCCTCAACGCCTTCGTCACTGCCCTGTGCCGTGCCGGCGACCTGGGCGAGGACCCGCCGACCGTGGGGCTGCTGCCCATGGGGACGGGCAACGACTTCGCCCGGTCGGTCGACCTGCCCAAGGACCCCGCCGAGGCCGCGCGGGTCGTGCTGGCCAGCCCCGTCCGTCCCGTCGACGTCCTCATCGACGACGACGACATGCTCGTCGCCAATGCCGTGCACATCGGGGTGGGGGAGGAGGCCGGACGGATCGCCGCCCCGTGGAAGGAACGCCTGGGCAAGGTGCACCTGGGGATCCTCGGCTACGTCATCGGAGGGATCGCCGCAGGCTTTGGCCAGCAGGGGCGCCACCTCGAGGTCATCGCAGACGACGAGGTGATCAGCGACGGCAGCCGGCGCGTGCTGCAGGTCGCCATCACGATCGGTACCAGCGTCGGCGGTGGCACCGAGCTCGCACCCGACGCCCGTCCCGGCGACGGACTCGCCGAGGTCGTCGTCTCCTACGCCGTGGCACCCTCACGTCGGGCCCGCTATGCCCTGCGCCTGAGTCGGGGCACCCACACCGAGCTCGACGATGTCGTCACCACCCGCGCGCGCACCGTCACCGTGCGCGGCCTCCACCACGAGGTCGCCGCCAACTCCGACGGTGAGGAGCTGGAGCCCGCTCGCGAGCGCACCTGGCGCGTGGTGCCCGGTGCCTACCGCCTCCACTCGCCGGAGCCGACGACATGAGCCTGGTGAACCCCGATCGCCTGCGCACACGCATGCTCGAAGCGCTCCTGGCGCCGCAGCGCCGCGATGTCGTCGCCCGCTCGCGCGTCGTCACTGCGGCCCGAGACCGCTTCGTCTCCGGAGAGTCGGTCGACGAGGCGGTCGTCACCGCGGCGTGGCTGCGTCGCACCAACCGGTTGGCCGCGCTCCACCCGCTCCTGCCGGTGGCCACCGACGCCGCAGGGGTCGAGGCCACGGTCGCCGAGGCGGTGACCGCGATCGAGCGGGTCGCCCCGGTGACGTCCGGCGGGGACTACCGATCGGAGATCTATCTCGCCCCGGAGCACCTCGGGCTGGGCTCTGACGCGGGCCGGGCTGCCGAGGCCCTGCACCGGATCTGTGTCGCCGGCACCGAGCGCCTGGTGGACGTAACCCTCCGCTCCGGCCCGCACGAGGACGTCGACGCCCTCCTCGATCTCGTCGAGCGGACCCGGCAGGAGCACCCGCGCCTCACGACCTCCCTCGTGGCCCGCCGGCACCGGAGCGAGGCCGACGCGCTGGCGCTCGCCGCCGAGGGCGCGCGAGTGCGGTTGGTGCGCGGTGGGACGGGGGAGCCCCGAGCGATCGCCTGGCAGGACCCGCACGAGGTCGATCTGGCCTTCGCCCGCTGCCTCGCGACGCTGCTCGGGAGCGGGGTGCACACGGTCGTCGCCACCCACGAACCCGTCCTCCTCGACCTCGCCGACGGACTCGCCGACCAGTCCGGCCGCGGCCCCGAAGGTCTGGAGTACCAGTTCTTCCTCGGCGCGGACCCGGACCTGCAACTGCGCACCGCCGATGCCGGTCACCGGGTGCGCGTCCTCGTGCCCTACGGGCCCGGGTGGCTCGATCACCTCCACGACCTCGCCCGCCGCCCCTCCGGGGTGCGCCGTCTCGTCGAGACGCTGAGCGGCCGGGCATGACCATCACCACCCACGAGCAGGAGCACAGATGACGACCGCGATCTACGGAGTCGGAGCGATGGGCAGCGCGATCCTCGAGGCCCTCACGGCGGATGGCGAAGGGGAGGTCCTCGCCGTCGAGGGTGCACCCGAGCGGGCCGAGAGCGTGCGTGCGCAGTACGCCGACCGCCCGGGGGTGGAGGTCGTCGACGCCGCGACCGCGGCGGCGCGCGCCGATGTGCACCTGATCGTCGTCAAGCCCTACTCCGTGGCGGGGCTGCTCGAGGAGCTGGCGCCCTCCCTTCGCCCCGGGTCGATCGTCCTGTCGCTGGCACTCGGGGTCTCCCTGGACGATCTGGCCGCAGCGCTCCCGGAGGGCGTTGCCGCCATCCGCGGCATGCCCAACACCCCCGCCCGGGTCGGGCAGGGCATGACGGTGCTCAGCCCCGCCGCGGACGTCACTGACGAGCAGGTGCAGCTCGTGCGCGACCTGCTCGCCCCGACCGGCGGGACCCTGGTCCTGCCGGAGGCCCAGCAGGGCGTGGCCACGGCGCTGTCCGGATCGGCCCCGGCGTACTTCTACCTCGTCGTGGAGGCCATGGTCGACGCGGGCGTCGCGCGCGGGCTCACCCGTGCCGACGCGCTCGCCCTGGCCGGTCAGGCCACGCGGGGCGCCGGCGCCATGCTCGTCGAGACGGGCGAGGAGGCGGCGCTGCTGCGAGCCGCCGTGACCTCGCCCGGTGGCTCGACCGCCGCCGCCCTGGCTCGACTGGAGGCCCACGGGGTGCGTCACGCGTTCGCCGACGCCGTCGACGCCTGCACCGACCGAGCGAGCTGATGGGCGACGCCTGGGCCGTCCGCCGGCTCTCCGGCGACGACTGGGGGCTCCACCGTGCAGTGCGGCTCGCGATGCTCCTCGACCAGCCGGACGCCTACGGCAGCACCTTCGCGCGTGAGGTGGCCTTCGACGAAGCCACCTGGCGGGAGCGGCTCGGCCACCCGGTCCTCATCGCGGAGAGCGACGCCGGTCTGCCGCTCGGCGTGGCCACGCTCTTTCGCCCCGATGCGTCCCACGCTCCGGAGATCGTCGCCATGTGGGTGGCAGGGCACGCACGCGGCGATGGCATCGCCGACGCGCTCGTCGAGGCCTGCGTCGATCTCGCCCGTGAGCGTGGGGACAGCGTGGTCAGACTGCACGTCATGCGGGACAACCGGCGAGCGGTGGCCTTCTACGAGCGGGTCGGGTTCGCCTTCGACGGGTCCCCCGGGGACATCGACGGATGTGACCGGATGAGCCGGGTCCTGACCGCCTGAGGTGAACATTGCGTGACCCGGCAGGGCAATTCGCGGTCGGGGATGAGAGACTCACGCCATGAGTGAGATCACTGTGCGCGCACTGACCGAGGACGAGTGGGAGACCTATCGCAGCCTTCGGCTGGAAGCGCTGCAGGAATCTCCGGACGCCTTCGTGGCCGACCACGACGCGGAGTCGGCCGAGCCGGAGGAGTTCTGGCGAGCCCGGATGGCGCGCAGCGACCGGCTCGTGGCCGAGGCCGAGGGCACCCACGTGGGTGTCGTCAGCATCGGTGCCGCCGACGAGGGCAAGTCAGAGGACGCCGGGCAGCTCTTCGGCCTGTGGGTCCGCCCCGACTGGCGCGGACGCAGCGTCGCCGCCAACCTCGTGCGCCAGAGCGCCCGCATCGCGGAGAAGAAGGGCCTGTCGCAGCTCTACTACTGGGTCGGCTCCGACAACGGCCGCGCTGTGGCCTTCGCCTCCAGCTTCGGCTTCCGCCCGACCGATGACCGTCGCCCGATGCGGGTCTCGGGCGGAGACGGCGTCGTCGAGGAAGAGGTCGCCCTCGTCCTCGCGCTCGGTGAGGACCGCGGCTGACCCAGCCCCCACGACAACGAGTGGCCCACCCCCTTCGGACCAAGGGAGTGGGCCACCGCTCGTCGTGGCGGTCTACGGGCGGGCGGCCATCCGCTCGATGAGGGCCGTGGGCCCGCTGACGATGATCAGGTCGCCATTGCGCACCTTGGTCTCTGGGCGGGCATAGGTGAAGTCCTGGCCCGGGGACTTCACGCCCACGACCGTGACGCCGTACTTGCTGCGGATGGAGGACTGCTCGAGGGTGAAGCCCACGGCCTCCTGGGGCGGGGTCATCTTGACGATCGCGAAGCCGTCGTCGAACTCGATGTAGTCCATCAGGCGGCTGCCGATGAGGTGCGCGAGCCGCTTGCCCGACTCGATCTCGGGGGAGAGGACGTGGTGCACGCCGATCCGGTTGAGGATGCGCGCGTGCGCCGGGCTGACCGCCTTGGCCCACACCTTGGGTGCCTCGCCATCGATGAGATTGACGGCCGCGAGCACGCTCGCCTCGATGGACGAGCCGATCCCCAGGACGCTGGCCGAAAAGGTGTGCGGCTTCAGCTCCTCGATGGTCGTGACCGAGGTGGCGTCTCCCTGGACGATCCGACCGACGCGGCCGAGGAAGGTCTCGGCCAGCGCAGGATCGAGCTCGAGCGCCGTCACGCGGTTGCCCAAGCGGTGCAGCTCGGTGGCGACGGCTCCGCCGAAGCGGCCGAGGCCGAGGACGAGGACGTCCTCGTTGTGCAGACGCATGCGCGGCACGCGGTCCTCCGATCGTCGGGATGGTCGTGGAAGACGACACTAGCCGGGGTAGCGTCTCGATCATGAGCACACAGGCGTGCGCCATCTGGGGCGAGGACTTCACGCGGTACGACTTCGGCGCCGGCCATCCCATGTCGCCGGTTCGACTGGACCTCACGGCGCGTCTGTGCCAGACGCTCGGTGTCTTTGACGGCGTGGATGTCGTCGATGTCGAGCCGGCCACTGACGACATGCTCCTGAGCGTCCACGGTCGCGACTACATCGAGGCCGTCAAGCGCATCTCCGCCGACCCGACGAGCGCCGACGGCAGCTGGGGGATCGGCACCGACGACGTGCCCGCCTTCGCCGGCATCCACGAGAGCAGCGCCCGCATCGTCGCTGGCTCCGTCGAGGCCGCACGCCGCGTGTGGACCGGCGAGGCCGAGCACGGCGTCAACTTCACCGGCGGTATGCACCACGCCATGCGTGACCGTGCCGCCGGCTTCTGCATCTACAACGACATCGCCGCAGCCATCTCCTGGCTCCTCGATCAGGGCGTCGAGCGGATCGCCTACGTTGATGTGGACGTCCACCACGGCGATGGTGTCCAGGAGATCTTCTACGACGACCCCCGGGTCCTCACGGTCTCGGTGCACGAGTCGGGTCGAACGCTCTTCCCCGGCACAGGGTGGCCGGGCGACACGGGCGGTCCGGGGGCCGAGGGCACTGCTGTCAATGTCGCGCTCCCTCCGGGAGTGACCGACGGCCCGTGGTTGCGGGCGATCACGTCGGTGGCAGCTCCGGTGGTCCGTGCCTTCGAGCCGCAGGTCCTCGTGACCCAGCACGGGTGCGACACCCACAAGGACGACCCGCTGGCGCACATGGCGCTCTCCCTCGACGCACAGCGTCAGGCCGCGGTCAACCTGCACCGGCTCGCGCACGAGGTGAGCGACGGACGGTGGCTGGCGGTCGGTGGCGGCGGTTATGACATCACCAGCGCCGTCCCGCGCGCGTGGACCCACCTGACGGCCATCGCCGCCCACAAGCCCGTGCCTGCGTCGACCGAGACCCCCGTGGCCTGGCGCGAGCACGTCGAGCTGGTCGGTGGGCAGCCGGGGCCGGCTCGGATGGGCGACCTGCCGGACAAGGAGCTGCCGATCTGGGTGCAGCCCTGGGCGATGGGCTACAACCCGCACAGCGGGGTCGACCGGGCGATCATGGCCACCCGCGAGGCGATCTTTCCGCTGTACGGGCTCGACGTCTGGTACGACTGAAAACCACGACTCGAGCAGGTCTCATCGGCGTGTCGGGTGGACGCGGACGAAATTCACCCCCTGCCTGTCTTCACAGCCGTCACATCTGCCCCTATGGTGGACACCTGCAGGGCTCGTCGAGGTCCGCTGGCATCCGCTGGCGGCGCGGTCCTGCGGATTACGAGGTGATCATGTCCAACGACCGACTGGGTGAGGTGCGTTTCCTCACCGTTGCTGAGGTCGCGGCGATCATGCGCGTGTCCAAGATGACCGTGTACCGCATGGTCCACAACGGTGACCTGCCTGCCGTGCGAGTCGGCCGGAGTTTCAGGGTCTCCGAGGACGCGGTGCACACCTATCTCGAGACCTCTTTCGTCGAGACGGCCTGACCTTCCTGGCGACGCTCGCCCGGGCCCGGCGCGAAGCACACCTCGCGAGCAGATAGACTCTGTCGTCTGACTCGTTCTCGGTGGGGCCTGCGCATGCAGGATCGGCATCGCTCGAGGCACCACCGTCAGCACTGATCACGACACGAAGGACATCCGCATGGGTTCTGTCATCAAGAAGCGGCGCAAGCGCATGGCGAAGAAGAAGCACCGCAAATTGCTGCGCAAGACGCGCCACCAGCGTCGCAACAAGAAGTGACCTCACGAAGGGGGCCCCTCCGCACCGCGGACGGGCCCCCTTCGCCATCCCTGCATGGCGGGTGCTGAGGAGGGCGTGATCCCTGTCTCTCATCGCCACTCATGCCGTCGCCCCCTCCCGCACGGCCTGTCGCGAGACTAGGCTGCGACCCAGTCCATGACCTGTGGTCGACGTCCTCAAGGAAGGTGTACCGGTGCCCGAGACCGTGCTCGTCGCAGGCGTATCCCGCCATCTCGGCGGAGCCTTCGCCCGCCGTCTGAGCCGGGATGACTCGATCGGTCGGATCATCGGCGTCGACGTCGTCCCCCCGCGCCACGGCATCGGCCGCGCCGAGTTCATGCGTGCCGACATCCGTAGCCCCCTGATCAGCCGGATCATCTCCGGCAACGACGTCGACACCGTCGTGCACATGGGGGTCATCGCGACGCCGCGCGCCGGCGGGGGGCGGGCCACCCAAAAAGAGGTCAACGTCATCGGCACGATGCAGCTCCTGGCGGCTTGCCAGCGGGCCGAGTCGGTCACCAAGCTCGTCGTGAAGTCGACCGCCGGCGTCTACGGGTCGAGCCCACGGGACCCGGCCATGTTCACCGAGGACATGGCGGCGAAGAAGATGCCCAGCTCCGGGTGGGCGCGCGACAGCGTCGAGGTCGAGGGGTACGTCCGCGGGCTCTCCCGCCGGCGCCCCGACATCGAGATCACGACCCTGCGCTTCGCCAATGTCATCGGCCCACGCATCCGCACGGCCTTCACGGACCACTTCAGCCTGCCGATCATCCCGATCCCCTTCGGCTATGACGCGCGGCTCCAGTTCGTCCACGAGGACGACTGCGTGGCCGCGCTCACCCACTCCGTCGGCCTGCCCGGTCTCGGTGCGGTCAATGTCGCCGGCGACGGCATCATCACCGCGAGCCAGGCCGCCAACCTGGCCGGCCGACCCTTCCTGCTCGTCCCACGCATGGCGACCGGCACGGTCACCGACCTGGCCAAGAGGCTGGGCCTGATCGACATCGGCTCCGACCAGCTCGACCTGCTGAGCTTCGGTCGTGGCCTGGACACCCGACGCATGCGCGAGGTCCTCGGCTTCGAGCCGGCGTACACGACGCGCGCTGCCTACGAGGACTACGCCCGCGCGACCAAGGGGAGGGTGCTCGACCGCCTGCCCTTCGCCCAGCCCGGATGGTCTGCTGTGCAGGCCGCCGAGGCCGCGATGCGGGCCGTGACGCCCACCACCGAGAGTGAGAAGTGATGGCCGACAGCACCCGCGCCACCCGCCCCAGGACCACGGCGAAGAAGACCACGGCGAAGAAGAGCACGGCCACCACGGCCGCCGCCAAGAAGGCGCCGGCGAAGAAGACCACGGCGAAGAAGAGCGCGGCGAAGAACAGCGCGGCCACCACGGCCGCCGTCAAGAAGGCGCCGGCGAAGAAGGCCACCGCCACGAAGCCGGCTGCGAAGAGCACCAAGGCGGCACGTCCCAGCGCTGTCGCCGCTGCAGCCGACCGTGCAGGTGGCGAGCGGGCTCGCCGGCGCAGCACCCCCCTTCTCACCGGTCCGTCCGCACAGGTGCCCACCAGCACGGCGCCCGCGCGCACGAAGCCGTCCTCACGCACGTCGAGCGCGTCCCGCAAGCCCACGCTCACCGTGGTGCCGGGTCCTGACGGGGCGCCCCCGGCAGCCAAGCGCACGACCGCGCGCAAGACCGCGACGGCCGGCAAGGCATCGGCCCGGCGCCGGCCCCCGACCCGACGCACAGGCTCGACGCCGCGACCGGTC
>NZ_BCSS01000055.1 GCF_001570985.1 Janibacter limosus NBRC 16128 | reverse complement strand
GACGCCGGTGGACCTCACGGCTCCCGTCGAGACGGCTGCCGCTCCGATCACCAAGGTGGCGGGGGAGTCGGGCGAGGCTCCGACCACCCCGGTGGCCGACCCCGAGCCGGCTGCACCTGCGCGACCCAAGCGCAAGCGCGTGACCTCGCAGGCAGGCCCGCCGCAGGCCTGAGCCCAGCACAACAGCTGCCGGTCACCCCCTTCGTCCTGCGTTTTGCTGCAGGTGAGGGTGGCCGGTAGTATTTGCTCTTGGTGCGCCCACCGAGCGGACGCTTCGTGCCTCAAGCACGGGGACTGTTGGCCGGTCAGACAGAGCGAGTGCACTTGCAACCGAAAGTGAGTTCCACTGATGTACGCGATCGTTCGCGCGGGTGGCCGCCAGGAGAAGGTTTCCGTCGGCGACACCATCCTCATCAACTCGATCAAGGGTGAGGCTGGCGACAGCATCGACCTGAAGCCGATCCTCGTCGTCGACGGGTCCACCGTGACCAGTGACGTCGACAAGCTGGCCAAGGTCAGCGTCACGGCCGAGATCCTGGGTGCCGCCAAGGGCCCCAAGATCACGATCATGAAGTACAAGAACAAGACGGGTTACCGCAAGCGTCAGGGTCACCGTCAGCCGCTGACCCAGCTCAAGATCACTGACATCAAGGCCTGAGCCTTCTTCGAGTAGTTAGGAACCACTGACATGGCATCAAAGAAGGGTGTGTCCTCGACCCGTAACGGTCGCGACTCCAACTCCCAGCGCCTCGGTGTGAAGCGGTACGGCGGCGAGATCGTCGGCACCGGCCAGATCATCGTCCGCCAGCGCGGCACCCACTTCCACCCGGGCGACAATGTCGGTCGCGGTGGCGACGACACGCTGTTCGCCCTGGCGGACGGCGCGGTGCAGTTCGGCACCAAGCGCGGCCGCAAGGTCGTCAACGTCGTCTCGGCCGGCGTCTCCGGCTGACACAGCGCATTGCGTGAGCGAAGGGGGCGGGTCCGCTGACCTGCCCCCTTCGTCGTACCTGCACCAACCCACAGATGAAGAAGAGGTGAGGTCGTGACGACCTTCGTCGATCGCGTCACCCTGCACGTCGAGGCCGGCAAGGGCGGTCACGGGGTGGCCTCCATCCACCGCGAGAAGTTCAAGCCGTTGGGCGGTCCCGACGGAGGCAACGGTGGGCACGGCGGAGACGTCATCCTCTTCGTCGACGACCAGGTCACGACCCTCCTCGACTACCACCGCAGCCCCCACCGCAAGGCCACCAATGGTGCGCCCGGGGGTGGCGACGAGAAGAACGGCGCCAACGGCGGCGACCTCGTCCTGCCGGTGCCGGCCGGGACGGTCGTCACCGATGTGCACGGCGATGTCCTCGCTGACCTCGTGGCGCCCGGTGCCCGCTTCGTCGCCGCCCAGGGCGGCCGCGGAGGCCTGGGCAACAAGGCCCTCTCGAGCGCCCGTCGCAAGGCGCCCGGCTTCGCCCTGCTCGGCGAGCCCGGCCAGTCCACGGACATCATCCTGGAGCTGAAGTCGCTCGCCGATGTCGCCCTCATCGGCTTCCCGAGCGCCGGCAAGTCCTCGCTCGTGTCGGTGCTGTCCGCGGCCCGGCCCAAGATCGCCGACTACCCCTTCACGACCCTCGTGCCCAACCTCGGAGTGGTGACGGCGGGGGATGCGCGCTACACCGTCGCCGACGTGCCCGGGCTGATCCCCGGGGCGAGCGAAGGGCGCGGCCTGGGCCTGGAGTTCCTCCGCCACGTCGAGCGCTGCTCGGTCCTCGTCCACGTCATCGACTGCGCCACCCTCGACCCGGGACGCGACCCGATGAGCGACCTCGATGTCATCGAGGAGGAGCTGGCCGCCTATGTCGCCGACGAGACGCTCGGCGGCAAGCCCCTGTCCGAGCGCACCCGGATCGTCGTGCTCAACAAGTCCGATGTCCCCGATGCCCTGGACCTGGCCGAGATGGTCAAGGCCGACCTGGAGGAGCGCGGCCTGGAGGTCTTCATCGTCTCTGCCGTCGCACACACCGGGCTCAAGGAGCTGACCTTCGCCATGGCCCGCCACGTGAAGGCCGCCCGCGCGGAGATCGCCGTCGACATCGTCCCGCAGCGCACCATCCTGCGACCCAAGGCCGTCGACGACGCCGGTTTCGTTGTGCGCAAGGAGACCACCCCGGAGGGCGAGGTCTTCCACGTGGTCGGCGACAAGATCACCCGCTGGGTCTTCCAGACCGACTTCGCCAACGACGAGGCCGTGGGGTACCTCGCGGACCGGCTCAACCGCGCCGGGGTCGAGGAACACCTGACCAAGGCCGGGGCCGTCTCCGGCTCCACCGTGCTCATCGGGCCCGAGGACAACGCCGTGGTCTTCGACTGGGAGCCGACGATCGTCGGTGGGGCCGAGCTGCTCGGCGGTCGTGGCACCGACTTGCGCTTCGAGGACAACTCGCGTCGCACGACCCAGGAGCGCCGCGAGGAGTTCCACGCCCGCAAGGACGCGCAGACCGCAGCCCGCGAGGGCCTGTGGACCGAGCGCCAGGCCGGGCACTGGACCGAGGACGACTGATGGCGGCCGATGCCCGCGGGGCGGTCGCCCGCGCGCGGCGCATCGTCGTCAAGGTCGGCTCGTCGTCACTGACGAGCGCCGTCGGGGGAGAGCTCGACCTCGCGCGCCTCGCCGCGCTCGTCAACGCACTGTCGGGGCGGCGCAGCGAGGGCACCCAGATCGTGCTCGTCTCCTCGGGCGCGATCGCGGCGGGGATCGGACCGCTCGGCATGAGCACCCGCCCGCGCGACCTCGCCCGCCAGCAGGCGGCTGCCAGTGTCGGGCAGGGCGTGCTGCTGTCGGCCTACGACCGGGCCTTCGGTCGGCACGGTCACCTCATCGGACAGGTGCTGCTGACCGTCGACGACATCACCCGTCGCACGAGCTACACCAATGCCAAGCGCACCTTCGACTCGCTGCTCGACCTAGGGGTCATCCCGATCGTCAACGAGAACGACACGGTGGCCACGCACGAGATCCGCTTCGGCGACAACGACCGGTTGGCGGCCCTGGTCGCCCAGCTGATCCACGCCGACGCACTCGTGCTGCTCACCGACGTCGACGCGCTCTACACTGCTGCGCCTGGCGCACCGGGCGCCGAGCGCGTCACCGTGGTGTCCGACCCGGCGCAGCTCGAGGAGATCTCCATCGGTGGCACCGGTTCCGCCGTCGGCTCCGGGGGCATGACGACGAAGGTCGAGGCCGCCACGATCGCCAACGCTGCCGGGATCCCTGCGGTGCTGACCTCGGCCGACCGCGTCATCGAGGCGCTGGCGGGCGAGGACGTCGGGACATTCTTCCGCCCCCACGGGCGCAAGCGCGGCTCCCGCGCGTTGTGGCTGGCCCACGCGACCACGCCTCGCGGATCCATCCAGATCGACGAGGGCGCCGTCACGGCCCTGCGTGATCGTGGTCGCTCGCTGCTGCCCGCCGGGATCACCGGGTGCACCGGGTCCTTCGTCGACGGCGACCCCGTCGACGTCGTCGGACCCGACGGCACGGTCATCGCCCGCGGCCTGGTCAACTACACCTCCGGCGAGCTGCCCCACCTCATGGGCCGCAGCACCAAGGAGCTGGCCCAGGCCATCGGCCCGCAGTACGAGCGCGAGGTCATCCACCGGGACCACCTCGCGCTGCTGTGAGCCCGCTCGCGCTGCGAGACCGGGCCGTGACTTCCCTCGGCGACCCGGCGTCGATCCACAGGGTTGGCTGACGTTGTGTCGTCGGCCAACCTCATGGATCGACGCCAGCCCTGCACATCGACGCCAACCCCGGATGGGGATGCCGGGTGAACGACAGCGGCGGGGCAGCGAGCCCGGGCTGTAGACCAGATGGCCCTTCCTCGAGAGCCTCGGCCGCAAGGCCTGATCCCCGGGGGTCAGCGCACCTGCGTGACCTCGAACTGCATCTGCGGGTGGGCATAGGACTCCTGCGCCTGGACCAGCTGCAGCTCGCGCTTGCCGGAGTCCAGGGTCAGCTGCAGCAGGTCGAAGACGGCCGAGACGGTCGCGCCGAGGGACTCCTGCAGGGACCGGGTGCGCAGCCAGTGGCTGGTGAAGAGCGCGGCGGTCACGTCACCGGAGCCATTGGCCTTGAGCGGCAGGTGCGGGGTGCGCACGATCCACGCCTCGTCGTCGTGGCAGGCGAGCATCTCGATGGTGCCCTCGGGCCGGTCGGGGCGCAGCACCGAGGTGACGAGCACGGTGCTCGGTCCCATCGCGCGGACGGCATCGACGGACGCGAGGGTCTCCTCCAGCGTCTGCGGCTCGGTCCGCGTGAGGAAGCCCAGCTCGAACTGGTTGGGGGTGATCAGGTCGGCCATCGGGACGACCTGCTCGCGCAGCAGGATCGGGATCGACTCGTGGACGAAGCAGCCGGTCGCGGCATTGCCCATGACCGGGTCGCACGCGTAGATCGCCTCGGGGTTGGCGGCCTTGACCTTGGCGACCGCCTCGAGGATGGTCGCGCCGATGCCCTCGCCACCCTGGTAGCCGGAGATGACGGCGTCGATCTCGCTGAAGGCCTCGCGCTCACCGATGCCCGTGACGACATCCGCGACATCGGCCGGGTCCATGAGCGGGCCGCGCCACGCGCCGTACCCGGTGTGGTTGGAGAAGTTCACCGTGTTCACCGGCCAGACCTCGACACCGAGGCGCTGCATGGGGAAGACGGACGCGGAGTTGCCGACGTGTCCGTAGGCGACGTGGGACTGGATGGAGAGAATCGTGGTCACCCCGGCATTCTGTCACCGCCTCGGCCTACCCTGTGGCCATGAGTGACAGCACCGCCGTCGTCCGGGAGCTCGCCCAGCGGGCCCGCACCGCTTCGCGCCACCTCGCCCTGCTCACCCGCGCCGACAAGGACGCCGCCCTCCTGGCGCTCGCCGACGCCGTCGACGCAGCCACCGACCAGGTCGTCACGGCCAACGCCGAGGACCTGCAGCGGGGACGCGCAGGGGGAATGGCCACCGGCCTCCTCGACCGCCTGACCCTGGACGCGGACCGCGTGGCGGCCGTCGCTCAGGCCCTGCGCGATGTGGCTGCCCTGCCCGACCCCGTGGGGGAGGTCGTCCGGGGCTCGACCCTGGCCAACGGGCTGCAGATCCGTCAGGTGCGTGTGCCGATGGGCGTGGTCGGGATGATCTACGAGGCCCGACCCAATGTCACCGTCGATGCCGCCGGTCTGGGGCTGAAGTCCGGCAACGCGATGATCCTGCGTGGTGGCTCCGCCGCGGCGAGCACCAACCGGGCCCTCGTCGACACCCTGCGATCGGCGCTGACGGCGCAGAGGCTGCCGCAGGACGCCGTCCAGCTCCTCGAGGGCGGTCACGACGCGGTCACTGCGCTGATGACGGCCCGCGGGCTCGTCGACCTGCTCATCCCGCGCGGGGGAGCAGGCCTGATCCGGGCCATCGTCATGGAGTCGACCGTCCCCGTCATCGAGACCGGCGTGGGCAACTGCCATGTCTACGTCGACTCGGCGGCAGACCTCGGCAAGGCGCTGGCCATCACCGTCAACTCCAAGACCCACCGTCCGAGCGTGTGCAACTCGGCCGAGTCCCTGCTCGTGCATCGCGACATCGCGGCCGACTTCCTGCCCAAGGCCCTGGCCGAGCTCGCCGGAGCGGGGGTCGCCCTGCACGGCGACCCCGTGACCGCGCAGCTCGCGCCGGAGGGGGTCGAGGTCCACCCGGCGACGGACGAGGACTTCGACGCGGAGTACCTGGATCTCGAGATGTCGGTCGCGGTCGTCGACGACATCGATGCCGCCATGGAGCACGTGCGCCGCCACGGCTCGGGGCACACCGAGGCGATCGTGACGGAGAACCGCGCTGCCGCGCGCCGGTGGACCGCGGAGGTCGACGCGGCCGCCGTGATGGTCAACGCGTCCACGCGCTTCACCGACGGTGGAGAGTTCGGCTTCGGCGCGGAGATCGGCATCTCGACCCAGAAGCTGCACGCGCGCGGCCCGATGGCGCTGCCGGAGCTGACGACGACCAAATGGGTCGTGGAGGGCGACGGCCAGGTCCGCGGCTGACCAGCGGGGCTGACCAACCGCCCCAGATACAGGCCGAGGGCCTTCTCCATCCCGGAGAAGGCCCTCGACCGTGTCCGTGGCACGTTCCCTCGCGGGCCCTGCGGCGACTGCAGGCACGACGTCGCGACGTCGCGGTGACACGTGGACCAGGAGGCGCCGACACTGCTCGAGTCGCCGATGCCCGGCACGGGTGTGACCCGCGCGGACGTGCAATGTCGTTATCCCTGTGGTCCTGCCGGCCCCCGAGAGCGGGTGGGCACCCTCCTCGAGCGGCCGCGGTGTGAGGTCTGTTCTACGCGTCCCGGGTGCTCCACGGCAACAGCAGCGGGCATTCATCGCCGAGCGGACACCACCCACAGACATGTCCACAGGAAGACCGGGTTGTCCTCGTCGTCACCCACAGCCCTGTGGATGACGGCGGTGGACAACGTCCGGGTAGCATGGGACGCATGCTGAGCACCTTCGCCTCCGTCGTCGCCGAGTCCGGGCACCACAACCCGCTGCCCGCCCCCGCCTGGCTCTACGGCGTGTTCGCCCTGCTGATCTTCGCGATGATGCTCGGCGTCCTTTTCGCCTTCCGTCAGGCCGCGACCAAGTTGCCCGCCGCGCACAACACCGTCGCCCACGACGACCACGGGCACGACGCCGGGGACCACCACTGAGCAAGCGCCTCGGCGTGATGGGTGGGACCTTCGACCCCATCCACCACGGCCACCTCGTCGCCGCCAGTGAGGCGGCGTCGCGCTTCGACCTCGACGAGGTCGTCTTCGTGCCGACGGGTGAGCCGTGGCAAAAGGCCGACAAGCAGGTCAGTCCGGCTGAGCACCGCTACCTGATGACGGTCGTCGCGACCGCGTCCAACCCGCGGTTCACCGTCAGCCGGGTCGACCTTGACCGCGATGGCCCGACCTACACCAGCGACACCCTGCGCGACCTGCGACGGCTGCGCCCCGATGACGAGCTCTTCTTCATCACCGGCGCGGACGCCCTGGCCCAGATCCTGTCGTGGAAGGACGTCGACGAGCTGTGGGATCTTGCCCACTTCATCGGCGTCACCCGTCCCGGGTACACCTTGAGCGAGTCGGGCCTGCCCGAGGACAAGGTGACCCTCCAGGAGGTGCCCGCCATGGCGATCTCCTCCACCGACTGCCGCCAGCGCGTCAGCGACGGCGAACCAGTCTGGTACCTCGTGCCGGACGGCGTCGTGCAGTACATCAACAAGTACGAGCTCTACACAGACGACCGGAAGTGACCGACACACCGTGGTAGCCACCCAGCACGCCATCGACCTTGCGACCCTCGCTGCCCGCGCAGCGGCCGACAAGCTCGCGACCACCATCACCGGACTCGACGTGTCCGCCCAGATGCCCCTCACCGACATCTTCGTCGTCGTCTCCGCCGACAACGAGCGTCAGGTCCAGGCGATCTCCGAGGCGGTCGAGGACACCCTGCGCGAGGAGGCCGGCGTCAAGACGCTGCGCCGCGAGGGCCACGGCCCCGGTCGCTGGGTGCTGCTCGACTTCGGCGACGTCGTCGTGCACTGCCAGCACGACGACGAAAAGGACTTCTACGACCTCGAGCGCCTGTGGCGGGATTGCCCGCACCTGGACCTCGGGGCGGTGGGCTCGCAGCAGACCGCTGACGAGCAGTGAGCCAGGCGCCCCGGCGGGTCTCGGCCGAGGCCTCCGGCGGGACGAAGGGGGATCCCCGTCGCCTCATCGTGCTGCGGCACGGTCAGACCGGCTCCAACCTCAAGGGCATCTGGCAGGGACAGCTCGACCACGAGCTGACCGACCTGGGCCGTGAGCAGGCGCGCGCGGCTGCTGCGGCGATCGCCTCCCTTCGTCCGACGCGGGTGGTCTCCTCCGACCTCATGCGCGCTCGTGACACGGCGCAGGAGGTGGCTGCCGCCAGTGGCGACCTCCCGGTGAGCACCGACGAGCGCTGGCGCGAGATCCACGCGGGCGGCTGGCAGGGCCTCACGGCCGAGCAGGTGTACTCGCAGTACCCGGAGGATGCCGACAAGCTGATCAGCGGCGAGGACTTCAAGCGCGGCGGTCACGGCGAGTCCCTGGCCGATGTCGGCGCGCGCACCCGCGCTGCCCTCGACGAGCTCTTGGCGTCGATGGACCCGGGGGAGTGCGTCGTCATCGCCACCCACGGCGTCACCGGACGCTCACTCGTCGCCGAGCTCGTCGGGCTCGACCAGAGCACCGCGTGGCGGGTGCTCGGAGGCTTCGGCAACTGCCACTGGGCCAGCCTCGAAGAAGGCCGTTCCGGGTGGCGGATCACCCAGTGGAATGCCTCTGCCGAGGGGCTGTAGGCCTGCAGCACCACTCGATTTGGTGATCGAGGGGGGCCTATGGATATAGTCTGGCAGTCCCCTTCGGGGGAAACCCACTCGGGGCTGTAGCGCAGTTGGTAGCGCACCTCCATGGCATGGAGGGGGTCAGGGGTTCGAATCCCCTCAGCTCCACCAGTGGTACAGAAGGCCCGGACCGTTTGGTCCGGGCCTTCTGCGTTGTCCGGCGACGTCTAGGTTGTGTCCATGCGCGATGCCATCCTCCGACCCGTGGGCGCCGGGGTGGTCACGGCACTCGTCGGTTTCACGAGTGCCTTCGTCATCGTCCTGGCCGGTCTCGAGGCGGTCGGCGCGAGCCATGCCCAGGCCGCGAGCGGCCTCATGGCCGTCACGGTCCTGATGGCACTCGGCTCGATCTCCCTGTCGCTGTCCACGCGTCTGCCGATCACCATCGCGTGGTCGACGCCCGGGGCGGCCCTGCTCGCCTCCACGGGCGCGGTCGACGGCGGCTGGGCCGCGGCGGTCGGTGCCTTCGTCGTCACCGGTGTGCTCGTCCTCATGACCGGGCTCGTGCCGGCACTGGGCGCGCTCATCACCCGTATCCCCACCTCGATCGCGCAGGCCATGCTGGCCGGCATCGTCCTGCAGCTGTGCCTCGGCCCGGTCACGGGCATGGCGGCCAACCCGTGGGCCGTCGGACCCGTCGTTCTGGTCTGGTTGGTCGCGCTGCGCGTCCTGCCGCGGTGGGCCTCGCCGCTCGCCTTCGTCGCCGCGGCCGTCGTCATCACCGTCCACCTCGCGCGCTCGGGGACGCCCCTCGAGGCGGCGACCCTCGTGCCGAGGCTGGAGCTGACCGCTCCCGCCTTCACCATCGGGGGACTGGTCGGCATCGCCCTCCCGCTCTACCTCGTGACGATGGCCTCGCAAAATGTCCCGGGCATGGCCGTCATGCGTGGCTTCGGGTACGAGGTGCCGTGGCAGCGCTCGATGCTCGTCACGGGTGTCGGCACCGTCGTCGGCGCTCCGGCGGGTGGCCACGGGATCAACCTCGCGGCGATCAGCGCCGCGCTCGCCGCCGGGCCGGAGGCGGGGGAGGACACCTCGCGGCGGTGGATCGCCAGCGTGACCTCGGGCGTGCTCCTCATCCCGATCGGCGTCGCCTCCGCCGCCCTGGCCGCGCTCGTCTCGCTGGCCCCCGAAGGAGTTGTCCCGGCGGTGGCCGGCCTGGCGCTCGTGGGCACGCTCGCGGTGTCGCTCAAGGCGGCTCTTGCCGAGCCTGCGGACCACGTCCCGGCGATCACCACCTTCGTCATCGCGGCGTCGGGGATCGCCATCGCCGGCATCAGCGCGGCCTTCTGGGCCATCGTCGTCGGCGTCGTCGTCAGGGGCGTCCTGCGCACGCACCGATCGCGTGCATGATGGGTGGATGAGCACCGTCCACACCATCGGTCACTCGACGCGGCCCGTCGACGAGTTCATCGAGCTGCTGCGTGAGCTCGGCATCACGCGGGTCGTGGACATCCGCACCGTGCCCAAGTCGCGGCACAACCCGCAGTACTGGCATGACGCCCTCGCCGCGTCCCTGGCCGAGGCCGGGCTCGGGTACACGCACATCGAGGAGCTCGGTGGTCTGCGCAAGCGCCGACCGGACTCGGTCAACACGGAGTGGCGCAATGCCTCCTTCCAGGGCTATGCCGACCACATGGGCACCGAGGAGTTCGAGCGGGGCCTGACCCAGCTGCTGGAGATCGCCGAGGAGGAGTCACCGGTGATCATGTGCGCCGAGGCGGTGCCGTGGCGCTGTCACCGCTCGCTCGTCGGCGACGCGCTGGTCGTGCGGGGGGTGAGCGTGCTGGACATCATCGGGGACAGCGCGCCCAAGGAGCACACGCTGACCTCCTTCGCCGTCGTCGACGGCACCCGCGTGACCTACCCGGGGACCGCCGACGAGGACTGAGCTCAGCGCGCCTGCGCGTGGTACTCGTGGTTGGGCACCATGCCGAGGGCGCTGGAGACGCGGTTGGTCATGTTGAACATCCCGATGACCTGGACCGCCTCGAGGATCTCGTGGTCGTCCAGACCGGCCTCACGCATCGGCTCCAGGTCGGCGGCCTCCACGGATCCCGGCGCCGTCGTGAGCAGCTCGGCGTACTCGGCCATCGCCCGCTGACGATCGCTCAGCTGCGCCTGGCGCCAGTTGACCGCGACGAGGTCGGCCATCACCGGGTCGCCGGAGTACTCGCGCAGGGCGGCCCCGTGGGAGACGGCGCAGTAGGTGCACTGGTTGATGCCGCTGACCACGACCGCGATGAGCTCGCGCTCGGCATTGCTCAGGTGGCCCTCCTTGTTGACCAGGAGGTTGAAGTAGCGCCACCACGCCTCGAACTGGGCGCCGTTGAGCGCCTGTGCGCGAAAGACATTGGGGATGAAGCCGAAGGCCTCCTTGGACTTCGACCACAGACGCTGGACGCCCTCGGGCACGTCGTCGACGTCGGGAACACGCAGGAAGGAGATCGGACGCTGTTGTTGACCCATGACGGCAACGTACCGGCTCCGGGAGGGAGCAAGATGGGAGGACACATCCCCGTCGAAGGAGTTGTCATGAAGTCCGTATCACTGACCGCACTGGCGCAAGAGCATCTGGGCACGGCGCGGGAAGGGTCCGCTGGACGCAGTGCGGTGACGGTCCACGGTCACCACGACTTCGTGCTGCGCCAGACCCTCATCGCCCTCCTGCAGGACCAGTCCCTCGCCGAGCACGACAGCCCGCGGGAGGCGACGCTGCAGGTGCTGCAGGGGCGGGTGCGCCTGAGCGCCGGTGAGGAGACCTGGGAGGGCGGCGCGGGGGAGATGCTCATCATCCCGCCGGCCCGTCACGACCTGCTGGCCCTCGAGGACGCCGTCGTGCTCCTCAGCGTCGGCACGGGGGCGTGACGCCCGCTCGCGCGCTCACCGCACTGGGTGCCCTGGGTGTGGTCCTGGGTGGGCTCGTCGCGGCCGTCACCGGCCCGATGGACTGGACGAAGGGGAGTTGGGCTGCGGCCTATCTCGTGCTCGTCGTCGGTGTGGCCCAGTACGTCATGGGTCGGTTGCGGGCGGTTGACGCCACGGACGACCGGGCCGGTTGGATGCAGCTGGCCGGGTGGAACCTCGGCAGCACCCTCGTGATCAGCGGCACCCTCGTCACGACGCCGCTGCTCGTCGACATCGGGTCGCTGCTGCTCGTCGTCGCGCTGGTCCTGGCCCTGAGAGCTCGGGCCCGGGGAGTGCCGCCTGCGGCCGTGATGGCCTACCGCGGGATGCTGCTGGTGCTCGCGGTCAGCATCCCCATCGGGATGGTGCTGTCACACCTGCGCAGCTGAGAGGCCGAAGAGCCGAGCAGCATTGTCGTGCAACACCTTGCGCTCCCACGTGGCGCCCAGGCCCAGCCCCCGTACGGCCTCGACCGCGTGATTGTAGGGGTAGGGGATGTTGGGGAAGTCGCTGCCGAAGAGCACCCGGTCGCCGAGCGCGGCCAGGTCGCCCAGGCGCTCGCGGGGGAAGGGGGACATCTCCTCGGTGAAGTCGGTGAAGGCCATCGTCGTGTCGAGGTGCACGTCGGGGTGCTCGGCACAGATGTCGAGGAAGTCGTCGTAGTCGGGCATGCCCATGTGGGCGATGACGAGCACGAGGCGCGGGTGGCGCTGCAGCAGGTCGCGCACGGCCTGCGGTCCGGTGAAGCGGCCGGGCGCCGGCCCGTTGCCCGCGTGCATGACGATCGGGGTGCGGCTGCCCTCGAGCACCGGCCACACGTCGTCCAGGAGCGGGTCGGCCAGCGAGTAGTCACCGACCTGCACGTGCGCCTTGAAGATCCGTGCGCCGTCCTCGATCGCGGCCGCGGTGTACTCCGCCGCTCCCGGCTCTGGGTAGAAGGTCGCCGAGTGCAGGACGTCGGCGTGCTGCGCGGCGAACTGCGTCGACCAGTCGTTGAGCCACGGCGCCATCCCGGGACGGTGCGCGTAGTTGAGCGAGGTGAAGGCCCGCACACCGAGCGCTCGCAGGGCGGCCAGGCGGCCCCCTTCGTCCTCGCGGTAGGTGATCGGCCACGGCCGCCCGATGAGGGGGCCGGCCGAGTCGAAGTAGGCCCAGACCTTGTCCAGCACCCGCTGGGGCATGAAGTGGGTGTGGATGTCGATGATCTCCGGGAGATCGAGAGCGGCCATGGGCACACCCTAGGCACTAGATTCCCGGGCATGCCCGAGCTGACCGCACCCGTGTCCCTCACCCGCAGCGACGGGCGGCTCAACCCGGCGGCCGTCGGCTGGGCCCGCCAGCCCCTCGTCGAGACCGCCGGCATCGGCCGTGGGCGAGGCCGCAACAAGCGCTGGGAGTACTGGGGCGTCGTAACCCCCACCCACCTGATCGGCGTGACCGTCTCGCACATCGACTACGCGGCCGTCCACGAGGTGTGGATCCACGAGATCGACTCCAGCCGGGAGTGGCACCGCCAGGCGGCTCTGGTGCCGCCGCGCGGAGCCACCCTGCCGGCGACCCTGGGCACGGGTCCGGCACGGGCGAGGACCCGCGGGCTGGAGGTCGACATCGACGAGGTCGAGGGCGGTACCCGCCTGCGGGCTGCCATCGACGGTGCGGTCATCGACATCCTCGCGCAGCTGCCGCCCGGCCACGAGCGCCTCGCGGTCGTCGTGCCGTGGAGCGAGACCCGATTCCAGTACACGGTCAAGGACGTCGCCCGCCCGGCGAGCGGGCACCTCGTCCTCGACGGTCGCCGCGTGGAGCTGCCTGCCGGCACCAGCTGGGCGGTCCTCGACCACGGCCGCGGGCGCTGGCCCCACGACATCCGGTGGAACTGGGGTGCCGGCTCCGGCACCACCGAGGGGCGCACCATCGGCCTGCAGGTCGGTGGCCGGTGGACCGAGGGGACAGGGTCGACGGAGAACGCGGTCGTCATCGACGGGCGGCTGCACCACATCCCCGTCGAGCTGGACTTCGACTACGACATCGAGCGCTGGCAGCAACCGTGGCGGGTCACCGGCGGCGGGCTCGAGGCGATCTTCGCCCCCTTCCACCGCAAGGAATCGCACACCGACCTCTTGGTGCTCGCCTCGCACACCGACCAGTGCTTCGGCCACTGGTCGGGGACCTTCACCAACCCAGGAGGCCGGGTCACCCCCTTCGCCGGCCTCATGGGGTGGTGCGAGGAGGTGCACCAGAGGTGGTGACCGGCGGCAAGTAGTCTGAGCCCCGACCGTCAACCCGGGGAGAACCTGCACAGATGAGCGAGACGCCCTACCGCTACACCGCGGAGATGGCCGGCCGGATCGAGACCGGCTGGCAGGACCGTTGGGAGGAGCTCGGTACCTTCCGCGCGCCCAACCCCGCCGGCCCGTGGGCCGAGCCGGAGCGGGTGAGCCAGCACGAGGGCCACATGCTCGTCCTCGACATGTTTCCCTACCCCTCGGGCGCCGGGCTGCACGTCGGCCACCCGCTGGGCTACATCGCCACGGACGTCTACGCGCGCTACCACCGGATGCTCGGCAAGAACGTGCTGCACTGCCTGGGCTACGACGCCTTCGGCCTGCCGGCGGAGCAGTTCGCCGTCCAGACCGGTCAGCACCCGCGGGTGACGACCGAGGCCAACATGGTGACGATGAAGCGCCAGCTGCGCCGTCTCGGGCTGGGCCACGACGACCGCCGCGCCTTCGCCACGATCGACCCGGACTACTACAAGTGGACCCAGTGGATCTTCCTGCAGATCTTCAACGCCTGGTACGACGAGGACGCCGAGCGTCCCGACGGTGGGCGCGGCCGGGCCCGGCCCATCGACGAGCTCATCGAGTCCTTCGCCTCCGGTGAGCGCCCCCTGCCGAAGGGGGAGACCCGCACCTGGTCGCAGCTGTCCGGGGCCGAGCGCTCCGCCGTCCTCGACGAGTACCGCCTCGCCTACACCAGCCACGCGCCGGTCAACTGGGCTCCGGGCCTGGGCACCGTCCTGGCCAACGAGGAGGTCACCTCCGACGGCCGCTCCGAGCGGGGCAACTACCCGGTCTTCAAGGCCAACCTGCGCCAGTGGATGATGCGCATCACCTCCTACGCCGACCGGCTCGCCGACGACCTGGACCGCGTGGACTGGCCGGACAAGGTCAAGGCCATGCAGCGCAACTGGATCGGTCGCAGCGAGGGCGCTGCAGTGACCTTCGCGACGCAGGGCGCCGACGGCGTCGAGCACGGCATCGAGGTCTTCACGACCCGCCCCGACACCCTCTTCGGCGCGACCTTCATGGTCCTCGCCCCGGAGCACCCGCTGGTGGACTCCCTTGTCCCGCAGGGCGGCTGGCCGGAGGGGACCAAGGACGCGTGGACCGGCGGCGCGGCGACGCCCGCC
>NZ_BCSS01000054.1 GCF_001570985.1 Janibacter limosus NBRC 16128 | reverse complement strand
GCCCCGCGGTCGACCCGGCCGCGGCGGAGGCCGCCGCGGGCGACCTGCTCACCGCCCTCGGGCTCGACCTCACCGCCGAGCACCTGGTCCGCACGCCGCACCGGATGGCCCAGGCGCTCATCGAGATGACGAGCAGCGAGGACTTCGAGCTCACGACCTTCCCCAACGACGAGGGCTACGACGATCTCGTCCTCGTGCGTGACATCCCGGTGCAGTCGGTCTGCGAGCACCACATCCTGCCCTTCACCGGGATCGCCCACGTCGGCTACCTGCCGGGTGAGCGCATCCTCGGCCTGTCCAAGTTCGCCCGGATGGTGGAGTGGCACGCCCGCCGTCCGCAGACCCAGGAGCGACTCACCCACCAGATCGCCACCCACCTCGACGACGCGCTCAGCCCTCGGGGCGTCGGGGTCGTCATCCAGGCCGAGCACACGTGCATGACCGTGCGCGGGGCTAGGGTCGCAGGGACGGTCACCACGACGTCTGCACTCTTCGGACGACTCCGGGAGGACCCGCGCAGCCGCGCCGAATTCCTCGCACTCACCAGGAGCACCCCATGACCATCGCCGTCATCGGAGCCGGTCTCACCGGAGCCAGCGCCGCCGCCGAGCTGCGCGAGCAGGGCTACGACGGGGACATTGTCCTCGTCGGCGCCGAGCCGCACGCACCCTACGAGCGGCCACCGCTGTCCAAGGACATCCTCCTCGGCAAGGGCACCGCGGCCGAGGCCGCGGCCAAGGACGAGGGTTGGTACACGGAGCACCGGGTCGAGCTGATCACCGGCACCCGTGTCACGGCGCTCGACACCGCGGCCCGCACCTTCGACGTCGACGGGCGCAGCGTCTCCTACGACGAGCTGCTCATCGCCACCGGCGCGACCTCCCGGCACCTGGCGATGGCTGACGAGTCGGGTGTGCCGGTCGCCTACCTGCGCACCGTCGAGGAGTCCGAGGCGCTCAAGGAGCACCTGGGGGGCAGCCTGCTCATCATCGGTGCCGGCTGGATCGGCCTCGAGGTCGCCTCGGCCGCGCGGGCAGCGGGTGGCTCGGTCACCGTCGTCGAGAGCGCATCCCTTCCTCTCGTCGCAGCCATCGGCGAGGACATGGCGCGCGTCTTCGCCGACCTGCACCGCGAGCACGGCGTCCACCTGCACCTCGACACCTCGCTCACCACCCTCGAGCAGGACGAAGGGGGGACCCGCGCGGTCCTCTCCGACGGCACCGAGGTGCGGCCTGATCTGGTCCTCGTCGCCATCGGCGCCGAGCCCGAGACGGCCCTCGCCGAAGCGGCCGGGTTGGAGGTCGACCACGGGATCCTCGTCGATTCACGGCTGCGCACGAGCGACCCGCACATCTACGCGGCGGGCGATGTCGCCAACCATGACCACCCGGACCTCGGGCGACTGCGCGTGGAGCACTGGGACACCGCGATCCAGCAGGGCAAGCACGCCGCCCGGAGCATGCTTGGCGGTCAGGAGCCCTACGCGCGTCAGCCGTACTTCTTCACCGACCAGTACGACCTGGGCATGGAGTACGTCGGTCACCTCGGTCGCGAGGGCTACGACGAGATCGTCATGCGGGGTGACCGCGCCAGCCGCGTGCTCAACGCGGTGATGATCACGGACGGCAAGGTCATCGCGGCCATGCACACCAACGACTGGGACGCGACCGACCACCTGCGTGCCTGGCTCGGGCTCGAGGCCACCGACCGGCTGCGGGACACCTCCGTCGCGCTCGCGGACACCCTCGCGGGATAGCCGCGGGGGAGGCGGTGGCCGAGGTCAGCCGCGGAGCACCTTGTCCATCGCCTTGCCCTTGGCCAGCTCGTCGACGAGCTTGTCGAGGAAGCGGATCCTTTGCATCAGAGGGTCCTCGACCTCCTGCACCTTGATCCCGCACACCGAGCCGGTGATGAGGTCGGTGTGGGGGTTGAGGGTCGCCGCATCGAAGAAGTCGGCGAAGGTCGTCCCCTCGGCGAGGTGCTGCTCGAGCGTCGCCTGGTCGAAGCCGGTGAGCCAGCGGATCACCTCGTCGACCTCGGCGCGGGTGCGGCCCTTCCTCTCCACCTTGGTGACGTAGAGGGGGTGGACGTCGGCGACGCTCGTGGTGAAGATCCGGTGCATGGGGCCAGCGTAGGTCGCCCGGCCCGACGATCCGCGACCCGACGCGTGGCTCACTCGGCGTCGTCGAGGGAGATCGTGATCCGCATCGGCACGGTCCGCGGTGATTGGGCGCCGCCGAGGGTGAGGTCCTGCTCGACCACCAGCTCGTGGGGCGTGGAGTCGGCATCGACCGCGAAGACCACGGCGCCGGCCCGCGACCCGATGCCACTGGCCTCGTCGAGGCCGCTCGTGCGTCGGGGCTTGTCCCCGTCGAGGGTGATGACCAACCTGCCCGTCGTGTCGATGGACCGGAAGTCCCCCGCGCTGTTCTTCGCCCCGGAAGGTGAGCCCGTGTGGACCGTGGTCGTCGCCCACCGCTGGCCCTGCGGGGCCCAGCCCAGCTCGACGTCGTAGGCATGGATGGCCAGGTTGCCGGTCGTGATCGCCGCCTCGCCCGGCTCGACGCGCCACCGCGCGTCGTGGTCGACCGTGCTGAGGTGGCAGCGGCTCGTGTACTCCCCGCATCCCGGGTCGATGGCGGGTGTGGGGGAGTGGAGGGCTTCGGCGACGCCGGTGTCGAGCTCGCCGGTCGCCATGTCCAAGGTCTGGATGCCCCCGTCGAACTCCACCTCGACGGACAGCTCCGCTCCCTCGTCGACCCCGACGAGCGAGGACGGGAGATTGGTCTCGCCAGAGGGCGAGCGCAGTGCCTCGGGGGTGCCCCTGGCCAGGTCCACGGATCGATCGCCGGCGACGAGCCGGATCTCGATCGGGACCTCCTGGATCTCGGCGCTGCCGCCGGTCCCCGGCCGCACGCTCCACGAGACCGGTACGAGTCGGGTCCCGTCGGCGGCGCGTACCGGGTCGTCGGAGCGCCCGGCCCGGTCGCCGTCCTCGACACTGCTCAGGTCGACCAGGACGGTGTCGACCTCATCGACCGGTTGCCCGACCTGCACGTGGACGCGCGACCCGGGGACGAGGAGCTCATGAACGTCGCCGTTGTAGACCGCTGACTGCAGGGGCACCCGGTCCCCTGCCGCGAGGACGTGGGAGGCGTGCGCCGGCACGGTCGTGACCAGGGCGCCGACGAGCACGGCGACGGCCACCAGGGCAGCGACGGCCAAGGAGCGTTCACCACGGGTGGACGCAGCGCGGTTCGAGCGGCTCCGGACGTTCATCGCAGCTCCTCTTCGGGCACGGTCCACTCCAGGTGCATCTGCTGACCGGCGGACGACGCGAAGGCGTCATCGGGACGGGCGTCCACATCCAGGCCCAGGGTGAGGTCACCCGTCGAGCCCGTCTCCGGGACCTCGAAGACCAGCATGCGGGGGCCGTCCGGGTCCTGGATGGCCAGGGTGCCGGCGTTGACGGCATTGACGTCCACGGGCTCGACGACCGGCTCGGCCCCGTCGAGCCGGCCGGTGAAGGTGTTGGTGGCGCGCCAGCGCTCACCGTCCGGACGATCGACGGACAGGACATCGTCGTGGGTGGCGACGACGACGAGGTACTCATGACCATCGCGCGCCCATCCGATCCCGTCGGCGTAGGGCGTGCGGAAGACGGCCGTGACCGTGCACGCCGGCTCGTTCCTGTGGTCAGGCAACCTGAGCTCGGAGTGGTCGGTGCGCCGCACCGGGTCGCAGGACCGCTCATCCTGCTGACTGGCCTGGGTCAGGGGCTCCAGCTCGGTCAGGCCTGAGGCGCGACCGGCGTCCACGCTCCCGTCCTGGTGCACCGTCTGCTCCTCACCGTCGACGAGGACAGCCACCTCGAGATCGGTCGGGTGGCCCGGGACGGCGACCCATCGACTGCCCGTCGAGGGCAGGTCGGCGCCGTTGGCGTCGAAGCCCAGACCACCGGGACCGCTCAGCGGGTACTCGGCGCCGTCGGCGTGCAGGACGATCTCGACCTCCACCTGCAGGGGCCGGCCGATCGCGGCGAAGGCCAGCTGGCTGGAGTCAACCCGCCGGGCATCCACCCGCACAAAGCTGCCTCCCTCCGGCGGTGCGATGTCGGCGGCGTCACCTTGGAGTGGGGGCAGCTGGCCCTGGGGGTCGCCGACCGCGACCTCGATCCGCTGCCATGGCAACGAGACCACTCCACGGTGTGGGAGCTCGTCCTCTGCGAAGGGGAAGTCGTGCACGCTCCCGATCGCGGCGACGGGGCGAGGGTCACCCCCTTCGCTCATGGTGGCCATCGCCAGGGCAAGGGCCAGCGCGATGACCGTCCCGACCGCCAGGGTGGCGACGACGCGCCACCAGGACGGGAGCTCGCTGCGCGGTGGGGAGGCCATGGCGGTCACTCTGCTCCAGTCAATGCATCGCGGCAACGGGGAACGGTCCCCGAGTTGCCTCACCGTCTACCGATGATGTACATCTGTACATGTACATTCGTACAACATCGAAGGAGGGGCCAGTGGGCTCCCAGCACAACCGGCCGGCGCCCGGGCGGCGCGACCCCGAGGGGCGCCGTCGCGCGATCATCGCCGCCGCCGCCGAGCTGATCGTCGAGGGTGGCGCAGCGTCGATCACCCACCGCGGGGTCGCTGCCCGGGCCGGAGTCTCCCTCGGATCGACGACGCAGTACTTCACCTCCCTCGACGAGCTGCGCGAGGCCGCGCTGCAGAGCCTCGCCGAGGGCGTCGACGTCGAGCTGGCCCAGGTCGAGGACCAGATCCTGCCGATCGAGTCCGCACCCGAGCGCTTCGCGGCGGTGATGGGCGAGTTCCTTGCCGACTCCCGGCAGGTGCGCGCCGAGATCGAGCTCATGGGGTCCGGCATGACCGACCCGCGGCTGCGTGACATCGCCCGCCGGTGGACCGACCGCCTGACCGAGATCCTGACCGAGCACGTCGGACGTGAGGCAGCAGAAGCCATCGCCGTCTACCTCGACGGCGTGACCCTCCATGCAGGCCTGCACGACGAGCCCATCGCCGCTGATGTCATGGCCCGCACCATCCGGGCCCTCATGACCATCACCCCGAACGAAGGGAGTGGCCCCCGATGACCTCCGCCACCCTGACCACTGCCACCTCCCCGGTCTCGACCCGTCGTGCCTGGGCGTGCGTCGCCGTCCTCAGTGCGAGCCTGCTCGTCGTCACGATGGACATGACGATCCTCAACATCGCGCTGCCGGAGATGTCGGCCGAGCTGCGGCCGACCGCCACGCAGCAGCTGTGGATCATCGACGTCTACTCGCTCGTCCTCGCCGGGCTGCTCGTCTCCTTCGCCGCGATCGCCGATCGGATCGGCCGCAAGCGGATGCTCATGACCGGGTACGCGATCTTCCTCGTGGCCTCCCTCCTCGTGCTGCTGGCCGACACCGCGGAGTCCGTCATCGCCCTTCGGATCTTCCTGGGTGTCGGCGGCGCGATGATCATGCCCAACACGCTCTCGCTCATCCGAGTGATCTTCACCGACGCCAGCCAGCGCGCGACCGCCCTGAGCATCTGGGCCGCAGTGTCCGGTCTCGGTGCGGCCGTCGGGCCCTTCGTCGGAGGCTTCCTCCTCGAGCACTTCTCGTGGCACGCGGCCTTCCTCGTCAACGTGCCGCTCATGATCGTCGCGATCATCGCCGGGCTGGTGATCCTCCCGGAGTCCACGGTGACCAACGCCGGGCCGTGGGACGCGATCGCCGCAGCACTGTCGCTGGTCGGCATGGTCCTCGTGGTGTGGGCGCTGAAGGACTTCGGCAAGCAGGCGTCCTTCGCCGAGCCCACCGCGCTGCTCGCCCTCGCGACCGGCATCGGTGCCCTCGTGTGGTTCGTGCGCCGCTGCCTGCGCAGCACGCACCCGCTGCTCGACATCCGGCTCTTCCGCAACCGTCCCTTCTCCGCGGGCATCATCGCGGCGCTCGGCACGACCTTCGCCATGCTCGCCGCGCTGCTGCTGCTCACCCAGTGGCTGCAGCTCGTCGACCACGCGAGCCCGATCCAGTCGGGCATCAAGCTCATCCCCGTCGCGCTCGCGGCGGCTGCGGCGTCGCTCCTCGCACCGCCGCTGGCCCATCGGATCGGGGCGCGAGCCGTCCTCGCCGGTGGCCTGGCCGTCGCTGGGGTGGGCCTGCTCTTCGTCGGCTTCGGTCCGGACGTGCTGACCTACCGTCTCGTGCTGGTCGCGATGCTCCTCGTCGGAGCGGGGACCGGGTCGCTGGCCATCGCCTCGGCCATGATCATGCTCGGCTCGCCGGAGGACAAGGCCGGCAATGCAGGGGCGCTCGAGGAGACCTCCTACGAGCTCGGCGGGACGCTCGGTGTGGCCGTCCTCGGCAGCATCTCCGCCCTCGTCTACCGCGACCAGCTGTCGGGCTCGCGAGCCCTCGAGCAGGCCGGCCCGGAGGCCGCGCGGCATGCGCAGGACTCGCTGGGGGCCGCCGTCGCCACCTCCGAGCAGCTCGGGCTGCCGGCGCTGGCGAGCGACGCCGGGGCCGCCTTCACCCAGTCCTTGCAGACCGCCGGACTCGTCGGTGGAGTGCTCATGCTCGTGGTCGCGGCAACGGTCTTCGTCCTGACCCCCAAGGGGACGGACATCGCGGGCACGACGCACTGAGCAGCTGATCCCGGCGACGCGGGTAGCGTCCCGGCCATGAGCACCTCTCTCGAGCGGGCCCTGCAGGCCGCGCGACACGACGACTCCTCGGTGAGACAGCGGGCCGCCTTGTGGCTCGGCACCTACGGGGACGAGTCCATCGCTGATGAGCTCGTGTCACTGCTGGTCGCCGAGCCGGACTTCTACGTCCGGGAGACACTCACCTGGGCGGTGGTGACCCGCGCGGCGAGCACCTACCCGAGGCTCATCGACCACCTGTCCGACGGTGGCCCTGAGCGGGTGCAGGTGCTGCACGCACTGAGCAAGATCCGGGAGCCCGCCTCCGTCGCCGAGATCCTGCCGCTCGCCGATGACGAGGACGACGCGGTGGCTGCCAAGGCGTGGTGGGCGCTGGGTCGCATCGGGACCCCGGGAGCGGCCGCGGCCATCGTCGACCACCTGGGCGACGAGGACGAGTTCCGCCGCCGCGAGCTCACCCGAGCGTTGGAGCAGGCGGGTGAGGCCGCTGTCGCCGGGTTGGCCTCACGTCTGTCTGATCCAGAGCCGTCCGTGCGTCGGCATGCCGCCGAGGCGCTGCTGGGCATCGGTGACCCCGCCGCGCGCCCGGCCGCCGCAGAGCTCTTCCGCGTCGTCGAGGACGACGACAAGGAGGTCGTCCTGCCGGCCATCGAAGCGCTCGCAGAGCTCGACCTGCCCGAGGTCGACGACGTGCTGGTGCGCCTGCGCGACGGCGACGACGCCTGGCTGTCGATCACGGCCGGATGGCTGCTCACGGACCGCGCCGAGAGGCACTGAGCCGCATCGGATCACCGTCGTGGGCCCGTCGAGGTCAAAGGCGGTCCCACGACCGTCCGAGGAAGGCAGCGAGCTGGGTCGTCGGGCCCGCTCCTGTGGGGGCCTCGACCGGCACGTCGAAGGGCATCCCGGGGCCGCGCGGCGCCTCAGCGAGTGCGTGCTCACCGATGGCCCGGGCCTTGGCCACCAGGGCCGGGTCGGCCTCCGGGTCCTGCCCCGTGGCGACGGCCAGGTCCCAGCCGTGCGCCACGGTCTCCATGACGAAGCCGCCCAGCGCAGCCCCACCCGGCGCCGGACCCCACGGCGCGGTGAGGGTGGTGGTCAGGAGAGCGTCATCGGCCCACATGTCGAGGGCCACGCGGGCCTCCTCGAGGTAGCGCTGCCCGACGCCGTCCTCGTCGATGGCCACCTGCGAGGGCAGCTCGCGGGGGTTGCCACCCATGGCGACCGCAGCGACCTTGTCGGGGAGGGCAGCGATGTGCTGGAGCAGTCCGCGGACGTCGTACTCGGTGCAGGGTGTCGGGGCATCGAGCTGGTGGGGACGCACCGCGTCGATGAGACCGGCGACCCAGGTCTGGGCGGCGTCGAGATCGGGACGGAAGTCTGGCATCTGATCCATACTGACGATCGAACCCCTGACCGCCGACAGCGTCAACAACCCTGGAGGACCCGTGCCGGACATCGTCGTCACCGATCACGCCGACAAGGGCCGTTTCGAGGCCCATCAGGGTGTCGTGCTCGTCGGCTTCGCCGAGTACCAGCTCACGGACGACCTCTACGTCTTCACCCACACGCAGGTCGACCCTGCGCACGAGGGCAAGGGCGTCGGTGGGGCACTGGCCCGAGGCGCCCTGGACCGGGTGCGCGAGGAGGGGACGCGCAAGGTGCTCGCGGTCTGCCCCTTCATCGAGTCGTGGATGGCTCGCCACCCCGACTACGCGGACCTCAACCTGCGTGCGGCGAAGTCCGCCTCGCCTGACTGAGCGCTTGCCCTCACGCCGGTCGGCGCAGCTCGTCGGGCAGGTTCTCGAGCAGGCGCAGCCACACCTCTGACGAGGTCGGATAGCTCGGCACGGCGTGACGCAGGACGTGGACGGGGACCCGGCCGGTGATCGCCACGGTGGCAGCGTGCACGAGCTCCCCGACATCCGGCCCGACGAGGGTCGCTCCGAGCAGCAGGCGACTGTGCCGGTCGACGACGATCTGCGCGGTGCCGGACACGTCATCGCGCAGCAGGGCCGCACCGGCCACCCCGGCGAAGGGGGCCGACGCGACGACCACGTCGTGCCCGGCATCGCTGGCCTGCTCCTCGGTCATCCCGACGGATGCGACCTGCGGGTCCGTGAAGACCACCTGCGGCACCGGGGCGTCCTCGACGACGGCGGGTGCCGGCGCCCCCGTCGCGGCGGCCGCGATCTGCGCCCCGACGACACGCGCCCGGTGCTTGCCCCAGTGGGTCAGCGGCGCGTCCCCGCTGGCGTCGCCGACAGCGTGGAGCCACCCGGGCAGACGCCCCTCCAGGACGTCCTCGGAGGTGAGGCCAACCGCCTCCAGCCCGACATCGTCCAGACGGGGCCGTCGACCGGTCGCGACGAGCACCTCGTCGGCCTCGACCGGTCCGGCGTCCGTCTCGACCGTGACCGGGCCACCGTGGACCCGGCCGACACCGGTGTCCTGCGGATCGGGTCGGGTGCAGCCGGTGCTCGACGTCGACAACCGGACGTCCACCCCCTTCGCCCGCAGGGACTCGGCGACCTCCCGGCCGACGAAGGGCTCCATCCCGGCCAGCAGACGCTCACCGCGCACGAGCATCGTGACCTGTGAGCCCACGGCGCTCATCCACGTGGCCGCCTCGCACGCGACGACGCCACCACCGATGACCACGAGACGATCGGGCACCTCGACCAGGCCGGTCGCATCCCGCGACCCCCACGGACGTACGTCGACGAAGGGAGCAGGGACGGTCGGCTCGCTGCCCGTCGCGATGATCACGCAGTGCCGGGCACGCAGCCGTCGGGTGCCGTCGGGCCCCGTGACCTCGACGAGGCGATCACCGACGAGCCGGCCGTGCCCGCGCACGGTCGTGATGCCCGTGTCATGGGCCCACCGGACCTGCCCGCTGTCGTCATGTGCGGAGACCCAGGCATCACGTCGGGCCAGGAGCGCGTCGCGCTCGACCTCGGTGGGGCGCACCCCGGGCAGGTGACGCGTCGTGGCCGCGACGGCGATCGGCCGCAGCAGCGCCTTGCTCGGCATGCAGGCCCAGTACGAGCACTCGCCACCGAAGAGCTCGCCCTCCACGAGGACGGCGCTGAGGTCAGTGCCCTCCGTCGCGTACTGCGCCGCATTTTCTCCGACCGGGCCGCCGCCGATGACGACGATGTCGTACTCGTCCGTCATGACTGCCGCCCCTCGAGCAGCGCGGTCTGACCAAACATCTCGGCCGTCGCTCGGGCGGTGGGCGTCCCGGCGTCGGGATCGGCGCCGTGTTCGAGCAGGACCGCGACCACCTCGGGCTCGGCCTTGAAGATCGCACCCGCGAGAGGGGTCTGTCCCCGGTCGTTGACCCGGTTGACGTCCGCCCCCCGACGGGCGAGCTCTCCGACGAGGCCGGCGTGACCGTGGTAGGCCGCGAGCATGAGCAGGGTGTTGCCCGCCGGGTCGGCGAGATCAACCGGAGCGCCCGCATCGACATAGGCCGCGATCCGCTCGCTCTGTCCCTCGCGGGTCCAGTCGAAGAGCTGGTGGGCCAGGTCGACGGCTGCCTCGTCAGGGGTGCGCTCGCTCATCCACACAGTCTGCCGGGGGAGCAGGGCACCCGCCAGCACCCGCCGCGGGCCCGGGGGTAGCGTCGACGCAACCGACCCGGAGGAGCGCGTGATGAGCGGTGTGGCCCAGGAGCTCGTGGTGGAGCACCACAGCATCGACGAGCGGCTTGCCGACGTCGTCGCCGGACTGGACGAAGGGGAGGTGCGGGCCGAGGCCTTCCGTGCGGCGGCCACCGAGCTCAAGCACCACATCTTTGTCGAGGAGGAGCATCTCTTCCCGCCGCTGCGTGCCGCCGGCATGATCCCTCCGGTGCTGGTGATGCTGCGTGAGCACGGCGAGATGTGGGGCGTGCTCGAGATGATCGAGGGCTTGCTGGCCGCGCCGTCCCCCGACGCCGCCGTCCTGCGGGAAGCCTGCGGGCGCCTGATGGATCAGCTCGATGCCCACAACCTCAAGGAGGAGCAGATTCTCTATCCCGCAGCCGACCAGACGCTCGCGCCGCAGGATCAGGAGAGCGTCTCGACCGCTCTCGTCGACGGGGACCTGCCCGGCGACTGGCGCGCGTCGATGGCTCCGCCTCGGTAGACGGCGCCGGTTCTGGGCCGGGCTCAGGGGAGGGGAGCGCCCTTCATCAGTCGTGAGGCGTAGACATTGGTGATCCGTACCCCGTCGAGCCAGGCCGTCAGCCGCTGCGCCTCGAGGTCGAGGGCGGACCGCCCTTCGCTGCCGAGGTCGGTGCCGGGGCACTCGACCACGGACACGACGCCGTCGTCGTCCTGGACCCAGGCGCCGACGATCCGGCCGTCCCACCAGGCCGTGGTCCCGCCGTTGCCGTTGCTGTCGAAGAGCAGCTCTCGGTGGGTCGGGTCGAGGTAGACCTCACGCTGCTTCCACCCCATCGTGGTCGGGTCGAGGGTGGGGAGCAGTGCGGCCCACGGGGGGACGTCCGCGACCGGGTCGAGGTCGTCCGGCAGCACCCATCCGATGCCATCGCGCTCGAGAGCAACCTCCACGGCACCGACCGCGGCGAGCGCAGAGCGCGTCGCGCCCTTGGTCGCGCCCAGCCACCACTGGACGTCGTCGAGGGTCCCTGGTCCGAAGCGGGCCAGCCACCGCCGCACGAGCTGCGCGTACGCCTCATCGAGCGGCAGCGGTGCGACGGTCCCGTCCAGCCAGTCGGACAGGAGGGTCCAGGTCGGCTTGGACAGGCGCCAGTGGCCGGCATTGGTGCCCCGGGTGATCCGCCCCTCGGCGCCGAGCCAGATCAGCACGCGCGGGGCGAGGTTGAAGGTGCCGCCGTAGCGCTTGCCCTCGTTGACCGTGATGGCACCCGAGAGCTCGGGGAGCTCCTCGCGCAGGGCCCGGGCGGTGAGCGGCAGTGAGCCAGTGAGCCGGGAGATGACGGCCGCACCGGCGGTGTCGAGCCAGGCGTCGCCGTCCTCGGCGATGCCATGCCGTGCGGCATCACGGGCGATCAGTCGACGTTGCTCCGGGGCGAGTCGCGAGAGCGCGACTCCCAGCGCCGCCGGCAGCAGGTCGCGGGGGAAGGCGAAGAGGGTCCGGCGCATCGCCAGCTGCTTGACGAGCGTGCGGTCCTCGTAGAGCGCCGTCTCCACGTCGGCGGGGATGACGCCCGCGGTCCGTGCGCCGACGGCCAGGTGGACGCTCGCCGCCTCGGTCGCGTGGAGGCAGACGAGTGACTCGGCGGCTGCGACCGGATCGCTCGCTCGGTGGTCGGGGTGCAGTCCGTGCCGGAGCGCCAGTCGATTGCGGCGCTCGCGGTCGTCGACCAGCCGCACGACTCAGGCCTTGCGCGCGACCGCGAGGAAGACGGAGTAGTCCCGGCCCCCCTTGACGACCTTGCCGGCATCGCCGACCTGCACATCGGTGAGGCCGGCGGCCTCCAGCTGCCCCGCCAGCTCCTCGCGCGAGAAGCCGTGGTGCCCGCCGAAGTCGTCGTCGTGGAAGCTGCCGTCCTCGCGGTCGAGGTCAGCGATGCAGAGGTGACCCCCGGCATCGAGGAGCTCGGCAAAACCGGCGAGCACCTGATCGAGCTGCTGCACGTGGTGCATGACATTGGAGGTGAGCACCAGGTCGAAGCGGTCGGTCGGGACCGGGTGGGACTCCAGATCGAGGTCCCACACCCGGGTGGGCGAAGGGAGGCCCCCGGCCGCGACCTTGTCCGCGAGGACCTGGCGCATGCCGGAGGAGTTGTCGGCGAGGGTGAGGACGGGGTCGGTGAGGTGCGGCAGGAGGGCCGTCGTCACCAGTGCGGTCCCGGCGCCGTACTCGAGCACCCGCGCCCGGGCAGGAAGGGGGACGGCCGCAGCGATCGCGGCAGCCACCTCACCGGACTGGCGGATCTTGTCGGGATCCTGGTCCCAGGTGGCGGCCCTGTCGTCGAAGTGACGACCGCCCTCGTGGCCTGCGTGATCGTCGGCGTGCTCGTGACCGGGTGCGCTGTCCATGGACCCACCCTGCCACCTACGGGCAGGCGCGCGCGGCTCAGCGGTTGGCGTACAAACCCTCGATGACCTCGGTGCGCCGGTCCTCGATGACGTGCCGCTTGAGCTTCTGCGTCGCGGTCAGTTCCCCGGAGTCCTCGGTGAAGTCGTCGTCGAGGACGGCGAACTTCTTGATCCCCTCGGCCTTCGAGACCAGGGCGTTGGCCTCGTCGACGACGCCCTGCAGCTCGGCCTGCGGGTCAGCGGGACGCTCGCGGTCGGGGTCGAGGGTGATGAGCGCGCTGACGAAGCTGCGCCGGTCACCGACCAGCATGGCGTTGGAGACGAGGGGGTGTGAGCGCAGGACGTCCTCGAGGGGGCCGGGGGCGACGTTCTTGCCACCCGCGGTCACGATGATCTCCTTGGCCCGTCCCGTGATCGTCAGGTACCCCTCCTCATCGAGCGAGCCGAGGTCGCCGGTGCGGAACCACCCGTCGACGATCGCCTCGCGCGTCGCCTCGTCGTTGCCCCAGTAACCGTCCGTGACGACGGCTCCGCGGACCTCGATGGCGCCGTCCTGGGCGATGCGCACCTCGTTGCCCGGCAACGGGCGGCCGACGCTGCCGATGCGCTGGTGGTCAGGACCGTTGACGGTGATCGCGGCGCAGGTCTCGGTCAGGCCGTACCCCTCGTGGATCGGGACGCCGATGCCACGGAAGAAGTGGCCCAGACGCTCACCGAGCGCCCCACCCCCACTGATGTCGTACATGGCCTCGCCACCGAGCGCGGCCCGGACCTTGGAGTAGAGGAGCCGGTCGAAGAGCGCGTGGGCCAGGCGCAGCCGCAGGCCCGGGCGGCCCCGGTGGGGATCATCCCCGATCGCGCGGCTCCACTCGATCGCGACCTGCTCGCCGCGCGTGAAGACCGTCCTCGAGAGCCAGCGTTCGTCTGCCCGATCCCGGACACCGTCGTGGACCTTCTCGAAGACGCGCGGAACGCCCAGGACCATGTGCGGCCGGAAGGAGGCGAACTTGTCGGCGATCGAGCCGAAGTCGGACCAGAAGCCGACCGTCGCTCCGGACTGCGCAGCGATGTAGGCCACCGACCGGGCCAGGACGTGCGCCATCGGCAGGAACATCAGGATCCGGTGACCTGGGCGCCCGACGGAGCCGATGGGGCTCGCGAGGCATCCCGCGACCTCGGAGCCGAGCTGGCGGTGGGTGAGGACGACACCCTTGGGCCGCCCGGTCGTGCCGGAGGTGTAGACGATGCCCGCCAGGTCCTCGAAGGTGACGGAGTCGCGACGCTCGACGACCGCGCTCTCGGGCACCTGTCGTCCGCGCTCGCCGAGGACCTCCAAGGCGTCGTCGTCCAGGACGAGGACCTCGACGTCGAGCCCGAGGCCGGCGGCGAGCGCGGCCTGCTCGGCCGTCTCCACGACGAGCAGGCAGGCATCGGAATCCGTGAGGATCCACTCCAGCTGGCTTGCCGACGAGGACGGGTAGACCGGCACGGTGCCGGCGCCGACGTTCCAGATGGCCTCGTCGAGCAGCAGCCACTCGTACCGGGTGCCCGACATGAGCGCGACCCGGTCACCTGCTGCCACGCCGCTCGCGATGAGCCCGCGAGCCACTGCCTGGAGCGAGGCGAGGTGGTCGCGCGCCGTGATCGTCCGCCAGCCGTCGTCGACCCACTGGCTGAAGGAGGCGTGCTCGGGCTCCTCGTGCGCCTGCCGCCACGGACGAAGGGGGAGCAGGTCCTGCTGGGTCAGGGTCAGCGGGGCGCCGGTGGCGACCTGTGCGGGCACAGTTGTCCTCCTCGGCCTCGCGGCCATGTGACTACGGATGTAGAAGTCAGTGTACGCGTGCGCTGCCCTCCCGGACCCAGGACATGGGCACCCGAGCCTTCCCAGAGGGAGCCCGACGCTGGTATAACAAGCATGCTCGGTGTCGGGCCCAGACGGGGCCCGGTCACGGGACGAGTCACAGGGGAGATCGCCGTGCGCGCCACGACCAAGACCACCATCGCTGGACTCGTCGCGACCGGAGGGCTGGCGCTGGCATTCGCCTCACCGGCGCAGGCGGCGGTTCCGTCCGATCTGTGCGCGCCGGGCGCGACCTTTGTCGTCGACACAGGGGAGGGCATCGATCCCGCGCTCGCCACGTCGGTGCATGACGCTCTGACGGCTCGCGGCCTGACGGCTGCGGCCGAGGACGACGCGGACCTGACCGCGGTCATCGCCCCCGCGAGCGAGGTCGTCGACGGAGGAGACGCCTCCGTCATGGCCGTCGCGCTCGCCGTGGGAGAGCTCGACCCGGCCACCGCCATCCGCGACACGGACTGGGCGCCTGTCCTGTGGAGCGATGGGGCGACCCCAGTCAACGCACTGCTCGACACGTCCTGCGGGACCGTCGACGCAGTGACTGACTCCGCAGAGTCGTCCGCCCGCACGACGGTTCCCGCC
>NZ_BCSS01000053.1 GCF_001570985.1 Janibacter limosus NBRC 16128 | reverse complement strand
ACGCCTCGATCGGCTGCGGCGGGCTTGTGACCCGAGCCACAGTTCATTGGCGTAGCCAACCTAGCGTCTCAGTTGGTGGACGCCCAAACCGGGCGTCAGCATCGCCGGGAGCGAGGTCACGAGGCCGACGGGGTGGCGTTAAGGTGCGGCGCATGGACACCCCGCGGCTGCGCTCCGCCCTTGACCAGGTCCCGGCCTACGTGGCGGGCAAGCCGCCGGCTCCCCGGGAGGGGCTGCAGGTGTACAAGGTCTCGTCCAACGAAAACCCGCACCCTCCGCTCCCATCGGTCCTCGAGGTCATCCGCGAGGCGGCGGGTCAGGTCAATCGGTACCCCGACATGGGCGTGACGGCGCTGACGGACGCACTCGCCGAGTACCTGGCGGTGCCTCGTGAGCAGATCGCCACCGGCACCGGCTCGGTCGGCGTGCTCGCGCAGATCATCCAGTCGACCTGCGACCCGGGTGACGAGGTCGTCTACGCGTGGCGTTCCTTCGAGGCCTACCCGATCGTCGTCGCGATCGCCGGTGCGACGTCCGTGCAGGTGCCGCTCACCGCGGACCACCGGCACGACCTCGACGCGATGGCCGAGGCGATCACCGAGCGCACCCGCGTGGTCCTGGTGTGCACGCCCAACAACCCGACCGGGCCCTCCGTCCAGCACACCGAGCTCGAGGCCTTCATCGCCAAGGTGCCCAAGGACGTGCTCGTCGTCGTCGACGAGGCCTACCTGGAGTTCGTCGAGGGCGAAGGGGAGGTCGACGGGCTCTCCCTGCGCCGCCAGCACGACAACGTCATGCTGCTGCGCACCTTTTCCAAGGCCTACGGGTTGGCCGGACTGCGCGTCGGTTACGCCGTCGCCCCGGAGCCGGTGGCCGAGGCCCTGCGCAAGACGGCGACCCCCTTCGGCGTCAACCTCGTCGCGCAGGCGGCGGCCATCGCCTCCCTCGAGGCCAAGGACGAGCTCGACGTGCGGGTCAAGGGAATCGTGGCCGAGCGCGCGCGGGTCCTCGAGGCGCTGCGGGAGGCCGGCTGGGAGATGACCGACAGCCAAGCCAACTTCGTGTGGTTCCCGCTCGGCGAGCGCACCGGCGACTTCGTCGCAGCCTGTTCCGAGGCCGGCCTGTCGGTGCGTCCCTACGGCACCGACGGCGTCCGAGTCACCATCGGTGAGACCGAGGCCAACGACCGGCTGATCGACGTGGCGCGGGAGTTCGTGCGCGCCTGACCAACGGCTCGCCCCACCGGCTGACATGCTGGGACCATGACGAACTTCCTGATCCGTACCGGAGTCAACGCCGTCGCCCTGTGGGTGGCCGCGTGGCTCATCGACGGCATCGTCCTGGCCGAGGACGACACGACCTTCGCCTCGAAGTTCGCGACCGTCGTCCTCGTGGCGCTGATCTTCGGCGTGGTCAACGCGATCGTGAAGCCCATCGCCAAGGTGCTCGCCTTCCCCGCGATCGTGCTGACGCTCGGGCTGTTCACCTTCGTCGTCAATGCCTTCCTCCTGCAGATCACCGAGTGGATCTCCGGGCCGCTCGGCCTGAGCTTCGAGATCACCGAGTTCTGGTGGGACGCCGTCATCGGCGCCCTGGTCATCACGATCGTCTCGATGGTCCTCAACTGGGTCCTGCCCGAAAAGGAAGACCTCGACCGCTGAGGCCCTCGTCGTCGGGTGACGATCAGCACAGGTCCGGGACATCGTCTCGGACCTGTGGTCATCATGTGGGTCATACTTGACCGGCCGGTAACGAGGGTGTGCCGGTGACGAAGGAGTGCACGATGAGTGGCGACGGCCGCCCCACCAGGCGACACGACCTCTGGGACGACGAGGAGCCCACGGGCTCGGAGTCGACGGCACCCCAGGAACCCACCCCACCCGAGGCGAAGGGGGGTGCCCCCGAGGCGGACGCCAGGACGCGCCGCTCCCGTCGCGACAGCGACGATGACGAGGCGAAGAAGCGCCCGGCATGGCTCATCCCCCTCGCCGCGGTCCTCGCGCTCGCCCTGTGCGGCGGTGGCGCCTTCGCCGCCCTGGGCGGCAGCGACGCCACTGACTCGGCCTGCGGCGGCACGGCGATCACGGTCGCCGCGACCCCCGAGATCGCTGGCCCCCTCGAGGAGGCCCTGGCCAAGGTCAAGGACGAGGACGAGTGCGCGGAGTTCGACGTCACCTCGACCTCCGCCGCGGACGCCGCGCGCGGCATCAACGACGGCCAGGCACCCGACGTGTGGATCCCTGACAGCTCCACGTGGATCGACGCGATCGACCCGAGCAAGACCAAGGGCCAGTGGATCCAGGGGCAGTCCATCGCCGTCTCGCCGGTCGTCCTCGCCAGCGGCGCCGACCAGGCCAAGAAGGTCACGAAGTTCCAGTCCTGGGGCACCCTGCTCAACCAGGACGGTGGCCTGCGGATGGCCAACCCGGACTCCGACACGGCCAGCCGCCTGGCCTTCCACGCCAGCCGCATCGGCCAACCCGACCGCATCGGTCTGGAGACGGGCGAGCGGCTGATCTTCATGTCGCGCTTCGCCGCTCCCTCGCTCAACAAGCTCTTCGCCGACTACACCGCGGACCAGAAGAAGACCCAGCCCTTCCCCGCGTCCGAGCAGCAGATCGCGCAGTACAACAAGGACAACCCGGACGTCACCCCCCTTCGCGCCGTGATGCCGGCCAAGGGGACCCTGTCGCTGGACTACCCGTGGATCATGAACCCCGAGCTGAGCGGCGATGTCCTCAAGACCGCCGACAGCGCCCGGACCGAGCTCGGCACCCTCGAGATGCGTGACGCGCTGACCACGGCGGGCTTCCGCACCTCCAACGGCTCCGGCGGGCCGGAGGTGGCTGGTGAGCCGGCCCCCGAGCTGGTCGAGATGGAGCCCCTCGACCGCAACGAGCGCGTCGCCGCCGTCGACCAGTGGGACAAGATGCGCACCGACATGCGCATGCTCGCGGTCATCGATGCCTCCGGGTCGATGGAATTTGCCAGCCCCACCGCGGGGATGACCCGCTGGGATGTCACCAAGGGCTCGCTCTCCAAGGGCGCGAGCATCCTGCCGGCCGGCAGCCAGGTCGGCGCGTGGATCTTCAGCACCGACCAGTCCAAGGGGCGCGACTACCGCGAGCTGTCCCCCGTCAAGCGCCTGGACTCCAAGGACGGGTCGGGCTCCCACCGCGAGCGTCTGCTCAAGCTCATCGAGGACGGCGACAAGTACCTCGGCGGCGACACCGGCCTCTACGACTCGATCTGGGCGGCCCACCAGAAGATGGTCAAGGAGTACGACGCCGACTACGTCAACTCCATCGTCGTCTTCACCGACGGCGAGAACGACGACCCGAACGGCGGCCTGAGCCTCAACCAGCTGCTGCAGAAGCTCGACGACGCCTATGACCCCAAGAAGCCGGTGCGCATCATCACCATCGGCATGGGTGAGGCCGATCCGACCGCCCTGCAAAAGATCTCCGACGAGTCCGGCGGCACGAGCTACATCGCCGAGACCCCCGACGACATCGAGCGGGTCTTCGTGCAGGCGCTGCTGGCGCGCAGCGGGCGCTGACCGACCTCCTCAGGGACCGATGGGGCCGCGACCGTCACGATGTCGTGACGGTCGCGGCCGGGTCTCCCCACCCCGGCCCGCGCGGTGGCACGATGTCGCGCACCGGGCACGCATCCAGTGCCCCATCGTGTACCTGGAGGATCTCCCATGCGCCGTGCCCACGTCGCTCTTTTCGCCACGCTCGCCGTGAGCGTGAGTGCCCTGTCCGCTTGTGGTTCCGACTCCCTGGAGGGGAGCGGTTCCGACGGTAGCGACTCCCCCACCGCCGCGGCCGAGGTCACGGTCGATGACACGGTCGCCAAGCTCGTCCCCGAGGACATCAAGAGCAAGGGCACGCTCAGCATCGGCTCGGACGCCTCCTACGCACCCAACGAGTTCCTCGGTGACGACGGCAAGACCGTCGAGGGCATGGACGTCGACCTCTTCACCGCCGCCGCGGCCAAGATGGGCCTGAAGACCGAGTGGAACAACGCCCCCTTCGACGGCCTGATCCTCGGCGTCTCATCCGACAAGTACGACGTCGGCGTCAGCTCGTTCACGATCAACGACGAGCGCAAGAAGAAGGTCAGCATGATCAGCTACTTCGACGCGGGCACCCAGTGGGTCACGACGAAGGGCAACCCGGGCAAGGTCGACCCCAAGGACCCGTGCGGCAAGACGGTCGGCGTGCAGAAGGGGACGGTCCAGCTCGACGAGCTGACCGCGCTCAACAAGAAGTGCGACCAGAAGATCAAGATCGTCGTCGAGGGTGAGCAGGCCAAGGTCACCGCGAGCCTCGTCTCGGGCAAGACCGAGGCCATGGCCGCCGACTCACCGATCAGCCTCTACGCCGTCAAGCAGCAGGGCGAGGAGCTCGAGGCCCTCGGCGACATCTACGACTCCGCCCCCTACGGCATCATCGTCCCCAAGGACCAGACCGAGTTCGGCGAGGCCATCGCCGCCGCCTTCAAGAGCATGAAGGAGGACGGCAGCTACGACGCCATCCTCAAGAACTGGGGCAACGAGTCGGGCGGCATCGACGACTTCGCGGTCAACCCCTGATGACCTCCGACAGCGGCGCGGCGGTCCCCCCTTCGTCCATCGAAGGGGGGACCGCCCCCGTGCGCGACGACGCGGGCCCCATCAACGCTGTCCCGGTGCGTCACCCGGGTCGTTGGGTCGCGCTGGTCGTCATCGCGGTCTTCTTCGCGATGATCGTCTCCAGCTTCGTCACCAACGACCGCTGGGACTGGCCCTTCGCCTTCCAGGTGATGAACTACAGCCCCGTCCTCGAGGGCCTGCTCAAGGGCACCATCCTCGCGACGATCGGGTCGATGATCATCGGTGTCTCGCTCGGTGTCGTCGTCGGTGTCATGCGGCTGTCGTCCAACCCGGTGCTGAAGTTCGTCGGGTTCCTCTACACCTGGTTCTTCCGCGGGATCCCACGCCTGGTGCTCGTCGTCCTCTTCGGCACCGGCATCGGCTACCTGTACCCGGAGTTCAACATCGGGCCCTTCCCCTTCAGCCAGCAGCTGGCCGGATGGCTCGGACTCAGCAGCGACCTGACGCTCTTCACCTTCAACGTCAACCAGATCAGCAGCACGCTGATCTGGGGCATCATCGCGATGGGACTGTCCGAGGCGGCCTACATGGCCGAGATCGCACGGGCGGGCATCATGTCGGTCGACGAGGGCCAACGTGAGGCCGCCTCGGCGCTGGGCATGAAGCCGAGCCTGTCGATGCGCCGGGTCATCCTGCCGCAGGCGATGCGGGTCATCATCCCGCCCACCGGCAACGAGACGATCGCGATGCTCAAGGACACCTCGCTCCTCATGGCACTGCCGCTGAGCACCGAGCTGTTCTTTCAAGCCCAGGCCATCGGCAACCGGACACTGAAGATCATGCCGACGCTCATGGCGGCCTGCATGTGGTATCTCGTCATCACCTCGGTGCTCATGGTCGGGCAGTACTTCCTCGAGCGGCACTTCGGGCGCGGCTACGGCAACACGTCCGTGCAGTCCAAGACCGACACCACGAAGACCCGCCTGATGGGTCTGACGATCGGAGGCGGCAAGTGAGCGACATGCCACTCGTCCACGCCGTGCAGGTCCGCAAGTCCTACGGCAGCAACGAGGTGCTCAAGGGCATCGACATGGATGTCGCCGCCGGTGAGGTCGTCTGCCTGCTCGGGCCGTCAGGCTCGGGCAAGACGACCTTCCTGCGCTGCATCAACCAGCTCGAGGACATCCAGGCCGGCCGGATCTGGGTCGACGGTGACCTCATGGGCTACCGCGACCAGGGGACCCCGGGGGCGTCGAAGCTGCACCGCCTGAAGGACAAGGAGATCGCGGCCCAGCGCCGCGAGATCGGCATGGTCTTCCAGCGGTTCAACCTCTTCCCCCACATGACCGCCCGCGAAAATGTCATGGAGGCACCGATCAAGGTGCAGGGCCGCCGCAAGGCCGAGGTCCGCGCCGAGGCCGACACCCTGCTCGACAAGGTCGGCCTGGGCGACAAGGCCAACGCCTACCCCAACCAGCTCTCCGGCGGTCAGCAGCAGCGGGTCGCCATCGCCCGGGCGCTGGCGATGAAGCCCAAGCTGATGCTCTTCGACGAGCCGACCTCCGCGCTCGACCCGGAGCTCGTCGGTGAGGTCCTCGAGGTCATGCGCGACCTCGCCGGCCAAGGCATGACGATGATCGTCGTGACCCACGAGATGGCCTTCGCGCGCGATGTCGCCGACCGGGTCGTCTTCATGGACGGCGGCGTCGTCGTCGAGCAGGGCGTACCCAAGGACGTGATCAACAACCCGCAGCACGCGCGGACCCGGGACTTCCTCAAGCGGCTGCGGTCCGAGCACGAAAAGGTGGCCGAAGCTGTCGCCGAACTGATCTGAGCCGCAGCCTGAGGCCATCCGACAGATGGTTGTGTGTTGAACCGGTAGTCCCGGGTGCCGGCGATCCGCACATGGCCTCGCCGGCTCCCAGAACTCCCTGTTCAACACACAACCATTCGCTGACCGGTGACCAGCTCGCGAGGCGGGCGGTCCCCCCTTCGTCCCTGAGCCTGGCGGGGGTGGTGCGCCACCTCACCGAGGTCGAGGCCCACTGGTTGCGGACCGAGCTGCTCGGCGAGGGCGTGGCCGACCGCTGGTCGACGAAGGGAGATCCCGACGGTCCGGTGGCCGGCCGCCACCTCGGCCACATGGACCTGCTGCGTGAGGCGGTCGACGGGCGCACGGGGTACTGAGCCGGGACGTCAGGTGACGGGACACATGGTTCTGTGAGGAGTGCCCCTTCGAGACGGTTGCTTCGCAACCTCCTCAGGGAGCGTAGGCAGCGTGGAGCGTAGGGTGACGCGGTGCGTCGCCTCCGGGGCCTGCTGGCCGACACCCGCCCCCTCAAGGTCCCCGCGTACCGCCGCCTCTTCACGGCCCAGATCGTCACGGTCATCGGGGCGCAGCTGACGGTCGTCACCGTCCCCGCGCAGATCTACTCGATGACCGGGTCGAGCGCCTATGTGGGGCTGACCGGCCTCTTCGGGCTCGTGCCGCTGGTGATCTTCGGGCTCTACGGCGGGTCGCTGGCCGACCACTTCGACCGGCGACGGCTCCTGACCTTCACGACGTGGGGCCTGATCCTCACCTCGGCGGTCTTCTTCGTCCAGGCGGCCCTCGGCAACACCAATGTCTGGCTGCTGCTGTCGATCTTCTCCATGCAGCAGGCCTTCTTCGGGGTCAATCAGCCGACCCGCTCGGCCGTCCTCCCGCGGATCGTGCCGGCCGAGCTGCTGCCCGCGGCCAACACGCTCAACATGACGGTCTTCACCGGTGGCGCGATCGCCGGACCGCTGGTGGGCGGTGCGCTCATCCCGGTCCTCGGGTTCTCGTGGCTCTATCTCGTCGATACCCTCTTCCTCTTTGCCACGCTCTGGGCGGTCATCTCCCTTCCTCCACTGCCGGTCAAGGTCATCGCCGGGTCCTCCCCCGGCCTGCGCTCGGTCATCGACGGCTTCGTCTATCTGGCGACCCAGCCGGTGCTGCTCATGTCCTTCGTCGTCGACCTCATCGCGATGATCTTCGGCATGCCACGCGCGCTCATCCCCGAGATGGCGCACGTCGACTTCGGCGGACCGGCCGAGGGCGGTCTGGCCTTCGCCCTGCTCTTCGCGGCCATGCCGATCGGCGCCTTCCTCGGCGGGGTGATGTCCGGGTGGGTCTCGCGGGTGGAGCGCCAAGGCCTCGCGGTCACGGCAGCGATCCTCGTCTGGGGCGGCGCGATCGCCGGCTTCGGTGTCGCGGTCGCCCTCGCGGACGGCCTCGTCGTGCCGTGGCTCGGCATCGCGTGCGCTTTCTTCGCCATCGGCGGTGCCGCCGACACCGCATCGGCGGCCTTCCGCTCGACGATGCTGCAGACCTCGGCGACCGACGCGATGCGTGGCCGCCTCCAAGGCGTCTTCATCGTCATCGTCGCTGGCGGACCGCGCGTGGCCGATGTGCTCCACGGGCTGGTCGCCGGCGAGCTCGGCACCGCGGCCACCACCATCGGTGGTGGCGTCCTGGTCATCGTGCTGACGCTCGTCGCGACCGCCGTCAGCCCGGCCTTCGTGCGGTACCGGGTCCCCCGCGCCTGACCGACGGTTCATCCACGTTTGCTGCCCCGCCCCAACCCGAGTAGCGTCTACGACGTTATGTAGTACTAGACGTCGTAGGAGAACCCGTGGACGTGCTCGACCTCGCCCGGTGGCAGTTCGCGATCACCACCGTGTACCACTTCTTCTTCGTGCCGATCACGATCGGGTTGTCGGCCATCGTTGCCTGGTACCACTCGCGATGGATCCGCACGCGCAACGAAGAGCACCTGCGGATGGCGAAGTTCCTCGGCAAGCTCTTCACGATCAACTTCGCGCTCGGGCTCGTCACGGGCATCGTCCAGGAGTTCCAGTTCGGGATGAACTGGTCGACCTACTCCCGCTTCGTCGGCGACATCTTCGGCGCACCCCTGGCCCTCGAGGCGCTGCTCGCCTTCTTCCTCGAGTCGACCTTCCTCGGCCTGTGGATCTTCGGCTGGGGCCGCATCCCCGAGCGACTGCACGCGGCGACGATGTGGATCGTGCACATCGGGACGGTGCTGTCCGCGTACTTCATTCTCGCCGCCAACTCCTTCATGCAGCACCCCGTCGGCTACCGGATCAACGAGACGACGGGTCGCGCCGAGATGGCCGACTTCTGGGCCGTGCTCACCAACCCCGTCCAGCTCGTCGCCTTCCCCCACGTCATCACCGCCTGCTACCTCGTCGGCGGCGCGCTCGTCATGGCCGTCGGGCTGCACAAGCTCCGCCAGAACCAGACGAAGGGGGGTCCCTCCGCCGATCGCAGGATGTACCGCCACGCAGCCCGGCTGGGTGCCGTCGTCGTCCTCGTCGCCGGGATGGGTGTCGCCATCAGCGGCGACCTGCAGGGCAAGGTCATGACCGAGGTCCAGCCGATGAAGATGGCTGCGGCAGAGGCCCTGTACGACACACCGCCCGCCGGTGAGTGCGCTCCCTTCTCCGTCCTGACCGTCGCCGGGCTCGGTGGGGAGGACCCCAAGCACGTGATCGAGATCCCCTGCCTGCTCTCCTTCCTGGGCACCGGCAGCTTCGACGGTCAGGTGCGCGGCATCGCCGACCTCGAGGCGGAGTACCGCGCGAGCTTCGGTGACGACGAGCTGACACAGGCCAACACCTATGTCCCGCCGATCGCGATGACCTACTGGAACTTCCGTCTGATGATGGCTACGGGCTTCTTCGCCATGGCCGTCGGCGCGTGGGTGCTGTGGGCGACCCGCAAGGACCGGATCCCCATGCAGCGGTGGGTCTTCGGGATCATCGTGCTCACCCCGATCGCGACCGTGCTCGGCCACAGCTTCGGCTGGATCTTCACCGAGGTCGGCCGCCAGCCCTGGGTCGTCTTCGGCGAGATGGCGACGCACACCGCGGTCTCCCCGAGCGTCGGGACCGCTGACGTGTGGACCTCGATGCTCGTCTTCACGGCCCTCTACGGCGGGCTCGCCGTCGTCGAGGTCCGCCTCCTGCTCGACTACATCCGCCGCGGCGCCGAACCCTTCGAGGCCCCGCGCCTCGTCGAGGACGACCAGCCGCTCGAGTTCTCGTACTGACCGGGGAGCACTGACATGGATCTCATCACCGTCTGGTTCGTCCTGCTGGCCGTCCTGTGGACCGGCTACCTCGTCCTCGAGGGCTTTGACTTCGGCGTCGGCATGCTGCTGCCGGTCCTCGAGGGCAAGGGCACCGAGCGCGAGCGCGACACCAAGCGCCGCACGATGCTCACGACGATTGGCCCGCACTGGGACGGCAACGAGGTGTGGCTGCTGACCGCGGGTGGCGCGACCTTCGCCGCCTTCCCCCACTGGTACGCCACGATGTTCTCCGGCATGTACCTCGCGCTGCTGCTCCTGCTCGTGACGCTCATCCTGCGCAACATGGGGCTGGAGTACCGGCACAAGCGCACCGACCGGGAGTGGGTGCGGCGCTGGGACCTGGCGATCGTCGGCGGGTCCTTCATCGCCCCCTTCCTCGTGGGGGTCGCGCTGACCAACCTCGTCGCCGGCCTGCCGATGACCGAGCACACCATGGGCACGACGAAGTACACCGAGTTCGACGGGTCGCTCCTCAGCCTGCTCACGCCGGTCGCGCTGCTCGGCGGGCTCACCGTCACCGTTCTGTGCGTCGCCCACGGCGCGCACTTCCTCGCGCTGAAGACCACCGGTGAGATCCGCGAGCAGGCCCGTGGCATCGCGACCAGGGCCGGTCTCGGCTCCGCGGTGCTCGCCGTGGTCCTCTTCGCCGCGCTCGGGGCGCAACGCGGCACGACCGCCGCGTGGGTGGTCATGGCCGTCGCCGCGGTCGCCCTCCTCGCCGCGATCGCCGCCAATGCGAAGGGAGCGGAGGGCTGGGCCTTCGCCGGCACCTCCGCGACGCTCGGCCTGACGGTCGTCAGCTACTTCGTGATGCTCTCGCCCAATGCCATCAACGGTCGCGGGGACAGCGCGGACCTCACCCTCGCCGCCGCGGCCAGCTCGCCGATGACCCTGACGATCATGACGTGGGCTGCGGTGGTCTTCACCCCGATCATGCTCGGGTACACGGTCTGGAGCTACTGGATCTTCCGCCGTCGCCTGTCGGTCGATCACCTGCCGCAGCAGCACGCGGTCGCGACGGAAGCGCACTGACGATGAAGCCCTTCGACCCGCGCATCCTGCGGGTGGTCCCGGCCACCCGCGGGCCGGTTGCTGCCCTCGCGGGCATCGGTGTGGCGCAAGGGATCGCGACGATCGGGACCGCCTTCGCCCTGGCCCTCCTCGTCGTGTCCGTGGTGCGTGGTCAGGACCTGGTCGCGCCGATGGTGTGGACGGGTGGGCTCTTCGTGGTCCGCGCCCTGCTCGGAGCCGCCTCGGAGAGCATCGCCGCCCGCGCCGGCACGGTCGTGGCAACCCACCTGCGCGAGCAGCTCCTGCACGTCTGGTCGCACCGCACGACACCGCCCTCTCGCGACAGGGCGCTCACCCTCGCGACCCAGGGCACCAGCGCGATCGAGCCCTACATCGCCAAGTACCTGCCCGCGCTCGTCGCGGCCGCTGTCGTCCCGCCGCTGGCCATCGTCTGCCTCCTCGTCGTGGACTGGCCCAGCGCCCTCGTGGTGATCCTCACGGTCCCGCTCCTGCCGCTCTTCGCCGCGCTCATCGGGGCGACGACGCAAGAGGACACGGAGCGGCGGTGGGGCTCCCTGCGGGATCTGTCGGGTCACTTCCTCGACGTCATGCGGGGCCTGCCGACGCTCGTCAACTATGGCCGGGCCGAGCGTCAGGTCGAGGTGATCGGCGAGGTCAGTCAGCGTCACCGCCGGGCGACGATGCGCACGCTGCGGCTGGCCTTCATGTCCGCGGCGGCGCTCGAGCTGCTGGCGACGATCTCGGTCGCGATCGTCGCCGTCGTCGTCGGCCTGCGCCTGACCACCGGGTCGATGGACCTGCTCGTCGGCCTCACCGCGATCCTGCTCGCCCCCGAGGCGTACTGGCCGATCCGTCGGGTGGGCACCGAATTCCACTCCGCCGCCGACGGAGCCGCCGCCCTCGACGAGATCCTGGCCGAGCTCGAGTCGCACGACGTCGAGGACACGCGGACGAAGGGGGACGCCCCCTTCGCCCTGCCCGGCACCGTCACGCTCGCCGGGGTCGACTACACCTACCCCGGCACCGAGCGGACGGTCCTCGAGGGCATCGACCTCGTGGCCGGCCCCGGGCTGACCGTGGTCACCGGACCGTCCGGGTGCGGCAAGACCACCCTGCTCGAGGTCATCGCCGGCATCCGGCGACCCGACCGCGGAGAGGTCAGCGCACCCGAGGTGCACCTGGTGACGCAACGGCCCTTCCTCGGTGCCGGCACCCTGCGCGCCAACCTGACGATCGCCGGCCCGGTCGAGTCCACCGATGTCTGGCAGGCGCTGGGCGAGGTCGGGCTCGTCGAGGCCATCACCGCGCTCCCGCGGGGCGTCGACAGCCCGCTCGGCGATGACGGCTTCGGCCTGTCGGCCGGTCAGCGTGCCCGGCTCGTCCTCGCCCGGGCGTTGCTCTCCCCGGCGCCCGTGGTGCTGCTGGACGAGCCGACCGCCCACGTCGACCCGGAGTCGGCGGCCACGATCGGAGACGTCATCACCCGCCTCGCCGCCACCCGCACGGTCATCGCGGTCAGCCACCAGCCCGACCTCGTGGCCCGGGAGGACCACCATGTCCACCTCGGTCAGCCGGCGGTGACCCGATGAGTCGCCTCACCCCACTGCGCCTCTCCCGGGGCCTCCTCGCCGCTGGTCTCCTCGGCGGGATCGCCACTGCGTCGGGCATCGCCCTGACGACGACGTCCGGGTGGCTCATCGTCCGCGCCGACCAGCGCCCGCAGATCATGCTGCTGCTGACGACGATCGTCGCGGTGCGCACCTTTGGCCTCGCCCGCCCTGTCTTTCGCTACTGGGAGCGACTGCGCAGCCACGACGTCGCCCTGCGTGACCTCGCCGAGCGCCGCACGCAGACCTACGCCGCACTCATCCCCCTCACCCCGGCACGGCTCGGCTCCCGAGGTCGCGCCGACCTGCTGACCGGAGTCGTCGACGACCTGACCGATGTCGTCGAGGCGTCCGTGCGGGTCACCGTCCCCGCGGTCGGTGCGCTCCTCGCCGGCCTCACCGCCGCAGCGCTCACCACGCTGGTCGACCCGCGGATCGCTCTCGTGATCACCGGGATGCTCGTCGCCACCGCGCTGGTCGCGGCACTCGCCGACCGTCTCGAGTCGCGCGCCCAGACCAAGGTCCTCGCGGCCAGGGCCGAGGTCGCTCGCGTCGCACAGCTCAGTGCCGACCATGCCGACGAGCTGCGCTCCATCGGTGGCACCGCGACTGCCGCCGAGTGGCTGGGCGCCGCCCACGACACCCTGCACGCCACCGTCACCCACCAGGCGCGCGGCCGGTCCCTGTCTGCCGCAGCGGTGCTCGTCATCACCGGCATCGGAGCTCTCGTCTCGGCCGTCCTCGCCGCCACCTCCGGGGCGAGCACCCCCGTCATGGCGCTGCTCGTCCTCGTCCCCGTCGCGACCGGCGAGGCCCTCGGTGTCCTCACCGACGCCACCCGGGCCCTCGCCCGCGCCCGCGCCTGCCAGCAGCGACTCGACGAGCTGCTCGGCCAGGAGCCGGTGGTGGCCGACCGAGAGGGCCGGCGCCACTCCCTTCGCCCCGGCGCCGTCCCGCGACTCGAGCTGCATGACCTCACCGCCGGGTGGCTTCCCGGCCGCACCGACCTCGGACCCCTCGACCTGACGATCGAGCCCGGCGCGCGGATCGCGATCACCGGCCCCAACGGCAGCGGCAAGTCGACCACCCTCGCCGTCCTCGCCCGTCACCTCGACCCGAGCACCGGCAGCTACTCGATCGACGGCGCAGATGTCACCGGCCTCGACCTGACCGAGGTCCGCGCCCTCTTCGCCATCGTCGACGATGAGCCGCACGTGCTTGCCGGCACGCTGCGTGCCAACCTGGCCCTCGCCGCACCGGACGCCGACGACGAGGTGCTGGTGGACTCCCTGCGCCGGGCCGGGTTGGGCTCGTGGTTCGTCGGCCTCGCGCACGGTCTCGACACTCGCCTCGGGACCGGCGGCCTGGGCATCTCGGGCGGCGAGCGCACCCGTCTGTCCATCGCCCGTGCCATCGCGAGCAGACGGCCGGTGATCCTCCTCGACGAGCCGGTCGCACACCTCGACCACCCGACCGCCGAGGCGGTCATCGCCGACCTGCTGCAGCACGCCGGCGACCGGTCGGTGATCATGGTGACCCATCACGGGATCGGCCTGGACAGGATGGACCGCGTCGTGACGATCAAGACCGAGGGAGTGAGCCACCGTGCCCAAGAGCGCATCGCTGGGTGACCTGGAGCAGGCCGTCATGGACGTGCTCTGGAGCGATGACACCGGCCGCGGGCTGACTGTGCGCGAGGTCTCCGGGCGGCTCACCGGTCGCGAGCTCGCCTACACGACCGTGATGACCGTGCTCTCCCGCCTCGAGACCAAGGGCGTGACCACCCGTGAACGCGATGGTCGCGCGTGGCGCTACCACCCGGCGTCCTCCCGTGAGTCGATGACCGCTCAGGCGATGCGCAGCCCGCTGCACGACCTGAGCAGCGCGGACCGGCAGGCCGCGATCCTGCACTTCCTCGCGGGCGCGAGCGCCGACGACCTCGACGCGGTGCGGGCGGCGATGGCCGAGGTGGAGGCGCAGGGGGACCGTCCCCGCCGTCGCCGTGGACGGGGTGCGGCAGACTCCGCAGGGTGATCGCCGCCCTGCTGCTGCTCTGTGCAGCAGCTCTCCTCAGCGTCCCGCACCTCCTCGTGCGGATCGAGCGGCTGCGCCGCAGCCCGCGCGCGGCGCTCTTCGTCTGGCAGGCTCTCTCGCTGTCGGCCGTCCTGTGCCTGCTGACCGCAGGCCCCATCGCCTGGTTGCGTCCCCGCCCCCTGCCGACCGTGCCCGAGGTCGCTGTCCTCGTCGTGGCGAGCGTCGCCTCGCTCGGTGTGCTCGTGCACCTGCTCACCAACGGCCACCACGTCGGCACGCGCATCCGGGCGGCCCGCGACGAGCACCGTCAGCTTGTCGACCTCGTCGGCCGGCACGAGGGCCAGCACACACGGGTACTGCCGTCGGAGCGCGTCTCCGCCTACTGCGTCCCCGGCGAGGGCTCCCGCCTGGTCATCACGGAGGCGGCGCTGACCGCCCTGCCCGGTGACCAGCTGGCGGCCGTCGTGGCGCACGAGGAAGCACACCTGCACGAGCGCCACGACCTCGTCCTCGAGTTCTTCACCGTCCTGCACACGGCGACCCCGAGGCTGCTGCGCACCGACAGGGCGCTGAGCGAGGTCGCGCTGCTCGTCGAGGTCCTCGCCGATCGCGCCGCCCGTGAGCAGGTCGGCGAGGTGGCACTCGGCCGCGCCATCGTCTCCCTCTCGGAGGCAGCAGCCGGCAGCGACCTGACACCGGGCGTCTCCGCCGGCGCAGGCGCCGCTGCGACCCGGATCCGGCTGCTCGTCGCCGACGACCCGGCTCCGTGGCAGACGCTCGTGCTCTATGTCGTGTGCACCGCGGCGCTCGTCGTGCCGCCGGCGCTCGTCGCACTGTCCGTGCCCTGACCACCAGCCGTCCCGGGGGCTACTCGTCGTCGCTGCGCACCGGCCGCCACCGGGCGGGGCCGGTGCTGTCCTGGCCCGGAGGCCCCCACGTGCCACCGATCGCCGGACCGGGGGGAGGCGGCGGCGGAGGAGGCGCGGTGAGTGGCTGGTTGAGGAAGTCACCGTGCCGACCGGCGCGCTCCGGCGGAGGCTGCGGGACCCCGTCGGACCCG
>NZ_BCSS01000052.1 GCF_001570985.1 Janibacter limosus NBRC 16128 | reverse complement strand
CTCCGGCGGAGGCTGCGGGACCCCGTCGGACCCGCCGTGGCGCTGCGGTGGCGCCGGCACCCCGGCTGGCGACCGGCCCGTCGTCGCCAGGACGAAGTCGCGGATCGCGCCCCGCTGCTCCATCGCGCCGAGCACCGCCACCAGGTGCTGCTCGGCCGCGGGATCGGCCGGACGGCCGGTCGCGGCGAGGTACGCGAGCATCCCGAGATCGCGGTAGTGCTGGTCGATGTCCCCGAGATCCTTGCTCGACGTCGCCGAGTCGAGGGCCTGGTCCGCCCGGCCGGCCAGGTTTTCGTACCCGGCCCGTGCCTTGTCGAAGAAGCTCATCGCTGTCCCTTCGCGCCTGTGGTGGGCGACCGGCGCCCGGTGGGGAGTCATCACCCTAGATGCTGGGCGACGCCCCCTCTAGAGTGACGACCAACCGGCGCCCGCAGGGGGCAGCCACGCAGAAGGGCGTACGACATGCCGATCCACGGATCCCTCTTCACCGACTTCAAGGAAGAGCAGACCTCCGACCAGTTCTCGCTGCAGAACAAGAAGCTGCTCAAGGTCCAGATGGGCCACGGCCCGGTCATGGCACGGACGGGCTCGATGGTGGCCTACCAGGGCGACGTCCGCTTCGAGAACCAGGGCTCCGGCGGCGTCGGCAAGTTCCTCAAGCAGGCGGCCACCGGCGAGGGCGTCAAGATGATGACCTGCACCGGCCAGGGTGAGCTCTTCGTCGCCAACGAGGCCGACGACATCCAGGTCATGTACCTCGAGAACGACATGATCTCGGTCAACGGCAACAACATCCTGGCCTTCTCCTCCTCCATCGACTGGGACATCCACCGCATCCAGGCGCGCGGCGCCGCGATGACCGGCGGTCTCTACAACGTCGTCCTCAAGGGCAGCGGCTATGTCGCCATCACGACGAAGGGGGAGCCCGTCGCCCTCGACGTGGCGAGCGCCCCCACCTTTGGTGACGCCCAGGCCGTCGTCATGTGGACCGGTGGTGTGCGGATGGACATCAAGGTGGACACCGGCGGGCTGAAGTCGCTCGTGCGTGGTGGCACCGGCGAGACCTTCCAGATGGCCTTCGGCGGTCAGGGCTATGTCCTCGTGCAGCCGGCCGAGTCCGTGACGGACGGCGCCCACGGGCAGACCAAGAGCGGCGGCAGCAGCCTCGGGGACCTGCTGGGTGGCTGAGCGGCACTGATCCGGCACCCCAGAGGCGTCACCGCACGACGACGGTGGAGCCGACCGCCATGAGGTCCTTGCTCCAGATCATGTCCATCGCGCCATTGCTCACCCGCGCGCAGCCATGGGACGCGGGGTGGCCGGGGATCGAGCCGGCGCCGTGGACGGCGTAGCCGCCGTAGAAGTAGCGCGGGCTGTAGAGCGTCCCGAGCGGCGCGACCTCGTAGCCGCGGTGGACGCGACCGACGGCGAAGGTCCCCTTGGGCGTCACCGCCACCGCCGGGTGCCCGTGGGACATGTAGGTCTCCCCCGACGCCGTGCTGGTGTTGATGACGTACTCGATGCTCCCGCCCCGCACGACGACGAGCACCTGGCGCTTGATGTCGATGTCGATCCGGTCGGCCGGCCCGGCGGGCAGCGGCGGGAGCGTGCCCGCGGCGAGCGCCTCGAGCGTCTTGGGCCCGGCGATCCCGTCGCGGGAGAGGCCCGCGGACTTCTGCAGCGCCATGACGGCCTGCGAGGTCAGGTGCCCGTAGGTGCCGTCCGGTGTGCCGAGCCAGTACCCGATGGCACTGAGGTCGCGCTGCAGCTGTCGCACCCGCGGTCCGTCGTCGCCGGGACGAAGGGAGGTGTCCGCGGTCGTCGGGCTCGACGAGGGTGACGTCGAGCTGGTCGAGGACGACGACGTGCTGGAGGAGGAGCTCGAGATCGTGGCCGAGCCGGCGGGCGTGGAGGGCGTCGGGCTTCCCGAGTCCACGACCATCGGTGTGGCCTGCGGCGCCGTCTGCGTCCCGCAGGCCGCGAGCGCCGCCCCCATGACCAGCGCCATCACTGCCTGTCGTACCCGCGCCATGTCCTGCTCCCCTGTCCTGCGACCACGCCCCTGCGCGTGGTCATCACAAGGATGGACGCCGCTGAGGGCCGTCCGGTTGCATCGCGCCGTGACGTCGCCCAAAGGTGATCGGTCCGTGGCCGAGGCGTGGCCGAGCGGCGGCGGACCAGTGGCAGACCAGCACCGAGGCTCGAGCATCGCGTGACATGGGTGACAATCGACGCATGACTGACCTGCCCACCGCCGGCGACTCCGGCTGGAGCGACCCCGACACCCTCGGCGCCATCCCACCTGTCGTGGCCATGACCTACTGCGCTCGCTGCGGCAACTCCGCCAACAAGGGCAACCACGTCCTGTGCCGCCAGCGACTGGCCGCCGAGCCCCCCGTCCACTGCACGACCTGCCGCCGCACCCTGGCCGTGGAGAGGTCCGGGCGTGAGTGGACCGCCACCTGCAAGAAGCACGGCCAGACGACCGGGATCCTCCAGGACGCCTGAGGATCAGCAGGCGGTGCCCTCGCCGAGGAGATCCGTGAGCGCCTGACGCAGGGCCGCGGCGGCGTCCTCGCCGATGCGCCCGGCCCAGTCGCTCTCGACCTCCTCGAAGAGGCGGTGGACGATGACCTGGGCGCACTCCCCCTGCGTCGTGAGGGTGACGATGCGGGCGCGCTGGTCCTCCTCGTCGCGGCTGACGACAACGAAGCCGTTGCGCTCGAGGTGGGCGATCTGCTGACTGACGGCCTGCTTGGTCACCCCGCAGCGGTCGACGATGTCGCGGGCCCGGCGGGGACCCTCGGACAGGTGCCGCAGGACATTGGTGGAGTGCGCGAGCGAGAGGCCATCGATCTCGGAGGCACGCAGCCGTGCCTCGAAGTCCGCGATGAAGCTCGCCTGGGCCCTCGCGAGCAGGGTGACCAGCGGCGGCCGCCCGTCGGCGCCGGTGCAGGCGTCGACGATGGAGGGCTGGGGCGCGGTCATGCTCCTCATCATAAGCCATTGGTCAAGGACTTGACTTTGACAATTCCTGACGCGCACCATGGTCAAGCACTTGACCAACACGTCACCTGGAGTCCCCCATGAACGTCCTCGTCCTCCTCGGCAGCCTGCGCGCAGGCTCCACCAACCGCGCGCTCGCCGACGCAGCCGTCGCCCACCTGCCCGAGGGCTGCACCGCGACCGTCTTCAACCGCGGCGCAGAGCTGCCCCACTACTCCGAGGACCTCGACCTCGAGGGCCAGGTGCCCGAGGTCGCCGCCGAGCTGCGCTCCGCGGTCGCCGCCGCCGACGGCCTGATCGTCGTCACCCCGGAGTACAACGGCACGCTCTCCAGCGTTCTGAAGAACACCATCGACTGGGCCTCCCGCCCCTACGGCTCCGCATCGATCGGCGGCACCCCGGCCGTCGTCATGGCGGCCTCCGGCTCCCCCCGCGCGGCGGAGTGGGCGCGCCAGGACGCCGTGCGCACCCTCCAGGTCGCCGGCGCTGCTGTCATCGAGGAGACCTTTGGCGTCGGCGCGTCCTACGAGGCCTTCGCCGAGGGTCGGCTGGCCGACGACGAGGCCGACGCCGCCCTGCGCGCACTCGTCGCCCGACTGGTGCCCGTCCACGCCTGAGCCACCGAAGGGGGTCGGCCCACCGCGAGAGCGAGGGCCGGCCCCCTTCGTCCGCGATTTTGCACGGAGTCGCTGACAGTGCAAAACTGCACTCCGTGACCGATAGTGCAACCATCCCCCGGGTCGGCCGCAGCCGACGCGCCGCGATCATCGCCGCCGCCCAGCGGCTGTCCATCAGCTGCGGGTACTCCGGGTTCACCGTCGAGGACCTCGCCTCGGCCGTGGGCGTCTCCCGCCGCACCCTCTTCAACCACGTCTCCTCCAAGGAGGAAGCGGTCCTCGGCGTGCTGCCCGTCCTCACCGCCGACCAGGCCGAGACCCTGCGCAGCGGCGGGCCGACGGGTGACCTCTTCGAGGACCTGCTCGTCACGACGCTGCAGTGCCTGCGCTCCGACGAGGGCGACTTCGAGGACTGGCAGCAGCTGCACCACGTCATCGAGCGCAACCCCGAGCTCGTCGTGCGGGTCAAGACCCACGTCGACGAGCTCGCCGAGGAGATCGTCACCCACCTGTCCACCCGCGACGGCGTGGACCCCACACGCGCCCGGATGGCACTCACCCTCGTCGCCGGCATCGTCCAGCGCTCCGTCGAGGAGATCATCACCGACCCCACCAGCGGCCCTCTGCAGCAACGCATCCAGACCAACCTGACCCTCGCCCGGGAGATCCTCACCGCCCGGGGGTGACCCCCTTCGCTCCTGCATCACCGGTCCCGACGACGTGGCCGACCACCACCCACGACGCCTCGAAAGGCTCCTCCCATGGCTCACGCCCTCTACCGGCTCGGCCGGCTCGCGCACCGGCGCTGGCCCGCCTTCCTCATCGGCTGGCTGATCGTCCTCGTCGGCATCGGCGCGGCCGCCGGCACGCTGTCCAAGCCGCTCAGCGACAAGTTCACGATCCCCGGCATCGAGTCGGAGCAGACGCAGAACCTGCAGCAGGAGCTCTTCCCCAACACCCAGGACGCCTTCGACCAGGCCACCGGCACCGTCGTCGTCCAGGCGCCGCAGGGCGAAAAGCTCTCGGACCCGGCCAACACCGCGATCGTCGACACCCTGCTCGCGGACCTGCGAGAGGTGCCGCAGGCGGGTGACCCGGAGCAGTTCGTCAACCCCGTCATGGCAGCGAAGGGAGTGGAGCAGACCTATCTCGACAATGCCAAGAAGAACGGTCAGCCCACCGCCGTCGCCGAGGCCAATGCGGCGGCCGTCTCCCCCCTCACCGAGGACGGACGCACCGGCCTGATCCAGTGGACCTTCGACGTCGACACCGTCACCGATGTCGAGCAGGGCAGCCGGGACGCCGTGACCGCGGCCGTCGACGACGCTCGCGACGCCGGCCTGACCGTGGAGGCCACCGGCAGCGGCATGCAGGGCATGCCCGAGATGGGGATCACGAGCGAGCTCATCGGAGTGGCCATCGCGCTGCTCGTCCTCGTGCTGACCTTCGGCTCGCTCGTCGCCGCCGGCCTGCCGATCCTCACCGCGCTCGTCGGCGTGGGCATCGGGATCACGGGCATCACGGCCTCGACCGCCTTCTTCGACCTCGGCACGACCACCCCGATCCTCGCGTCGATGCTCGGGCTGGCTGTCGGGATCGACTACGCCCTCTTCATCCTCTCCCGCTACCGCACCGAGCTGCGACACACCACCGACCGGGGGCACGCGATCGGGCTGGCCGTCGGTCGCGCCGGGTCCGCCGTCGTCTTCGCCGGCCTGACCGTGATCATCGCGCTCGTCGCACTGGCCGTCGTCAACATCCCCTTCCTCACCGCCATGGGTCTGGCGGCAGCCGCGACCGTCCTGGTCGCCGTGCTCGTCGCCCTCACCCTGCTCCCCGCGATCCTCGGCGCCCTGGGCACCAAGGCCTTCGCCGGGCAGATCCGCAAGGACAAGTCCGTCGACGAGGGGCAGCACGTCGACAACGGCGGCACCCGCTGGGCGCGGGCCATCGGCTCCCACCCGGTCATCGCGGCACTCGTCGCCGTCCTCGCGCTGGGCGCCCTGGCGATCCCCGCCAAGGACCTCCACCTCGCCCTGCCGAGCGACTCCACCGCCGCTGCGGACACCTCGCAGCGCAAGGCGGCGGACCTCATGGCCGACGGCTTCGGCCCCGGCCAGGGGGCTCGCATGGTCGTCGTCGTCGACGGTCGCGAGCTCGAGGACCCACGTCAGGCCCCGGCCACCTACGGCGAGGTCAGCGCGTGGCTCGGCGGGCTCGACGGCGTCGCCAACGCCCAGGTCGTGGGCATGAACGAGGACGCCACCGGCGCCCAGCTCATGGTCACCCCGACCACTGGCGCCAGCGACGAGGCCACCGAGGACCTGCTCCACGAGATCCGCGACGGGATCCCCGCCCAGGAGTCCTCGACGAGCACGACGATCGGCGTCACCGGGCTGACCGCGATCCAGACCGATGTGTCCGAAAAGCTGCAGGACGCGCTCGTGCCGTACCTCGCGGTGGTCGTCGGGCTCGCCTTCATCCTGCTCATGCTTGTCTTCCGCTCGATCCTCGTGCCGCTCACCGCGACGCTCGGCTTCGTGCTGTCGACGATGGCCACGATCGGTGCCACGGTCGCGATCTTCCAGCAGGGCGCCTTCGGGCTGGTCGCTGGCGCACCGCTGGTCAGCTTCCTGCCGATCCTCATGATCGGCATCGTCTTCGGCCTCGCGATGGACTACCAGGTCTTCCTCGTGACCCGGATGCGTGAGGCCTACATCCACGGGGACAGCGCCCCCGAAGCCGTCGTCGACGGCTTCCGTCACGGTGCCCGCGTCGTCACCGCGGCCGCGGCCATCATGATCTCGGTCTTCTCCGCCTTCATGCTCCAGCCGGACAACCTCATCAAGTCGATGGGCTTCGCGCTGGCCGCGGCCGTCCTCCTCGACGCCTTCGTCGTGCGGATGCTGCTCATCCCCGCGCTGATGTACCTCCTCGGCGACACGGCGTGGGCGATGCCGCGCTGGCTCGACAAGCTCCTGCCCAATGTCGACGTCGAGGGTGAGGCCCTCACTCGGCGCACGTCCGCCGCCGACGCGGAGGAGCTCGTCCCGGCGAGCTGACACCGCAGCGAGCGAAGGGGGTCTGGCCGACTGGCCGGGCCTCCTCCGTCGTCGTCAGGCCGGGGAGCGCTCCCCCTCGCCCGCGATGCGGATCGGACCTAGGGTCGACCCAGGCGAAGGGGGACACATGACGGTCAGTGACGGGATGGATGTCGCGCGGATCCGCGGCATCGCGGCGCAGCTGCGTGGCCAGGGCGAGGTGATGACCGGCGTGGCCGAGCAGGGTCGCGCCAGCCTCGCGGTGCTCGAGGGCGCGTGGTCGGGAGATGACCTGCTCGGCTTCAGTCACGAGTGGACCGGCGCCGAGCGCGCTGCCCACTCCGCGGCGGACATGGTGCGGGACTGTGCACGCACGCTCGACCGGCAGGCGGAAGACCAGGACGACGGCTCGGCCGGCGACGGCTCGGCCGGTCGTTGGACGGCGCCCACGGCCCCCGGCGAGGAGAGCGGGCAGAGCAAGGAGAAGGACAACCCCAACTACGACCCCGACCGCGGCAGCGCCGAGGACACCGAGATCAAGGGGCCCCTCTTCCGCGATGGCGTCTCGCCGACCGATGTCGAGCAGGGCTCGCTCAACGACTGCTGGTTCATCGCCTCGATGCAGTCCATCGCCGCCACCGACCCCGACGTCATCGAACGCAACATCACGGACAACGGCGACGGCACCTACGACGTGACGCTCTACCGCGACGGCGAGCCGGTCACCTATCGCGTCGACGCCACCCTCCCCGCACACGGCCAGAACCCCGTCTTCGCTGACAACTCCAGCTCTGACGAGCGCGAGCTGTGGCCGCTGCTGTACGAAAAGGCGATGGCCCAGCACATGGGCGGCAGCTGGGACGACATGGACTTCGACACCGCGGCCCAGGGCCTTGAGGCGATCACCGGCCGCGACGTCGACTCGCACGAGACCGGCGACGGTGGATTCCTGGGCTTCGGTGGTGCGCCCGACATCGACGAGATGCGCGAGATCCTCGACAACAACGGCCAGATCATGCTCGACTCGCACGACACCATCGGGGACCGGCCGCTCTACGAGGACGACACCATCGCCAAGAACCACATGTACTGGGTCAAGGGCATCACCGACGACGGTCAGCTGCAGATCGTCAACCCCTGGGACCCGAGCGCCGAGCCGATCGAGATGTCCTACGACGACTACAAGGACAACTTCAGCCACGTCAACACGGTGCAGCCGTGATGCGCCGGGTCGCCGCCTCTCTCCTGGCCTGCTGTGCCCTCGCGGGGTGCAGCGGTCAGGCCACCCCAGCCGACACCAGCACCCAGAGCGCGACCGAGACCACGACCCAGGAGACCAAGACCCCGATGCCCGACGCGACGACGCTCAAGGAAAACCTGCCGACCGAGGTCAACGGCGTGCGCCTCATCGCCTACAACATCGAGGCCGACCGTGCCGGCCTCCACCTGGGGCCGGACAAGGTCACCATCACCCTCGACGAGACGATCTCGGTCGGAGGCACCGACTACACCGTCGCGGAGCTCGAGCCGAGCGACAAGGCCCGCGGCGATCATGCCAACGGCTGGGTCTCCCTCACCGCTCGGTGAGCAACATAGGATCGCACCACCGGACCACGCCCGGTCCGGATCGACTCGCGCAAGGGGTGACGAGAGTGGATCGCACGAGAGTCGCCGTCATGGGCGCGGGCAGCATCGGCTGCCATCTCGGCGGGTGGCTGGCCGCGGCCGCCGACGTGACGCTCATCGGCCGTCAACCCCTCGTCGACGCCGTCGCGCGTGAGGGCCTGACGGTCACCGACCTGCGAGGACACACCCGGACGGTCCGCCCGGACGGGCTGACCCTGGCCACGGAGGCCAGCGCCGTCGTGGGGGCCCACTACGTCCTGCTCACGACCAAGACGCTCGGTACCCAGGCAGCCGTGCGTCAGATCGCGCCGTACCTGCAACCCGACTCGGTCGTCATCTCGATGCAGAACGGCCTGCGCAATGCCACGCAGATCGACGAAGCCCTCGCCGGGGCCTTCCCCAGCCGCGCGTCGCGGCCCTTCGTCCTGTCCGGGATGGTGCCCTTCAACGTCGTGCGCGCCGGCGAGACCCATTGGGCGCAGACGACGAGCGGCCACATCCGGGTCAAGGACCACCCCCGCGTGGACCCCTTCGTGCGGGCAGCGCAGGGCAGCGGCCTGAGGGTCGAGGTCGACCCGGACATGCGCGCGGTGCTCTTCGGCAAGCTCCTGCTCAACCTCAACAACGCGATCAATGCGCTCACCGGTCTCCCCCTGGCAGTCCAGCTGCGTGACCGCGACTGCCGCACCGTGCTCGCTGCCTGTCAGGACGAGTCGCTGGCCCTGGCCCGCCGGCTCGGGATCAACCCCTCCCGGCTGACCCCGCTCCCGGCGGCCGCCATGCCCACACTGCTGCGCTCCCCCACGCCCGTCTTCGCCAACCTCTCGCGCAGCGCGCTCAAGGTCTCGCCGACGGCCCGCTCGTCCATGGCCGACGACCTCGACGCCGGACGCCCCACCGAGATCGACGAGCTGCAAGGCGTGATCGTGCAGGTCGGGGCCGACCACGGCTCCCCCGCGCCCGTCTGCGCCCGCATCGTCGAGCTCATCCGCGAGGCAGAGGCCGCTGGCCCCGACCGGCACCGCTGGACCGGCGCCCAGCTGCGTCGGGCGGTCGGGCTGTGAGCACCCTCGCGGAGCTCTCGCTGCCCCGTGCCGTGCTCGTCGCCGACACGGACGGCGCCGACGCCGGCCTCGCTGCCGCTGCCCTGGTCGCGACGCTCGCGCACGCTGGCACAACCGTCGGCTCCCTCCGGGTCGACGCAGGCGGCGAGCCGGTCGTGCGCCAGGCCGTGACTGCAGTCGGCGCTGACCACGACGTCCTCGTCATCGGTGCTGCTGCCGGTCTGCTCGTCCCGCTCGACGCTCGGGGTGGGACGCTGGCGGACGTGGGCACCGCCCTTCGCTACAAGGGGGTCTCCACCGGCGCAGTCCTCGCGACGACCGGTGGGCCGGCCGCACCCAATGTCCTCGCGCTCAGCGCCGAGGCGCTCTCCCGGCGAGAGCTGCCCGTCATCGGGGTCATCGTCGTGCGCGCTCGGCACGCCGACGGCGAGGCGACGAGTCCGGCCCGCCTGGCGGCTGCCGCGGGGGCGCCGCTGCTCGCCGTCCTGTCCGGCGACCTCGCCGACGCCGACCCGTCGTCACTCGGGTCACAGGCAGCTCTCGGGTTTTCCACGGACTCATGGGAGACGATGACGCCATGACATATCGCATCACCGTGGTGTGCACCGGCAACATCTGCCGCTCCCCCATGGCCGAGTGGGTGCTGCGCGAGCGCTTCGAGGCCGCCGGTCTCGGTGAGCAGGTCATCATCGACTCAGCCGGCACCACCGCGTGGGAAGAAGGCAACTCCGCCGACGACCGGACCGTCGCCGCGATGCAGCGCCACGGGCACACCGGGGACTACTCCGGTCACCGGGCGCGGGTCTTCGACAAGCGGTGGTTCGAGGACCGCGACCTTGTCCTGGCGGCCGACCACGGGCACCACACCGTGCTGCGCCGGCTCGCCGGCACCGACGAGGCCAAGGACCGCGTGCGGATGATCCGCTCCTTCGACCCGGCCGGCCTCAAGGGCGACGCTCTCGCGATCGATGACCCCTGGTACGGCGACGACTCGTCCTTCGACCAGACCTACGCCGAGGTCACGGCGGCTGCCGACGGCATCGTCGAGCACGTCCGGCGCCAGCTGGAGGGCTGACCCCGGCACACCGCCGGCCAAGACGACGGGCGGCCCGCTCTCCCCTGAGAGCGGCCGCCCGTCGGGCGTGGGTGCTGCGTCAGGCGCCGTTGGTCGCGGTGAGACCGGCCTCCTGCGAGCAGACGGGCCAGGCGCCGGGGCCCTGACCCTCGAGGACCTTCTGCGCGATCTCGACTTGCTGGGCGGTGGTCGCCTGGTCAGCAGTCGGGGCGTACTGGTCACCGCCGTAGGCGAGCCACGTCTCGTAGCTGAACTGCAGGCCGCCGTAGTAGCCGTTGCCCGTGTTGATGTCCCAGTCACCGCCGGACTCGCAGTCGGCGACGGAGTCCCAGACGGACGGGTAGCTACCGGCAGTCGTGCTGTCGGCAGTGTCCGTGGTCGTCGTGTCGGTGGTGGTCTCGGTGGTCGAGGAGTCGGTGGTCGACGTCTCGGTGGTCGAGGTCGCCTCCGGCGCGCTCGGCGCCGGAGCGGCGTCACGCGTCAGGGAGCTGTGGTCGGATGCCTGCTCGAGGGCACGATCGGAGGCGTGCTCCGCGCCCTGACCGCGGTCGGCGGGCAGGCCGGTCAGGCCCTTGGCCTCGCCGGAGGGCTGTGCCTGCTCGCTGGCGTGGCCGGCGGCTGGGCCCGCGCCGGGTCCGGCGGCCATCGCGGTCGTGGTGCCGGCCATGCTCAGCAGGCCAGCGACGGCGAGCGCTTGGGCGGCGCGGCGGGTGGTGCTCTGACGGGTGGTGGATGTCATGGGGACTCCTCCTCGTCGATAGGTACGCGGCCGAGGCCACGAGCGGTCGAGGACCGCATCGGTCGCCCCCGACGCTCTGGCTGTCGGGGACCCCCCACGGTAAGCACAGGTGCTCCAAAGATCTCAAATCGATAACGGCGCGAAGGGGAGCCCCGCCACCTCGGACACGGGAGGGACCTCCCTTCGCCGGATGGGAGGATGTGCCCATGCAGAGCCTCGCTGACGCCACGCCCCAGATCGCCCTCGGCGCGCTCGACGGTCGCTACCGTCCCGCCGTCTCACCGCTCATCGACCACCTGAGTGAGCCTGCGCTCAACCGCATGCGGGTGCACGTCGAGGTCGAGTGGCTGATCCACCTGACGACCCAGCAGGTCGTGCCGGGCGTGCGGCAGCTCACCGAGACCGAGCAGGCCGAGCTGCGCCAGGTCGTCCAGGACTTCGGCCCCGAGGACATCGCGGAGCTGGGTGCCACCGAAAAGGTCACGCAGCACGACGTCAAGGCCGTCGAGTACTACCTCAAGGAGCGGCTGCGCAAGATCGCGCCGGCACCCGAGGACGCGGGCCTGTCCGAGCTGATCCACTTCTGCTGCACCAGCGAGGACATCAACAACCTCGCCTACGCCCTCATGGTCCAGGGGGCCGTCGAGGATGTCTGGCTCCCCCGCGCCGACGCGCTCGCCGAGGCCGTCGCGACGATGGCCGACGAGCTGCGTGAGGTGCCGCTGCTCGCCCACACCCACGGTCAGCCGGCGACGCCGACGACCATGGGCAAAGAACTGGCAGTGCTGGCGGCCCGACTGATGCGCCAGCTGCGTCGCATCCAGGGCGACGAGTACCTCGGCAAGCTCAACGGCGCGACCGGCACCTTTGGTGCGCACCTGGCCGCCGTCCCCGAGGCCGACTGGGTCGAGGTCTCGCGCACCTTTGTCGAAGGCCTGGGCCTCACGTGGAACCCGCTCACCACGCAGATCGAGTCGCACGACTGGCAGGCGGAGATCTACGCCGACATCGCGCGCTACAACCGCGTACTGCACAACCTGTGCACCGACCTGTGGTCGTACATCTCGATGGGCTACTTCGCCCAGGTCCGCGGTCAGGGCACCGTCGGGTCGAGCACCATGCCGCACAAGGTCAACCCGATCCGGTTTGAAAACGCGGAGGCCAACCTCGAGGTCAGCAACGCCCTCCTCGACGTCCTCGCCTCGACGCTCGTCACCTCACGCCTGCAGCGCGACCTCACGGACAGCTCGATGCAGCGCAACATCGGCACCGCCCTGGGTCACTCGCTGCTCGCGATCGACAACGCGGGTCGTGGGCTCGCCGGTCTCGACGCGGTCCCCGCGGCGATGGCTGCCGACCTCGACGGCAACTGGGAGGTGCTCGGTGAGCCCATCCAGTCGGTCATGCGTGCGCTCGGGGCCCGCGGTGTCGAGGGCATGGACGAGCCCTACGAGCGGCTCAAGGAGCTCACCCGCGGCCGTCGCATCGGCCAGCCCGAGCTCGTCGAGTTCGTCAAGGGCCTCGGCCTGCCCACAGATGTCGAGGAGCGCGTCGCCGCGATGACCCCCGCCACCTACATCGGCGTCGCCCCGCAGCTGGTCGACCTGCTCGACTGAGTCCGCGCCGACCCCCTGAGTGGAGGCGAACGCGCGGGCGATTCGTCCGCGCGTTCGCCTCCACCCGCCAAGGGGGGAGACGAAGGGTGGCTGCTCAGTCCTCGAGCGTCGCGCCCTCGTCGTCGGGAACCATCCGGCCGGCCCACGGCCACCAGATGCGGTTGCCCAGGTCGGCGGCGATCGCCGGCACGAGGATCGAGCGGGTGACGATCGTGTCGAGCAGCACGCCGAAGGCCACGATGAAGGCGATCTGCGCGAGGAAGAGCAGCGGGATCACCCACAGCGCCGAGAAGGTCGCGGCGAGCACCACGCCCGCGCTCGTGATGACGCCACCGGTGACGGCCACCGCGCGCCGGATGCCGCGCCGCGTCCCGACCTGCAGCGACTCCTCACGCGCCCTCGTCATGAGGAAGATCGAGTAGTCGACGGCGAGCGCGACGAGGAAGACGAAGCCGAGGACCGGCGTCGACGGGTCGGCTCCCGGCTGGCCGAGGACCTTGGTGAAGAGCACCGCCGAGATCCCTAGCGTCGCGGCGAAGGTCAGGACGTTGACCGCGACGAGCAGCACTGCGGCAGCGACGGATCGCAGCAGGGCCATGAGGATCAAGGTGACGACGACCAGGATGGCCGGGACGACGACGCGGTAGTCACGGGTGCTCGCGTCATCGGTGTCGACGGTCGTGGCCGTGGACCCTCCGACGAGGATCCCCTCGTCGACCTCGTGCAGCTGAATGCGCAGGTCCCGCACGACGTCGCGGGCCTCCTCGGACTCCGAGCCCACGGTCAGCGTCGCCGACAGGAGGGTCGTGCCGGACCCGGTCGTCGACTCCTTGGCCTCTACTCGCTCGGCGACGTCGGCGTGCTCGGTGAGCACGCCCTGTGCCTCCTGCACGGCAGCATCGGGCACGACGACCTGCACCGGCTGCTGGTCCCCACCGTCGAAGTGGCGGTCGAGCACCTCCTGCCCGTCGACCGACTCCACCTGCGTGGTGAAGAACTGCGCCTGGGTGATCCCCGAGGTGGGGAAGGTCAGCGCCGCAGCGGCAGCCACGAGCAGCACCGCGGTGGTGACGACCCAGGTCAGTCGCGGCCGCCGCGTGACACGGCGAGCGACGGAGGACCAGAGGCGGTGCTTCGGCGCGGTCCCCCGCTTGGGCACCGACGGCCAGAAGGCCGCCCGACCCAGCAGGGCGAGCGCTGCCGGGAGCAGGGTCAGCGCGGAGACCATCGCACCGAGGATGCCCAGGGCACCCACGGGTCCGAGACCGGAGATGTTGCCGAGGTCCGACAGCAGGAGGCAGAGCAACCCGGCGATGACCGTGCCACCACTGGCCGCGACCGGTCCGAGCGTCTGCCGCCACGCGACCGCGAGCGCCGGCAGCGGGTCGCGCGAGTGCAGCTCCTCGCGGTATCGGGCGACGAGCAGCAGCGAGTAGTCGGTCGCGGCCCCGACGACGAGGATGAAGAGGATCCCCTGGCTCTGCCCCGAGAGCTGGATCCACTGGGCGTCGGCCATCGGGTAGATGAGCAGGGCAGCGAGCGACAGGCCGAAGATGCTCGTTAGCAGCACGACGAAGGGGAGCACCGGGCTGCGGTAGACGACGAGCAGGATGACCAGGACGACGACCAGCGTCACGAGCAGGAGCAGCCCGTCGATGCCCGCGAAGGCCTCACCGAGGTCCGCGGCGAACCCGGCCGGTCCGGTCACCGCGACCGTGGCGCCGTCGACCTGCGGACCGAGATCGGCTCGCAGGTCCTCGACGAGCAGGTTGGAGATGCTCGTCTCGTCGACTGTCTCCTCCACGGCCTGCGCGTCGAGGCTGACCACGGCGATCGCCGCCTCCCCGTCCTCGGAGGGGATGACCGGGACCTTCGGCGCGGTCAGGTAGTCGGCCACCGTCCCGGGGACGCCTTCGGCCGACTGCTCAGGCAGTTGCTTCGCCCAGCTCTGCAGTTCGCCGAGCGCTGCCGGTGACAGTCCCCCTTCGCCCTCCACCGTGAGGATCAACGGCAAGGTGGCGTCGGCGTTGAAGCCCGGGAGCTGCTCAGCGACCCGCGTCGACTCCGCCGACTGCGGGAGGAAGGACGCCTGGTCGTTGTTCTGCACGCTCGAGAGCTGACCGACGAGCGGTCCGCCGACCCCCGCGAGCGCGAACCACAGGACGAGGATGATGCCGGCGAGGACTCGCACCCGGGGACGTGACAGCGCTCTGGAGACCATGCGCAAACCTTATACGAAGATTGTACAGTCGGTCGACCTCACATCGCGGCGTACAGAGCGAGGGCGTTCGCGCCCCAGCCGGCAGCGTTGGGGTGGACCCATTCGCTGTACTCGCGGCCCACACCCAGCACGGGCACGAGCCAGGAGTTGCTGTTGTCGGCGCCGAGGGGCGTCGGGTCGATGCCGTGGGTGAAGCCGCCCCAGTCCTTCTTGACGTCGACAAAAATGAAACCGCCACGACCGGGCGTGGTGCGGTCGAGCTCGGCCATCGCGGCGCGCTGGGTGTTGTCGCCGCGGCGCTGGAGCAGGTCGAGCTCCTTGCCGAAGTCGTAGGTGGAGCTGAGCTTGTGGGAGTTGGTGTTGATCAGGTGCGGGTACCCGAGCAGGTAGACGTCCGCGCGCCCACCGGAGCGGTCATGCACGGCCTTGAGCGTGGTCTTGGTCCGCTGCTTCATGTCGGCGAGCTGGGAGTTGGCCGAGTCGATGGCCTTTTTGCAGCCGCTGGCCGAGCGCAGCGCCAGGCACTGGGTGACGATGGTCGTGAAGGCGAGGTCGTTGCCGCCGATGGTGACGAAGACGGCGTCCGTGGATGTCGTCACCGAGTTGATCTGTGGCCGGGCCGTCAGCTGGCAGCGCACCGTCGCCGTGAAGAGCGTGCCGACAGAAGCGCTCGAACGGATCGAGTACGTGTAGGAGAAGTCGGGCTGCTTCGGGGTGCCGCACAGCGCGTCGGCCTTGGCCTGCTTGAGCCACTGGGCTCGAGCATCGACGGCCCCCACGAGGACCCGGTAGGTCTTGGTCCGCAGCGACGACGAGCCGAGCGCGCGGGGCTTGAGGATGTCGTCGAGGACACCGCCGCTGCACGCCGCATTGGTGTAGGTCGCGCCCTGACGCGTCGCGACCCGCTGGCCGTAGTTGTTGGGCGAGCGCCAGCACGACTTCTCGGTGTAGCTGCCGGCGCCGTTGCCCGCGGAGTAGGAGTCACCGAGCTGCACGTAGTGCGGCTTCGGGGCGGCGGCGGAGGCCGCGGACGCCCCTGGGGCGCTGAGTCCGACCCCGGCGGCGACGGCGGCGATCGTGGCGACGATGGACAGGGCGCGACGACGGCGCATGAGGACCTCCCGGACATGGTCGATCCCCATCGATCGACTCAACTACCGGAGAGTAACCTACTTATGAGTAACCTGACCAGACCCGTCTCAGGGAACCTGTCCCGGGTCAGGGCATGGCCGCGACGGCTGCAGGTAACCGGCTGGCGAGACTCAGGCCAGGCGCACCAGAGCGGTGGAGTCCTCGCGGGGCAGCTGACCCTCGGTGAGGACCGCTGTGACCTCTTGCCGGTTGAAGGTCATCCGGCCACCCCGGGTGGTGAGGAAGGCGGTGTCCGCGGCGTCACGGCCCGTCGCGATGCGGACCATCGCCTCGCGCGGCGCCATGCTCGTCGCGTCGACGATGTGCCACGCCCCCTCGACCCAGACCTCGGCCACTGCGTGGAAGTCCATCGGCTGCAGGCCCGGCGCATAGACCGACACGAGCCGCGCCGGCGTGCCGAGGGCGCGCAGGAGTGCGACGACGACGTGGGCGAAGTCGCGGCAGACGCCCGACGCCTGGAGGATCGAGTCCACGGCGCCATCGGTCCCGCGGCTTGCGCCGGAGATGTACGACATGTGGGTGTTGACCCAGAGCGCGACGGCCTTGACCCGCTCGAAGTTGGACTGGTCCGGGAAGAGCTGCGCGGCCATCGGCGCGAGCCGGTCGGACTCCGCGTAGCGGCTC
>NZ_BCSS01000051.1 GCF_001570985.1 Janibacter limosus NBRC 16128 | reverse complement strand
GCCGAGGCTGCTGCACCCACGCGGGCGCCGCGCCGCACGGCCGAGCGCATCTACGACGTCGCGGCCACCGCCCCGGTGGCCGAGGTGGTCGTCGACGAGGCGCCCGTCGCCTCGCGGCCCCTCGAGCCCGGGACATGGGAGCCGACCCCGGTTCCTCGGCCGGTGTACACGATGAAGGCTGCGGCCCACCGGCCCGAGCCGACCTCGCAGCCTGCTGCCCCCGTTGCGCCTGCCGCTGTGGACCCCGAGGTCCCGCAGGTCATCGACGTCGAGGACGAGGACCTGCCGGCCATCGCCGGCTGGGGCTGACCTCCCTTCCGCTGATTCGACGAGAGCTCGCGACCCATGGGTTGCGAGCTCTCGTCATTCCGGGGCCCCTCCTCGTGCCGGGCCGGCCCCCTTCGCCTCGTCAGGCGTCGTGCACGCCCGCGTCGTGGTCTGGCCTCGCCAGCTCATCGGCCTCGGCGACGTCCACCCTGACCTCGGCGTGCTCGGCGTCCGTCACGAGGTCGGACAGGTCGTCGACGTCCTCGGGGAGCGGGTCGAGCAGGTTGTGGCCCACGGCGTTGAGCACGGCCACGAGAGGGACGGCGGTGAGGGCCCCGATGACGCCACCGACGATGATGCCGGTCGCGATGCCGAGGATGACGGCGAGCGGGTGCACGCGGACCGCACGACCCAGGAGCAGCGGCTGCAGGACGTGTGACTCGAGCTGCTGCACCGCGATGACGACCCCGAGCATGATCAGGGCCGTGATCGGGCCCTTGGCGACGAAGGCCAGAGCGACGGCGACGAACCCCGACATCAGGGCTCCGACGATCGGGATGAAGGACCCAATGAAGACGAGCAGCGCAATGCCGGAGGCGAAGGGGACGCCGAGGACCAGGGCGCCCAGACCGATACCGAGCGCATCGGTGCCGGCCACGAGGATCGTCGCGCGGGTGAAGGCCTTGAGCTGGTTCCACGCGATCGCGCCGGAGGAGAGGACCTTGGCCCGGGAGCCTCGGGGGAAGAGCCGCACGATCCAGGCCCAGATCCCGGCGCCGTCGTAGAGGAAGAAGAAGAGCGAGAACATCGCCAGGAAGAAGCCCGTCAGCAGGTGGCCGACGGTCAGGCCGGCCTGCGCCGCGCGTGAGGACAGCTCCTCGCCCTGGGCGACCGAGTTCCACGTGTCCGTGACCCAGGTCGTGATCTGGCCCTCGGTCAGGCCGAACGTGTCGACGACCCACTGTCGGGACTGGTCGACGCCCTGGCTGACCTGGCCGACGATGTCGCCCAGCTGGGCGGCGAACTGGTTGCCGACGAAGCTGAAGAGGGCCACGAGCGCCGCAAGGGTGCCCATGACGGTGACGAAGGCCGCGAGGCCCCGGGGCAGGATGATGCGCAGCCGCTGGAAGAGCGGCTCGAGCAGCGCCGCCAGGAGCAGCGCGATGATGACGGGGAAGACGACCTCGGAGAGCTTGGAGATCAGCCACAGGAGCGCGACGATCCCGACGCCGATGATCAGCGAGCGCCACACCCACTCGGACGCCGCGCGGAAGTTCGGCGGGACCGAGGCTCCTCCCGGCGCGCTGGGCGCGGTGGTCTGGATGACGATCTGCCGGTCCTCCGGCGGCGCCGCGGGCAGCTGTGGCAGCTGCGGCAGGCGGGGTCGGATGGGCGGGATCCGCAGGCCCCGGAAGCGGCGTTTGTCGGTCATGCAGGTCCTTTGGTTCGGGTGCGATCGACTCTAGTCGTGCGGATTGTGGACCCGCGTCATCCCGGTGTTATGGTTGCCGTCGTTCTTGGGGCTGTGGCGCAGTTGGTAGCGCGTCTCGTTCGCAATGAGAAGGTCAGGGGTTCGATTCCCCTCAGCTCCACCAGACGTGAAGGCCCCCGGCAGTTGCCGGGGGCCTTCGTCGTGCCGGGGGCCTTCGTCGTACCGGGTTGCAGGGGGTGACGGGCGCCCCCTTCGGCAGTAGCGTCGATCTCACCGAGACCCAGGAGACGACCATGCGCCAGGTGACCTACTCGATGGGCTGCACGCTCGACGGCTACATCGTCGGGCCCGACGGTGGGTTCGACTGGTCCGTCCCCGACGAGGAGGTCTTCGCCCAGCACCTCCACGACCTGCGGGGCACGAGCGTGCACCTGCTGGGCCGGCGGCTCCACGAGACGATGCTCTACTGGGAGAGCGACGGCCCCGAGCTCGACCCCGCCGAGCGCGAGTGGGGGCGGATGTGGCGCGCGCTGCCCAAGGTCGTCTTCTCCACGACACTCACCGAGGTCACCGGCAGCAACACCCGGCTGGCGATGGGCGGGCTCGCGGAGGAGATCAACCGGCTGCGGGCGGAGTCCGACGAGGGCGAGATCGCCATCGGTGGCGCCGATCTTGCTGCCGAGGCCGCCGAGCTCGACCTCATCGACGAGTACCGACCCTTCGTCCACCCGGTGCTGGTCGGTGGCGGTCGCCCGTACCTACCCGGCCTCCAGCGGCAGGTGCCGCTCGAGCTCGTGTCGAGCCGGGTCTTCGGGTCAGGGGTCATTGCTTCCCGATACCGGGTGGTGCGCTGACCCGTGACCCGGACCTCCATCAGGCCCGGCGGCGGCCCATCATCGCGAGGGCGGCGCCACCGAGTGCGACGACGAGCGCCAGCCCGCCGAGCACCCGGGCGAGGGTGTCGGAGGAGTCGGCCGTGGCGGGCTGGGCTGCGGCAGTGGCGGGCTCGCCCCCTTCGGCGGCCGTGACCTCGAAGCTCGGCGCCGGGTGCTCCGGCTCCTCGCCGCCCTCCTCCGCGACCTCGGACCAGTCGGAGACCTCCCCGTCGGAGTAGGTCTGCTCCGCGGGCAGGACGAGCGTGCCGGGCTCGGGGAGGGGTCCGCCGCTGATCGCGAACTCCTGGTACTCACCGGGCGCGATGCCCGAGGCCGTGGAGTCGGCGGTCCACGTGATCGTCCGTGGAGCCTCGCTGAGCGTGAGGTCGTTGGCGGTCACCTTCTCGGGCAGCTTCGCCGTCGTGACCTTGGCGGTCCACCCGGGGACCGGACGGACGGAGACGCTGGCGAGCGGCCGGTCCTGCGGGAGCGTGACGACCAGCTTGGTGGTGGAGGCCGTGTCCGACTCGTTGGGCACGCGGAAGGTCAGGGCCGCGTAGCCCCCCGAGGCCGTGGCATCGGGCGTGACGCGGACGTGGGCGGAGGCGGGCAGGGCGCTCGCGGCCACGACGGCGGTCGCGAGGGTCAGGGCAGCGCCGGAGCGCAGGATGGTGCGGGTCATGTCAGGTCCTTCGTGAGGTGTGGGGTGAGCAGAGAGCGGTCTGCCGTCCCACCCCGGACGAAGGGGTGGGTCAGACGACCGCCGGAGCGCGGCGGACCGGGGGCCCGCGACGACCGGCACCACCCGGGACCATGGCGGGGCGGGGTGGTTCGCCCCCTCTGGAGGGGGCGAGTCCGTGACCCACCACGAGGAGCAGGGCGGGAGCGGCGGGCAGCCTCGGCCACAACAGCTGGGCAACGTGCCAGACCGCGTCCTCGCCGCGGGCGAGGACGAGGGCCAGCAGCAGGGCGGCGACCGTGTGCGCGAGGACCATCCCGGCGCTCGTGCCGTGCGGCATGGGTGTGGCCCCGTCGGCGCAGGCCACCACGACGTGGTGCGAGCCGGTGGCGACACAGGTGGCCGCGATCGTCTCGGTCGCGGCGAGGACGGTGTGGAGCAGGAGCTGGGAGATGCCCAGCGAGAGCGTCAGGGCCACCCGACCCAGCCGCCACTGAGTGAGGAGGAGCCCACACCACAGCAGGGCCATCGAGATGAGCGCAGCCACCCCGGGCGAAGGGAGAGACCCACCGCCGACGACGTGGGCGCCGGTCGACAGGCCGAACGCGGCGGCTGCCCAGGCACTCGCCCTGGCGAGGCGCAGCGCACCCCTGCTCGGCGAGTCCATGACGTCGATCCTCAGCGGCGTCTCAGGCGGGCGGGCGCTCGCCGAGACGCCGCACCGGGCCGAAGGTCAGGGCCAAGGTCAGGGCGGCGGTGATCGCGAGCAGCCACAGGCCGATCGCGTAGGACTCGGTGCGGCCGTAGATGAAGCCCATGAGCAGCGGTGGGATGAAGCCCCCCAGGCCGCCGGCCGCACCGACGATCCCGGTGACGCCTCCGACCCGAGCAGGGTCGGTGACCTGCGCGATGAGGGCGAAGACCGCGCCGCTGCCGGCGCCGAGGGCGGCAGCCATCGCAAGGAAGGCGACCGTGCCGCCGGCGTGGAGAGGTGGGTTGCCCGCGGCCATGGCGGCGCAGACCGCGGTCACGGCAAAGACCACACCGAGCACGGGGATGGCGCCGACCTTGTCGGCCGTCGCACCACCGATCGGCCGCGCGATCACGGCCACGAGGACGAAACCGGCCATCCGCAGGGAGGCATCGGCTGCCTCCAGACCGTGCCCGGTGATCAGGTACGCCGGCAGGTAGACGCTGAAGGCGACGTACCCGCCGAAGGCCACCGCGTAGAGGGCGCAGGCCATCCACGTCACCGGGAGCGTGGCATTGGCCCGCAGTCGCTGCGCCAGGCTCGTCGTCGGGACGGCCCGGCCCGGCGCATCACGCATGATGAGCCAGGCGAGGACCGCGTAGATCGCCAGGAGGGCAGCGGTGATGACGAAGGGGAGGGACTCGCCCTTGTCGAAGAGTCGCACCGTGGTGAGGGCGCTGATCGCGGTGCCACCCATTCCGGCGCCGAAGATGCCGACGGCGAGGCCGCGCCGTGCGGGTGGGAACCAGGCGTTCACATAGGGCACGCCGACGGCGAAGATCGTGCCCGCGATGCCGAGGAAGAACCCGCTGAGGATCAGGAGGGCGAAGGAGCTCAGCGCGAGGACGGGGATCGCGAGCACCGGGATGATCGTCAGGACGGAGATGATGGGGAACATCACCCGCCCCCCGTAGCTGTCCGTGAGCGAGCCCACGATGATCCGCCCGAGCGAGCCGACGACGACGGGGACCGCGACGAGCAGGGAGACATCGGACTCGGTGAGCTCGCCGAGCTGCCCGGTGCTGCGGAAGAGCGGGCCCAGCGGGCTGAGCAGCGCCCACGCCCAGAAGTTGAGGACCGACCCGATGGTGGCCATGGCGAGCATGACCCAAGGGGATCGGGTGGGTTGGTTGTGCGCCGACTCGATGCTGCTCATGGACGATCTCCCGGTGAAGGAACCCGATCCGCGGGCACGCGGTGGCTCCGAGCCTATCCAAGGAGCCGCTGGTGAGGCGTCAGCGGGCGGGAGGCCCGGTGATCATCCGTCCGCTGGACGACCGCGGCCACGGGTTGGCGGTGCACCCGTGCAGCGAGAGGGTCTGCTGCACCATGACGGGAGCCGGGCCGCCCTTGCGGGGGCAGCGCTCGTGGCCCTTGCCGAGGCCGTGGCCGACCTCGTGGTTGACGAGGTAGTGCCGGTAGAGCTGGAGGTCCTTGACGTGCGGGACCCCCTCGAGCCAGCGGTCCAGGTTGAGCAGGACATAACGCCCTGCCCGACACGAGGTGTAGCCGTCGGTGTCGGCGCCAGCGGCCGCACACTGCTTGTCGACGGTGTGGGGCGTGGCCAGCCGGATGGTCAGGTCGGCGTCGGTGGTCGCGACCCGCTGGAAGCGCCAGTCCCCGCCGGCCGTCCATCCTCGGGGGTGTCGCAGGGTGGCGTCGACCGCGGCGGCAAACCCACGGGGGGACACTCCGGTGCCGCGCTCGACCTCGATGCGGTAGGTCATCAGCTGCCCGGCCTTGCCACGGACCGGTGCGCTGGCCGGCACGCCGTGGTAGCGCCCGGTGGACCGGTAGGTGTGGGTGGGTGATGGCGCTGGGGTGGTCGTCGACCTGGTCGTCGATGTGGAGGCGGACGACGGGCTCTGGGTCGTCGACGCCGTGGCGACGGCGACCGAGGTCGACGCGGCTGGCGCAGTCTGCGCTGACTCGGAGCCACGAGCAGCCTTGAGCCCCACCACGATCGCGACCATGAGCACGACCGCGACCACTGCGACGGTCACCTGCCGGCGGCGGGCCTGCTCGGCGCTGCGTGGGGCCAATGGGCGGTCGGGGAGCACGCTGCTCAGGATACGGCCGCGTGGGCGAGCAGCCAGTCACGCAGCCGCAGGGTGGAGAGGCAGTCGTACTCGTTGTACTGGCGCAGGTCCTCCAGCCGGGCGGCCGCCTCCGTGTGGTCGCCGGCGGCTGCGGCCTCACGGTAGCGCTGGTACTCGATGATCGAGTCGCCGCCGGCGGTCACGCCGTCGGCGTCGCGCAGGTCCGCGCCCATGTAGAGCGGCTCCAGGCGCTTGATCGAGTACGACGGGCTGCCCACGCGCACAGCGGACTTGACCGCGGCATAGAGGTCGACGAAGACGCCACCGTCGAGCAGGTCCGCGACCTCCTCCTCGTAGGCGCCGTGGCGTGCCGCGATCCGGGTCAGGGCCGTCCGCTCGTAGGCCGAGTAGTGGAAGACGTGCAGGTCGGGCCAGCGCTCGAGCCGCTCGCGCAGCCAGTCGACGAAGCCGATGAGCGCGGCGCGCTCCTGCTCGCGGTCGTGGGCCCAGAAGGGGACGAACTCCCCACCTGCGGTGAGGGAGCCGAAGAGGTACTCCAACCCCTGGTCGGTGGGGGTCGCGCCCTTCCACAACGGATCGCCCTCGAAGTCGAAGAAGACATCTCCATCGCTCGGCCCCGGGAGCGCGGCCAGCGCGGCCGGGTTGTGGATCTCGTACGGCAGCGGGCGCTCCGGCGTCGGGTCGATCAGCTGGAGACGCGCCTGGCTGCGCATCGCGATGAGGCGCGAGTCATCCACTCCCGCAACGGGGCCAGCGCCATCGGCCAGCTCGACCATCGTCGTGATGCCTGCCTCCAGGAGCAGCCGACGGGTCGAGGCGTTGACCCCTGCGACGAGGCCGACGTCGCCGCGGGCGGCGAGCTCGGCGCGGCAGGCGTCGCAGCGCAGGCAGGCGCGCCAGCGCACATCGCCCCACACGGCGGACTGCACCTCGCCGATGTGGGTGTCGAGGACCTCGAGCAGGCGCTCGCGGACCTGTGCGAGCTCCTCCGTCAGGTCCTCGCGCGGGGTGTCGTGGTGGCTCCCGTCCCCGAGGATCAGCCGGACGAAGGGGGCGACCTCCACCCCGGCAGCCGCGAAGGCCTCGGCGTAGGCGGCCACCTGCAGGAGGGCATGGGGCCGTGCGCTGCGGGCGAGCTTGGTCTCGGCGACGATCCACCGGCCTGCGTCATCGCGCAGGAGATGGTCCGCCCGCCCGACGAAGCGCTCGCCGTGGACGGCCGCCTGGTGGACGATCCGGGTCCGGGGGTCGGCGAGCGCGCTGAGGACCTCGTCGGGGCCGAGTCGGCGGGCGTCGACGACCCCGTCACCGCTCGCCCCTCCGACCTGGAGGGTCAGCTCGTCGGTGACCTCGCGCTCGTAGTCGCGACCGAGACCGCCGAAGCGCTCGCGGATCGGGTCGGCCTCGGCCTCGACGGCTGTGCGGCGGCCCAGGCGGACGTCGGCGCTGACCAGCAGCCCGTACTCGCACTCGCGCCCGTACCTCAGGTCACCCGCGGTGATGACTGCAGGGCCGCGGGTGCCGTCGACGAGGGGGAAGTCCATGGCCTCGAGGGTACGAGGGGCCCCCGACACGTCGTTGGTCGAGGTGGGCGGCCGTCCGCGGCCGACCCTCGAGACCCGTCACACCCAGCTGGGGAACCACATGCGCCAGCGCCACTGGTCGTAGGGGATGACCTGGGCGGTCCAGATCGGCCAGTAGAAGGCGAAGTTGGCCAGGACGAGCAGCAGGTAGAGGCCCACGGCGATCTGCCCGATGCGGCGCCGGCGCGCGTCTGCCCCCGGTGGTCCGAGCGCGAGCCCGAGCATGAAGACCACCGCGAGGATGACCCAGGGCTCGAAGGCGATCGTGTAGAAGGTGAAGATCGTGCGGTGCTGCAGGAAGAACCACGGCAGCCAGCCGCCGACGAACCCGGCGAGGACCGCCCCGGCGCGCCAGTCACGCTTGAAGGCCCAGTGGTAGGCGAGGAAGAAGAGCGCGGCCGTTGCCAACCACCAGATGGAGACCGACCCGAGCGAGCTGATCGCCTTGGAGCACTTTTCGACGTGGCAGCCGGTCATGCCCTGCGTCGGTGACTCGTAGAAGAAGGAGGTCGGCCGGGACTGGATCATCCACGACCAGGGGTTGGACTGGTAGGTGTGCGGCGAGGTCAGGTGGTCGTGGAAGTCCAGGACCTGCACGTGGTACTGCCACAGCGAGCGCAGGGCAGGAGGCAGCCACTGCACGCCCTCACCCGGGTGGTCCACCGCCCAGGTCCGGTTGTACCCGGTGCTCGTGGCGAACCAGCTGACCCAGGACGCGAGGTAGGTGGCCAGGACGACGGCGCTCATCGACAGGCCGGCCCAGACGCCGTCCTTGCCGATGCCGGCGACGATCCAGTGGCGGGCGCCGGCCGCCCGGCGGGCCCCGATGTCCCAGAAGACGGTCATCAGGCCGAAGGCGGCGAAGAAGTACAGGCCGGACCACTTGGTGCCGCAGGCCAGACCCAGGGAGAGCGCGGCGACGAGCCGCCACGGACGCCACCACATCATCGGGCCGGTCGTGAAGCCCGGACGCAGCCTCGCTGCCTTGTCCGCCAAGCGGGCTCGCGACCAGTCGCGGTCGATGAGCAGCGCTCCGAAGGCCGCAAGGGCGAAGAACATCAGGATGATGTCGAGCAGCCCGGTGCGCGAGTGGACGAAGTGGTGCCCCTCGAAGGCCATCAGGAAGGCGGCGATGGCCCCCAGCCAGGTGGATCCGAAGAGGCGCCTGGCGATCCGGCCGACCATGAGGATCGAGAGGGTGCCGAGCAGCGCGACCGAAAAGCGCCAGCCGAAGCTGGACGTCGACCCGAAGATCCACTCGCCGAAGGCGATGATCCACTTGCCGACCGGCGGGTGGACGACCATGTCGCCGTCGGTGGCGTTGAAGACGGCGGTCGTGCCCTGGGTGAAGAGGGGGTCGACCTCCTCGCCGTCGCCGTTCCACCGCATCTCGACGCCGTAGTCGAGCATCGAGACGCCCTGCTTGACGTAGTAGGTCTCGTCGAAGACGAGCTGGTGGGGGCGGCCGAGGGCCCAGAAGCGCAGGATCCCGCCGATCGCGGCGAAGAGCAGCGGACCGGCCCAGCCCCACAGGGCATCGGTGGGACGAAGACCGAGCAGGCGTCCACGCAGCTGCTGCCCCCGGTCCATGCGCGCCATCGTAGGCGAGCGGTGGGACTCGGGCGCGCGTGCTGGGAGGATGGGCGGCATGCCTCTCGTCCTCGCTGCCACACCCATCGGCGATCCGCGTGACGCCAGCCCGCGCCTGCGCGAGGAGCTCGCGGGCGCGGACGTCATCGCCGCCGAGGACACCCGCCGGTTGCGCGGCCTCGCAGCCCGCATCGGCGTCGACCTGCCCGCGCGCGTCGTCAGCTACCACGAGCACAACGAGGCCACCAAGACCGCAGAGCTGCTCGAGCTGGTGCAGGAGGGGCAGCGTGTCGTCCTCGTCACCGACGCCGGGATGCCGTCGGTGTCCGACCCGGGCTATCGCTTCGTGCGGGCGTGCATCGACGCCGACCAGGTCGTGACCTGCGTGCCGGGGCCGAGTGCGGTGCTCATGGCCCTGGCGGTCTCGGGGCTGCCGGTCGACCGCTTCTGCTTCGAGGGCTTCCTCCCGCGCAAGGCGGGGGAGCGGCGCTCGGTCCTCGAGGAGGTGGCGACGGAGCGGCGCACGATGGTCTTCTTCGAGGCGCCCCACCGGATCGCGGCGTCCCTGGAGATCATGGCCGAGGTCCTCGGCGCCGACCGTCAGGCCGCCGTCTGCCGCGAGCTGACCAAGACCTACGAGGAGGTCCGGCGGGGCGGTCTCGCCGAGCTCGCAGAGTGGGCGGCCGAGGGTGTCAAGGGCGAGATCACCATCGTCGTCGGGGGCGCCGAGGAGATGAGCGTCTCCCTCGAGGACGCCGTGGCCGAGGTGCTGGCACGCAAGGATCGCGGCGCCCGGCTCAAGGACGTCTGCGCCGCAGTGGCCACGTCCACCGGGCACGGCAAGAAGGCTCTCTACGACGCCGTGGTGGCCCACCGCAGGTCCCTCTCAGACTGAGGTGGGACAATCCCGGCCATGACCGAGCCGCTGCCCGACTCAGGCACCGACCTGCCCGTCGACACCGAGACCGCAGAGACCGCAGCGCAGGCCGCAGGAGCTGCCAGCGAGGCTGCAGAAGGCGCCCGTGAGGCCCACGCCGAGCACGGGTCCCGCCCCGGGGCCGAGCGGACCGTTGTGCACCTGCTGCGTCACGGCGAGGTCGACAACCCCGACAAGATCCTTTACGGCCGACTGCCCGACTACCACCTGTCGGCGCTGGGTCGCGAGATGGCCGATGTCGTCGCGGAGCGCCTCGCCGAGGCCGACCTGGCGCTCGTCGTGCACAGCCCGCTGGAGCGCACCGCCGAGACGGCGGCCCCGACGCTCGCTCGTCACGGCCTGACCGCCGTCGTCGACCCGCGGGTCATCGAGGCCGGCAACAAGTTCGAGGGGCGCCGCTTCCGCAAGCGACTGCTGCTCGACCCCCGCCGCTGGTGGTGGCTGCGTGACCCGACCAAGCCCACCTGGGGTGAGTCCTACCGGGCCATCGGCAAGCGGATGATGGCGGCCATCGAGGACGCCCGCGACCACGCCCGCGGCCACGAGGTCCTGATCGTGAGCCACCAGCTGCCGATCTGGACCATCCGCAGCGTGCTCGAGCACCGCAACCTCTGGCACGACCCGCGCAGGCGGGAGTGCAACCTCGCCTCCCTCACGTCGGTGACCTTCACCGGCGACGAGATCACCGATGTCACCTACAGCGAGCCTGCTGCGCACCTCTACGCACACGCCGCCACGACCCCTGGAGCCTGACCCCCTTCGATGAAGACCCGTCGCCTGACCTCCACCCTCGTCGCCTCGATGAGTGCCCTCGCGCTCGTCGGCGGACTGTCCGCGTGCGGCGAGTCCGCCTCCGAGAAGGCGGCGAAGGAGGTCGGCTCCCGCAACGGCGACGGGTCGATGACCCTCTTCGCCCCCGAGGACCGCGGTGAGCCGGTGGAGCTGGCCGGCGAGACGATCGACGGCAAGACCTGGGACAGCGCGGACGAGCGCGGCAAGGTCGTCGTCGTCAACCTCTGGGCCAGCTGGTGCGGTCCGTGCGCCAAGGAGGCCCCGCACCTCGTCGAGGCCCACGAGGAGACGAAGGGGGATGACGTCGAGTTCGTCGGCATCAACTACCGCGAGTCCTCGATGGCCACCGGTCTGGCTCAGGGCAAGGAGTGGGGCTTCACCTGGCCCTCCATCTACGACAAGTCGGGCAAGACCGCGATCGACATGCAGGGCAAGATGACCACCCAGCCCTCCACGGCCGTGCTCGACCGTGAGGGTCGGATCGCGGCCGTCGTCCTGGGACCGGTGACGACCTCGACCCTCGTGGGCGCGGTCGAGGACACGGCGGCAGAAGCCGGATGATCGCGTCCCTCCCTTCGCTCGCCGCGGTCCCCACCACGCTGAGCGACCAGGTCACCGATGGAGCCCTCCCGCTCGCCGTGCTCGTCGCGGCGCTCGCGGGCCTGGTCTCCTTCGCGACGCCGTGCGTGCTGCCGCTCGTGCCCGGCTACCTCGGATATGTGACCGGCCTGTCCGATGTCGCGCTCGAGAAGCGCAGCCGGGGCCGGATGGTCCTCGGGACGCTGCTGTTCATCCTCGGCTTCAGCGTCGTCTTCGTCCTGGCGTCGATGTTCGTCGCGACGGCTGGTCGTGCCCTCGTCGAGCACCGTGAGCTGCTCATGCGCATCGGCGGGGTGCTCGTCATCCTGATGGCCTTCGTCTTCCTCGGTGCCGGGTCCCAGCGCACCCTGCGCCTACCGATCAAGCCTGCCGCCGGCCTCGCCGGTGCGCCGCTGCTCGGGGCGGTCTTCGGCCTCGGCTGGGCGCCCTGCATGGGGCCGACCCTGGCCGCGGTCCTCACGCTCAACCTGACCGGCGACGCGTCGACGACGCGAGCGGTCATCCTGGCGCTGGCCTACTGCATGGGGCTGGGTCTGCCCTTTCTGCTCATCGCTGCCGCCTACGAGCGCTGGGCGCCGGTCTCCGCGTGGCTGCGGCGCCGCCAGCGGGCGATCCAGGTCGTCGGTGCGGTGCTGCTCCTCGTCGTCGGGGTGCTGCTGCTCACCGGCGGCTGGGACAACCTCACCCAGTGGCTGCAGATCCATCTGATCAACGACGTGGAGGTGGTCCTGTGAGTGGGACCCGGCAGGACATCACCCAGCCCAAGCTGGGCGTGGTCGGCTATCTGCGGTGGGGCTGGCGACAGCTGACGAGCATGCGCACCGCGCTCTTCCTGCTCCTGCTGCTCGCGATCGGCGCCGTGCCCGGCTCCGTCTTCCCCCAGCGCAGCCTCGACCCGGCGCGCACCGCCGACTGGATCGCCCGCCACGAGACGACCGGACCGTGGCTCGACAAGCTCGGCGCCTTCGAGGTCTACGCCTCCCCGTGGTTCTCCGCGATCTACCTGCTGCTCTTCATCTCGCTCATCGGCTGCATCGTCCCCCGCACCTCGGTGCACTGGAAAGCCTTGCGCAGCAAGCCTCCTCGCGCCCCCAAGAGGCTCGTCCGCCTCGAGGCCCACGCCGACGGCGAGGTCGAGGGCAACGCTGACGAGATCCGCGAGGCCGCCACCGCGGTACTGCGTCGGCGTCGCTTCCGGGTCGCCAGCCATGACGAGCTGTCCGTCTCCGCGGAAAAGGGGTACCTCAAGGAGACCGGCAACCTCGTCTTCCACACCGCCCTCGTCACCCTCATCATCGGTGTCGCGGTCGGGCACCTGTGGGGGTGGAAGGCCGACATCGTCGTGCCCTCCGGGGACTCCTTCGTCAGCACGGTGACGCGCTACGACACCTTCGCCCCCGGGCCGCTCGTCGACGAGTCCAGCCTGTCCCCCTTCGCCATCGAGGTGGAGGAGATGACGGCCGACTTCAACGACCGCGAGCCCTCCGCAGCGACCTTCGGCCAGCCGCGCGACTTCGAGGCGCACGTCAAGGTGGTCGAGGAGGACGGCAACGCGTTCACCGACAGCGTCAAGGTCAACCACCCCCTGGAGATGAAGGGCGCGACCGTCTTCCTCCTCGGCAACGGCTATGCCCCGGTCGTCACGGTCAAGGACGAGGACGGCGAGGTCCTCTACCAGGGGGCCACCCCCTTCCTCGCCCAGGACGGCAACTACCGCTCCACCGGCGCGATCAAGGTCGGGGCCGCGTCGCCGGAGCAGTTCGGCTTCCTCGGTCTTTTCCTCCCCACGGCCTACATCGACCCCGACCAGGGGCCGATCTCGGTCTTCCCGGACACCCGGAGCCCGGCGCTCGCGATGAGCATGTACACCGGCGAGCTCTATCCCGACGGTCGTCCCCAGTCCGTCTTCACCCTCGACACCGCGTCGATGACCAAGGTGGAGACCACGGACGGCAAGGACGCGCTGCGCCTGTGGCTCACGCCCGGTGAGGGCGCCACGCTGCCCGACGGCAAGGGCACGATCACCTTCGACGGCGTCGAACGCTTCGCGGGCTTCTCCGTCCGGCACGACCCGGGCAAGGGGCTGACCCTGTGGTCGGCGCTCGCCGCGCTGGCGGGCCTCATCACGACACTGACCATCAAGCGCCGCCGTGTCTTCGTGCGTCTCGTCCAGGAGGGCGAGAGCGTGCGCGTCGACGTCGGCGGCATGAGCAAGGACGACGACGAGGGCCTCCTCGAGATCGTCCAGGAGATCCGCGACGAGCTCGTGGGACAATCGAGGACATCATGACGAACGAGATCCTGGCCCAGAACGCCAACTATGCGCTGGCCTCGGCCGCGCTGGTCATCACCGTGGCGATGCTCTGCTACGCCCTCTACCTCGCGCAGTCCGTGCCCGTGCGCGAGCAGACGACGGCGGATGCCAAGGTCCCCGCGACCGTCGGCGGTGGCGGGTCGGAGCCGGATGCAGGTGGCGTTACCGGGGACGTGGTCGCCGAGACCCCCGCGCGGGCCCGCAAGGCGGCCGGCATCGCCGGGTCCCTGTCTTGGCTGGGTGCCGCCCTGCTGCTGCTCTCGTGCGTCTTCCGCGGGCTGGCCGTGCAGCGCTTCCCGCTGGGCAACCTCTTCGAGTTCAGCATCGCCGGTGCCTTCTTCGCCATGGTGGTCTACTGCGTCGCGACCCTGCGTCGTGACGTGCGCTGGCTGGGCGTCTTCGTCACCGCCTTCGTCACGTTGCTGCTGATGGTCGCCTCGACCGCTTGGTACGTCGAGGCCGACGAGCTGGTGCCCTCGCTGAAGTCCTACTGGCTGCCGATCCACGTCACTGTCGCGACCCTGTCCGTCGGGATCTTCGTCGTCGGCGCCATCGTGTCGGCTCTCTACCTGATGAGCGACCGCGGGGTCGGCGGCGAGCGCTTCTGGCGCAAGCTGCCCGAGGCCAAGTCCCTGGAGAAGTTCTCCTACTCGCTGCACATCATCGGCTTCCCGCTGTGGACCTTCACGCTCATCGCGGGCGCGATCTGGGCCCGCGAGGCTTGGGGCTCCTACTGGAACTGGGATCCCAAGGAGGTGTGGACCTTCGTCATCTGGACGGTCTACGCCGCCTACCTGCACGCCCGGGCGACCAAGAACACCTCGCGGCGGACGGCCAACTGGATCGCCATCGCCGGGTTCGCCTGCATCGTCATCAACTACACGGTCGTGAATTTTTACTTCATCGGCCAGCACAGCTACGCGCAGTGAGGCACTGAATTGGTCCGCTACACCCTGCTCCGCACGATGATCTTCTTCGGCTGCCTCGCGCTGCTGTGGCTGGTCGGCCTGCGTGAGCCCAACGAGCTCCCCTGGCTGGTCGTCGGCGCAGCCCTGGCATCGATGATCATCTCGGCGCTGGTGCTCAAGCCCTTCCGTGCCGAGATGATCCAGCAGATCCAGGACCGTCAGGCCGCCAAGGCGGAGTCTCGGTCGGCGCGCACCGACACCGACGAGGCCGTCGAGGACGCCGCTCGGGACCGCTCGGACGCCGCCAAGGACTCGAAGCCGGAGGCCGAGGAGCCCGAGACCTTCCGCTGAGGGGTGTCGTCCCTCCCGCTCCAGGATTTCCGGGTCACCCGATAAACCTCGCCTTCGCAAGAGTTTGAAACTCCTGCGAAGGCGAGGTTTGTCTTGTTGAGCGCCGCCGCTGAGTGGCGAAGGGGGTCAGCGCGCGAGCGGGGCGAAGAGCCAGACCGCCCACATCAGCTCGGCAAACCCGGTGAGTGCCAGGGCCGGGATGAGCGCGCGGCCGGTCTCGCCGGAGCGCACCGCCTGGATGCCCGGCCAGGCGATGACGAGGCCGAGCAGGCCGAGCGGGGCCCACGGGCGCCAGATGGCCATGAGCAGGGTGCAGACGATCGCGACGGCGAAGAGCCCGAGGTAGAGCTGGCGGGTGCGCGCGTCACCGAGTCGCACGGCCAGGGTCTGTTTGCCTGTGACGGAGTCGGTCGGGATGTCGCGCAGGTTGTTGGCGACGAGGATCGCGGTGGCGAGCGACCCAACGGCGATCGCGCCGAGCACGCCGACCGCGGTGATCGTGCCGATCTGGGTGTACAGCGTGCCGAGCGTCGCGACCAGCCCGAAGAAGATGAAGACGTAGACCTCGCCGAGGCCGCGGTAGCCGTAGGGGTTGTCGCCGCCGGTGTAGCGCCACGCCGCGACGATCGCCAGGGCGCCGATCGGGATGAGGATCCAGGCCTGGCTCAGGGCCACGAGCGCGAAGCCGACGAAGGCCCCGAGCCCGAAGAAGCTGAAGGCCGCGATCTTGACGTTTTCGGCATTGGCGAGCCGCTGGCCGACCAGCCGCACCGGGCCGACGCGCTCTTCGTCGGTGCCGCGGATGCCGTCGCTGTAGTCGTTGGCGTAGTTGACGCCGATCTGCAGGCAGCAGGAGACGAGCATGGCGAGCAGCGCGAGGCCGAGGTTGGCGCCCGGCAGCCCCTCGTCGGGGTCCCGGTGGGCTGCTGCCGCTGCGGTACCGACGATGACGGGGGCGATTGCTGCGGGGAGGGTTCGCGGACGGGCGCCGGCGATCCACTGCTTGATGGTGGCCACGATCGCCGATCTTACGAGGCGGTCAGGCTCCGAGCAGACGCGCCACGGCGGTGCGGTCGGGTTTGCCCGGGCCGCGCATGGGCAGCTCGGCGACGACGTGCACTCGACGGGGGAGGGCGGCGGCCTCGAGGTGGGGCCGCAGCATCTCGCGGATCTCGGTGACGCCACCCTCCGGGACCGGGCCGATCGGCGGCCCACCGGGGGAGGTGACGACGGCCAGCGCCACGGACTGACCCCACTGCGGGTCGGGCACGCCCACGACGACGGCTTCGGTCACCGCGGCGATGTGCGCCAGGACGGCCTCCTCGACGACGCGTGGCGCGATCTTGAGTCCGCCGGTGTTGATGATGTCGTCGGCGCGGCCGGTGACGCTCACCCGGCCGTCGCCGTCGACGGACCCGAGGTCACCGGTGCGGAACCAGCGCTGCCCGCCGTCGGTCCGGAAGGCCTCGCTGGCCTGGCCGAGGTACCCGTGGGCGACGACCGGTCCGCCGATCTCGAGGGCGCCGGTGTCATCCGCGCGGACCGCAACGCCCTTGAGGGGCTTGCCGTTGTAGACGCAGCCGCCGCCGGTCTCGGACATGCCATAGGTCGTCACGACCCGCACGCCTTCGGAGCGGGCCCGGTCGAGCAGCGAGCGTGGTGTGGCAGCCCCGCCGACGAGGATCGCGTCGAAGCGCCGCAGCGCCTCCAGCCCGAGCGGGTCGTCGATGAGCCGGGCGAGCAGGGTGGGGACGAGCGACGTGTAGCGACGTTCGGCGTGCATCCCGGCGGTGGCCTGCACGAGCGCGAAGGGGGTGACCGCCCCGGGACCGAGCACCACCGGGGTGGTCCCGGCCGCGATGCTGCGCAGCAGCACCTGGAGCCCGGCGATGTGGTGCGGCGGGAGGGCGAGCAACCACTGGCCGTGCCCGCC
>NZ_BCSS01000050.1 GCF_001570985.1 Janibacter limosus NBRC 16128 | reverse complement strand
ACGACGACGCGTGGGTGCCTTCGGCTCGGGCTCCGTCGACTCCTCGACGGCCGGCTCGTCGGCCACGGGGGCGGCCAGCTCAGCGACATCGTCCTCGCCGGGCTCGCCCGCGATGGTCTTGATCGCAGCGGCGTGGGCCGCCGCAGCGATCTGGGCCGCGGTACGGCCATGGGCGTCCGTGGGCTCATCGACGGGCTCCTGGCGCTGCTGCGGGGAGTCCGACTCCCCCTTCGACCGACCACGACGGGACTTGCCGCCGCCGTTGCCACCACCACTGTTGCCACCGTGGTTACCACCGGCGTGACCGCCCGGGTCGTGGGCGACGGGCTCGCTGTGCACGATGATGCCGCGGCCCTGACAGTGGTCGCACTCCTCGGAGAAGACCTCGATCAGGCCCGCACCGACGCGCTTGCGCGTCATCTGGACCAGCCCGAGCGAGGTGACCTCGGCGACCTGGTGCTTGGTGCGGTCACGGCCCAGGCACTCCAGGAGGCGACGCACGACGAGGTCGCGGTTGGCCTCCAGGACCATGTCGATGAAGTCGACGACGATGATCCCGCCGATGTCGCGCAGCCGTAGCTGGCGGACGATCTCTTCAGCGGCCTCGAGGTTGTTCTTGGTCACCGTCTCCTCGAGGTTGCCCCCGGAGCCGGTGAACTTGCCGGTGTTGACGTCGACGACGGTCATCGCCTCGGTGCGGTCGATGACCAGCGAGCCACCCGACGGCAGCCAGACCTTGCGGTCCATCGCCTTGGCGATGCCCTCGTCGATGCGGTGCTCGGCGAAGACGTCGCCGCCACCGGTCCACTGCTCGAGGCGGTCGGACAGGTCCGGAGCCACGTCGTCGACGTAACCCTTGATCTCACGCCAAGCATCGTCACCGGAGACGACCATCCGGGCGAAGTCCTCGTTGAAGATGTCGCGGATGACCCGCACGGTCATGTCGGGCTCGGCGTGCAGGAGCACCGGGGCACCGCCCGCGGAGCCCTTCTTGCCCTGCTTGCCCTCGGCCTTGGCGCTGACCTTGTCCCACGCGTTGGTGAGGCGCTCGACGTCGGCCGTCAGCTCCTTCTCGGACGCACCCTCGGCAGCGGTGCGCACGATGACGCCCGCGCTGTCGGGCACGACCTGCTTGAGGATGGACTTCAGGCGCGAGCGCTCCGTGTCGGGCAGCTTGCGCGAGATGCCGGTCATGCTGCCCTCGGGCACGTAGACCACGTAGCGACCGGGCAGGGAGATCTGCGAGGTGAGGCGCGCGCCCTTGTGACCGACCGGGTCCTTGGTCACCTGGACCAGGACCGAGTCACCGGAGGACAACGCGTTTTCGATGCGACGGGCCTGGCCGTTGCCGACGCCCTGGGCCTCCCAGTTGATCTCGCCGGCGTAGAGCACCGCATTGCGGCCCTTGCCGATGTCGATGAAGGCCGCTTCCATGCTCGGCAGCACATTTTGCACGCGACCGAGGTAGACATTGCCGACCAGCGTCGACGTCGTCTCGCGGGAGACATAGTGCTCGGCGAGGACGCCGTCCTCGAGGACACCGATCTGGGTGCGGTCGCCCTGCTGGCGCACGACCATGACGCGCTCGACGCTCTCGCGACGCGCCAGGAACTCGGCCTCGGTGATGATCGTGCGGCGGCGACCGGCCTCGCGGCCCTCGCGGCGACGCTGCTTCTTGGCCTCCAGCCGGGTGCTGCCCTTGATCGACTGCACCTCGTCGCGGCGTGACTCGCGCACGCGGGTCGTGGTCCCGGGCGGGTCCTCCTGCCGGCTACCACCGTTGTTGCCGCCGCCACCGCCACCGCTACCACCGCGGCGGCGACGCCGGCGACGACGCGAGCTCGAGCCGCCGTCGTCGTCGTCGGAGTCGTTGGAGTCGTTGGAGTCATCACCATCGTCGGAGTCGTCCTCGGCGGAGGTGTCATCAGCATCGGCGTCGTCGTTGCGCTCGTCCTGCTTGCCGCCGCGACCGCGGCCGCGGCCCCGGCTGCGGCCACGGCCGGTGTTGCCGCCGTTGCCCGAGCTCTCCTGCGAGGAGTCGTCGGAGGACTCGGACGAGGAGTCGTCATCGCTCGAGGACTGGTCATCGCTGGAGGAGTCGTTGTCGGACGCGCTGTTGCCATCGTCAGACGAGTCGGAGGAGTCAGAGGAGCGGTTGTTGCTGTTGCGGCCCCGGCCACCACGACGGCGGCGACGGCGCCCTCCTTCGCCCTGGGTGTTGTCGTCGTCGGTGGAGTCGTTGCTGTCGTCGTTGCCGTGGGCGCTGGCACCGTGGTCGGTGGCGCTGTCGTCGCTGACCTCGACCTCATCCGCGTCGTCGTCCTCGAGCTCCGGCTCGGGCTCCGGCTCGGGAGCACGGCGACGGCGGGGCGGGGCCGAGACGGTGGTCGGCGGCTGGAAGAGCAGTCCGAAGGACGGGACGGCCGCAGCCGGCGCCTGTGCCTGGGTCTCCTCCTCGACGACGACTTCGTTGTCGAGGGACTCGTCGTGCTGGTGTTCGTTGTCGGTGGCCATGTGGCACCTCCTGCACCTCGACCGGATCCCGACACCGGCACCCTGAGGTGCAACCCGACCGCTGTGCGGCGTGGCGGGCGTCTCGCACCCGCGAAAAGATCCGTGTTGCCTCGGCGGGGCTCGCGCTGAGCGCGGCACCCCGTCAGGGCCGGCGTCGTCTCAGTCGGCGGCCAGTGGATCGGCCACGCTCTCGGTCTCGCTGCTCCAGATCCCCTGCGCCAGTCGGGTCGCCTTGGGCGACTGCGATGGCGCGAACGAGGTGGCAGCGGCGATCGCGCTGAGGACGTCGTCGGGGCGAACGGCAGGTGTGGTGTGCCGCACGACCATTGTCAGTATCGCACAACCGTCCGAGTTCACCCCCGCGACAGCCCGCTCGACCGGCCCGCGCGCGTCGTAGCTCTTCAACCCCTTCTTGAACATCCGCTCGACCTCGACGTGCTCCTGCGCCATGAACCCCGCGACGGCACGCTCCAGATCAGCCGACTCGACGCCGGGAAACTCCAGCAGCCACCGGCTCGCCTGCAGGCGATCGGCCAGCGCGCCGGGCTGGGCGTCGACGACCGAGACGATGTCCAGCCCGTCGGGCAGGGCCGCGTTGAGCGCAGTGGCGACCGCGTCCGGGTCGACCTGCTCGGTCACCGAGATCTCGAAGTACTCCGCCTCGCTCGCCGCACCGGTCGCCGCGCCGTTGGCGTAGGAGATCTTGGGGTGGGGGTGGAAGCCCGCCGAGTAAGCCATCGGCACGCCGGAGCGACGCAGGGCCCGCTCGAGCGCCCGCCCGAAGTCACGGGTCGAGGAGTAGCGCAGCCGTCCGCGACGGGCGTACTGGATGCGCAGCTTTTGCACCGCCGGGGGTGGAGGCGGACCTTCGGGAGTGCGTTGTGCGGCCATGCCGACAAGGGTAGGTGCTCCCCCTTCGCCCCACTCGGGTGGAGGTATACGCGCTAGTCATTTGTCGGCGCGCCATACCTCCAATCAGGTGTGTCTGCGGCCGAGCAGCTCGACCAGGTGCACGCCGGTCCGCTGCGACAGGTCGGCGATCTGCGTCTGGCAGGAAAATCCGTCGGCGAGCACGACCGCGTCGGGTGAGGCCGCGTCGATGGCCGGGAGCAGCTGCTGCTCGGCGATCTTGACCGACACCTCGTAGTGGCCCAGCTCGACGCCGAAGTTGCCCGCCAGGCCGCAGCAGCCGCCGAGGCGCGTGACGGTCGCTCCGGTGCGCGCCAGCAGGGCCTCGTCGGCCGACCAGCTCATCACCGCGTGCTGGTGGCAGTGGGGCTGGGCGACGACCTCGGTGCCGGTGAGGTCGGGAGCGGCCCACCGGCCCTCGTCGATGGCGCTGGTGAGGATCTCGGCGACGGTGCGCACTCCCCCGGCCACCTGCCGAGCCACGGGGGAGTCGACGAGACGTGGCAGGTCGTGGCGCAGCGCCGCGGCACAGCTCGGCTCCATGCCGACGACCGGGATCCCGGCGGCCACGATGGGACCAAGGGCGCGTGCTGCGTCATCGAGCGTCGACTTGGCGTCGTCGAGCTGGCCCGTGGAGATGAAGGTCAGGCCGCAGCACAGCGCCTCCTCCGGGACGAAGGGGGTGAACCCCGCCTCCCGCAGCAGGGCCACGGTGGCCCGCCCGACGTGGGGCGAGAAGTGGTCGGTGAAGGAGTCGACGAAGAGGGCGACGGGGTGGTCGGTGCCGGCCGCCTGCGCGGCGGAGGCGATCATCCCTTCGTCCTTGGCCCACGAGCGGAAGGTCGTGCGCGCGAAGCTCGGGATGCCGCGGCGAGGGTCGACGCCGGCGGCGGGCAGGGTGATCTTCTTCAGCCCCGGCAGTGAGGTCATGGCATTGACCAGGCGGGGCGCGCGGGCGGCCAGACGGGCCATCTGCGGCAGCCGGCCGAGCGTGTAGTGGCTGCGTGGACGCAGGCGGCCCTTGTAGGTCTGGTGGAGCGCCTCGGACTTGTAGGTCGCCATGTCGACCCCGGTCGGGCAGTCGCTGGAGCAGCCCTTGCACGACAGGCACAGGTCCAGGGCGTCATGGACCTCGGGCGCGCTCCAGCCGCCCGTGATCGTCGAGCCGTTGAGCATCTCCTGCAGCACACGGGCGCGACCGCGGGTCGAGTCCTTCTCCTCCCCCGTCGCGAGATAGCTCGGGCACATGACGGTGCTCGAGGTGCCGGCGGCGCGGCACTTGCCAACGCCGGTGCACCGGTGCACGGCCTGGCTGAAGTCGCCGCCGTCCTCGGGGTAGCCGAAGGCGAGCGGGACGGCGACCTTGCGGGCCGCGGGGATGCGGATGTCGGCATCCACCGGCGCCGGGTCCACGAGGATCCCCGGGTTGAGCAGGTTGGTCGGGTCGAAGGCGCGCTTGACCGCGCCGAAGAGTCCCATCGTCTCGGCGTCGTACATCCGCGGCAGGAGCGCCGAGCGGGCCCGGCCGTCGCCGTGCTCGCCGGACAGCGAGCCGCCGTGGGCCGCGACGAGGTCGGCCGCGTCCTCGACGAGCCGCCGGTAGCGGTCGGTCGCGTCGGGGGCGTCGAGGTCGACGTCGAGACGGATGTGCAGGCAGCCGTCGCCGAAGTGGCCGTACGGCAGGCCCTGCACGTCGTGCTCCTCGAGCAGCGCGTCGAAGGCCCGCAGATAGTCACCCAGGCGCGCCGGCGGGACCGCGGCGTCCTCCCAGCCGGCGTGGGCCGGGCGGTCGCGCGGCGAGCGTGCCGAGAGGCCGGCGCCGTCCTCGCGGATCTTCCACAGTGCCCGAGCGTGTGCCGGGTCCGTGACGACGAGGGAGTCGGTGTGCTCGATCTCGCGACGGACCCGCTCCGCGGCGGCGTGGGCAGCAGCGGCATCCTCGCCGGGGACCTCGACGAGCATCCACGCGGCGCCGCGGGGCAGGTCGGGGACCGCGTGCTCGCCGCGGCGGGTGCGCACGATGTCGACGATGCGCGAGTCGATGCCCTCGGCCGCCACGGCTCCCAGACCCTTGAGCAGGTGGGCGACATCGCCGGCGGCGTAGATGTCCGGGAAGCCGAGCACGACCAGGCAGGTCGCGGGTGGGTCGGTGACCAAGCGGACACGAGCCTGCGTGACGACCGCGAGGGTCCCCTCGGAGCCGATGAGCATCCGACCGATGTCGCGGCCACGCTCCGGGGCGAGGTGCTCCAGCGCATAGCCGGAGACCTGTCGCCCGAAGGTGCCGAACGTGGTCCGCACGGTGTCGAGGTGGTCGTCGGTCAGCTGGGTCAGGCGGGCGACGAGCGCGTCGTCACCGCTGAGCGAAGGGAGGCCCCCTGCCACCCCGGTCGTGGCCGTCAGCTGCGTGCCGGCTGCCGTCAGCAGGTCCATGCCGACGATGTTGTCGCTGGTGCGGCCGTAGCCGAGCGCCCGGTTGCCACAGGCGTTGTTGCCGATCATGCCGCCGACGGTGCACCGGCTGTGGCTGCTCGGGTCGGGGCCGAACCGCAGGCCGATCTCCCGAGCGCGGGCCTGCAGGGTCGCGTGGACGGTGCCGGCCTCGACGAGAGCGGTGGCGCTGTCCCGGTCGACCTCGAGCACGCGCCCCAGGTACCGCGCCGTGTCGATGACGATCCCGGGACCGATCGCATTGCCGGCGCACGACGTCCCGGCGCCGCGGGCGGTGATCGGGATGCCGAGCTCGCGGGCGACGGACAGGGTCGCGGCGATCTCGTCGGTGTGCCGTGGGAAGACCACCGCTCGCGGCGGGACGCGGTAGATGCCGGCATCGCTGGCATACATGCCGATCGTCAGCGCATCGGTGCGGGCGTCGGTCACGCCCTCGCGGTGCAGGGCCTCGGTGAGCAGCGTGGGCGACGAGGTCATGAGAGACATTGTCCCCCTTCGTCATTGACACAGGGAGCAGGGTCTCGCAGTGCGGGTGCTATCCGCGGATGAACCACGGGATGACCACGAGCGCGAGCGCCAGCAGACCGATCAGCCCGCAGCCCCACAGGGTGTAGCGCGAGCGGCGCTCCTGCGGCCAGTGCTGCATCGGCAGGACGGCGAACCCGATCCCGTAGATCACGGCCACGACCGCGACGACCATGGCTCCGGTGTCGATCGACATACCCTTGCTCCCCTGCTCGGTGACGTCTGGCTCAGCCTGTCACGGGCAGGGTGCGAAGGGGGTCAGGAGCGGACCATGTCCTGCTTGCCGCTGCCGAGGACGGTGAGCGGGAGCAGGGTCCTGTCCGTTGGCCCGATCTCGATGTCGGTGCCCATCTGCGGGCAGACGCCGCAGTCGAAGCAGGGCGTCCAGCGGCAGTCGTCGACCTCGGTCTCGTCGAGCGCGTCGAGCCAGTCCTGCCACAGCCACTCCTTGTCGAGGCCGGAGTCGATGTGGTCCCAGGGCAGGACCTCCGACTCCTCGCGCTCGCGGGTGGTGAACCACGCGACGTCAACACCCGTGCCCTCGAGGGCGGTCTCGGCCGATGCCATCCAGCGGTCGTAGGAGAAGTGCTCGCTCCACCCGTCGAAGCGGCCACCATCGCGCCACACCTGCTCGATGACCCGACCGACCCGGCGGTCACCGCGCGAGAGCAGGCCCTCGACGATGCCGGGCTTGCCGTCGTGGTAGCGGAACCCGATCGAGCGCCCGTAGCGCTTGTCGGCCCGGATCGCGTCACGCAGCTTGTACAGCCGCGCGTCCGTCTCCTCCGGGCCCAGCTGCGCGGCCCATTGGAAGGGGGTGTGCGCCTTGGGGATGAAGCCACCGATGGACACGGTGCACCGGATGTCGTTGTGACCGGCCACCTCGCGTCCGGTCTCGATGACCCGCTTGGCCACCTCGGCGATCTGCAGGACGTCTTCGTCGGTCTCCGTGGGCAGGCCGCACATGAAGTACAGCTTGACCTGCCGCCACCCGGCGCCGTAGGCGGCCGCGACGGTGCGGATGAGGTCCTCCTCGGTCACCATCTTGTTGATGACCTTGCGGATGCGCTCGGACCCGCCCTCGGGCGCGAACGTGAGGCCGCTGCGGCGGCCATTGCGGGTCAGCTCGTTGGCCAGGTCGATGTTGAAGGCGTCGACGCGGGTGCTCGGCAGGGACAGCCCGGTGTTGGTGCCCTCGTAGCGGTCGGCCAGCCCCTTGGCGATGTCACCGATCTCGGTGTGGTCGGCGCTGCTCAAGGAGAGCAGTCCCACCTCCTCGAAGCCGGTGGCCTGCAGGCTCGCCTCGACCATCTCGCCGATGCCGGTGATCGAGCGCTCCCGCACCGGACGGGTGATCATGCCTGCCTGGCAGAAGCGGCAGCCGCGGGTGCACCCGCGGAAGATCTCGACGCTCGCGCGCTCGTGGACGGTCTCGGCGAGCGGGACGAGCGGCTTCTTGGGGTAGGGCCACGCGTCGAGGTCCATGACCGTGTGCTTGTCGACGCGCCACGGGACACCGGACTCGACGGGCACGACACGCTGGATGCGGCCGTCGGGCAGGTAGTCGACGTCGTAGAACGCCGGCACGTAGACCCCGCCGGTGGCGGCCAGACGGCGCAGGACCTCGACCCGGCCTCCGGGGCGTCCCTGTGCCTTCCACCCGGCGATGATGTCGGTCGCCGCGAGGACGGCTTCCTCGCCGTCACCGACGATCGCCGCGTCGACGAAGTCGGAGACCGGCTCGGGGTTGAAGGAGGCGTGCCCGCCCATGATGACGAGGGGGTGCTCATCGGTGCGCTCGTCGGCGTGCAGCGGGATGCCGGCCAGATCGAGCGCGGTGAGCATGTTGGTGTAGCCGAGCTCGGTCGAGAAGCTCAGCCCGAAGACGTCGAAGTCGCCGATGGGTCGGTGCGCGTCGACGGTGAACTGCGGCAGGTCGTGCTCGCGGAGCAGTGCCTCCATGTCGGGCCAGACCGCGAAGGAACGCTCAGCGATGGCATCGGGGCGCTCGTTGAGCACTTCGTAGAGGATCATGACGCCCTGGTTGACGGCGCCGATCTCGTACGCGTCGGGGTACATCAGTGCCCACCGGACGGTCAGCTCGTCGCCGTCAGGGCCGAAGCCGCCGACATTCCAGTCCTTGACGGTGGAGTTGAGCTCGCCCCCGACGTACTGGATGGGCTTGCTCACCTTGTCGAGCAATGGCTCGAGGGCGCTGAAGATCGACTCACCGGACATGGGACAAGGGTACGGGGGGGTTCAGCGGTCCGGACGAAATCGGGGGTTGCCCCGATCTTCGTCCGGACCGCTACGACCGATCAGCGGGGGTACATGTCCTCGAGATCGCCCTTGAACTTATCGGCGACGACCTTGCGACGCATCTTCAGGCTGGGCGTGAGCTCACCCTCCTCGACCGTGAGGTCACGGCCCAGGATGTGGAACTTCTTGATCTGCTCGTGCCGGTTGAGGCCGGCGTTGAGCTCGTCGACGTAGGACTGGACCATCTCGCGCGCCTGCACCGAGGAGACGATCTCGGTGTAGCTCGCCCCGGGGAGGCCGTTGGCCTCGGCCCACGGCTTGATGGCCTCCTCGTCGAGGGTGATCAGCGCCGTGACGAACTGGCGGCTCTCGCCGTGGACGAGGAACTGACCGACGTAGGGGCACAGGCCCTTGAAGGTCGACTCGATCTGCGAGGGAGCCACGTACTTGCCGTTGCTCGTCTTGAAGAGGTCCTTCTTGCGGTCGGTGATCTTGAGGAAGCCGTCGGAGTCGATCTCGCCGATGTCCCCTGAGTGGAACCAGCCGTCCTGCGTGAGCACCTCGGCCGTGGCGTCGGGGTTGTTGTGGTACCCCTCCATGACGTGCTCACCGCGGATGAGGATCTCGCCGTCCTCGGCGATCTTGATCTCCGTCTGGGGGGTGGGCCACCCGACGGTGCCGACGCGCAGGGCGTACGGACGGTTGACCGTCGCGGCCGCCGACGTCTCGGTCAGGCCATAGCCCTCGAGGATCGGCAGACCGGCGCCGTTGAACCAGTGGGCGATGTCCTGGTTGAGCGCAGCCGAGCCGGAGATGAAGAAGCGCACCCGGCCACCGAAGCGGTCGCGCACCTTGGCGAAGACGAGCTTGTCGGCGATCGTGTGCTTCAGGCCCAGCAGGAGGCCGGGCTTGCGGTTGTCGGACAGCGCCCGGGAGTAGTCGCGGCTGGCGTTGGAGGCGAAGTTGAAGATCTTGGCCTTGGCGCCGCCCTCTTCTTCCATGCCCAGCGAGATCTTGCCGTAGACCTTTTCGAAGATGCGCGGCGCCGCGGCCATGAAGGTGGGTCGGACCTCGCCGAGGTTGTCGACGATCTTGTCGATGCGTCCGTCGATGGCGGTCTGCATGCCCACGTCCGCGGCGATGAGCAGCAGGACCTTGGCGAAGACGTGGGACAGCGGGAGCCAGAGGTAGTGGACGTCCTCGGGGGTGAGCATGTCGGTCGCTCTGATCGCGGCACCCTGGTAGGTCCAGGTGGCGTGACGCAGCCGCACGCCCTTGGGCCGACCCGTCGTGCCCGACGTGTAGATGATCGTCGCAAGGGAGTCCGGCCCCGTGCCGTCGATGCGGGCGTCGACGACGCCCGGGTCGGAGGCGATGGCGGCGGCACCGCGTGCCTCGAGGTCCTCGAGGGAGATCACCCAGTCGTCCAGGTCGACGCCGTCGGTGTCGATGGCCACGACGTGGATCACACCGGGGATCGCGTCACGGACCTCGCGCAGCTTGTCGACCTGCTCGGCGTCCTCGGCGATGACGACCTTGGACCCGGAGTTGTCGGTGATGAAGGCGACGTCGTCGCTGATGGACGTCGGGTAGATCGTCGTGGTCGCGGCGCCGGCCGCCATGATCGCGTAGTCCGCGAGCACCCACTCGATCCGGGTGCTGGAGGCCAGCGAGACACGGTCCTCGGGCTGGACCCCCAGGTCGACGAGGCCGGCCGCGAGGGTCCACACCCGCTCACCCAGCTGGGCCCAGGTCAGCTCGTCCCACGCGATGCCGGACGGGTAGGAGTAGGCGATGTTGTCGGGGGTGTCGGCGACGCGCTGACGCAGCAGGTGGCCCACCGAGGGGGCCCTGTTGTCGAAGACGCTGGCGTCGAAGGCCTCGTCGGAGGCACGGGTGGGACGGGGATCGGACACTGAGAGTCCACTCCTTCGTGGGCTGCGGGTGATGGGTGCATCATCTCCCACGCAGCCCCCACCTGTCACCGTCCCGTCCACAAGGTGACCGATTGGTAACCCGCGCGGGTCAGACTCTCCGGCGCGCTGGTGGGCGGGTCACGGCGATGACGATGCCGACAGCCGCCCAGCAGGCGAACATCGAGGAGCCACCGTAGGACAGGAAGGGCAGCGGGAGGCCAGTGACCGGCAGCAGACCGAGGTTCATGCCGATGTTCTCCACCGACTGCACCGCGAACCAGGCCGCCACGGCCCAGCAGACGAGCCGGACGAAGGGGTCCTCGGTGCGCGTCCCGGCCAGGGCGATGCGCGCGACGAGGAGACCGAGCAGCAGCACGATGAAGGCAGCCCCGACGAAGCCCAGCTCCTCCCCGGCCGCGGAGAAGACGAAGTCGGTCTCCTGGAAGGGGATGGCACCCGAGCTGGTCAGCTCGCCCGAGTGCAGACCCTGGCCGCCCCACCCACCGCCGGCGATGGCCCGGCGCACCTGCTGGGTCTGGTAGCCGATGCCCAGCGGGTCGACGGTCGGGTCGAGGAAGGCCGTGAGCCGATCGCGCTGGTAGTCACTGAGCAGCGGGGTCGTGAAGGCAGCGGTCACCGCCGCGACGCCAGCGAGTGCCACGCCGGCGAGCCACGGCCACGAGGCACCCGAGACGACGAGGACGCCCAGCGCCAGGGCGACGAGCACGAGCGCGGAGCCGAGGTCGGGCTGGGCCATGACGAGCAGGACCGGTACCCCGGTGACGACGCCTGCGAGGAGGACCTCGCGCGGTCGGGGACGCTGGCGTCGCTCGGCAGCCGGCGCCAGGAGCATCGGCAGCGCCACGCAGAGGCCGACCTTGGCCAGCTCGCTCGGCTGGACCGAGAAGCCCCCCGGCAGCTGGATCCACGAGCGGGACCCATTGATCTGGGAGCCGAGCGGTGTGAGCACGAGCACCAGCCCGAGGACCCCGGCGAGATAGACGAAGGGAGCCAGCGTGCGCAGCACCGACCGGTCCAGTCGGACGACGAGCAGCGCCAGGACCACCCCGATGCCGAGGTTGAGCAGATGCCGTACGAGATAGGCCGACCCGAAGTCGCCACGGGTCGCGGAGTGGACGAGCAGTGCGCCGAGCCCGGAGGCCATGAGGGCTGCCGCGATCAGTACGAGGTCCGAGCGCAGCAGCTGCCGCGCCAACCCCCCTTCTCTGCGCATCTGCCTAGGCAGATGCGGCCGGCGGGAGGCCGAGGAAGGTGCGGGTGAGCTCGACATCTCTGGCCATGGCGACGAGCAGCTCGTCGATGGAGTCGAACTTCAGCGTCGGGCGCACGTGCGCGACGAAGTCGACGGCCACCCGCTCCCCGTAGAGGTCGAGGTCGGTGCGGTCGAGCACATAGGACTCGACGACCCGGACCTGCTGGTCGAAGGTCGGGTTGGTGCCGATGGAGATGGCCGCGGGCAGACGGCGGTCCGCGCTGCCCTCCGGCAGGTCGAGTCGCACGAGCCACCCGGCATAGACACCGTCAGCAGGGATGAGCCCGAGGCTGTCGGTGCCGAGGTTGGCCGTGGGGTACCCCAGCTCACGGCCGCGGTGGAAGCCGTGCACGACGGTCCCGACGACCCGATGGGGACGATCCAGGATCGCTGCGGCCTCGGCGACCTCACCGGCGGACAGGTGGGTGCGCACCGCAGAGGAGGACCACCGCTCGTCATCGCCCTGGTCCTCGATCACGACGACCTCGAAGCCGTGCTCCGCGCCGAGCTCCCGCAGCAGGTCGACGTCACCGGTGTACCCGGCACCGAAACCCTTGGTGTCGGCGCCGACGACGAGGACGCTCGCCTGCAGCCCCTCGACAAAGGTGCCGACGATGTAGTCGACCGCGCTCGTCTGCGCGAAGTCCATGGTGAAGGGCAGCACGAGCAGGCCGGAGACACCGGCGTCCTCGAGCAGCGCGTCGCGCAGCTCTCCGGGCGAGATGATCTCGGGTGCCCGCTCGGGGTGCATGACCTCCACCGGGTGGGGGTCGAAGGTCACCGCGACCGCGGGCAGATCACGCTCACGCGCCTGCCGGACGAGCTCGTCGAGGATGGCGCGGTGCCCGCGGTGCACACCGTCGAAGTTACCGAAGGTCGCCACGCACGGCCGCAGCTGCGACGGGGTGGCACTCGGGGATGACCATTGCTGCACGAGAGCACACTCTACGAACTGGCCGGGGCAAAGACGACGTGGGCCCGCGCAGTGGCCTGACTCTCGTCGAGCACCGCGACCAGTGAGCCGTCGGGTGCGAGCGCCGCGACCGGCTCCCCACGGCCCGGCTGGGCGCTCTCGATGCGCTGTCCGTAGCCGAGGGCGCGCGCCTGGCCCTCCGTCAGTGCACGCGTGGTGAGGGCTGCTGCAGCGGCCTCCTCGAGCGGCGTGAGCGGCATGACCGCGTCGTCGCCGCCGTCCTCGCGCAGGGCCGTCAGCTCCTCGAGCGTGTGGGCGTGCTCGAGCGTGAGGCCGCCGACCCGGGTGCGTCGCAGGGCCGTCAGGTGACCGTGGCTGCCCAGGTGGACGCCGAGGTCGCGGGCCAGCGCCCGCACATAGGTCCCGGACGACACCTCGACGAGCACGTCCACGTCGAGCACCGGATGACCGTCGGCGTCGCCGGGGCGCACGTCGAGCACCTCGAAGCGCGAGACGGTCACCGGTCGGGCGGCGAGCTCGACCTCCTCCCCCGCACGCACGCGGGCGTAGGAGCGCTCGCCGTTGATCTTGATCGCGCTCACCGAGCTCGGGACCTGCTGGATGTCCCCGGTCAGGGTGGCGATGCCCGCGTCGAGCGCGGCCCGGTCGATGCCGCCGACCACACCGACGGAGGTCACCTCGCCCTCGGCGTCATCGGTGATCGTCGCCTGCCCGAGGCGGATCGTCGCCGTGTACTCCTTGTCAGCGCCCACGAGGAAGGTGAGCAGCTTGGTGCCCTTGCCGACCCCGAGGACGAGCACTCCGGTCGCCATCGGGTCCAGGGTGCCGGCGTGCCCGACCTTCTTGGTCCGGTAGAGCCGGCGGGACCGGGCGACGACGTCGTGACTCGACCAGCCGGCCGGCTTGTCGACGACGACGAGACCCTCGCTCACTCCTGCGACGAAGGGGGCAGCTCCTCCCCTTCGCCCTCCTTGGTGCGGTAGGGGTCAGCGTCCCCCGCCGGGCGGGCATCGGTGCGGGACTTCGCGAGGTCCTCGTCACGCTCGCGCGCGGCGCGGAGCAGATCGTCGATGTGCGAGGCATTTTCAGGGACGCCGTCGGGGAGGATCTCCAGGGTCGGGGTCAGCCGGATACCCAGCTGCTTGCCGACGAAGGACCGCAGCTTGCCGCGGTTGGCCTCGAGGACCTCCGCGCTGCGCTCACGCTGCGACTCGTCACCGAAGACGGTGTAGAAGACGGAGGCGTGCTGCAGGTCGCCCGTGACACGCACGTCGGTGATCGTGACGAACCCGAGGTCGGGGTCCTTGACGATCTGCTGCAGGTTGGCTGCGATGAGCTCCTGGATGCGGTCGGCGATCTTGCGGGCGCGGGCCGGGTCGGCCATGGCACTCCTCCATGAGGGGCTGGGGTGGGGACAGGGTCCACGGTATGCGAAGGGCCCCCGGTCCTGACGAACCGAGGGCCCCGCGCCAGCGATCAGAAGTCGTTGAACCCGGTCGCGAAGCTCGCCATGCCCCAGATCGCCGAGGCGATCGTGAGGAGCAGGCCGAGGGCACCGAGCACGATGCCGATGATGAGGAAGGGCTTGCTGTCGGCCTGGGTGGGGTCGTCCTTGACCTGGGACAGGCCGTAGACACCGGTGCCCAGCGCGACCAGCGCCGGGATCCAGCCGATGAACCAGCAGCAGCACGCGGCCGGAATGCCGATGACCCCCGCGACGGTGGAGACGATGCCCACGGTCTTGACGGTGTTGTTGGCCGGCTGTCCCCCGAAGTGGGCCGGCTGCTGGCCGTAGGGGCCGGGCATCCCCGGGGCCTGCTGGCCGTGCTGCGGGACCTGCTGGCCGTACTGCGGCGGCGTCCCCGGGTAGGGCTGCCCCGCGCCCTGACCGGGGGTCTGGCCGATCGGGTACGGGCCCTGCTGCGGGCCGTCCGGGTCCGGAGGGAGGGTCCCGTAGCCGGGAGGGGGTGGAGGGGTACTCATCTACGTCCTGGTCTATGGGTAAGGCGCGGCCCCCGGTGCCAAGCACCAGGGGCCGCGACGGTCAGCGGAACCTCAGAGGTTGGAGCTGAAGTTGAAGCTGGAGTCGACGACCCCGGTGAGGATCAGGATCCAGTAGATGATGCCGATGACGATGCCGGCGACACCGAGGCCGAGACCGATCTGGGCGAGGATCTTCTTCTCGCCGGTCTTGTCGTACTCCTTGGCACCGAGGATGCCCAGGACGACGGCCGCGATCGAGAAGATGAACCAGGTGCAGCAGCACAGACCGAGGACACCGGTGACGATCGAGATGATCGACATGATCTGGCCGTTCTTGCTGCCACCCTGCTGGGGGAAGCCACCCACCGGCGGGGGCGCCTGCGGCGGCATGCCGCCTGCGGGGCCGGAGCCGTAGGTCGGGGGGCCACCCGGGGTCGGGTTGGACGGCATGGACCCAGAACCCGAGGAGGGGTTCGGGGTGTTACCCGAAGGGTTGTAGGGCTGGTTGTCTCCGCCGCCAGGCGGAGGAGGTGGCGTCGTCATGTCGCGTCCCCTTGTAAGTCGTTGATGTGGTCGGGCCCACCCTAATGCGGCAGAGCCAGCCCCCCGTGCATTGGGGGCGGGGAGAACTCCCCATGTCGATCGGTGGAGACGAGCACGACGAAGGGGGGAGGTGCAGCTCTCGCTGCTCCTCCCCCCTTCGAGGTGGTTGCTCAGACGCGGGGCTTTTCCCTCATCTCGTACGTGGTGATGAGGTCACCGTCCTGCACGTCGTTGTGGCTACCCAGGTTGATACCGCACTCGAAGCCCTCGCGGACCTCGGTGACGTCATCCTTGAAGCGACGCAGACCGGTGAGCTCGAGGCCCTCGGTGATGACGACGCCGTTGCGGGTGATGCGCGCCTTGGAGCCGCGCTTGATCTCCCCGCTGCGGACGATCGAGCCGGCGATGTTGCCGAACTTGCTCGAGCGGAAGACCTCGCGGATCTCCGCCGAACCGAGCTCGACCTCTTCGTACTCCGGCTTGAGCATTCCCTTGAGCGCCTGCTCGATGTCGTCGATCGCCTGGTAGATCACGCCGTAGTAGCGGATCTCGACGCCCTCACGCTCGGCGACGTCAGCGTTCTGGCCCTCGGCCCGCACGTTGAAGCCGAGGATGATCGCCTCGGAGGCCATCGCCAGGTTGATGTTGTTGAGCGTGATCGCGCCGACGCCACGGTCGATGATCCGCAGGTCCACGTCGTCGCCGACGTCGATCTGCAGGAGCGCATCCTCCAAGGCCTCGACGGAACCCGACACATCACCCTTGAGGATGAGGTTGAGGGTGTCGATCTTGCCCGCCGCGATGACCTGGTCGAGGTCCTCGAGGCTGATCCGCTTGCGCGCCTTGGCCAGGCTGGCCTGACGGTCCGCGGCCTCACGCTTCTCAGCGATCTGGCGAGCGGTCCGGTCGTCCGGCGCCACGACGAAGGTGTCGCCGGCACGCGGGACGGAGGACAGACCCAGGACCTGCACGGGACGGGACGGGCCCGCCTCGTCGACGGTGTTGCCGTGCTCGTCGAGCATGGCGCGCACCCGGCCGAAGGCCGAGCCGGTGACGATCGCGTCACCGACGTGGAGCGTGCCGGACTGGACCAGGACGGTCGCGGTCGCACCGCGGCCCTTGTCGAGGTTGGCCTCGATCGCGACACCACGGGCGTCACGGGTGGGGTTGGCCCGCATGTCCAGCTCGGCGTCGACCGTGAGCAGGACGGCGTCGAGCAGGGTGTCGATGTTGGTCCCCTGCTTGGCGGAGACGTCGACGAACATCGTGTCGCCGCCGTACTCCTCGGCCACGAGGTTGTACTCGGTGAGCTGACCGCGGATCTTGCCCGGGTCGGCGCCCTCGACATCGATCTTGTTGACCGCGACCACGATCGGCACGTCCGCAGCCTGGGCGTGGTTGAGCGCCTCGATGGTCTGCGGCATGACGCCGTCGTCGGCAGCGACCACGAGGACCGCGATGTCGGTGACCTTGGCACCACGGGCACGCATGGCCGTGAAGGCCTCGTGACCAGGGGTGTCGAGGAAGGTCAGCGCCCGCTCGGCGCCCTCGTGCTCGGTGTGGATCTGGTAGGCACCGATGTGCTGGGTGATGCCACCGGTCTCCCCCGAGCCGACGTCGGCCTTGCGGATCGCGTCGAGGAGACGCGTCTTGCCGTGGTCGACGTGACCCATGACGGTGATGACCGGCGGACGAGCCACCAGGTCCTCGTCCTCCTCGTGCTCGAGGCCGATGTCGAGGTTGACGTTGTAGGCGTCGAAGAGCGCGCGCTCCTCTTCCTCCGGCGAGACCATCTCGATGACGTAGCCGAGCTCGGCTCCGAGCAGCTGGAAGGTGACCTCGTCGAGGGACTGCGTTGCCGGCGCCATCTCACCGAGGTTGAACAGCACGGTGACCAGCGATGCGGGGTTCGCGTCGATCTTTTCGGCGAAGTCGTTCAGCGATGCGCCCTGACGGATGCGGATGACGGTCGAGCCGTTGCCGCGAGGAACAATCACGCCGCCGATCGACGGTGCGGACATCTGCTCGAACTCTGCCCGCTTCGCGCGCTTGCTCTTGCGCTGCTTGCGCTTGCCGCCACCGCGACCGAAGGCACCCTGGGTGCCACCACGGCCGCCGGGACCACCGCGGTAACCACCGGGCCCACCGCCGGGACGGGCGCCGGGACCAGTGGTTCCGGGACGGCCACGACCGGCACCGGGGCCACCACGGCCACCGGGACGCTCGCCCGGCCGCGGGACGGCCGAGCTGGCCGGCATCATGCCGGGCGACGG
>NZ_BCSS01000049.1 GCF_001570985.1 Janibacter limosus NBRC 16128 | reverse complement strand
TAGACCCGCACATCGGGCTCCCCGTCACCGTCGACGTCCGTGTCAACGATCCGGTCGACGTAGGCGAAGTGCGCCACGCGACGAGCGAAGGCCACCATGGCGGCCACGACACCCACGATGACCCCGTAGGCGAGGTTATGGGTGAACACGGTGACCAAGACGGTCAGGGCCATGACGATGGTCTCGGCTCGCGGCATCCGTCGCAGGGTGGCCGGGTGGATGCTGTGCCAGTCCAGCGTGGCGATCGAGACCATGATCATCACCGCCACCAGGGCAGCCATCGGGATCATCCCCACCAGCGGCCCGGCGCCGAGGACGAGCGCGAGCAGGATGGCGCCGGCCAAGAACGTGGAGATCCGCGTGCGCGCACCCGAGACCTTGACGTTGATCATCGTCTGGCCGATCATCGCGCAGCCACCCATGCCACCGAAGAGACCAGAGGCCATGTTGGCCACGCCCAGCCCCCACGACTCGCGGGTCTTGTCCGAGTGGGTGTCGGTGATGCCGTCGACAAGCTTGGCCGTCATGAGCGACTCCAGAAGGCCGACCAAGGCCATCGCCAGAGCGAAGGGGGCGATGATCTGCAGGGTCTCCAGGGTCAGGGGCACGTCCGGCAGGAACAGCTGCGGCAGCGACTTGGGCAGCTCGCCCTGGTCGGAGACGTCCGGCAGGCTCCACCCGCCAGCCCACACCAAGGCGGTGATCGCGACGATTGCCACCAGAGGCGCTGGCACGAGAGTCGTCAGCCGGGGAAGGGCCACCATGACGAGGATGCCCAACGCAACCATCGGGTACACCAGCCAGGGAACGCCGAGCAGGTAGGGCAGCTGCGCAGTGAAGATGAGGATGGCCAAGGCGTTGACGAACCCGACCATGACCATCCGGGGGATGAAGCGCATCAGCTTGGCCACACCCAGCAGCGACAGCACGATCTGGAGCACGCCGGCGAGGATCACGGTGGCCAGGAAGTAGTCCAGGCCATGTTCTTTGGCGACGGGTGCGATGACCAGGGCAATGGCACCGGTGGCGCCGGTGATCATCGCCGGGCGGCCACCAACGACGGCCATGGTGATGGCCATGATGAAGCTGGAGAACAGCCCCACGCGCGGATCGACGCCGGCGATGATGGAGAAGGAGATCGCCTCGGGGATCAGGGCCAGGGCCACCACGAGGCCAGCGAGGATCTCGGTCCGCAATCGGCGGGGGTTGCGCAGGGCAGCGCGGGTCGACGTCTCGCGTTCGCCGGCCTCGGGTACGGCGGAGATCTCGGGGCCGGTGGGCAGGGTTGCGACGGAGGGTTCAGGCACGGGGGTCCTTTACGTGAGGGAAGATGGGCCGAAGTCATGTGACTCGACGGCGGCGTCGAGAGGGATGGCGCTGTCAAGCAGCGCACCGGGCTGAAAGTAGGGTGGCGAGCGATTTGTCACCGCAGCACGGACTCAACTCTAACGCAACGTCAGAGTTGGGACGGCCGTGGGGGCGTCACCTGCGCCGCCGGAAGGTAGCGTTCCGGCCATGTCCGGTGACCAGGAACGGGATGAACCCACGCGCGTCGATCGCGTCCACATCGGTGAAGTCGTCGAGCGAACCGGCCTGTCGCACCGCACGATTCGCTACTACGAGGAAATGGGCTTGATCAGTCCCTCCGCGCGCACAGATGGCGGCTTCCGCCTCTACGAGGAGGCTGACATCAAGCGACTACTGCTGATCAAGCCCATGAAACCTCTCGGCTTCACAGTCGAAGAAATGGGCCAATTGCTCGAAGCCCTGGACGCGCTCCAGACCCACAGCGAAAGTGCGTCCGCACACGAAACAGTCAGGGCCATCCACACCAAGGCCCAGCGCAGAATCACCGACCTACGGCAGACCATCAGTCGCGCTGAAGAGTTCACGAGCACCTTGGACGCACAGGTGGCGGGGCTGCCACCTACCAATGGGCACGCACCGAGGTAACTGCCCCCTGAAGCACTATGCGAATTACACCCTCTCGGGGGCGGTCATCGTCGCTCCCCTTCGCGTTGGACTGGCTTGTTCGCCCAAGTGCACCGGTGACGCGGCCCCGCGGATGTCAGTGCTCAGAATCCTCGATCGGGTTGTTATCAGATTCCTCGTTTCAGGGTGCCTGTGTGATCGGATTCTGTGGTGTCCGGACAAGTGGCTTCGCAGGACCAGACGCAAGACGTGCCTGCTCCTGCCGGCTTAAGGCGGGGGGCTTTGATCGCCCGCGTTGTCGCCCGGAAATGCGGAGAGTAGCCACTCCGTCCGCGACAGGTCCGACTTGAGTTGCCGCTCGCGCCTGAAGGTCGGGCTGGAGTCGAGGAGCCTTCTGAGCTCTTGAGCCTGCGTGAGCAGTCGACGGCGTCGCGTGATCATTCGCTGTCGACATCGATCGCTGCAGTTGCGTGGGGGCCGGCCACGCCCTTCCCGCCAGGAGACCACCTCACGGCAGTCGGGGTTGTCGCAGCGTCGCTGGTTGTCGGAGTCCATCAGTGCCCCATTTCCGTTCATGCGCGCTTGTCTTTCAAGCTGCCCGTCGATGGACTGGACTGGGAGTCGTCCCTGTGCGACGGGGTCATCTCGGCCATCGCGCTGATTCTACACATCGGAAAATGTGCACCTTTTCTGTCCGCACAGGGGCATTAATGATTTGTGTTGACACTATGCAACACAGGAGTCGGCTGATGAGGGGGCCTGCTCCCAGAGTTCGACCCCACCCGGGGTGATCGGGAAATGTGCGCCCAGGGATTGTCGACCGCGTCATAGCGAACTAGGGTGGCTCTTGGACCGTCTCCTCGGACGGAGCGCGTTGAGGGCGCACCCGTTGCAGCGGGTACGCCCTCGGGACGAGTCCTGATGCCTTAGTCAAGCGAAGGACTCGTCATGCCCAATTCTATCCGCGGGGGCGCCGAGGGTCACCCCGGTGAAGCTCTTTGGTCGTTCGATCTGGGAGGCGGGGTCATCCCTTGGGTTGGCCTTGCACCGCCCGACGTCAAGATCCTGCGCAGTGCGCGCTCGATCCGCAGTCGCAGCGGTGCGGGCCACGTCCCGACCTGGGCCTACTCAACGACCGTGCGGGGGCATGTCCGACTCGAGTCGGGCCTCGAGCACGACCTTCTCCGGGATCTCGACCGCGATCCCGATGTCACGTGGCTGGTACCGCAACCAGCGCGGCTCCGGGCCCGTGCGGACAGGAGCAAGAACCCAGGTCAGGTCCCCGATCTGTTGAGTCTGACGACGGAAGGGGCGGTGACGCTCTGGGCGGTCCGTCCGGCGGCGAAGCAAGACGAAGCCTTTTGGGGACAGGTCAGGGAGGCCGAGGGTGCGTGTGCCGAGTTCGGGTGGAGCCACAGAGTCTTCTCCGGCATGAGTGTCACCCGGCGGAGCAACCTCATGTGGCTCGACGGATATCGCCGCCTGATGCCCTGGTACGAAGAGTCGCTCCGGACGTTGATCTCCGAAGCAGGGGACGACTTCACTCTCGGCAAGGTTGTAGAGGTCGACGCTGGGGGTGGACACATGGTCTCCGCGGTGTGGCATGCAGTGCGCCAGGGTGTGGTCGAGTGTGACCTCGATGAGCCCTTCAGCGCCACGACCAGACTCCGGCCGAGCGCGAAGGCTGATGCGTCATGAGCGGATCCGCGCGCGTGGAGCTCACTGTGGGCATGAGGGTCCTGCAGGCGACAGGGCCAGCTGTCGTGATGACGATCGAACGTCACGGCGTGGTCCTCCGAGACGTGGCCGGCAACGACCAGAGCGTGTTGTGGTCCGACCTGACGGCGCAGACCGCGGTGAACGGCAAGATCACTGCTTTGCACGATTCGCTCGAACCGTGGTGGAGCTCACTGAGCGGAGATGCCCGGTCCGAGGCGATGGTTCGCCTGGAGGTCGTCCTCGAGATCCTGACGGGATACCGGTCTGGGATCAGCGAGCTTGCCCAGCCTGGTGAGCCCTTCCATCCCTTTGGCGAGGGCTACGGAGCCACGGAGAACCAGCGAATTCAAGCGATGGCCCGCCAGTTGTCACTGGAGCGCGAGCGTGACCGGGAGCTGGGGCGGCGGGTCCTCAGCAGCGCACTGCGCAGCACCGAGGTGTCTGAGCGTGCCATCTGGAACTGGATCACGGAGTGGCGGAAGCAGGGCCTACGGGGACTTGTCGACGGTCGCCGCTCCCGAGGCCGAAAGGGTTTCGAGGTCATCGACCCTGCCTTGGCTCGCATCGTTGATGAGGAGCTCGCTCAGTTCGATGGTTCCGTCAGTCAGATCAATCTGAAGGAGCTCGAACGCAGGGTCCACGTTCGCTTGAAGCGCGAGGGCATCAGCGACCTGCGCCTCCCGCAGAGATTGACGCAGCAGTACCTCTCCTCGAGATATGCGGCACTCGGATCGGGCACGCGCCAGCACAAGAGCGCCCGCATGCGGAGACAGCGCGGTCATGCCAGTTATCCGGATACGCACCCCGGCCACCTCGCGGTGGACGTGACCCGAGCGGACGGGCTGGTGTGGGACGAACTAAACGGACGCCCGTACTCGGTGGAGATCATCAGCGTCATCTCGGTACCCACCCGGGTGATCGTTGCCTGCCGCGTTGTGCCCCGTTCCGCCAACGCGGTTGAGGTCGGAATGGCCCTGTACGACGCGATGCGCCCCTTCTCCATGAAGGTAGACGGCACCACCATCGATGACTTCCGCTGGTGTGGCATCCCAGCATCGCTGGACTTCTCATCCCACCCGCTGGTCGCCCACCGCCCAGCCTTGAAGACCGAAAGGACGCTCGACGGCACACACATCAAACCGGGCGTGACCCCGAAGTCGATCCGGGCCGACAACGGCTCGATCTTCCTGAGCACCCACCTGCGAGCCGTGATGACCGATCTCGGGGTCGACCTGCTCACCTCACGCGTGGGACACCCCACGGACAATGCGCATATCGAGCGATGGCACGAGACCCTGCAACGCGCGTACCAACAGATCCCCGGATTCAAAGGTCGCAACGTTCAGGAGCGAGGGCGCTACGTCGGTCACGAGGCGTTCGAGCCACTCCTGACCGCTCGTGAGCTCCAGCAGCACCTCCATCGCTTCATCGCGTTGGATTACCACCGCAACCACCACGAAGGGATCGCCCTCCCCGGACTCGAAGGTGGCCGGTTCACTCCCTTGGAGCGCTTCGACATGCTCTCCGAGGTCACGGGACGGATCCTGGTGCCGCAGCATCCGGACCTGATCTTCCAGTTCCTGCCCATCCGGTGGCTCACGCCCGGCAACGCGGGGATCGAGTACCGGGGCCTGACCTACGACGGCCCCGTGATGCATGAACTGACCGGCCTCGCGCCCCGCACATTCCGTGCCCGCGACAACAAGGTCCCCTTCTTCTACGACCCGCACGATCGAACCCGCTTGTGGCACCGCTCCCGCACGGACGGCCGCATCCACGAGTTGCGCTGGCGACAGGCCCACCTGGTCGATGCACCGCTGACCGACACCGTCGTCCAGCGAGCCCGTCAGCTCATCGCCCGCCGAGGCGGCAACGCGGCTCTGAGCCGACGGGGCACCATGCTCGAGATCGTCGACGCCATCACGGAGCTGACGACTCCCGCGAGCACTGAAGAATGGCGGGCTCAACTGGCCACGGCTCACCTGCGACATGAGCGGGCGCTGCTCGACCATAGTGAGGCCGAGGCCGCCCGTCAGATGGTCGAAGGCCGGACACCCTCACCTTCGAAGGATCCCAAGGAGACATCGCCTACTGGTCAGGTCCTGGCCTTCCCCACCCCCGAGAGCCAGACGCCTGGAGACTTCGACTGGGACGCCCCTTGGCCCGACTACCGAGGCAAGCCGTAGCCATGGACTCTCTGCGGTGGCACCAGCAAGCCCGAGCCCGAGCGCACCCGGCCCCCAAGTCATTGACGCAGCGCACTCTCACGTCGAGAAGTAGCGAGGACCGCGCGAGTTACGCCGACGAGGTCCGTCGGCATATACGTGGACAGAGCCTTGAGTCGCCGAAGCACGCGCTCGTGGCCTGTGACTTGGATCGGGCTCTGGCTGAAGTCGAGTCCGAGCCGGAGGGAGCGCGCACGATCCTCAGCCTGAGCGCCCCCTTTGCCGTGGGAAAGAGCAGCCTCATCAAGCGCTGGGCGCGAGTCCACTACCGGACGTGGGCTGGTGATGCCGCAACGAGTGACCTGCCGGAGTGGCAAGACGCTGCCGGGACTCGGTTCGACTTCGTCCCGATCATCTACGTCACCCTCATGGCACGCAGTAAGGCCAAGGACGTCCACGGAGCCATCCTGTCCTTCATCGGGTACCCCAGTCGCGGGTCAACCAGCGAGGTCACTCTGCGAACCACGAACGCCTTGCGTGACCACCGCGTCCGGCTGGTCATTGTCGACGACGCCCACATGCTGCACACCTCGAGCATCACCGGCCGAGAAACTCTCGACGCCCTGAAACAGATCAACACCGAACTCGGCGAACTCGGAGGCACCTTGGTGCTCGTCGGCGCGAACCTGACCGGCGGCCCAGCGCTGATGGACCCACAGATCCGCGGCCGCCTCTATGAGCACCGACTCGCGCCGTACACGCTCACCACCCCAGAGGACATGGGCCAGTGGCAGCAACTCCTTGCAGAAGCCGAGGACCGTCTTCGGCCGTACCTGCCTGACCTGCCGCAGGACTGCCTACCCACGAAGTTGGCTGGCCAGATCTACAAGCGCACTCAAGGCTTCGTCGGCGACGTCAGCACACTCCTGGCGGGCGCAACCTTCCGTGCTCTGCGAGATGGCCGCACTCGACTCGAGCCACACGACATCAGCGAAGTGCAGCTGAGCCAAAGGGCGCTCGATGGGGAGCGACTCCTGCAAGGCACCCCCGGGACACCACCTGCGGCGCAACCCGTCGCCACTTCCCGGCGGAAGCGAGTGTCATGACTGCCCGGCTGCCGATCCGACCCCGCATCGAGAACCACGAAGACATCGCGGCCTACCTTCAGCGGTGCGCCACGGCGAACAATCTCACCTTCATCGAGCTCACCGGGACCAGACGGCACGCACAGGTCTGGGAGACCCCATCGAGCTCTCAGCTGGAGGCGGCCGCATTCCAAACGGAAACTACGGTGGAGCGTTTACGAGAGGCCGCGCTCACCACGGCCTTTGCCGCGGCCAAGCCGGCCAGGACCATGACCGGACGTCGATACAGCGGCGTGCCCGCCAAGTGCCCCGAATGCGAGGTCGACACCGTCGCTGCCCGGTTAGCAATGACCGTGTTGTGTCCCCGCTGCAATGTTCTCCTAGCGGACCAGCACGACCCGCACCCTTTACAACCGCCAACGGTCCTGAGCGACGTCCAGACCGAAGTCCTGCAGACCGTCGCGAGAGCGCGACGATCCCGTCCAGCCCGCGAGCGGCTCGCACGGCTCGAGTCCCTGATGAAGGCTCAGGAATGGGCACTGTGGCGCAACTGGCCCGCCCTCCTCCCAGGAGAAGCGACCGAGTGGCGAGAGCGCGTCATGAGCTTCACTGCCAATCACGCAGAGCCTGGGCAGATCCTGCCCGCACGCCCCCCAGCTCTGACCGCAGAACTCATGGCATTGACTTGGCAGCCATCGGCCACTCCCTCAGAAACCAGCAGGCACCTCGACAACGTGGCCTACATGAGCGAGACCTGGGCCCCGCCCAAGACGGGCGAACTGCCGGCAGAAGCCCAACAGCGAGCGGCCGACGAGCTGCGACGCCTTGCGAACCTTCACGGCCTTCGGTTCTCGCACATCCCCACGACCATCCGTCACCAGGGCGACTCCATCGTTCTGCCTCGGCATCTGCAGACCACCCGAGCAGCACAGGCCATCGCCATGGCTGCAGTCGTGCACTCCCTTTCCACCGGAGCAACCATGACCGCGGCCCGGGTGGTCGAGCGGCAGGGCCACAAGACAACTGATCGCGTCCTGCGTCTGGCAACGCGGATGATCCGCAATCGCCACATGTGGACCCATTTCGCGGCCCACGCATCCGTGCTCCACAGCGAAGGTCTCCTCGACCTCGAACGGCTGCGCGGTGAACTGCGCTCACTGACCGCTGTGCCGAGATCTGCTCTGACTGCACTGCCGCCGCAGTGCCTGGCAGTCACTCGACCGACGGAGATAGCCGCCGCTTGGGTCTGGCTGGACGCGACTCAAGGACGTCTTGCCGGAGGGCCGTACCCGGCCATGTCGGAACGGGCGATCCGCCGCTTCGACCGCCTCCTCAATCCCGAAGGTCGATTGACCCTGCGCGAGTGGTGGCAGGAGCGCACCGAGCAGATCGCCGATCAACCATCTACTGAGCCAAGGGGGCAGCGTCGTGAGCGCAGCACTGGATGAACCCCACACGGTCCAACGCCTACCGCAACGCCCAGCTATCCACCCCGGACAAGCACTGGACTCCTACCTCGAGCACGTCGCCGCCGCCAATCACATGACTCCCTTCGAGTTGGCGAAGAAGATCACGAGAGCGGCCGACACCACCCGGTTCCTCATGCTCGCTCCGACAGAAGCGACCCTACGAAGTCTCACAGCGCTCACCGGCCAGCCCGGCGAGCAACTCAAGCACGCGACGTTGAAGCACTTCGACGGCGCAGCACTCGATCTAAGCGGGCTCGATCCCCACAACCAAGCGAGTTACCGGACCGTCGCGGGCCGTGGATGGCTTCCCGGTAACAGCAGTCAGATGTGCCCCCGATGCCTCAAGGAGACCAGTGGCTGGCAGCTCGCCTGGCGGCTGCCAACCACGACGGTCTGTACCAAGCACCGGCGCTATCTCATCGGCACCTGTCCTGGCTGCAACAAGCCATTTCGCACAGCAGGGCACGGTTTCATCCGCCTGGTCGGTGCCTCACTCGTATGCGGCAACCCCGACGGTGCCCGTGGCCGACACTGCCGCACGGAGCTCACCACGCTTACTGCGAAGAGGGCCGACCCCGCGTGCGTCGGGCGGCAGGAAAGATACGACCGAGCGATGGTCGACGGGGTAGCGACGGTCTTCGGCCATGAGACCTGCGCGGGGGCCTATCACCGGGCGCTGCGCAGCCTGACCGTTCTTCTCCTGCACATCTCTACGGTCGCGACGGGCCCACAACGCATGCCCCCGTGGGCGCGAAGGCTCAACCAAGGCTCCTCACTGGGCACGATCGAACGAGCCCCTCGGTGGGGACTAGCGCCACCGCACGACCCCGCCGTCAGGTCACGCGTACTCACCACCGCCGACGAGATCCTCGGCGCGGACGACCTCCATGCTGCGGCCCGCCTGCTCGACCCATGGGCAGGAGCAATTCCTCGCACCCCTGACGGCTTCCTCGGTTGGGTAGGCGACCACATGGTCCCCGACCCACTCGCGACCCATCTCGTCATGGCCGCACATGCGCCCCGACGGCGACTGTCCCGAGCACTCGACGACATAGAGGCCGTACCCCGTCGGTTGGAGGACATCCCGCAGGTCATCCCGCAGGACCTGTACGACAGATATCTGATCGGGATGTGCGGAGCTCGGCGTGAGAACGTGCGAACCTTCGCCGCGCTGTGCTTGGCGCGTGCCCACCCCGGTGTCGACACGTGGAGCCACGCCGCGCAGGCCCTCGGTCTGAACCCCGAGATTGGACGCAGGACAGCTCAGACGTGCACCTCCTCCATGAAGACCGTCCCAAGCCGCTTCGTCGACGCGCTCATGGACCTCGCGAGTCACCTGCCCGACCGCAACTATCGAGTCGGCGAACAACGAGTGCGGGACCTCGAGCGGACCGATGACTGGTTCACCACCTGGGTCCAAGAGCATCGTCTCGGCACGCGACCTTCCAGCAAGACGCATGTCGTCACCTGGCTGTGGACCGTCACCGCCCACGGGCACATATCCACCAGCCCCGGCGCACCGCGAACGCTCGACGCTCGAGGTCGCGCCTACTACCGCCGGTTCGCGCAGAGCCTTACCCCCGATCAGCAGACCGCACTGTCGCGGGCGATGGAGAGTCGCGCATGAAGGTCAAGCGCACAGGGCTGTGCGGCGGCAGCTCGCCTTCGTATGGAGGCGAGCCTTGCGTTCTCTGCGCGTCGCATCGGGGCGCGCACGAAACTGCTGATGGGCGTGAGTTCTTTGCGGCGTTCTGGGATCTTCGGGAGGACGTTCGTGCAGTGCGGATAGCCGCTGAGCGCGTAGAGCGAGATGAGTCGCGCAAGTGACAGCACCGGTGGCGGTGATGCGAATCGGTGAGCACTGGGAAGCGCCCCAAACACGGACACTCCTCATCACCGTCCGCTCCATCGCGGACCGGCTTGGGATCACACTCGAGAGGGTCTACGGCATCAGCCACTGTTTGGGCCGCTTCCGCTACGGCCCCTCGCACACCCGCATACGTGTCCTTAGATGGCGACTCGACCAGCTTGAAGAAACTGGTCGACTCGGGGATGGATCTCGCCGAGGCTGCGGACTTGATGCACCACGACGGGGCAGGCAGCTTGACGCTTCCCGGTCGTCAGGAGCGTGCAGACGTCATTTGGGGTCGGCGCCGGCGCCGACGTCGAAGGGGGTAATCGCTTCGGGCTTCATGAGATCTAAAGGGAGCAGCGACCCAAGGCCATAGGGATGGCAGGGCTCAGGCAAGATGACGAAGACATACGTCATCGGTTGTGAGGGGCCTCACGGACGACGCCTTCACCGGCCGTCAGTTCGACTTCTGCATGCTTCGTCGCCTCGGAGACTTGCCCCCTCCATCTCACTACTGTTCCGAAACTCCCGCAAGCCCCATGCGCGCCACCCCACCCCCCTCCTGGCTGGTCACCGAAACCGCCGGCCAAGCCCCAGCGTCGATCGCAGGACTCCTGGTCAAGCGCTTTATGGCCACCGCGAGGCCGGCGTCGACAACGAGGCTCTGGAGACCTTGGCGGACATCAGTGGGCAACGCTCCTTCACATCAGAGGGGCACTTCCCAGTCGCTGATGAGTCTGGTTTGCAGCCGCTGGACGATCGCATCCCATCCGCCGGTGAGCAGGAGTGTCCCGACGATGATTAGCAGGGTTGCGCCGACGACCTGGATCGCGCGCTGGTGTCGTTGCAGCCACGACGAGACCGGGGCCCATCGCTCGTAGGCCGCGGCGATGAGGATGAAGGGAAGGCCGAGCCCGAGGCAGTAGGCCACGGCGAGAACGACAGCTCGGGTGATCGAGGCGTCGCTGGCGAGGTTGAGCGCGAGGACCGCCGCGAGGGTAGGGCCCATGCAGGGCGCCCAGCCCAGACCGAAGACGGCTCCGAGGACAGGGGCCCCGGCCAGGCCGGTGGCGGGCTTGATCGGCAGTCGGAAGGTCCGCTGCGAACCGGCGCCGAGGAAGACAAGGGCCATGAGAATCACCACTACGCCACCGATGCGCATCAGTAGCTCTCGGTGCTCAACGAGCGCGCGGCCGGCGGTGGCGACGAACATCGAGGCAAGAACGAAAACGAGGGTGAAGCCGAGGATGAACAGCAGTGCGCCCAAGACCATCCGGCCGCGGCTGCGCTTCTCCAGTGCTACGTCGGACAGGCCGGTGACGTAGCCGAGATAGCCCGGTACGAGGGGTAACACGCAGGGCGTGGCGAAGGAGACGAGCCCGGCGAGGGCCGCGACGAGCGCCGCGAGAGGCAGAGCCCCACTGGCGACCTGGTCACTGAGCCCGGTCGTGAACGCGACGATCATCGGCCCTCCTCGGCGAGGGTGTCCTCGATCAGGCCTTGAAGGGTCGACTGCGTGGTCGCTCCGAGGACAACCGCAGCGATACGACCCTGGCGGTCGAGGACAGCGGTGGAGGGCTGGGTCGTCATTTTGCCTTGCATGGCGATCGAGGTGGCGCCGGACTTGTCGTAGATCGAGGGCCAGGTGAAGCCCCACGTCTTGGCTTGTGATCTGCCGGTCTCCACGGAGGACTCCCGGAAGTTGATCCCGACAAGCTCCACGTCCTCCCCCTTCAGCTCCTTGTTCAGCGCCACGAGGTGTGGGGCTTCTTTGGCGCAGGGTCCGCACCAGCTGGCCCAGACGTTGACGACGACGACCTGGCCGCGGTGATCGGCGCTGTCCCACGTCTGGCCGTCAAGCGTTTCACCGGCGAGCTCGACGGGTTCGCCGCGCTGGGTCTCGTCGAAGGCGGTCACGCTGCCGTCCCCGGATCGATAGCCGAGGTCTTGCTCATCCTTGGCACCGGAGGAGGAGCACGCGGCGAGACCACCGGTGGCAGCGACAGCACCGGCCGCGGCGAGGAGACTTCGGCGGGAGGGGCGACGTGCGGTCATTCGGTCTCATGCTCCTGAGATCGTCGCCGCGCGTGCGTGGATGCGCGGCAAGGTATCGGGGTCGTCGTTCGTCAGCGCCGAGGCGGCTGGAAAATGCCGCTCGGCCTCTCGGCGTGATGGCGATTCGGTCCACAGGTCAGTGATCACAGGAGCGTGACCCAGTAGTCCCAGAACCTGATAGCGATGAGCACGATGATCACCAGGTACCAAGCGGTCAAGACCGCTGCGCGGTACTCGATGAGCAACGCCACACCGCGGCGCGTGGGCGAAACGAGGGAACCCTGATGACGCCGAAGGTTGTGAATGGTGGTGTGCCAGAAGACGGCGATGGTCACGACCCACACGACCATGCAATAGGGACACAGTGCGCCGATCACGTACAGACTCTGGAAGATCAGCCAGTGAATGAACACCACCGCGAGGGTCACCGCGGCCTGGGTCGCCACCCACAACCATGCCCGAAGGCTCGTGCCACTGACCAGGACTGCTCCAAGCATGGCAAGGGCTGCGAACCCGGCGACTCCGATAAGCGGATTTGGGATACCGAAGGCGTCTGCCTGCGGGGTGACCATGACCGAGCCGCAGGACAGGATCGGGTTGATGCTGCACGAGGGGACGTATTCCGGGTTCTTGAGCAGCTCGATCTTCTCCACGAGCAGCACGACGGCGCAGAGCAGCCCGACCAGGCCCCCGACGAGGTACAGCCAGCCCAGTCCGCGTGCGTTGAATGCAGCCGTCGGAGTGACGACGGTCGGCTCAGTCTTCGATTGCGGCATCAAGCTTGGTTTCGAAGTCGGCGACGGTGGTCGGCTCGATCTTTTCGCCGTCGAGGAAGAACGTGGGGGTGCCGGTGACGCCCAGTGCCTGGGCGTCCTTCTTGCTCTGCTCGATACGCTGCGCCGCGGCGGGGTCCTTCAGGCTGGCGCGGTACTGCTTCATGTCCAGCCCCAGCTCCTGGGCATATCCCTCGAAGGTCTTCTCCTTGGACGACTCAGAGTGGCTCCACTCGGCCTGCGTCTCGAAGAGCTTGTCGTGCATTTCCTCGAACTTGCCCTGTTCACGGGCGGCCTCGGCAGCCAGTGCCGCGTTCATCGAGTTTCCGTGGAGGGGGAGGTATCGCACCACGAAGGTCACGTCGTTGCCGTACTTCTCTCGCAGGTCTGTCATGACGGGGTGGGCTGCGCCGCACGCTTCGCACTCGAAGTCGAGGTACTCCACGAACACTGCCTTCTTGCCGGAGGTCAGGCGGGGGCTGTCATCGCGCACCAAGGGCGCGGACGCCCCGCTTCCGGACCCCGTGGGTGCCGCTTCTTCGCCGGCCCGGCTGAACGTCACCGCAGCGACCAATGCCACCAGGACCGCCACGATCATGGCCATGGACAGTTTCAGGCTCTTGCTCATCGGGTTCCAATCATCGAAGGGCGCTGCTGGCGCGCAGAGTAGTCATCGTTTCTGGCCTCAGGCTGGGAACGGCGCTGGGTGCGGATGGCTCGCAAACCGTTGGCGATGACGATGACCTCGGCGACCTCGTGGACCAGCACGACCGCGGCCAAACCCAGCACGCCGAACAGAGCGAGCGGGAAGAGGACCGCGATCAGGGCCACGGACAGGACGACGTTTTGGGTCATGATCGCTCGTCCGCGGCGGGCATGTGCGAGGGCTTGTGGCAGCAGCCGCAGGTCGTGGCCAGTGAAGGCAACGTCTGCGGACTCGACTGCGGCGGCGGAACCGCTGGCGCCCATCGCGATACCGACGGTGGCCGTGGCCAGCGCGGGCGCGTCGTTGATGCCGTCGCCGATCATCGCCGTCGGGACCGTGGCCATCGAGGCGCGGATGTGGTCGGCCTTGTCCTGGGGCAGGGTCTCCGCGTGAACCTGTCGGATGCCGGCTTCACTGGCGATGGCCTGCGCGGTGCGTGTGTTGTCACCGGTGAGCATCACGGTGGACACCCCCTGTTGGTGCAGGGCGGAGATGGCCTGGGCCGCTTCAGGGCGCAGCTCGTCGCGGATGCCGATCACGCCGCATGCTTGATCGTTGACCTCGACCACAATGAGGCTCATGCCTTGGGTGGCCATGGCGTCGGCCTGCCCGCTCAGGTCGTTCGGGGCGACCCAGCGGGGGCTGCCAACGCGTACCCGGAGTCCGTCCACCAACCCGGTGACGCCGTGTCCGGCGTGCTCGTGGACGTCGCTCGCCGCAGGATGATCTGGTGAGGCAGCGACCACTGCCGCCGCCAGGGGGTGGGTGCTGGTGGCCTCCAGTGCCGCTGCCAAGGAGAGCACCTCCGCGTCGGTGTGACCGTTGGCCGCGTGCGTGGCCACCACCCGGGGCTCGTTGCGAGTCAGGGTGCCTGTTTTGTCGAAGGCGACCGTGCGGATCGTCCCGAGTTGCTCGAAGGCTGCTCCGGACTTGATGATCACCCCGAACTTGCTGGCCGAGCCAATCGCTGAGATCACCGTGACCGGGACCGCGATCGCCAAGGCGCAGGGTGAGGCCGCGACCAGCACCACCAGCGCACGCTCGATCCACGTCTGTGGGTCGTCCACGACGAACCCGTACGCCGCGATCAAAGCCGCGGCCAGCAGCACCAATGGGACGAGTGGTTGGGCGATGCGGTCAGCCAGGCGCGCACGCTCGCCCTTGTCCGCGTGAGCCTGCTCGACGAGCTCGACCATCTGGGTCAGGGAGTTGTCGCGCCCGTCGGCGACTGCTGTGATGCGCAACGTGCCCGAGGTGTTGACCGATCCGGCCGCGATCTCGTCGCCAGGCGCGACTTCGACGGGGATCGACTCGCCGGTGATTGCCGAGGTGTCCATCCACGAGTGACCCGCCTCGACGACGCCGTCCGTGCTGACCCGGTCGCCAGCGCCGACGAGAAGGACATCGCCCCGCCGGACCTGCTCGGCGGGGATCCGCTCGTCCGTTCCCGCTCGTGAAACGACAGCGGTTTCCGGGATCAGGGACAACAACGCCCGCAGCCCGTGACGGGCCCGGTCCATGGCGCGGTCCTCAAGCGCCTCGGCGATCGAGAACAGAAAGGCCAGAGCTGCTGCCTCGCCCAGGTGCCCTAGCAGGACGGCGCCTGTACCGGCGATCGTCATCAGTAGGCCCACACCCAGCCGGCCCTGCCCACGCCCCGTGACTAGGCGGCGGATGGCAGCCGGAGCAAAGGTCCAGGCACCCGCAGCCAAGCCGATCGCGTAGGACAGCACGCTCAGGCCCTCGGCGCCGCCGAATTCCAGCAGCAGTCCGGTCAGCCACAGCACTCCAGCGGCGGCTGGCAGTGCCAAGCCCTGATCACGCCACCACGGCGCGAGATCCTCAGTCACGGGCTCGTCCGTTCCGCAGCACACATCACTCATCGTCAGACCCTCTGCTCATCGGCAACCAGCGCAGGTGTAGTCCCGCAGCACAACGGCACGTCACAGTTCGCGTCCATGCAGGGGACCCCGTCGTCGACCGCCAAAACCACGTCCATCAACGACTCCAACGCCCGAGTCAGATGCGCATCGGCGATCTCGTAACGGGTCCGACGGCCTTCCGGCGCGGTGATCACGATCCCGCAGCCACGCAGGCACGCGAGGTGATTGGAGACATTCGTGCGGCTCAGATCGAGATCGCGGGCCAACTGCGCCGGATAGCTCGCGTCCTGCAACAACGACACCAAGATCCGCGCTCGAGTCGGGTCCGCCATCGCCCTACCCAATCGATTGAGCACGTCCAGTCGAGCAGCACTATTCAGCATTCAGTGACCATACATTGAAGACTGACTTGTGGGCCAGTCGAGCAACGGATGCCAACTGATCGCTCCATGGCGGTAGCATCGCTTCATGACGATCAATAGCCAGCCTGAAGGTCCGGCTGCGATGGAAGTGTCTGACGCCTGCGCTGCCTTGTTCCATGCCTTGGCCGAGCCCACGCGCTTGGCGCTCCTGAAGCACCTCTCCAGTGGGGAGCATCGGGTCCGTGACCTGGTCGACCACATGCACCTTGCTCAGTCGACGGTGAGCAAGCACTTGGCGTGCCTGCGGGACTGTGGGCTGGTGAGGGTGCGGACCGAGGGCCGGGCGTCGTGGATCTCGTTGGCCGATCCGTCCCGACTGTCTGACCTGTTCGAAAGCGCGGATGCGCTACTGGCAGCGTCGGGCGCGTCGTTGTCCCTGCGCGAGCACCGTGACCACGACCAACGTGCGACCGAGGAGGTCTGATGGGATCCGACCACCACCACGGCCCGGCAAATGGGCAAGCGGGCAGTGGCTTGCGCAACCGTCTTCTGATTGCTTTTGGCATCACCTCGTTCATCGTCATCGCGCAGGCGATCGGTAGCGTCGTCACCGGCAGCCTGGCGCTGCTGACGGACACCGCCCACGCTCTATCGGACTCCACCGGCCTGCTGGTCGCGGTCATCGCGGCCACCATGATGCTGCGGCCCCCCAGCAGCCAGCGCACGTGGGGTTTCGCGCGAATCGAGATCGTCGCTGCCCTAGGCCAAGCGGTGTTGCTGCTGCTGGTGGGTTCTTACGCGGCCATCGAAGGGGTCCGCCGACTGGTTGAGCCCACGCAGGTCCAAGCCAGGGAACTGCTGCTCTTCGGCATCATCGGACTCGCGGCGAACATCGCCGCGATGGTGGTCCTGTCCTCCAGTCGCGACGCGAACTTCAACATGCGCGCGGCATTCCTCGAAGTGCTCAACGACGCCTTGGGTTCCTTCGGGGTGATCGTGGCCGCCATCGTGATCGCCACCACGGGGTTCCAACGGGCGGACACCATCGCCGGGCTGTTCATCGCGGCCTTGATCCTCCCCCGCGCTTACAAGCTCTTGCGCGAGACCGTGCGGGTGCTGATGGAGTTCACCCCGAAGGACGTCGACCTGGACGCCGTGCGGACACATGTCCTTGAGCTGGAGCATGTTCGTGAGGTCCACGACCTGCACGCCTCCACGATCGGCACTGGCCTACCCGTCATCTCCGCGCACGTCGTGATCGACGAAGAGTGCTTCGAGTCGGGCCACGCACCGCAGATTCTGGAGCAGATCATTTCGTGTGTGAAGGAGCACTTTCCCGTTTCCTTCGAACATGCCACCATCCAGCTGGAGACAACCGCAATACGAGAGCGAGCATGCACCTCGGTTCAACACACGTAGGGCGACTTACCACCCTCCGGGGGTGTGAGATCCCCGGGTCGACGGCAGGGAATCGCCCAGCAATCTCGCCCCATGAGCAAGGCTGCCCGGGCGCTCACTGGGCGTCACCGCGCTCAACCCCGACGGCGACGTCTTCGTCGGCCACGTTCCAGCGCGTTTCGTCCTGGAGTACCTGGCCGACCCACCGAAGGGCGCCCGTGGCTTGAGCGTGCCAGCCATGCCCGTAGGCACGCCCGGCATGGAGCAGGGTGACCAGTTCGACCCCTACGACGTGCTGCTGCTCACCGACGGCAAACCGAGAGTCCTTGCCAAGGTGACCAAGGCTTTCGCACCAACGGGCTTAACCCCGATCTCGCCCCTCAGAGGCTCGTTCATCTCGAGCCCGGTCCGGCCCGGGAAGGCGCGCGAACATTCGCAGTCATCCGTCACGGCGTCATTGTGAGCTCGGCTCTACTTTCTACTCCGGATGGCGAAGTCCTGATTCGTGCCATCTAGGTCGCGTGTCGTACGCAGTCTTCGGTGCTTCTCGACATCTGATGTCGAGATGCAGCGAAGATTAGAGCAAGACGTCTCGTATCTAATATAAACGCCTAGTTATGTTTAGGGGGGCAGCCATAACTTCGCGTTATGGCCATTTGGGGGGCTATTTGAACCCTTCATTCGGCAACCCGATCGGATGCACGAGC
>NZ_BCSS01000048.1 GCF_001570985.1 Janibacter limosus NBRC 16128 | reverse complement strand
CCGAGCCGCGCCGACCTCTAGGGTCGGCGCGGCTCGGCAGCGTGTCGGGGCGGTCGCTGCTCAGGCGCTGGGCTGGGCCTCGCGCGACCGGGCCCGCTCGAGCGCACGCTGCCGGTCCTCCTCGGACTGACGAGCGATCTCGGCCGCCTTGTCATCGTCACGGGTGAGGCAGTCCCCGGACTCCGGGTCGAAGACGTGCATGAGGTCGGGGTCGAAGACGAAGCTGCCGTCATCGCCCTCGCGCACCCGCGAGCGCGGGTCGAGGTTGATGACCATCTGCGTACGCATGCCCTCGCCGTCGAGGTCCTTGTCGAGCTCGTCGAGCTTGTGCTTGACATCGCCCTCGACGGTGAAGGGGATGTAGGCGTACTGCTCGTTGCCCAGCCACTCCGCCTGGTCCACGGGCGCCCCGAAGCGCACCCCGTTGGTCGGGACATCGCCCAGGTCGGCGTCCTTGATGTGCTCCGGACGGATCCCGACGATGAGCAGCTCCTTGCCGCTGGCACGCTCGCGCACTGCGGCCGGCATCGGGACACGGCAGAAGGGCAGCACGAGCTCGTCCCCCTCGACCTCCGCGGGCAGGAAGTTCATCGGCGGCGTGCCGATGAAGCCCGCGACGAAGAGGTTGACCGGCTGGTCGTAGAGCTCGCGGGGGCTGGCGCACTGCTGCAGCACGCCCTTCTTGAGCACGGAGACCCGGTCGCCGAGGGTGAGCGCCTCGGTCTGGTCGTGGGTGACATAGATCGTCGTCGTGCCCATGCGCCGCTGCATGCGAGCGATCTCGGTGCGCATCTGCCCACGCAGCTTGGCGTCGAGGTTGGACAGCGGCTCGTCGAAGAGGAAGGCGTCGGCGTCCCGCACGATCGCCCGCCCCATCGCCACGCGCTGACGCTGCCCGCCCGAGAGGTTGGCCGGCTTGCGCTCGAGGTGCTCGTCCAGCTCCAGCATCGAGCTGGCCATGCGCACCTTGGAGTCGATCTCGTCGTCGGTGAACTTGCCCTTGGCCAGCCGAAGGGGGAAGGCGATGTTTTCGTACACCGTCAGGTGTGGGTAGAGGGCGTAGTTCTGGAAGACCATCGACAGGTTGCGGTCCTTGGGTGAGAGGTCGTTGACCTCCTTGCCGTCGATGAGCAGCTCACCGCTCGTGATGTCCTCCAGCCCGACGACCATGCGCAGGAGCGTCGACTTTCCGCAGCCGGACGGGCCGACGAAGATCATGAACTCGCCGTCCCTGATGTCCAGGCTCACGTCGTTGACCGCCGGGAAGCCGTCGCCGTACGTCTTGACGAGGTTGTTGAGGGTGATCTCAGCCATGGGAGTTTCTCCAGTTCATCGTGAAGGCGGGGGTCAGCCCTTGACGGCGCCCGAGGTCAGGCCGGCGACGATCCGGCGCTGGAAGATCAGCACGAGGATCACGACGGGGATGGTGACGACGACCGAGGCCGCCATGATCGCGCCCGTGGGCTGCTCGAACTGGCTGGCTCCGGTGAAGAAGGCGAGCGCGGCGGGGACCGTGCGCGCCTGGTCGGAGGTCAGCGAGATCGCGAAGACGAAGTCGTTCCACGCGGTGAAGAAGGTGATGATCGCGGTCGTGAAGACGCCGGGGGTGGCCAGCGGGATGATCACCTTGCGGAAGGCCTGCCAGCTCGAGGCGCCGTCGACCTGCGCGGCCTGCTCCATCTCCCACGGGATCTGCTGGAAGAAGGCGGACATCGTCCAGATCGACAGCGGCAGGGTCAGCGCGAGGTACGGGATGATCAGGCCGGGGATCGTGTCGAAGAGACCGGTCTTGCTCCACACCTCGAACAACGGCGTCACCATGGCGACCACGGGGAAGAAGCTCACCGCGAGCGCGGTCGTGAGGATCATCTTCTTGCCCTTGAACTCCAGGCGGGAGATCGCGTAGGCGCAGAACATCGCGAGCACGACGGAGATGAGCGTCGCGACCAGGCAGACGATGAGCGAGTTGCGCAACGCCGGCATGAAGAGGTCGCTCGCGCCGCCGGTGAAGATCAGCCGGTAGTTGTCCAGCGTGGGCTCCTTCGGCCAGAAGTTGCCGAAGTACGCCGAGTCCGGGTCGGCCAGGGTGTCCGCGCTCTTGAGGGAGAGCGAGAGCATCCACAGCAGGGGCAGCACGGTCCAGACCATGATCGGGACCGCGAGCGTGGTCCACAGGCCCGTGCCCTTCATCGACTGCTTGGCCATGTCAGTTCCTCCCCTGCGTCAGGTCGACCTTGAATCCTCGGACGAACACCGCCGCGATGACGAGCACGCAGAGGAAGAGGATCACCGACAGCGCAGAGCCGAGCCCGATCTCTGTCCGGTCGATGGTCTGCCGGTAGATGAGCCCGGAGAGGGAGTTGGTCCCGTTGGCCCCCCCGGTCATGATGAAGATGTTGTCGAAGATGCGGAAGGCGTCGAGGGTGCGGAAGAGCAGCGCCACCATGATCGCCGGCTTCATGTTGGGCAGGATCACCTTGGTCAGCACCTGCACCCACGACGCGCCGTCGACCTTGGCGGCCTCCTCCATCGACGTGTCCACCTGGGCCAGTCCGGCCAGCAGGAGCAGGGACATGAAGGGGGTCGTCTTCCAGATCTCCGAGAGGCAGATGACGAAGATCGAGGGCCAGAAGCTGCCGAACCAGTCGTAGTTCTCGCTCACCCCGGGGATCCAGTTGGTCCAGCGGTTCACGAAGCCGGTGTCGGTCTGGTACATGAAGAGCCAGGTGAAACCGGAGACGACGGTGATGATCGAGTACGGGATGAGCACCACCGTGCGCAGGGTGCGCCGCGGCAGGACGATCCGGTGCATCACCAGGGCGATGATGAAGCCCAGGACGAGCTCGACGACCACGGTGATGACCGTGATGATCACCGTCGCCCACATCGCGCTCCAGAAGACGGAGTCGCTGAAGGAGACGATGTAGTTGTTGAACCCCACGAACTCCTTGTTGTCCGGGTCGGTCAACCGGTAGTTGAAGAAGCTGTTCCACACCGCCTGCAGGATCGGGTAGGCGGTGACGGCCAGCATGACGACGAAGGCGGGCATCGCCAGCTTCCAGCCGAGCCGCTGCTCGGCCTTGGCCCGGTCGGACAGGCGAGGCTTGTCCCCCTGCGTCGTGGGGGCCTTCGGGGAGTCGGTCACGGTACTCACAGCAACGCATCTCCCTTCAGCACGTCCTGGAGCAGGGTGGTGGTCTGCTGCGGTGTGGTCGACGGGTCGACCGAGCCGGGCGGGCTGTACTCACGCTGGATCCCGCTGGAGACGTCGCCGTAGTACTGGGTGAGCGGTCGCGGGCCGCTCGCGTCGAGCGACTCACGGATGAGCGCCGCCATCGGGAAGTCCTTCTTGATCTCCGGGTCGTCGTAGACGGCCTTGCGCGCGGCCGGGTTGCCGGTCCCGATCATGTAGGCCTTCTGACTCTCCTCGGAGGTCAGGCAGGAGACGGCGTCCCACGCCTTGTCCTGCTTCGCCGAAGAGGCCGAGACACCCATCTCGATGCCACCCAGCGGCGGCTTGGACTCGGTACCCGCCGTGGTCTGCGGATAACGCGCCCACGCCAGGTCGTCGAACCACTCGACCTCGGATCCCTTGAGTGCCGCGTAGACGTAGGGCCAGTTGACCATGAAGCCGGCCTTCTCGTTCTGGAACATGTCGAGCGTCGACGTCTCGTCGGTGGACCCCATCGCCGGACCACCGACCCCCTCCGCGGAGACCGCCTCGATGATCGAGGCCGCCTTCTTGCCGCCCTCGGACTCCAGACCGAACTTCAGGTCCTTGCCGTCGGCGCCGGGATTTTCGACGATGTGGTCACCGCCGCCCTCGACGAGCGCGTTGATCCACACCATGTAGCCCTCGTAGCGCGAGGCCTGCACCCCGATGTCGGTGTCGGTCTTCTTGGCGGCCTTGATGACCTGGTCCCAGCTGACCGGCTTGGTCATGTCGAGGCCGGCCTCCTTGGCCACGGACTTGCGGTACCAGAGGAGCTGCGTGTTGGCCCAGAAGGGAGCCGCGTACATCTCGTCCTTCCAGCTCGCGTTGGTCACGGCCGGGTCCACCGCATCATCGCTGAGCTCGGCCTTCCTGTCCGCGGGCACGGGTGCCAGGAACCCGGCCTCGGCGAACTCGGCGACGAAGACGGGGTCGATCGACATGATGTCCACGCCCTTGTCCTTGGAGGCCAGACGGCGCAGGAGCTGCTGACGCTGGTCGCTCGCGCTGTTGGGCAGGAGCTGGACACCGATCGTGTACTCACCGCCCGAGGCGTCGGAGCACTCCTTGGCCAGCTGGGCCTGACCACCGCCAGCGGGGTCGGAGCCGCCGCCGTCGGGGTTGATGTACCACGTGAGCTGGGACGCGCTGTCGCCCGTGCCGCCGTCCCCACAGGCCGCCAGACCGAGGCTGGCGGCAGTCGCTGCGGCCGCCATGAAGGCGATCCGCCGTCGTCGTCGTGTGTCCACGTCGCTCCTTATCGTCCGAGGACGCGATGCAGGCGGGGTCGCCGACGTCGCCTCCCAGTGGACTGTCTACACCGTGGATGTGGTCCATGCCACAGATGAGAGGCAACGAGTTGGTGTCGGGACGTCCGGTCTACTGTGCAAGGACGACCACGAAAGGACCCTGATGCCCACGACTGCCTCCTCCCCCGAGGACTTCGCCGACCTGATGTCGGCCAACCAGACCTTCTCCGAGAGCTTCGAGCTCAGCGGTTTCGACGGCATCGCCCACGCCGGCGTCGCCATCGTGACCTGCATGGACAGCCGCATCGACCCGCTCGGCATGCTCGGGCTCAAGCCCGGCGACGCCAAGATCTTCCGCAACCCGGGCGGTCGCGTCACCTCCGCTGCCCTCGAGGCCCTCGTCCTCGGTGTCCACCTGCTGAGGGTCGACCGCATCCTGGTCATCCCGCACACCCGCTGCGCGATGGGCAGCGCCACCGAGGACGAGTTCCGCGCCAAGGTCGGCGCCTCGGCGGGACAGGACGCCTCGTGGCAGGGCTTCCACGTGGTGAGCGACCAGCTCGACGCGCTGCGCCAGGACGTCGCTGCCGTGCGCACGCACCCCTTCATCGCCGATCGCGCCAAGGTCGGCGGGTTCGTCTACGACGTCGACACCGGCCTGCTCTCCCAGAAGTTCTGATCCACCCCGGTGACAGGGGTCACACGGCCCCTGTCACCATGGGCGGATGACGACCGTCACGACCTCTGCCCCGACCTCTGAGTCCATCGCCGAACCCTGGGCGACCGAACAGACGATCACCTGCCGCGACGACCGCGTGGGCCTGCGCGCCGTCATCGCGATCGACGACACGACCCTCGGCCCAGGATTCGGTGGCGTGCGCCTGCGCAGCTACCCCTCCACCGAGGCGGCCGCTCGCGAGGCCCAGCGCCTCGCCGCCGCGATGACCCTCAAGCACGCGCTCGCCGAGCTGCCCTACGGCGGTGCCAAGTCCGTCGTCATGCTCGACGGCGAGGCGCCCGCGCCGGGCACCCCTGAGCGACGTGCGCTCTTCACCCGCTTCGGCGAGATGATCGCCCGCACGGCCGGGATGTACATCCCGGGCGTCGACATGGGCACCCTCCTGGGGGACATGCAGGCCATCCGCGACGACGGCGGCGCGCGCGCGTTCTGCGACGAGGTGAGCCCCTCCCCCTTCACCGCTCGCGGCGTCTACGCGGCGATGAGGGCGGCAGCAGTGCACCACCACGGCGAAGGGGGCTTGGCCGGCCTCCACGTCGTGGTCCAGGGCGTCGGCAGTGTCGGCGCCGAGGTCGCCCGGCTGGCCCACGCCGACGGCGCTCGACTGACCGTCGCCGATGTCGACACCGCCCGCGCCGAGGAGCTCGCCCGCGAGCTCGGTGGCGCGACAGTCGACGCCGGCGAGGCACCCTTCCACGACGCGGACGTCTTCGCCCCCTGCGCCATCGCGCGCGTGGTGATGCGCGACACCATCGAGCGCATCCCGGCCCGCATCATCGCCGGCGCTGCCAACGACACCCTCGACGACCCGGGCTGCGCCGAGGCCTTGCACGAGGCCGGCATCGTCTTCGTGCCCGACTTCGTCGCCAACGCGGGCGGCGTCATCCAGGTGCACGGCGGAGTCGTCGGCTGGAGCGACGCCGAGACGCTCGCTGCGGTCGATCGCATCGGTGAGCGGGTGACCGGCCTGCTGGAGACCGCGCAGGAGCAGGGCATCACCCCGCTCGCGGCCGCCCTGCAGCGCGCCTCCGATGCCCTGGGTCGCGAGGTCACCGCATGACCTCCGAGGATGCGGTGCGCCGCTACTACGACCTCGTGGATGCCGCCGACGTCGAGGGCGTGCTGGACTGCTTCGCCGACGACGCCGTCTACCACCGCCCCGGCTACGCGCCGATGATCGGCAGGGACGCCCTCGGCGCCTTCTACGGCGGCGAGCGGGTGATCGCCGACGGCCGGCACGAGCTGGACGAGATGGTCGTCGACGGGCGCCGGGTCGCGGTGCACGGACGCTTCGTCGGCACGCTCAAGGACGGCAGCGCCGCACAGGTCGGCTTCGCCGACTTCTGGGTGCTCGACGAGCAGGGTCGGGCCAGGACCCGGCACTCGTTCTTCGACACGCCAGCGGTCTGACAAGCCCACCTGCGTGTGCTGCGAAGCCCACGCAGGGCCTAGAGCGCCAGTCGCTCCTTGACCACCACGGAGAGGCGCTCAGCGGACGCGAGAGCGCGCTCGTGGGTGTCAGCCTCGACCATGACGCGCACGACGGGCTCGGTGCCGGACTTGCGCAGCAGGACCCGCCCCTGGTCACCCAGTGCGGTCGCGACGTCGGAGACGGCCGCCTGGACGCCTTCGTCAGCCTCCACGCGGTCCTTGTCGACATCCTTGACGTTGATGAGGACCTGCGGCATCCGCGTCATGACGGTGCCGAGATCGGCGATCGTGCGGCCCGTCTCGGCGACGCGCGCCGCCAGCTTGAGCCCGGTGAGGACCCCGTCGCCGGTCGTCGCGTGCTCGGCGAGGATGACGTGCCCGGACTGCTCGCCACCGAGGCTGAAGCCGCCCTTGCGCATCTCCTCGAGGACATAGCGGTCACCGACGCCGGCCTGGACGACGGTGATCCCCGCAGCCTCCATGGCGCGCAGCAGACCGAGGTTGCTCATGACCGTGGCGACGAGGGTGTCCTCCACGAGCTCGCCGTGGTCCTTGAGTGCCACGGCCAGGATCGCCATGATCTGGTCCCCGTCGATCTCGTTGCCCTGGGCATCCACGGCGAGGCACCGGTCGGCGTCACCGTCGTGCGCGATGCCCAGGTCCGCGCCATGGGCCACGACGGCCTCCTTGAGCGGGTCGAGGTGCGTCGAGCCGACACCGTCGTTGATGTTGAGCCCGTCAGGTCGGGCACCGATGACGTGCACCGTGGCCCCGGCGAGGCGGAAGACCTCGGGCGAGACCTCGCTCGCGGCCCCGTGGGCGGCGTCGATGACGAGCGTCAGCCCCTCGAGCCGCGGCTCCACGGCGTCGAGGAGGTGGCGGACGTACCGAGTGCCCGCGTCGTCCATCAGGGTCACCCGGCCGACGTCCACGCCCGTCGGGCGCGCGGGCGGCTCGTCCATCGCTGACGCGATGGCGTCCTCGACGGCGTCGGGCAGCTTGTGCCCACCGGTGGCGAAGAACTTGATGCCGTTGTCCGGCATGGCGTTGTGCGACGCGGAGAGCATCACGCCGAAGTCTGCGTGGACCTCTGCGGTGAGGAAGGCGACGGCCGGTGTCGGCACGACACCGGCGTCGAGCACGTCGATGCCGCTGCTCGCCAGACCGGCGACCACGGCGGCCGACAGGAACTCGCCGGACGCACGGGGATCACGCCCGACGACGGCCAGGGGTCGACGCCCCTCCGTCCCCACCGGGTCGCGCAGCACCCCGGCTGCCGCTTGAGCGAGTCGGAGCGCGAAGTCAGCGGTGATGACCTCGCCGTTGGCGAGGCCACGGACACCATCGGTGCCGAAGAGTCGGGACATGGATCAAGCAACCTTCCGTTTGGGACCCGACGGCATGTCGCATGCGGGACGGGCGCCAGTGACGATACCGGCTGGTTAGGCTGTGACACCGCAGGTCCGGGCATCGAGAGGCCATCATGATCGAATTCAGCCCGTCCGACGGGCCCACGCTGGGCGTCGAGTGGGAGATCGCCCTCGTCGACGGGGAGTCCTTCGACCTCGTCCCGCTCGCCGAGAGCGTCGTCGAGCCGCTCACCGTCGACCAGAGCCTGGCCCCCAAGGTCCACCGGGAGCTCCTGACCAACACCGTCGAGATCGTCACCGGCATCTGCCACGACGTGCCCGAGGTCATCGCCGACCTGTCACAGAGCCTCTCGCGGCTACGGGGGATCACCGACGGCCTCGGCCTGGAGCTGATGAGCGCCGGCACCCACCCCTTCGCACGGTGGGAGTCCCAGCAGGTCAGCGAGGGCGAGCGCTATGCGACCCTCATCGATCGCACCCGGTGGTGGGGGCGCCAGATGGTCATCTACGGCGTGCACACCCATGTCGGCGTCACCCATCGCGACAAGGTCCTGCCGCTGCTGTCCGGGATGCTCAGCTACGCGCCGCACCTCCAGTCGCTCTCGGCGTCCTCACCGTGGTGGGGCGGCGTGCCGACCGACTACGCGAGCAACCGGGCGCAGATGTTCCAACAGCTACCGACCGCCGGGCTGCCCTTCCAGTTCGACTCCTGGCGGGAGTACGAGGGCTATGTCGACGACCTGCTCGTCACGGGCGTCATCGACGAGCTGAAGGAGGTGCGCTGGGACCTGCGCCCTGCACCTCACCTGGGCACCCTCGAGGTCCGGGTCTGCGACGGGGTGCCGACGCTGCACGAGATCGGCGCCCTCACCGCACTCACCCAGTGCCTCCTCGTCCACCTCGACGACCGCCTCACCGACGGCGGCACGATCCCGACGCTTCCCCCGTGGCACGTGCAGGAAAACAAGTGGCGCACCGCCCGCTACGGGATGGAGGCGATCATCATCCTCGACTCCCGCAACCGGGAGCGCCTCGTCACGGACGAGCTGCACGACCTGCTCGAGCGCCTCTCCCCGATCGCCCGGCGGCTGGGCTGCGAGACCGAGCTCGGTCATGTCGAGGACATCATCCGCGCCGGCGCCAGCTACCAGCGCCAGCAAGCCGTGGCCGCGGCGAACAACGGTGACCTGGTCGAGGTGACCCGGTCGCTCGTGGCCGAGATGCGCGCCGGACGCCCGCTGGGCGCATGACACTGGGCGCATGACGAAGGGCGGCACCCACCGTGAGGTGAGTACCGCCCTTCGGCGTGCTGGCAGCGCGTGGCTGGATCAGCGCTTGCTGTACTGCGGAGCCTTGCGGGCCTTCTTGAGACCGGCCTTCTTGCGCTCCGGGACGCGGGCGTCACGGGTGAGGAAGCCGGCCTTCTTCAGGGTGGCGCGGTTGAGCTCCTCGTCGACTCCGTTGAGCGAGCGGGCGACGCCGAGACGGACGGCGCCGGCCTGGCCGGAGGGGCCACCGCCGTGGACGCGCACGAGCACGTCGTAGGCACCGTCGAGCTCGAGCACGGTGAAGGGCTCGTTGACGATCTGCTGGTGGACCTTGTTCGGGAAGTACTCCTCGAGCGTGCGGCCGTTGACCTTCCACTCGCCGGTGCCCGGGACGATCCGGACGCGGGCGATGGCCTGCTTGCGACGGCCGGTGGCCGCGCCGGGCGCCGAGGCGGACGGACGACGGACGGGCTCGTCGGTGGAGCCGGCGACGGGGCCGTCGGACTCGGAGGTGTAGGAGCTCAGCTCGGGCTCGTCGCCCTCGAGGACCTCAGTGTTTTCGGTGGTCTCAGCCACGGTGTTTCCTCAGTTCCTTCTGGGGCGCGCTTACTGCGCGACCTGGGAGATCGTGTAGGGGGTGGGCTGCTGCGCGGCGTGCGGGTGGTCCGTACCCACGTAGACCTTCAGCTTGCTCAGCTGCTGGCGACCGAGGGTGTTGCGCGGGAGCATGCCCTGGATGGCCTTCTCGACCGCGCGGGTCGGGTGCTTGGCCAGCATCTCGGTGTAGTTCATCGAGGACAGACCGCCCGGGAAGCCCGAGTGACGGTAAGAGAGCTTCTTGGTGGCCTTGGAGCCGGTGAGCGCAATCTTGTCCGCGTTGATGATGATGACGAAGTCGCCCATGTCCGCGTGGGGGGCGAAGGTCGTCTTGTGCTTGCCGCGCAGCAGGATGGCGGTCTGGCTCGCAAGACGGCCGAGCACGACGTCCGTGGCGTCGATGATGTGCCACTGACGGGTGATGTCACCGCCCTTGGGGGTGTACGTACGCATGTGTGAAGCCTTACTGCTCGTCGTGATGACTGACCCCTCCGGGAGCGAAGGGGTGGCGCCGCTCGTCCTCGTGGACGGGGCGCCGCTGAGATCCATTCTACGGAAGGTCGCAACGGTCACAGAAATCAGCGCAGAGCGCCCACAAGCCCTGAGAATCCGGGGATCTGCAGCTCTACAGCCGCGCCACCACCCCTGCAGGCATCGCGATTGCACAATACTTGTGCAATCGTGGGCGGGTGACCGAGACCCCCCAGACGGCGACCTGGCGGCTGCTGGCCCACCCCCTTCGCTCCCGCATCCTGGCCCACCTGCGCCTGCACGGCGGCTCGACCGCCGCCGAGCTCGCCCGGGCGCTCGGCACCAACACCGGCGCCACGAGCTACCACGCGCGCGTCCTCGCGCAGGCGGGCCTCGTCGAGGACACCGGCCTCGGCGACGGACGCTCACGCGTGTGGGCCGCGGCCCAGGAGGATGAGCGGGACGGCGTGGACACCTCGGTCGCCGTCAGCGCCATCGACGACGCCGACGAGCTCGCCGACGCGCTCTGGCTGGCCCATGACGTCGTCGACCACCACGCGCAGCGCCAGCACAGCTGGATCGACGCCCAGGTCTCCTGGCCGCTGGTGTGGCAGGAGGAGTGCGGCATCGACGACCGCGAGGTGCTCGTCGACGAGACCCAGCTGGCAGCCCTGCGCACGGAGCTGGGTGCGGTGCTCGACCGTTACCGTCGACGCGGCGCAGGCACCCCCGGAGCACGGCGCGTGACCGCGGTCGTTGCGCTCACCCCCCTGCCTCGGCGGTCGCAGGGCGGGGACCGGCGGACCTAGGCTGGGCACGTGAGCTCCTCCGACCCGCGCCCCGAGCGCCACTGGCTCCTGGGGATCATCGCCCGGGTGCTCATCGCCTTCGCGATCCTGGCCGTCATCACGCACACGCTGGTGCGCCCCTTCGTCATCCCGTCGGGATCGATGGAGCCCACGCTGATGACCGGCGACCGGGTCTTCGCCACGATCGTCGGGGTCGACGAGACAGACCTCGAGCGCGGCGACATCGTCGTCTTCGGCCATGGACGGACGTGGGAGGACGCGACGTTGACGGACCCCGACCCCGTGAGCAATGCCGTGCGCTACGCCGGTGATGTCCTGGGCACCGGCCCCAGCCACCGCTCGCACACGGTCAAGCGGGTCATCGGCCTGCCCGGCGAGCAGGTCTCCTGCTGCGACAGCACAGGCCGCGTCCTCGTCGACGGCAAGCCCCTCACCGAGCCCTATGTCACACACGACCTGCCGATGCCCGACGGCACCGAGTGCGCCGGCGACCAGCCGAGCACCCGCTGCTTCGCGGACATCACCGTCCCCGAGGGCTCCTACCTCGTCCTCGGCGACAACCGCGCCAACAGCGCCGACTCGGTGGTCAGCTGCCGGGGTGCGGTCGCTGGCTGCGAGCCGCGCTTCGTCCGCTTCGACCAGGTCGTCGGGACGCTCGGCTGGCGATGGTGGCCACTGCCTCCCGGGAGTGCCGAGCGGAGCTGATCACTCCTCCCGCTTGGCCCGAGCCTCCTGTGCCCGGGCTGCCAGCGCCCCCGCCTCGGGGTAGGTCACCTCGACCAGGCACAGTCCGTGAGCCGGCATCACCTTGACCCGAGGGTCACGCGACATGGCGGTGAGGACGTCCACGGGGAAGTCGACGCCCCGCCGCCCCTCCCCGACCGGCACGAGCGCGCCGATGAGCGCGCGGACCATCGAGTGGCAGAAGGCATCCGCGAGGACCGTCGCCTCGAGCAGCCCGTCGTCACGACGGCGCCAGTCATAGCGCAGCAGGGTGCGCGTGGTGGTCGCCCCCTCCCTCTTCTTGCAGAAGGCGGCGAAGTTGCGCAGACCGATCAGGCGCTCGGCGGCGCGGTTCATCGCCTCGACGTCCAAGGGGGTGCGCAGGGCCACGACCTCATGACGACGAAGGGGGTCCAGCCGCGCCGGGTCGTCGCTGATCAGGTAGCGGTAGCGCCGGCTCAGCGCGGAGAAGCGCGCGTCGAAGCCCTCGGGCGCCTCGGCGACGCGGTGGACGACGACATCCGGCGGGAGCACGCCACGCAGGCGGGTCAGCAGGGCCTGCTCCGGCTCCCGCCCGGTGTTGCCCTGGGCGCGGTCGAGCTGCTCGGGCGCCAGGTCGACGTGGACGACCTGGCCCATGGCGTGGACGCCGGCGTCGGTGCGGCCGGCGACGGTCAGGCGGGCCGGCTCCTCGAGCCGCAGGATCGTGGCCACCGCTGCCGTGAGTTCTCCCTCGACGGTGCGCAGTCCCGGCTGGGCCGCCCAGCCGTGGAAGTCGGTCCCGTCATAGGCGAGGTCGAGGCGCAGCCGCATGCCGGCCAGCGTAGGCGACGAGCGACTGGTTGACTCGCGGGTAACTCAGGAGGAGATTCTCCCCGTGCACCACGACCCCAGCGACCTGCGCCGACGCAGAGCAGCCATCGCCGGCGCCTTCTTCGTCCAGGGACTGCTCTTCATCTCCCTCACCCTGCGCCTCCCACTCGTCCAGCGCACCTACGACATCGACGAGCTGGAGCTGTCGGGCTTCATGCTCATGTTGGTCCTGCTGGCAGGTGTCGGCTCGCTGCTCGCCGAGCTCGCCGCCGCACGGGCGGGCAGCGCAGCGACCCTGCGGTGCTCCATGGTCGGCCTGGCCGTCGGCACGGCCGTCATGGGCTTCGCCCTCGGCAGCGGGGGGCTGGCCCCCTTCGTCCTGGGCCTGGCCGTCTACGGCACCGCGCTCGGGGCGGTGGACGCGACCTGCAACATGCAGGCGGTCGCCCTCGAGCACCGACTGGAGCGGCCGATCCTGCCGTCCTCGCACGGTGCGTGGACGGCCGGTGGTCTGCTCGCGACCGTCATCGCGCTGACCCTCCCCGGGATCGAGGCGGCGCACGCGGCGACGGCCGTGGCCATCGCACCCCTCGTGGTGACCGTGCTCCCCCTGCTGCGCCATGACGCGGCTCCCCCACCCCCGGCGGAGCGCGTCGACATCCCGTGGCGGGCCGTCTCCATGGTCGGTCTGGGGCTCGTCCTCTTCTACATGGTCGACACGGCGTCCACGGCGTGGGGACCGGTCTACCTCGCCAACCCCGATGTCTTCACCAGCCCGCCCACGTCCTCGCAGATGGTGGCCCTGGCGACGCTGCCCTATCTCGCGGCGACGATGCTCGCGCGGCTGGCCGGCGACCGGCTCACCGCACGACTCGGCGCCCCGACCATGGTGCGCACCGGCGCGATCATCGCCTCGGTCGGCCTGCTCGTCGTGGTCCTCGCGCCGGCCTCCGTGTGGCAGGTCGCCATCCTCGGCTTCTTCGTCACCGGGCTCGGGGTGGCGGTCATCGCCCCGCTGTCCTTCTCCGCTGCGGCCGCGATCGCCGGGGCCCACCTCGACCCGGCCCAGCGCCGGGCCCGCGTCGATGCCGTCATCGCCCGGTTCAACCAGTTCAACTACGTCGGTGCGCTCCTCGGAGCCGTCCTCACCGGCGCCCTCGGCGGCATCAGCCTGCGCATCGGCTTCGCCGTCCCCGCGCTCCTCGTGCTCGGCATGATCCCGCTCGCCCGACACTTCGCAGCGACGACCCAGCGCTGACCCACCCGCTGCAGGCATGACGAAGGCTGGCACTGAGGCGCGACGCAGGAGCCACGAAGGGCGCCACCCCCGTGACGGGAGTGGCGCCCCTGCGGCGTGCAGTCGCAATGACTCAGGCGGCTCAGGCCTCCTCGTCGGACTCCTGCTGCTTGGCCTCGCCACCGGCCGGCTCGAAGCCGGCGGCCTTGGCGGCGTCCGCGGTCTTGAACCAGACCTCGGCGACCGTCTGGTCGAACCACTGCGAACCCGCGACGTGGTACTTGTTCGAGTCGAGGTTGCCCTTGACCGTGTAGTCCTCGCTCGGCGCGGCGCCGTCCTCGAGAGGAGCAGCACCGCCCTCGGGCAGGTCGACGAGCGCGGCCGGAGCAGCGGTCTCGGTCTCGGTCTCGGTGGCCTCGGCCGGAGCCTCGGCTGCCTCGTCCTTGGCGGAGCGCTTGGTCGCGGCCTCCGCCTCGGCGACGACGGCGCGCTTGGGCTTGGCGTTGACCGGCTCACGCACGAGCTCGATGACGCACATGGGGGCGTTGTCCCCCTTGCGCGGCGCGATCTTGGTGATCCGGGTGTAGCCGCCCTGGCGGTCTGCGACGTCGGGAGCGATCTCGACGAAGAGACGGTGGACGACACCCTTGTCGTGGATGGTCGTCATGACCTTGCGACGAGCGTGCAGGTCACCCCGCTTGGCGAAGGTGATCAGGCGCTCGGCCAGCGGACGCAGCCGCTTGGCCTTGGCCTGCGTCGTCGTGATCTGGTCGTGCTCGAAGAGCGCGGTGGCCAGGTTCGCGAGGATGAGGCGCTCGTGAGCCGGGCCGCCACCGATACGGGGTCCCTTGGTGGGGGTGGGCATGGTGTTCTCCTTGGAAGTTCTGACCTCACCGCGTCAGCGGTCAGGTCGTGAAGCGGTGGGTCAGAGCTGCTCGTCCTCGGCGAACGAGGCATCCTCGTCAGCGGACTCGTCGTAGTCGTCCTCGCCGTAGCCGGGGATGGCCGTCGGGTCGAACCCGGGGGGGCTGTCCTTGAGGGCCAGGTCCATCTCGTGCAGCTTGGCCTTGACCTCGTCGATCGACTTCGCGCCGAAGTTGCGGATGTCGAGCAGGTCCGCCTCGCTGCGACCGACGAGCTCACCCACGGTGTGGATGCCCTCGCGCTTGAGGCAGTTGTAGGAGCGGACCGTGAGGTCGAGGTCCTCGATGGGCAGCGCCAGGTCGGCCGCGATGGCGGCGTCGGTCGGCGACGGGCCCATGTCGATGCCCTCGGCCTCGACATTGAGCTCACGGGCCAGGCCGAAGAGCTCGACCAGCGTCTTGCCGGCCGAGGCCAGCGCGTCGCGGGGGGCCATCGAGTTCTTGGTCTCGACGTCGACGACCAGGCGGTCGAAGTCGGTGCGCTGCTCGACACGGGTGGCCTCGACCTTGTAGGTCACGGCCAGCACGGGCGAGTAGATGGAGTCGACCGGGATGCGGCCGATCTCCTGGTCACCGGACTTGTTCTGCTGCGCGGAGACGTAGCCACGGCCACGCTCGACGGTCAGCTCCATCTCGATGGAGCCCTTGTCGTTGAGCGTCGCGATGTGCAGGTCCGGGTTGTGGACCTCCACACCGGCCGGGGGGTTGATGTCGGCAGCGGTGACCGCGCCGGCGCCCGACTTGCGCAGGTACATCACGACCGGCTCGTCGTTCTCGCTGGAGACGACGAGGGACTTGATGTTGAGGATGATCTCGGTGACGTCCTCCTTGACCCCGGGGACCGTGGAGAACTCGTGGAGCACTCCGTCGATCCGGATCGAGGTGAGCGAGGCGCCCGGGATGCTCGAGAGCAGGGTGCGACGCAGGGAGTTGCCGATGGTGTAGCCGAAGCCAGGCTCGAGGGGCTCGATGACGAACCGCGAGCGGTTGTCGGCGAGGACCTCTTCGCTGAGGTTGGGACGCTGTGCGATGAGCACGGTGATTCTTCCTTCCCACGGGCGACCGCTATATGACGCCTCGTGAAGGTGTCGGGGCGTGACCCCGACGGTGGCTCCCGCATCGGTCCGCGGGAGCCACCCTCAGTAGAACTCGATCAGTTCTTGGAGTAGAGCTCGACGATCAACTGCATCGCCAACGGGCTGTCGATCTGCTCGTTGGTCGGCAGCTGGTGCACGAGGACCTTCAGGCTGCCCGGGATGACGTGCAGCCATGCCGGGATCGGACGCTCGCCGAAGGACTCGCGAGCGACCTGGATCGGGAAGGCCTCGATGGACTGCTTGCGCACGGTGATGATGTCGTACTGCGAGACGCGGGCGCTGGGCACGTCGATGCGCACGCCGTTGAGCTCGAAGTGACCGTGCGTGACGAGCTGACGAGCCTGACGACGCGTGCGGGCGAGCCCGGCGCGGTAGATCACGTTGTCGAGGCGTGACTCGAGGATGATCAGCAGGTTGTGACCGGTCTGTCCGGGGCGGTTGGCCGCCTCCTTGTAGTACCGGACGAACTGCTTCTCCATGACGCCGTAGGTGAAGCGGGCCTTCTGCTTCTCCTGCAGCTGGGTGAGGTACTCCTTCTCCTGGATCCGGCGACGGCCGTGCTGGCCGGGCGGGAAGGGACGGAGCTCGAAGTTCTTGTCGCCGCCGACGAGGTCAAGCTTGAGGCGGCGGGACTTCTTGGTGATGGGGCCGGTATAACGAGCCATGTCTTATCTGTCTCCCGTATCTCTGCTGCTCAGACGCGACGGCGCTTGGGCGGGCGGACACCGTTGTGCGGGCTGGGCGTGACGTCCTGGATGGCGCCGACCTCGAGGCCAGCGGCGGTCAGGGAGCGGATGGCGGTCTCGCGACCGGAACCCGGGCCCTTGACGAAGACGTCGACCTTCTTCATGCCGTGCTCCATGGCGCGGCGTGCAGCGGCCTCAGCAGCCATCTGTGCGGCGTACGGGGTGGACTTGCGCGAACCCTTGAAGCCGACCTGGCCAGCGGAGGCCCAGGAGATCACGGCGCCGGTCGGGTCGGTGATCGAGATGATCGTGTTGTTGAACGTGCTCTTGATGTGGGCCTGGCCCACAGCAACGTTCTTCTTGACCTTGCGGCGCACCTTGGCGCCGGTGCGGGTCTTGGGGGGCATGTTTCTCCTACGAAGTTCTTCGGTGTGAGGTGATCACTGCGCCGGCTGCTGCAGGCGCGTGATGCCGAGGTGTCTCAGGCCTTCTTCTTGCCTGCGACGGTGCGCTTGGGGCCCTTGCGGGTCCGAGCGTTGGTCTTGGTGCGCTGACCGCGGACCGGGAGACCACGGCGGTGCCGCAGGCCCTCGTAGGTGCCGATCTCGACCTTGCGGCGGATGTCGGCAGCAACCTCGCGGCGGAGGTCACCCTCGATCTGGACGTTGGCCTCGAGGTAGTCGCGCAGAGAGACGAGCTGCTCGTCGCTCAGGTCCTTCACGCGGATGCTCGGGTCGACGCCGGTGGCGGCGAGGGCCTTCTGTGCGGTCGTGCGTCCCACACCGAAGATGTAGGTCAGGGCGACCTCGGCGCGCTTCTCGCGCGGCAGGTCGACTCCAACAAGTCGTGCCATGTGCTGGCTTCCTTCTGTCAGTCCGGAGGTCTGGTGCACCACCGGTCCGAAGGGTGTTCCCGCCAATTCGAGCGGGTCTTCGGTCCTCGGCCTCCGAGCCGAGGGTGACGTCCTGCTCCGCGAAGGGGGCAGGGGCCGGGTGGTGCGTACTTCTTCTGCTGGCGTTGCTCGAGGATCTGGGCGACAAAACCCGGGTCCCCGCCGTACGGGTCCTGGTGGACGCGATCAGCCCTGGCGCTGCTTGTGGCGCAGGTTGTCGCAGATCACCATGACCCGACCGTTGCGGCGGATCACCTTGCACTTGTCGCAGATCTTCTTGACGCTCGGCTGAACCTTCATTGCCGTCTCGCATCTTCTCGATCTGTCCCGCCACCCGGGTGTGGGCGGCGAGTCGTGCTGTGAGTGCTTCACTCGTCGGTCGTCGACATGCGGCGACCGCCTCGATCAGCGGTAACGGAAGACGATCCGGCCGCGGGTCAGGTCGTACGGGCTGAGCTCCACGACAACCTTGTCCTCAGGGAGGATCCGGATGTAGTGCTGCCGCATCTTGCCCGAGATGTGGGCGAGAACCACGTGACCGTTGGTCAGCTCTACCCGGAACATTGCGTTCGGGAGCGCTTCGACGATCGTGCCCTCGACCTCGATGACACCGTCCTTCTTGGCCATACCCTCTCAATCCGTTGGTGGTCGCCTCCTGGATGGAAGCCACCGTGGGCGGCACGCGAATTCGCCTCCCCGGAAACCGGGAAGGCAGCACACACGTGACCGACGATCAACGATACCGCTCCGGGCCACCCCGAGGGAAATCGCCCCGGCCTCGTAGGCTCGCCCCCATGACCGGCCTGAGGATCGCACTCGTCGGCGCCCGAGAACTCTCGGACGCCCACCACGCCCGCCGAGCCCTGGCCGCACTGGCCCCGGACGCCAGCGTCGTCGAGCTGCCCACGGGTGCCGCGCCCACCCCTGACCTCGACGGGGTCTGGATCCTGCGAGCTCCCGATGGCACACCAGGCATCGTCCACGACTCGACGATCTCGTGGGCCCTCCACCTCGACCTGCCCGTGATCGGGCCCCTCGCCGACGACGCCGGAGGCGCCCGCCCCGCCGCCGAC
>NZ_BCSS01000047.1 GCF_001570985.1 Janibacter limosus NBRC 16128 | reverse complement strand
CGCGAGCCGCTTCGGCCTGCCCGTCGCGGCGCCGCGCCCCAACGGCATCGGCGCCGACGGCCCCCAGCCCGACGCCGAGCTCGGCCTGCGACGCGCCCGCGCCGCCACTGCGCTCATGCTTGCGCTGCCCGGCGGTGCCTACGTCTACCAGGGCGAAGAGCTCGGCCTGCCCGAGCACACCAGCCTGCCGGACGAGGCACGTCAGGACCCGACCTTCGCGCGGACCAGCGGCGACGAACTCGGTCGCGACGGCTGTCGCGTGCCCATGGCCTGGACGAAGGGGGGTCCCTCCCTCGGCTTCAACGACACCGGTGCCGCGTGGCTGCCCCAGCCGCCGTCGTACGCCGACCTCGCGGTCGACGTGCAGACCGGGGTGGAGGGCTCGACCCTCGAGCTCTACCGCACCCTGCTGACCCTGCGGCGTCAGCGCCGGCTCGGCCTCGCCGCCCTGGCCGAGGTCGAGGACGTGGGCGATGACGTGCTCCGGTATCTCGCGACGGCTCCCGACGGCACACAGACCCTGGTGGTGGCCAACCTGTCGGCGGCGCCGGTGGCACTGCCCAAGGGTGCACACGTGCTCGTCGCATCAGGTGAACTCGTCGACGGACAGGTCCCTCCCGACACCTGCGTGTGGGCACAGGTCGACTGACATGGCGACGATCCTGCTGCTCCACTCAGCGCTCGGCCTGCGGCCCGGCATCCACTCCTTCGCCGAGCTGCTGCGCGAGCGTGGGCACGAGGTGGAGGTCCCCGACTTCTACGAGGGCCACGTCTTCGAGGTCGAGCGCGAGGGCATCGCCCACCGCGACGCCCACCCTGAGTACTTCGAGACCGTGCGCGAGCTCGTGGCGACCATGCCACCGGAGACCGTGCTCGCCGGCTTCTCCCTCGGCGCCTTCTTCGCGCAGCGGCTGGCCGCACGACGACCGCGAGCCGGCGCAGCGATCCTGCTGCACTCGGTCGCGGCACCGCGGCACGAGTGGTCCGGGGTGCCCGTCCAGGTGCATCGTCACGAGGACGACCCGTGGATCGCGCCGCCTGACGTGACGGCTCTGGGCGCGGCGGTGGAGGCGAGCGGGGCTCCCTTCGAGGACCACGTCACGCCCGGCCGTGGGCACCTCTTCACCGACCCCGACCTCCCGGGGTACGACGCTGCAGTCACCACGGCGACGGTCGAGCGGATCGACGCCTTCCTGCGCTGACCCACTGTCGGGGGCCGGCCCTACCGTCGGTACATGACCCTGACACTCGGCATGATCACGACCGACACGACCGATGCCACCGCTCTCGCCGCTTGGTGGGCGCAGCAGACTGACGGCACCATCACCCAGGACAACGACGGCTGGTTCGTGGTCGTCGAGCTACCCGCGGGGCCGATGCTCGCCTTCCAGAGGGTCGAGGACCCGACCCCGGGCAAGAACCGGCTGCACCTCGACCTGGGCACCACGGACCTCGACGGTGCCACCCAGCTGCTGCTGGCCGCCGGGGCACGTCACGTCGCCAACCACGAGATGGACGGCTTCCACTGGGTGACGCTCGCTGACCCCGACGGCAACGAGTTCTGCATCGCGCAGCACTGAGGATGTCGCCTAGGTTGGTGCCCGTGAGAGCCGCCGCGGAATTCGCCTACTTCGCCGACACCACCCCGATCGCGCTCGCCCACCGGGGCGGGTCGACCTATGAGCCCAATGTCGGGCGCGAAAACACGGTCGCTGCCTTCCAGCAGGCCGTCGACATGGGCTATCGCTACCTCGAGACCGACGTGCACGCGACCTCCGACGGACGCCTGATCGCCTTCCACGACGACGTGCTCGACCGCGTCACGGACGCACGGGGGACGATCGCCGACCTGCCATGGGAGGCGGTCGCAGCAGCCCGTATCCACGGGCTCGACGCGGTGCCGCTCATGGACGAGCTCTTCGAGACCTTCCCCGACGCGCGCTTCAACATCGACATCAAGTCCCCCGGCGCCATCGAGCCACTCGTCCAATCGATCCGCCGACACCGCGCCATCGACCGCGTGTGCATCGGCTCCTTCAGCGACGCCCGTCTGCGCGCGGTGCGTCAGGCACTGGGACCGGACCTGGCGACCTCCGCCGGTCCGCGTGACGTCGCGGCGACGCGCCTCCTCCCGAGCGTGCTGCACCGGCTGCTGCGTTCCCCGTCGCAGGCTCTGCAGATCCCGATCCAGCAGCAGGTCGGCCCGGTGCCCGTCACCCTCGTCACCCGCCGCCTCGTCGACGCCGCCCACCGTCTGGGCAAGCACGTCCACGTGTGGACCATCGACGACGCACCGGAGATGCACCGGCTGCTCGACCTCGGGGTCGACGGCATCGTCACCGACCGGATCGACACCCTGCGGGACGTGCTCGCGGAACGGGGTCACCCCCTTCGACCCTGAGGTGGGTCGAGACCGGCTGCGGATTCAGCCTCGCAGCGCCGCGATGACCCGCTCGACCGCGGTCGGACGCCCTGCCACGCTCCAGACGTGGCCGTACGCCTCGATCTGCTCGGCCCGACCACCGGCAGCGGTGACGAGGGCCGCGCCGGGCAGCCAGTCCCACTCCGGAACCGACTGCTGGGCCCACACGCCGATGCGGCCACCGGCGACGGCCGCCAGGTCGCACGAGCCGGAGCCGAACATGCGCACCGTCGCCGCCCCGGAGATCGCCCTGAGCCAGGGCTCGCGCAGCGTGTCCACGTGCAGGACACCGGGGTGGAGATAGGTGGCCATCGCCACCTCGTCCAGCGGAAGGTCGGCGAGCTCCTCGAGCGGCTGGCCGTTGAGGCTCGTGGGCAGGCCTCGCCCGCCCACCCATGCCTCGTCGACCGCCGGCTGGTGCACCGCGCCGAGGACCAGGCCCTCGCCATCGCGCAGGGCCAGCGCGCTGCACCACGTGCCGAGCCCGGAGAGGAAGTTGTAGGTCCCGTCGACCGGGTCGATGACCCAGGTCCGACCCGATCGGGAGCGTGCCTCGGCGCCTTCCTCACCGACGATGCCGTCGTCAGGCCGCAACCGGGCCAGAGTCCCTGCGACGAGGTCCTCGGCGGCGTGGTCGGCGGCGGTTACGACGTCGGAGATGGAGGTCTTGGACTCCCCGGAGATCCCCTCTGCCCGCATCCGGGTGGCCAGCTCAGCCGCCCGCCGGGTCAGCTCGAGGGCCAGTGTCGCGTCGTCGATGTCGGTGGGCAGGTCGGTGAGGTGATCGTCCACGAGCACCACACTATGGGTGTCGCCGACCGCGACGAAGGGGGGTCATCGCGCCAGGACGAAGCCACCCTCGGTCGCCACCCGGGTCCACGGACCGATCGTGTGGACCGTTGCCTGCGCGGCAGTGCCGGGGCGCAGGAAACCGAGGGCGTGCAGCCCGAAGGCCGTCCCCGCAGGGACCGGCGGGATCGTCTGCGTCATGCGTCCCCACACCCGCGAGCGCAGGTCCGCGACGGCGGCCGCTCCCGACCCCTCAGGGGCTCCTTGGGCAACCTCCGCGATGCCGACCCGGGCGACCTCGGCAAGGTCGGCGGCGGCGACCCGGCCCACCGGCTCCCATCCGGAGCGGGGCGGGCTGAGGGCGCGCCACGTGGGCTGCGAGGTCACCGGTGGCTCCTCGATGTCGGTGCCACCGCGGGCGAGCCTGTCCGTGATCGCCGAGATCGGGACAGTCGTGTCGAGGTGCGCGGCCTCGGCGAGGGCGAAGGTCCGCAGCCCCAGGACGAGGCCGCTGCTGCCGAGCCCCCGACCGGGGACCACGCAGGTCCAGGCCGCGAGCACGGTGCCGATGGCCTGCAGACGGACATCACCGGCATCATCAAGTCGCTTGGCGCGGGTCAGATAGGTGGCGAGGTCCGCGGCGCTCTCCGTGTCGGCGAGGCGCAGGGTGCTCATCGCCGGCGCCGCATGGCGACGGGGGCACCGAGCAGCGCGGTGAGCGCGGCGCGCTCGTCCCCGCTGAGCGAGCGCGGACGCTGGGCGGCCATGTCGAAGGCCACCATGGTCGACTCGGCGCGCGCATAGAGGGCGTCCTCGTCACGGATCTCGTAGCCCATCTCCCAGCTCGCACCGCCGAGGTGGGTCACCCACATGTCGATGGAGACCGGCTCAGGGCGGTAGGTGAGCTGCTCGAGGAACTCGATCTCCTGCCGGGCGAGCAGCACTCCCGAGCGGAGCATCGAGTCGCCGCCGCTGGCGCGGAACCACTCACCAAAGGCGCGGATCCGCGCCTCCTCGAGCAGTCGGTGGTACTGCACGTTGTTGACGTGGCCGTAGGCGTCCATGTCGCCCCAGCGCAGGACGACCTCCGTCGTGAACCTGGGGTCGGAAGGGGTCTCGCTCGTCATGTCCACATCCTCCCACCGCGGATCACTTCCATCCCCAATCCTCGTGACGACTGTGGGCCGTCGCACCCCTCGCCTACGGTGGAACGCATGAGCACCTCTCCCCCCACGGCCCTGACCGATGACGCGACGGCGGTGCTCCGACGACTCGTCGGGCGCGACGACGTCACCTTCCGCGATGGGCAGCTCGAGGCCATCGAGGCGCTCGTCGGTCACGGTCGGCGCGTCCTCGTCGTCCAGCGCACCGGGTGGGGCAAGTCGGCGGTCTACTTCGTCGCCTCCCAGCTGCAGCGGGCGAAGGGGGCCGGCCCCTCCCTCATCGTCTCTCCCCTGCTGGCGCTCATGCGCGACCAGATCGCGGCGGCCGAGCGGGCTGGGGTGCGAGCCGTGTCGATGAACTCCGCCAACGCGCAGGAGTGGGACGACGTCCGGGGCCGGCTCGCGCGCGACGAGGTCGACGTGCTGCTGGTCAGCCCCGAGCGCCTCAACAACCCACGCTTTCGCGCCGAGCAGCTGCCCGACCTCACCCGTCGTTGCGGTCTGCTCGTCGTCGACGAGGCGCACTGCGTCAGCGACTGGGGTCACGACTTCCGTCCCGACTACCGCCGGATCAAGGACCTGCTCGGCGAGCTGCCGCAGGGGACACCGGTGCTCGCGACGACAGCGACGGCCAACGAGCGCGTGGTGCGTGATGTCGAGGAGCAGCTGGCCGCCGGCACGCAGGACGAGGTGCTCACCGTGCGCGGTCAGCTGGCCCGCGACAGCCTGCGGCTCGGGGTGCTCCCCCGAGCCGGCATGGACCGCCACCTGGCCTGGCTGGCTACGCATCTCGGACAGCTCGAGGGCAGCGGCATCGTCTACACCCTGACCGTCAGCGGCGCCGAGGACGTGGCCGCGGCCCTGCAGTCGGCGGGCTACGAGGTGGCCGCCTACACCGGGCGCTCCGACACCGAGGAGCGCGCCGCGATGGAGGAGGCCCTGCGCCACAACAAGGTCAAGGCCCTCATCGCGACGAGCGCGCTCGGCATGGGCTTCGACAAGCCGGACCTCGGCTTCGTCGTGCACCTCGGGGCACCGTCCTCTCCCGTCGCGTACTACCAGCAGGTGGGTCGAGCCGGTCGCGCCACCGAGCGAGCCGATGTCGTCCTGCTGCCCGGGCACGACGATGTCTCGATCTGGAAGCACTTCGCGTCGGCCTCGATGCCCCGCGAGGACCAGGCCGCGGCGGTCCTCACCGCGCTCGCCGAGGCGGGCCGCGCGCTCTCGACCGCGGCGCTGGAGACGATCGTCGACATCCGACGCACGCGCCTGGAGCTCCTGCTCAAGGTGCTCGACGTCGACGGCGCGGTCCAGCGCGTGAGCGGCGGTTGGATCAGCACCGGCCAGCCGTGGGTCTATGACGCCGAGCGCTACGAGCGCGTGGCCGCGGCCCGCGAGGCCGAGCAGCAGCACATGCTCGACTACATCACCACCGACGGGTGCCGGATGGCCTTCCTCCAGCGCACCCTCGACGACCCGACCGCGCACGACTGCGGTCGGTGCGACCGGTGCGCCGGCCCCTGGATCGACGCGGACGTCCCCGACGGCGCCCTGGGCTCGGCCCGATCCACCCTCGACCGGGCAGGCGTCGACCTCGATCCTCGCGCCCAGTACCCCACCGGCATGGGCCGGCTGGGCGTCGACGTCAAGGGCAAGATCCCCGCAGGGGAAACCATGTCGCAGGGACGAGGACTCGCCCGCCTCACCGACCTCGGCTGGGGTCCCCGCGTCCGCGAGCTCCTCGCCGAGGACCAGCCGGTCCCGGAGTCCACGATCCGGGCGTGCGTGCGCGTGCTCGCCGAGTGGGGCTGGCAGACGCGGCCGGTCGGCATCGTCACGGTCCCCGCGCGCTCCCGTCCGACGCTGGTCGCCTCGCTCGCCGAGCAGCTGGGCCAGATCGGGCGCCTGCCGGTCCTGGGGTCGCTCGACCTCGTCGACGGCGGCCCGATCGGCGAGCCGGGCGGCAACTCCGCCTACCGCCTCTCGGGGGTGTGGGAGCGCCTCGTCGTCGGTCCAGAGCTCGCCGCGACCCTGGGTGATGTCCGCGGACCGGTCCTCCTCGTCGACGACATCGCCCACTCCCGGTGGACCCTCACCGTGGCTGCCCGCGCCCTGAGGCGGGCCGGCGTCGAGGAGGTCCTGCCCTTCGTCCTGGGGCTCGACGGCTGAGGCACGCACCCACCAGTCGGTGAGACTGATCTCACGACCACACCCGCCTCTCGCCTAGAGTCACGTCGTTGACCACGACACGAGGAGCCCCATGACCGCCGAGTCGATCGAGCAGGCACAGCGCATCGCGCTCAGCACCGCCCTGGCCACGCTGGACCTCGAGGACGTCGGGCACGCGACCATCCGGGTCGAGGGGCCCGAGGGCGTCGGCGAACTCGGCGCGAGCGCCGCGGACGTCTTCGAGGGCGAGAGCATCGCCATGCCGCACGGCCGCGTCTTCGGCGGGCAGGTCCTCGCGCAGGCACTCGTCGCGGCCGGGCGCACGATCCTGCCGGAGATGCCGCACCGCATGCCCCACTCGCTGCACGCCTATTTCATGCGACCGGGCGACTCGAGCCTGCCGATCCGCTTCGCCGTCGAGCGCATGCGCGACGGCCGCTCCTTCTCGACCCGGCGCGTCCATGCCCTGCAGCACGGACGTCCCATCCTGTCGATGACCGCGTCCTTCCAGGACCCGTCCGATGGCCTCGACCACCACTTGACGATGCCGGATGTTCCCTACCCCGAGGACCTCGGGTCCGTGTCCGACAAGTACGCCGGCATCGACCACCCGCGGGCCCAGTACATCGCGAGCCGACCGGTCGACCACCGCTATGTCGACGGCGACATCATGGTCGTCCCCGCCCCCGACCTCGACGGTCGCCAGCGCGTGTGGTTCCGCACGGTCGCGCAGCTGCCCCACGACCAGCTGACGCGGTGTGCCGTCCTGGCCTTCGCCTCCGACTACACCCCGATCGACACGATGCTGCGCGCCCACGGGCTGACCTGGGCGCAGCCCGGTCTGACCGCCGCGACCATCGACCACACGATCTGGTTCCACCGGCCCGTCGATCCCGGCGAGTGGCTGCTCTACGACCAGGAGTCGCCCTCCACCCGCTCGGGACGTGGACTCATGGTGGGCAAGGTCTTCACCGAGGACGGCACCCTTGTCGCGACGATCGCCCAAGAGGCGATGGTCCGCATCAAGCAGCGGGACGCCGGGACCGCACCCGGGGACAGTTCCTCTAAATAGGGACCCGGCCACGCCGAGGCCCCTCGGGGCCGCTGAAGGTCGCCCCATCAGACTCGCCAGCCGCGATCGAAGCCCGCGAATTCTCAGCATTATCAACACCGCAATGTTGCGCAATTCACATCGGTTGAGGTGAAGCAGCCCTCACTCGTTCCACTCCTTTTTATCTGGCACACTCCACAGTGTGATGAGCACGCCGGGAGGTCCCGAGGTTGGCGCCTCGGAGGACACGGAGCCGGCTGACACGAGCGCCGGGCTGCTGCGCTCCGCCGTGCGTCGCGACATCGTCGACACCTTGGCCAACCTCCCTCTGGGCCAGCGCGACGACGGGCTGACCGCCCAGGAGCTCGGTGACCTGGTGGGTCTGCACGCCACGACCGTCCGCTTCCACCTCGACCGGCTCGTGACCAGCGGTCTGGTGGACAGCCACTCGGTCCGCACCGCGGGCGCTGGGCGACCGAGCAAGCGCTATGTGGTCGCGCCCGGGTCCTTCGGGACCTTCCGGTCCGACTCCCACGCCACGCTCGCGGCCCTGCTGGCCGAGACGTGGACCGCCCGATCAGCCGACGGGCAACCGCTGACTCCCGAGGGGGCCGGCGCGATGTGGGCGCACTCGCGCGCCGACGAGCTCGTGGCGCGCATCCCCCCAACCGGGTCCGCCGCCACGGCGGGCGCCTGGCTGAGCAAGGTCGCTCTGATGATCGACGTCCTGCGGGCCTGGGGGTACACGCCTGTCGTGCGCACGCACGACGAGGGCCGCACTGCCGACGTCGACATCGTCGACTGCCCCTTCCTGGAGATTGCCCGCGAGCAGCCAGCAGTCGTCTGCGGGGTCCACCGCGGCCTCATGCGCGGCACCCTCGACGTCCTCGGTGAGCACGATGCCGAGCTCGTGCTGACCCCCTTCGTCGAGCCCACGCTCTGCAGGGCTCACCTCACCACTCGGACCCCCTTCGTCCCTCGAGGAGACATCTCATGACGCCCTCACCCACCGGTGGACCCTTCACCGAGCTCCCCCCGTCCGCAGGTCTGGACGGTCCGCTGTCCGAGGCACTCGTCGGCACGCGGCGCTTCTTCACCAAGGCGGGGATCTCCGATGACCAGCGGTCGATGTTCATCGAGGGTGGACGCAGTGGTGACTCCTTCTACCGCGACCGCTGGAGCCACGACAAGGTCGTTCGCTCCACGCACGGCGTCAACTGCACCGGGTCCTGCTCGTGGAAGATCTACGTCAAGGACGGGATCATCACCTGGGAGGCCCAGCAGACCGACTACCCGAGCGCCGGCGCCGACCGGCCCGAGTACGAGCCGCGCGGCTGCCCGCGAGGTGCCGCCTTCTCCTGGTACACCTACTCCCCCACCCGGGTGCGCTACCCCTACGTCCGCGGCACGCTGCTGCAGATGTTCCGCGCGGCCAAGGAGCGGTACGGCGACCCGGTCGTCGCGTGGGGCTCGATCGTGCAGGACCCCGAGCTGACCCGCACCTACAAGAGCGGCCGGGGCAAGGGCGGTCTGGTCCGCGCGTCCTGGGACGAGGTCGTCGACATGATCTCGGCCGCCTACGTCTACACGATCAAGCGCTGGGGCCCCGACCGCATCGCCGGCTTCTCCCCCATCCCCGCGATGTCCCAGGTCAGCTATGTCTCCGGCGCCCGCTTCAACGAGCTCATCGGGGCGCCGATGCTCTCCTTCTACGACTGGTACGCCGACCTGCCCAATGCCTCGCCGCAGATGTTCGGCGACCAGACCGATGTCCCCGAGTCGGGCGACTGGTGGGACGCGGGCTACCTCATCATGTGGGGCTCCAATGTCCCGCTGACCCGCACCCCGGACGCCCACTGGATGATCGAGGCCCGCTACCGGGGGCAGAAGGTCATCGCCGTCGCCCCCGACTACGCCGAAAACGTGAAGTTCGCCGACGAGTGGGTGGCGGCTGCGCCCGGCACCGACGGCGCACTGGCCATGGCGATGGGCCACGTCCTGCTCAAGGAGTACTTCGTCGACCAACAGGTCGACTTCTTCACCGGCTACAACCAGCAGTACACGGACCTGCCCTACCTCGTCACCCTCGAGCCCACGAGCGAAGGGGGGTACGCCCCGTCGAAGTTCCTCGTCGCCGGCGACTTCGACAACGCCGAGCAGGGCTCCGAGAACGCCATGTGGAAGACCGCGGTCATCGACGAGGTGACCGACGAGGTCGTCATCCCCCAAGGCTCGATCGGTCACCGCTTCGGCGACGAGGGCCTGGGCCGATGGAACCTCGAGCTCGGTGACATCCGTCCACGCCTCAGCCTCTACGGCGAGGCGCAGTCCGTGGAGGTCGAGCTGCCCCGCTTCGACAACCTCGACGGTCAGATGGGCCTGGAGCGCCGTGGCGTCCCGGTGCGTCGCGTCGGCGACCACCTCGTGACGACGGTGCTCGACCTCATGCTCGCCCACTACGGCGTGGCCCGCGATGGCCTGCCGGGCGCCTGGCCCACCGGCTACGAGGACGCGAGCGTCCCGGCCACACCCGCATGGGGCGCCGAGATCACCGGTGTCCCCATCGAGCAGATCATCCGGCTGTCCCGCGAGTGGGCGGACAACGCGATCGACACGACCGGTCGCGGCATGATCCTCATGGGCGCCGGCACGAACCACTGGTACCACTCCGACCAGATCTACCGGGCGATGCTTGTGCTGACGACGATCACCGGCTGCCAGGGCCGCAACGGCGGAGGCTGGGCGCACTACGTCGGTCAGGAAAAGGTCCGCCCGCTCATGGGCTTCCAGCACATGGCCTTCGCCCTGGACTGGGTCCGGCCCCCGCGACACATGAATCAGACGGCGTACTGGTACGTCAACACCAGCCAGTACCGCTACGACACCTTCGACGCCGATGAGGCCAACGGCAACACCGGGGCCTTTGCCGGGCGGACGACGATGGACCTGCTCGCGCAGTCGGTCAGGTTGGGTTGGACGCCGAGCTACCCGCAGTTCGACCGCAGCTCTCTCGTCGTCGCCGACGAGGCGAAGGAGGCCGGCGTCCCGGTCGCCGACTACGTCGCCCGCTCCTTGGTCGACGGCAGTCTGAAGTTCGCGATCGAGGACCCCGAGGCGCCGGACAACCACCCGCGCATCCTGTCGCTGTGGCGGGCCAACCTCTTCGGCAGCTCGGCCAAGGGCAACGAGTACTTCCTGCGGCACCTGCTCGGCACCGACAACGCGGTCAAGGCCAGCGAGGCCGACGAGGCACACCGTCCCCAGGACGTCGTGTGGGCCGACGAGGCGCCCGAGGGCAAGCTCGACCTGCTCATCACCCTCGACTTCCGCATGACGAGCTCCACCCTGTTGTCCGATGTCGTCCTGCCGGCCGCCACCTGGTATGAGAAGCACGACATCAACACCACGGACATGCACCCCTTCATCAATTCCTTCAACCCGGCCATCGCGCCACCGTGGCAGTCCAAGAACGACTGGGACACCTGGAAGGTCATCGCCAAGCGCTTCTCCGAGCTGGCCGCCGACCACCTCGGCACGCGCACCGACGTCGTCGCCAAGCCGTTGTGGCACGACACACCGGAGGCCATGGCCACAGTCCACGGACGGGTCCTCGACTGGGCGAAGGGAGAGTGCGAGGCCATCCCCGGCAAGACGCTCCCGGTGCTTGCCGAGGTGACCCGCGACTATGCCGCGATCTACGACAAGATGACCTCGATCGGGCCACTGCTGGACACGGTCGGCATGGTGACCAAGGGGGTTCCCTACGAGCCCTCGCGAGAGATCGACCTACTGCGCCAACGCAATGGCACGGTCCATGGCGGGGTCGGTGACGGCCGCCCCAAGTTGGACACCGACATCCACGTCGCCGAGGCGATCATGCACCTGTCGGGCACGACCAACGGCCACCTGGCCACCCAGGGTTTCAAGGCATTGGAGAAGCGCACCGGCACCCAGCTGCACGATCTCGCCGCCGAGCACGAGGGCAAGCTGATCACCTTCGCCGACACCCAGGCGGCGCCGGTGCCGGTCATCACCTCGCCGGAGTGGTCGGGCAGTGAGTCCGGGGGCCGGCGCTATGCCCCCTTCACCATCAACATCGAGCGGCACAAGCCCTTCCACACCCTGACCGGCCGACAGCAGTTCTTCCTCGACCACGACTGGATGCTCGCCATGGGTGAGGGCCTGCCGACCTATCGACCACCGCTCAACATGACCCGCCTCTTCGGTGAGACACCCATCGGCGAGCAGACCGCGCTCGGCGTGAGCGTGCGCTACCTGACGCCGCACAACAAGTGGTCGATCCACTCCGAGTACCAGGACAACCTCTTCATGCTGAGCCTCAGTCGTGGCGGGCAGACGATCTGGATGTCCACCCTCGACGCGGCCAAGATCGGCGTCAAGGACAACGACTGGATCGAGGCCGTCAACCGCAACGGCGTCGTCGCTGCCCGCGCCGTGGTCAGCCACCGGATGCCCGAGGGCACGGTCTTCATGCACCACGCGCAGGACCGCCTGATCGACGTCCCCCTCACCGAGACCGACCAGCGCCGCGGCGGCATCCACAACAGCCTCACCCGCATCCTGCTCAAACCGAGCCACATCATCGGTGGCTACGCCCAGCTGTCCTACTTCTTCAACTACATCGGACCCACCGGCAACAACCGGGACGAAGTCACGATGATCCGCCGCCGCACCAACCAAGACGTGGAGTACTGACATGAAGGTCATGGCACAGATGGCGATGGTCATGAACCTCGACAAGTGCATCGGGTGCCACACCTGCTCGGTCACCTGCAAGCAGGCGTGGACCAACCGCAGCGGCACGGAGTACGTCTGGTTCAACAATGTCGAGACCCGCCCCGGTCTGGGCTATCCGCGCGGCTACGAGGACCAGGACGAATGGAAGGGGGGATGGACCCGCGCCACCAACGGCCGCCTGAAGCTGCGTGCCGGTGGTCGGGTGAGCAAGCTGCTCAACATCTTCTCCAACCCCAAGATGCCGAGCATCCATGACTACTACGAGCCGTGGACCTACGACTACGAGACGCTGCTCAACGCCCCCGCGCAGAAGCACTTCCCGGTCGCGCGGCCCTACTCGCTCATCTCCGGCAAGAAGATGAACGTGTCGTGGTCGGCCAACTGGGACGACGACCTCGGCGGCAGCCTCGAGCACGCCGTCAAGGACCCGATGCTCAAGGGCATCGAGGACAAGGTGAAGTTCGAGTTCGACCAGACCTTCATGTTCTACCTGCCCCGCATCTGCGAGCACTGCCTCAACCCCAGCTGCGCGGCGTCCTGCCCCTCCGGCGCGATCTACAAGCGCGAGGAGGACGGCATCGTCCTGGTCGACCAGGAGCAGTGCCGCGGCTGGCGCATGTGCGTCACCGGCTGCCCGTACAAGAAGGTCTACTTCAACCACAAGACCGGCAAGGCCGAGAAGTGCACCTTCTGCTACCCGCGGATCGAGGTCGGCATCCCGACCGTCTGCGCCGAGACCTGTGTCGGACGCCTGCGCTACATCGGGATCATGCTCTACGACGCCGACCGGGTCCTCGACGCGGCCTCGGTGGAGGACGACCACGACCTCTACGAGGCGCAGCGCTCGGTCTTCCTCGACCCCTTCGACCCGCAGGTCCAGCGGGCGGCGGAGGAGGCCGGCATCCCGGGCGACTGGGTCGAGGCGGCCAAGGCCTCCCCCGTGCGGCGCCTGATCATGGACTACGAGGTGGCGCTCCCCCTCCACCCGGAGTACCGCACGATGCCGATGGTCTGGTACATCCCGCCGCTGTCGCCGGTCGTCGACGTCATCAAGGACACCGGCTACGACGGCGAGGACAAGGACAACCTCTTCGCGGCCATCGACACCCTGCGCATCCCCGTGGAGTACCTCGCCAACCTCTTCACGGCCGGCGACGTGCGCCCGGTCAACGAGGTGCTCAAGAAGCTGGCGGCCATGCGCAGCTACATGCGCGACATCAACCTCGGCCGCGACCCCAGGGCGGAGATCCCCGCGGCCGTCGGCATGGAGGAGGAGGCGATGTACGAGATGTACCGCCTGCTCGCCCTGGCCAAGTACGACGAGCGCTATGTCATCCCCACCGCCCACGGCGAGCAGGCCCACGGGCTCGAGGAGCTGGCCACCGACTGTGCCGTCTCCGGCTACGACGAGGAGATCGACCTGTCCGGCCCCTTCGGTGAGGGCTCCGGCCGTGGCGCCCTCACCCCCGTCGCGGTCGAGAACTTCCAGATGCTGCAGGAGCGCCAGACCTCCGACCAGCTCGTCGCCGGCGGCAGCAAGGGCGGCCGGGTCAACTTGCTCAACTGGGACGGCAAGGGCACTCCTGACGGGCTCTTCCCCCACTCCGACGGTGACCAGTCATGATGCCGTGGCGGCGGCATCGCAAGACCGAGCCCGGCGTGCCGGGACGGGCCCTGGCTGACGCCTGGCAGGTCATCTCACTGCTCCTGGACTACCCCGACGAGCGTCTGGTCGCCCTGGTCCCCGTCCTGCGCGAGAGTGCGTCAGCGCTGCCGCCTGGTGTGGGTGATCCCATCCGGGAGGTCCTCGACCACGTCGAGCGCACCGACCTGACCTCCCTGCAGGCGGACTACGTCGACACCTTCGACGTCACCCGCAGGTGCGCCCTGCACATGACCTACTTCCTGCACGGTGACACCCGCAAGCGAGGGGTCGCGCTCGTGCAGTTCAAGCAGGCCTACCGCGCCGCCGGCGTGGAGCTCGACGACGAGGACGCCGAGCTGCCCGACCACCTGTGCGTGCTGCTCGAGTTCGGCGCGACCTGCGACGCGGACACCGCGTGGAAGCTGCTCAACGACCACCGCGTCGGCATCGAGCTGCTGTACACCGCCCTCACCGGCAAGCAGTCACCGTGGTTGCCCGCCGTCCGGGCGCTGCGCGCCACCCTGCCGCAGCTGCAGGGTGACGACGAGCAGGCTCTGGCCCGTCTCATCGCCCAGGGTCCGCCCCAGGAGGACGTCGGCATCGACACTGCGCCCTATGCGCAGGACCCGGCCCTGGACGAGCACCTCGCCGGCGCACCTCGCCCCGCACCGCCATCCACCGAGACCCACCTCGGCTCGACCATCCCTGTAGGAGCCCCCCGATGAGCGTCTTCCTCTGGGTCATCGTCCCCTACCTCACCCTGGCGACCTTCGTCGTGGGCCACGTGTGGCGCTACCGCTACGACCAGTTCGGCTGGACGACCCGCTCCTCCCAGCTCTACGAGGACCGGCTGCTGCGCATCGGCAGCCCGCTCTTCCACTTCGGGATGATCGGCGTGGTGGCCGGTCACGTCATCGGTCTGGTCATCCCCCAGGTCTGGACCGACGCCTTCGGGCTGAGCCGGCACGCCTACCACGTCATCGCGCTGGCCGGCGGCATCCCGGCGGGCATCGCCACGCTCGTGGGGCTGGTCATCCTCGTCTACCGGCGGCGCACGACCGGGCCGGTCTTCTCCGCGACGACGGTCAACGACAAGGTGATGTATGTCCTCCTCGCCGCCGTGATCATCCTCGGCATGTGGAACACCATCGCCGGCTCGCTCCTGGAGTTCGGCGGCGAGTACAACTACCGCGACGGTGTCTCGCCGTGGTGGCGCGGGGTCTTCACCTTCCGCCCCGACCCGGAGCTCATGGCGCTCGCCCCCATCGGCTTCAAGCTGCACGCCCTCGTGGCGATGGCGCTCTTCGCGATGTGGCCCTTCACCCGGCTCGTCCACGTCTTCAGCGCGCCGGTCGGCTACCTCACCCGTCCCTACCTCGTCTACCGCTCGCGTGATGCCCGCAGCGGGTACGGCACCGGGACGCAGGCGCCGCGTCGCGGCTGGGACAAGCCCGACCTGCCCAGCAAGAGGTGAGCCGACTACCGTCAGCACCATGACACTTCCCCCGCTCGTCGCCCCCGGGCCGGCGCTCACCGGGGACCAGGTGAGCCGCTACTCCCGTCACCTCCTCATGCCCACGATCGGCGAAGGGGGTCAGCGTCGCCTCCTCGCGGCCAACATCGCGGTCATCGGTGCCGGTGGCCTCGGCTCGCCCTCCCTGCTGTACCTGGCCGGTGCCGGGGTCGGTCGGATCACCGTGGTCGACGACGACGACGTCGACGAGACCAACCTCCAGCGTCAGGTCATCCACGCCACGGCGGATGTCGGTCGACCCAAGATCGACAGCGCGCTCGAGCGAGTCCGCGCCCTCAACCCCGATGTGGTCATCACGGGGGTCAGCGAGCACCTGGACGCGGACAACGCCACGAGGATCCTCGCCGATCATGACCTGGTCCTCGACGGCAGCGACAACTTCGAGACGCGGTACGCCGTCGCCGACGCGTGCGACGAGCTCGGCATCCCCCTCGTGTGGGCGGCGGTGTACCGCACGGAGGCGCACCTGACGGTCTTCTGGACCGCTGCACCGCAGGACCACCCGGCCCCCGGACTGCGCGACCTCTTCCCGACACCTCCTGCGCCGGGGTCGGTCCCCGCCTGCGGCGACGCCGGGGTCGTCGGCCCACTCGTCGGCCAGGTCGGCTCGATGATGGCGACCGAGGCGATCAAGCTCATCCTCGGCGTGGGCGCACCCCTGCTCGGACGACTGCTCTTCATCGACGTGCTCGCCGCCACCCAGCGGGAGATCCCGATCGTGGGCCGCGGACCGCGACGGGTGCGCGAGGCCGCGGCTGCCGCCGCGGCGACAGCCACCCCACCGCCGGCCGAGGCGGAGCCCTCTGTGTCGCTCCTCTCCCCCGCCGACCTCGCCACCCGACTCACCGGGGCGGACACCCCCTTCGTCATCGATGTGCGCGAGGAGCACGAGCTGGTGAGCGGCATCGTGCCCGGCGCCGTCCACATCCCCGTGGCCGCGATCACCGGCGACCCGGCTGCGAGCGCCGGCATCCCGTCGGATCGCGACATCGTCCTGGTCTGTCGGGCCGGCCCTCGGGCGCACCTCGCGGCCACGGCCCTGCGCGCGCGCGGGCTCGAGCGCCTCTTCGTCCTCGAGGGCGGCATGCTCGCCTGGCCCGACCCGACCCCGCTCACCGTGGAGACCAGATGAGTGACCCCACCCAGCGCGTCCTGCTGACCGTCGAGGAGTACCTCGACGAGCTGCTCACCACCCTGCTCGACGGGGCCGGTCCTCTCGCGGAGACCGAGGAGGTCCCCCTCGCTGAGGCGCTCGGTCGAGTGCTGGCCCGACCGGTGCGCGCTGCGGGCGACGTGCCCGCCTTCGCCAACTCGGCCATGGATGGCTACGCCGTGCACCACGAGGACCTCGTGAGCCTGCCCGTGACGCTGCGTGTCGTCGGCGCCGTGCCCGCAGGGTCGGGCGATGACCCGTCGATGCGGCCCGGCGAGTGCGTGCGGATCATGACCGGAGCACCCGTGCCGTCCGACGCCGACACGGTCGTGCCCGTCGAGGTCACCGACGGCGGCACGACCGCCGTGACGATCACGGAGGCCCGATCGCTGGGGCAGCACGTGCGTGACGCCGGCGAGGACGTGCGCGAGGGCGCGGTCATCGCCGAGGCCGGCGTCAGCATCACCGGACGGGTCCTCGGGTCGCTCGCCGCCGCAGGCGCTGCCACCGTCAGCGTCCGGCGCCAGCCGGTCGTGGCCGTCGCCGCGACCGGTGACGAGCTCATCGCGCCGGGCGGATCGCTCGTGCGCGGGCAGATCTTCGAGTCCAACGGCACCCACCTGGCCGCCACGCTCACCGAGCTCGGCGTGCAGGTGCGCGGCCCCGTGGTCCTGCCCGACGACACCTCCGGGTTCACCCTGGGTCTCGACGAGCTCGCTGACGGCGCGGACCTCGTGCTGCTCACGGGCGGCGTGAGCGTCGGCGACTTCGACGTCTCTCGGATCGTCCTGCAGGAGTCTGCCGACGGCGTCTTCCGTCATGTGCGCATGCAGCCCGGCAAGCCGCAGGGCTGGGCACGGTGGCGGGGAGTCCCCGTGATCGCCTTCCCCGGCAACCCGGTGAGCACGGCGATCTCCTTCGAGGTCTTCGGCCGCCCAGTGATCGACCGGCTGCTCGGCCGCGCACCGAGCGAGGGGCCCACACGCGCCGTTGCCGGAGCCGGGTGGCGCTCACCCGCGGGTCGTCGACAGCTGGTCCCCGTGCGCCTGTCCAGTGACGACACCGGCCGCCTCGTGGCCACCCCCACCCACCGCAGGGGCTCGGCCTCCCACATGGTCACCTCCCTCGCCGGCGCGCACGCGCTGGCGGTCGTCGCCGAGGAGATCGACTCCGTCGAGCCCGGTGACATCGTGCAGATCAGGAGCTTGTAGATGGACCACCCGCTGACCCACCTCGACCCATCCGGTCACGCCCGGATGGTCGATGTCACCGACAAGACGCCGACGGTCCGCTCGGCCACCGCGGCCGGTCGGGTGGTCACCTCCCGCGAGACCGTCGCCCTGCTGCGCGACGGCACCGTGCCCAAGGGCGATGTCCTGGCCGTCGCACGCATCGCCGGCATCCAGGCCGCCAAAAAGACCCCCGACCTGCTCCCCCTCGCCCACGTCATCGGGGTCCACGGGGCCGTCGTCGATCTGGTCATCACCGACACGGGTGTCGACATCACCGCCACCGTCCGCACGGCTGACCGGACCGGGGTCGAGATGGAGGCGCTGACCAGTGTCTCGGTCGCCGCGCTCACCGTCATCGACATGGTCAAGGGGCGCGACCGCAGCGCCCACATGAGCGACATCCGACTGCTGGAGAAGACCGGCGGACGCAGCGGCACCTGGACCCGGGAGGACTCGTGAACGACCCCACCCCCTTCGACGCCGTGGTCCTCGCCGGCGGCGCTGCCGAGCGTCTCGGCGGAGCCAGCAAGCCCGATGTCGAGCTCGACGGTCGGCGACTGGTCGACCGCGTGCTCGTCTCGGTCGCGGATGCTCGCGAGATCGCCGTCGTCGGCGATGTCGAGGTCCCCGACGGCGTGCACCGCACCCTCGAGGACCCGCCTCTGGGCGGACCCGTGGCCGGCGTGGCTGCCGGGCTCGACGCCCTGGCCACCACCGAGCCGGCCGAGTGGACGGTGCTGCTCGCCTGCGACCTGGCCGACCCCCTTCCCGCCCTCGGCCGGCTGCTCGCCGCCTGGTCCTACGCGCAGCGCAGCGATACCGTCGACACGGGCGAGCACGACGGCTGGTGCCTGGCCGACTCGACGGGGCACCCCCAGTGGCTGCTGGGCATCCACCGCACCGCATCGCTGCGACAGGCCCTCGAGCGGCTGGGCTCCCCGCGGGACCGGTCGATGAAGAGCCTCCTTGCCCAGTCCGTGCTCGTCACCGTCCCCGCGAGCGATGATGACGTGGCCGACATCGACACGTGGACCGATCACGCCCACTGGGTGGAGCGGCTGCGCAGGCAGGACCCGTCATGACCGACTTCGGGGCGACCCGGGCCCTGTGGGCCGACTGGATCGAGGACGCCTGCGCCGCAGTGGGCATCGACGCCGAGTCGGTCGACGTCGTGACGATCCACGCGATGACCAAAAAGATCGCCCACGGCTTCGAGCGGCCGATGGCGCCCGTGGGCGCCTACATCCTCGGTGTCGCCGTCGGGCACCTGCAGGAGCAAGGGCGACCCGTCGACATCGAGTCGCTGCAGCAAGCCATCGAGGCGACCATCACCGAGCGGGAGGAGCAGACATGACGACCATCAGGTACTTCGCAGGGGCTGCCGAGGCGGCCGGCACCGACGAGGAGGAGCTGTCCGGGAGCACTGTGGGTGAGGTGCTCGCCGCGGCCGAGGCCGCGCACGGCCCGCGCCTGACCGAGGTGCTGGAGCGGTGCTCCGTGCTGCACGCGGGACGCTATGTCGACGACAACTCCACCCCGGTCACGGCCGGGTCGACGATCGACGTGCTGCCTCCCTTCGCCGGGGGGTGATCGGGCAGGCTCAGCCGCCGATCGCGCTCATCGGGCGCGGCGGCTGGAGGAAGCCGGGCTCGTTGATCCCGTGCCCGGGACGCTTGAGAGCGAGGCACTCGTGCACGAGCTCGTGGATCTCCTCCTCGGTGGCCCCGGCGCGCAGCGGGGCGCGCAGGTCGGTCTCACCATTGGCGAAGAGGCAGTTGCGCAACTGACCGTCAGCCGTCAGCCGCAGCCGGTCGCAGGATCCGCAGAAGGGCATCGTCACCGAGGCGATGACACCAACCGTGGCCGGCCCGCCGTCGACGAAGAAGCGCTCGGCGGGAGCTGCACCACGGCCGGGCACCTCCGTCAGCTCGAAGGCCTCACGCAGGTTGCCGAGGATCTCCCCACCGGTGATCATCTCCGTGCGCTGCCAGGTGTGCTGGGCGTCCAGCGGCATCTGCTCGATGAAGCGCAGCTCATAGCCGTGCTCGACGGCCCACCGGACGAGGTCGACTGCTTCGTCGTCGTTGATCCCGCGCTGGAGCACGGAATTGACCTTGACCGGGCGCAGCCCGGCGTCGTGCGCGGCAGCCATGCCGGCGACGACCTCGTCGAAACGATCACGGCGGGTGATCTCGAGGAAGGTCTCAGCGCGCAGGGTGTCGAGGCTGACGTTGACCCGCGCGAGCCCGGCCTCCGCGAGCGCGCTGGCCGTCTTGGTCAGGCCGAGCCCGTTGGTCGTCATCGAGACCTCGGGAGAGCCCTCGGGCCCCTCCATCGCGGCGATGGCCCCGACGATCTCGACCACATCGGGTCGCACCAACGGCTCGCCGCCGGTCAGGCGGACCTCGGTGATGCCCGCGGTGACCGCGGCCTCGACGAGGGTGAGCAGCTCGGGAGTCGACAGCAGCTCGTCCTTGGGCAGCCACGGCAGGCCCTCGGCCGGCATGCAGTAGGTGCAGCGCAGGTTGCACTTGTCGGTCAGGGAGACGCGCAGGTCGCGGTGCAGGCGACCGTGGGTGTCGAGCAGTGGGCGAGTCATCAGCAGCTCAACCCCGACCACGCGTGCGACCCATCGGCCTCGAACTGTTGTTTCCAGACCGGCAGCTCGTGCTTGACGGCCTCGACGACGGCCCGGCACAGCGTGAAGGCCAGATCGCGGTGGGCGCTGCCCACGACGACCACGAGCGCGAGGTCACCGACGTCGAGGTCACCGATGCGGTGGGTGGCGCGCACATCCGCCTCACCCTGCGGGTCGTGCGCAGTCGTGGTCCGCGCGACGATCTCCTCGATGAACCGCTGCGCGTCCGGGTGACAGGAGTAGCGCAGGGCCACGACCTCTCCCGAAGCCTCCGGGTCATGATCACGTACCTGACCGACGAAGCTCGCGACGGCTCCGTGTGCGGGACCGCTGACGCTCGCGAGCATCGCGGCCAGGTCGATCGCGTCGGTGGCGATCCATGCTGTGCGCACCATCAGTGGTCGCCTCCGGAGATCTGGTCGAGGACATGGTCGACGAGCGGCAGCAGCACGCCCAAGCCCTCACGAACCCCGGCAGTACTGCCGGGGAGGTTGACGACGAGGGTGCCGGGTCCGCCCGGCCCCGAGTCGACGATGCCGACCAGCCCGCGGGAGATGGCGGCGAAGGGGGTGTGTCGCGCGCCCTCAGCACGGAGCAGCTCCGCCAGACCGGGGACCTCACGGTCCAGGACGCGTGCCGTGCCCTCAGGGGTGCGATCGCGCGGGCTCAGGCCGGTGCCACCCGTGGTGACCAGCAGCCGGTGACCTGCCGCGAGAGAGGCGCGCAGGACGGACTCGACCTCGTCCGCGCCGTCGGGGATCACGCTGGAGGTGACCTCGTGGCCGGCCGCCTCGAGGAGCTCACGGGCCGCCTGTCCAGAGCGGTCCTCCCGCACTCCCCGGCTGACCCGGTCGGAGACGGTGATGACATGGACCGCCGTGATGCTCACGCGGCTCCCTTCGCTCGAAGGTGTCCAGTGTCTCAAACTCGTGTGGGAAAGCGAGGACCGGCCACACCGCGTCTCACGGTGTGACCGGCCCAGGGTCCTGCTGGAGGCTCAGAGACCGAGGTCGCGGCCGATGAGCTCCTTCATGATCTCGTTGGTGCCGGCCCAGATCTTGTGGACGCGAGCGTCCTTCCAGGCACGGGCGACGCGGTACTCGTTCATGAAGCCGTAGCCGCCATGGAGCTGGACGCACTCGTCGAGGACGCCGCACTGGATCTCGGCGGCCCACCACTTCGCCTTGGCCGCATCGACCGCGGTGAGCTTGCCGGCGGCGTGCGCGACGACGCAGGAGTCGAGGTAGGCCTCGGTGACCTCGACCTTGGTCACGAGCTCGGCCAGCTTGAACTTGTTGTGCTGGAAGGTACCGATCGGCTGACCGAAGGCCTTGCGCTCCTTCGTGTACTGGATCGTCTCCTCGAGGATCTGCTTGGCGCCCGCGAGGTTGGCGATGGCATTGCCCAGACGCTCCTGCGGCAGCTTCTGCATCATCGAGATGAAGCCCATGCCCTCGGGGCCGAGGAGCCGGTCGCCGGAGACGCGCACGTTGTCGAAGAAGAGCTCGGACGTGTCGGACTCGGGCTGGCCGACCTTGTCCAGCGGCTGGCCCTTGGTGAAGCCCTCGTCCTCCTTCTCCAGGACGAAGAGCGAGATGCCCTTGGCACCCTTGGTCGGGTCCGTGCGGACCGCGACAACGGCCAGGTCGCACTGGTGGCCGTTGGTGATGAAGGTCTTGGAACCGTTGATGATCCAGTCGCCCGAGCCATCATCGGCCTTGACCGCGGTGCTCTTGAGGTTGGCCAGGTCCGAGCCACCGGAGGGCTCGGTCATGCCGATCGCAAGGATCTTCTCGCCCGCGGCGACGCCCGGGAGCCAGCGCTCCTTCTGCTCCTGGGTGCCCAGCGCCACGATGTACGGCGCGGTGATGTCGGAGTGGATCCCGAAGCACGAGCTGGTCGCGGCGTTGAACTTCGACAGCTCCTCGGCGAGGACGGCGTTGAAGCGGTAGTCCTCGATGCCGGCGCCACCGAACTCCTCGGGGATCTCCAGGCCGAAGAAGCCCTGCTTGCCGGCCTCGAGCCAGACCTCGCGCGGGATCGAGTGCTCGGCGATCATCGTCTCCGCGCGGGGGACGAGCATCCGCTCGACGAACTCACGGGCGGAGGCACGGAAGGACTCGTGGTCCTCCTCGTAGATGTTGCGGGGCATGTCCACACCTCTCTGGCACTGACGTACCGACATGTTGGCTGGGAAGACACTGGCTCAGAAACTTTGACTAAGCGCTTGCTTAGTTTCACCTCCTGAGGGCATGCTGTCAACCGTGACCCAGCAATCGCCCGCCCTCCCGGCCCACGACAATCCCACCGTCGTGCGCCTCTTCGAGGCAGCGGCTGATGCCTTCGCGGACAGGGGCTTCCACGCCACGACCACGCGGGACATCGCCTCGCGTGCTGGCTTGTCCCCCGCCGGCGTGTACGTGCACTTCGCCAGCAAGGAGGACCTGCTCTTCCAGCTCAGCCGCGTCGGGCACGTCGCCGCCCGCGACGCACTCGCCGCGGCCGCCGACGAGGCCGCCTCCCCGACGGACGCGCTGCAGGAGGTCATCTCCGAGTTCGCCCGCTGGCACGCGGAGCAGCACCAGGTGGCCCGGATCGTGCAGTACGAGTTCCGCCACCTCTCCCCCGAGCACCAACGCGAGGTGCTCACCCTTCGCCGCGAGATCGACGCCGTCGTCGAGCGGATCATCTCCGACGGAGTGGCGTCCGGAGAGTTCGACGTCGAGGACACCCGCGCCACCGCCCTCGCGGCCCTGTCGCTCGTCGTCGACGTCGCTCGCTGGTACCACCCGGGGATCAAGCGCACGACCCCCGGATCCATCGCCGAGTCCTACGGGGCCCTCGCCCTGCGCCTCGTGGGAGCACGAAGGAGAGCCTGATGCCCCGGACCGACACCTCGAGCCCACTCCCGCGCGTCGTCATCGCCGGCGGGTCCGGCTCTCTCGGAAGGCTGCTCGCACACCGCCTCGCCGAGAGGGGGCACAACGTCCGCATCATCACCCGGCGTCGAGACCCCGACCTGCCCTTCGAGCAGGTCGTCTGGGACGGGCGCACCGTCGGGGACTGGGCGCAGGTCCTGCACTCCGAGGACGAGGCAGGCGTCGCCCTGGTCAACCTCGCCGGCAAGCTCGTCGACGTGCGACCGACCGCTGCCAACATCGCCGCACTGCGCAGCTCCCGAGTGGACTCGACCCGAGCCCTCGTGGCGGCCAGCCAGCGCCTGGAGCGCCCGCTCGTCTCCTGGCTGCAGGCCTCCTCCACCGCCATCTGGTCCGACGCCCGCGAGCAGCGCGTCACAGAAACGACTCCACTGCCCGAGCCGGGCCTCCCCCAGATGACCGGTGTCGCACGACCGTGGGAGGAAGCCACCGACGGGGCCAACAGCGAGCACCTCGTCCTGCTGCGCACCTCGATCGTCCTCGACCGCGAGGCCCCGGCACTGCAGATCCTCGCGCGGCTCACGCGAGCCGGTCTCGGTGGTCGAGTCGGGTCGGGCTACCAGTGGTTCAGCTGGGTGCACCACGAGGACTGGCTGCGGATCGCGATCGCGGCACTGGGCCTCGACCCGCAGGTGCGCATCCCCGACGGTCCGCTCGTCGCGGCCGCGCCCGGGCCGGTGCGCAATGCCGACCTCATGGCTGCGCTCCGGCGCCACCTGCACCGCCCCGCCGCCCCACCGACTCCCGCCGCCCTGCTGCACCTCGGCGCCATCGCCCTGCGCAGCGATCCTGCGCTGGCGCTCACCGGCCGGCACTGCACGTCCACGGTGCTGCGCGACGCGGGCTTCGACTTCATCTACCCGGACCTCGACGCCGCGCTGACGCAGATCTACGGCTGACGGCACGTCCAATGCGCTTCGCCCTGCTCGTTCGTCTGCGGTCAGCATCGGGCGCGGTCATCGTCGGGGCGGTCGGGGCGGCCCTCTTCGGCGGCGGTGGCCTGTACCTGCTGACCCGGCCTGACCGCCGTCGCTCTCGTCGCTGATCACGACGGGGTCAGCTGACGTCGATGCCGAAGGGGGCGAGCAGCCCGAGCGCCCCGATGTGGTCGACCCGCATCCCCTCCACGCGCGCCTCGCGCACGTCGATCACGTAGTCGCGAGCGCCCCGCAGGTCCGCTCCGGTGAGATCTGCCCGCACAAAACGAGAGCCCCCGAGGGAGCACTCGTCGATGACGACGTCCTTGAGGACCGCGCCGTCGAAGTCCGCGTCCGTGAGGACGCACCGCTCGAAGCGGGCACCGGTGAGGTCGAGACCACTGAAGCTGCCCATCGACAGCTGGCAGTCCACCCAGGTGCACGGGTCCGGCGAGAGCATTGGTTCGCGCAGCATCGACCATGACGTCGCGAGGGCCTTGCAGCCGACGAAGGTGCACCCGTCGAGCACCGAGTCGGGCAGACGCACCCGCGACAGGTCGAGGCGCTCGATCGTGCACCCCTCGAGGCTCACCCCGGAGAGGATCCCGCCGGCCCAGCTCGCGTCACGCAGGGTGCAGCCGATCAGCTCGACCCCCGTCAGCCGTTGCCGGTCGTCGAGGCTCCCGGTGAGGACCTCGTCGACGATGCTCGTACGGCCGTCGACCTGCTCGAGGAGTGAAGGCATGCCCGCACGCTACCTGCGCGGGCCGACTCCCCTTCGTCCTTCCGGGACCGGACAATGGTCCGGTGCGTGTCTTTGCGGCAGTCGTCCCGTCACCGGAGGCCCATGTCGACCTCGACGCCTTCGTCGAGCCACGGCGTGCCGTGGACTCGCCCTGGCGCTGGACGCCCTCCCACCTGTGGCACGTGACACTCGCCTTCCTGGCCGAGGTGCCGCAGGGGTCGGTCGACGACGTCGTCGAGGAGATCGCGGCAGTCGCCGACTCGACCGCCCCGATCCCCCTGCGACTCCAGGGCGCCGGCATGTTTCCGCACGCGGCCGAGGCACGCGTCATGTGGACGGACATCCGCTCCAAGCACCCACACGGGCTCACTGACCTGGAGCGGCTGGCTCTGCGGACCCGGACCGCGTGCTCCCGGATCGGGGTGCCCACCGCAGGAGGCGACTACCGGCCACACCTCACGCTGGCACGCACCCGTCGGCCCATCGAGGCGACGCACTGGCTACGGGCCATGGAGTCCTACTCCGGCCCGGACTGGCTCGCGCACGAGGTCACCGTCTTCGTCTCCCGGGCCAACCGCTCGGGCCGGCCGTACTACGAGGCCGAGGCCCGTCTCCCCCTGTGCCGGAGATGACGCAGGGCGTTCGCCCCCGATGAAGGGGGCGAACGCCCTGTCGTACCAGCGCTCGCTCAGTCGCGGGTGAGTCGACGGTGCGTGACGCGGTGCGGACGCGCCGCGTCCGCGCCCAGACGGTCGACCTTGTTGGCCTCGTAGCCGTCGAAGTTGCCCTCGAACCAGTACCAGCTGGCGGGGTTCTCCTCGGTGCCCTCGTAGGCGAGGATGTGCGTCGCGACCCGGTCGAGGAACCACCGGTCGTGAGAGATGACCACGGCACACCCGGGGAACTCCAGCAGTGCGTTCTCGAGCGACCCGAGGGTCTCGACATCGAGGTCATTGGTCGGCTCGTCGAGGAGCAGCACATTGCCGCCCTGCTTGAGGGTGAGCGCGAGGTTGAGGCGGTTGCGCTCACCACCGGAGAGCACCCCTGCCTTCTTTTGCTGGTCCGGGCCCTTGAAGCCGAACTGGCTGACATAGGCGCGCGAGGGGATCTCGACCTGTCCGACCTGGATGTGGTCGAGCCCGTCGGAGACGACCTCCCACACATTCTTGTCAGGGTCGATGCCGCCGCGGTTCTGGTCGACATAGGACAGCTTGACCGTGTCGCCGATGTCGACGACGCCGGCGTCCGGCTCCTCGATGCCGACGATCGTCTTGAAGAGCGTCGTCTTGCCGACACCGTTGGGGCCGATGATGCCGACGATGCCGTTGCGCGGCAGGGAGAAGGACAGGTCCTCGATGAGCACCCGGTCGTCGAAGCCCTTCTTCAGGCCCTTGACCTCGATGACCTTGCTGCCCAGGCGCGGGCCCGGCGGGATCTGGATCTCCTCGAAGTCGAGCTTGCGCGTGCGGTCGGCCTCGGCGGCCATCTCCTCATAGCGCGCGAGTCGCGACTTGGACTTGGTCTGGCGCGCCTTGGCGTTGGAGCGGACCCACTCGAGCTCGGACTTCAGCCGCTTGGCGAGCTTCTGGTCCTTCTTGCCCTGGATCTGCAGACGCTCCTGCTTCTTTTCCAGGTAGGTCGAGTAGTTGCCCTCATAGGGATAGAGGCGACCGCGGTCGACCTCAGCGATCCACTGCGCGACGTTGTCCATGAAGTACCGGTCGTGCGTCACAGCGACGACGGCGCCTGCGTAGTCCGCCAGGTGCTGCTCGAGCCAGAGGACGGACTCCGCGTCAAGGTGGTTGGTGGGCTCGTCGAGGAGCAGCAGGTCAGGCTTTTGCAGGAGCAACTTGCACAGGGCCACCCGGCGACGCTCACCACCGGAGAGGTTGGTGACGGGGCTGTCCGGCGGCGGGCACCGCAGCGCGTCCATCGCCTGCTCGAGCTGGGAGTCGAGGTCCCAGGCGTCGGCGTGGTCGATCTCCTCCTGGAGCTTGCCCATCTCCTCCATGAGCGCGTCGAAGTCGGCGTCCGGCTCGCCCATCTCCTCGGAGATGGCATTGAAGCGGTCGAGCTTGGCCTTGATCTCGCCAGCGCCCTCCTCGACATTGCCCAGGACCGTCTTGTCCTCGTTGAGCGGCGGCTCCTGCAGCAGGATGCCCACCGTCGCGCCCGCCTTGAGGCTCGCCTCGCCGTTGCTCGGCTGGTCGATCCCCGCC
>NZ_BCSS01000046.1 GCF_001570985.1 Janibacter limosus NBRC 16128 | reverse complement strand
CCGCCCGCCCCGCACGAGCAGACCGACCTCGCGGGGGAGCAGGACGTGCTGGTGGTCAGGGGCGACGACCAGGGCGGCGTCGACGAGGGCCGCGACGGCCTGCCCGGCGCGCCCCTCCGGGTCGGCCGGGAGGGCAGCGGTCGGTCCGTGGCGGGCGATGCGCTCGAGGACGCGATGCTCTGGGGGCGCCAGCCGGCCGATGGCCGCGGGCAGGTCCTCGGGGAGGGCGTGGCCGAGGGCCTGCGCCGACGGGCCGAGCCCCGCCGGGTGCGGGCCCAGCACATCGCTGACCGTCCGTGACAGGACTGGTCCTTCGCTCGAGCGCCAGAGCAGCGCGGCAGTCGTGAGGTCGTCGAGGAGCGCGGCGGCGCCCGACGCATCCATGCTCAGCAGCGGCGCGATCGCTGCGGGGTCGGTGGTCCCGGTGATGGCGCAGGCTTGCAGGGCCGCGAGGTGCGGCAGGTCGAGGTGGTCGACGGCGCGGGCCGTGGAGGCACGGGTGCTGGCACGAGCAGCGAGGGCGGTGAGGTCAGCGGGCTGCGGCCGGGCCAGATCCGGTCGGAGCTCCAGCAGGGCCACCAGCTCCTCGTCGGTGCGGTGGCGGATGTCCTCGGCGAGGGAGCGCACCGACTCACGGTAGTTCACCCGCGGCGGTTGCTCGGACCGGGCACTACGGGACGGGCGCATCCATGGTCGCCGCACGCGGGCTCGTCACGCCGTTGACCTCGGGGCTGATGATCTGCTCCAGCCGGACCAGGACCCAGGTTGCCAGGGCCATCCCGCCGAGGACGACCGCGATGAACAGGACCACCAGGTCGCGCTCGAGCAGCACGCCGGCCGCGATCGGCCCGAGGACTCCGCCTGACATGAAGGCCGTGGACTGGGCCGCATTGACCCGGCCACGCAGGTGATCGGGGGCCATGTCGTTGGTGATCGCCGGGAGGGTCGGCTGCAGGAGGGTCTCGCCGAGCCCGAAGAGTGCGAGGAAGGCGATGACGAGGACCGCCGCCATCAGGCTCGCGGGCAGGAGGCCGCTCACGCCGAGGGCCAGCCAAGCGACCGCCCAGATGGCGAGCATGATCAGGCCCACGCGGGTGCGGCGGTGCCCCTCGATGCGCTGCAGCACCCAGAACTGCAGCATCACGATGACCGCGGTGTTGGCGGCGAAGGCCAGTCCGATCACCCCGGTGTCCACCTCGGAGACCGTGCGGGCGAAGGCGGGGATGCCGGCCTCGAGCTGCCCGTAGCCGATGAAGCTCGTGACGACCGCCAGGAGGAGCACCCAGCGCATGCCCGGCAGGCGCAGGACGGTGGCGTAGCTCGCCGCGGAGCCGTCCTCGTCCGGTCGCGTGGCCCGGGCGTGGACATGGCGAAGGGGGCCGAGCAGCCAGATCCCGGGGATGAGCACCAGGACCGCGTCGACGATGAAGATCACCTCGAAGGTGATCGGTGAGTGGACGTCGACGAAGACTCCGGCGATCAGGCCGCCGACCCCGATGCCGAGGTTGAGCAGGGCGAAGTTGACCCCGAAGTACCGCTGTCGCAGCGGGCCGCGCACGAGCGCGGAGATGAAGGTGTTGCCCGCGGACCAGCCGATGCTCGCCGACAGCCCCATGAAGACGGCGCCCGTCACGGCGAGGGGGAGCGCGGTGGCAAAGGCGAGGGCGATCGCACCGAGGCTCTGGCAGACCCCGGAGGCGATGAGCATCCACCGGGCGCCGACCCGGTCGGTGAGGCTGCCCATCGGGCCGGCCATGACGGCGGCCACGAGGGCCAGCAGCGCCATGATCGTGCCCGCGGCGTCGAGGGAGAAGTGCCGCACCTCGTGCAGGTAGATGACGGTGAAGGGCAGGGTCATGCCCCGACCGAGGTGCTGGAGGGCGACCGTGGAGAGGAGGAACCTCCCTTCGCGCGGGAGCGCCTGCCAGAACCCTCGCAGGCCTGGCCCGATCTCGTGGGCCGGCAGGTCCTTGGGCAGGGTCGTCACGAGGCAACATCGTGCCTCAGTCCACCGACGGTCGGCCACCGGGTTTGTGTCCGGGAGGAGATCGTCGCGTATTGGGGTGGGGGGCTTGACTCGGGTTAACCTTGACGGTGGTGCACGGACCCGTGCGCCCACACACTCAGGTATGAGCAAGAGGTGCACGGTGCCCACTGGCAAGGTCAAGTGGTACGACGCGGAGAAGGGCTTCGGCTTCATCTCCGGCGACGACGGCTCGGACATCTTCCTCCACGCCAATGCCCTGCCCGAGGGCACGGCGACGCTCAAGGGCGGCACCCGCGTGGACTACGGCATCGTCGAGGGGCGTCGCGGCGCCCAGGCGCTGGCCGTCACGGTCCTCGACACCCCGCCGAGCGTCTCGGCCAACCTGCGCCAGCGTGACCGCAAGCCGGCCGAGGACATGGCCGCGATCGTCGAGGACGTCATCAACCTCCTCGACGGCGTGGGCAACGGCCTGCGCCGCGGTCGCTACCCCGACAAGGCCCAGGGCGCCAAGGTCGCCCAGGTCCTGCGTCGCATCGCCGACGACCTGGAGGGCTGAGATGACCGAGACCACCACCAAGACCCGGGCCAAGGCCAAGCCCAAGGCGGACGCCGTGCTGGCCGCCGCCGTCGAGCCGGCCCGTCGCGAGCTCCTCGAGGCGACCAAGGGGGAGGGAGTCGGCGAGCACGTCGGCTTCACCCTCGATGGTGAGCGCCTCGGCACCCACTGGTTCGCCGCGACCCTGCCGGGTTACGGCGGCTGGGCGTGGGCGGTCATCGTCACCCGCGCCCCGCGGTCCAAGTCGGCCACGGTCTGCGAGTCGCAGCTGCTGCCGGGCGACGGCGCGATCGTCTCCCCGGAGTGGCTGCCGTGGGCGGAGCGCCTCGCGCCCGGCGACGTCGGCCCCGGAGACGTCACCCCCAAGATCGACGACGACCCCAACCTCGTGGGTGGCTTCGAGGCCACCGGCGAGGAGGACGTCGACGCCGTCGCCCTGTGGGAGCTGGGTCTGGGTCGTCCGCGGGTGCTGTCCGCCGAGGGCCGCGACCAGGCCGCCCAGCGGTGGTACGACGGTGCTCACGGGCCGACCGCTGACGTGGCGGTCAAGGCTCCCGCGCGCTGCGAGGGCTGCGGCTACTTCATGCCCGTGACGGGCGCGCTGCGCAACGTCTTCGGCATCTGTGCCAACGAGTGGAGCCCGAGCGATGGTGGCGTCGTCAGCCGCGACCACGGCTGCGGTGCGCACTCCGAGGTCGACATGGCCGACCCCGAGCCCGAAAAGGTCGGTACGCCGATCCTCGACGACGAGGTCCTCGACACCCTGTGAGCGCCACGACCCAAGGTTCCGCGATCGAGCGGTACTTCAAGATCTCCGAGCGTGGCTCCACCGTCGGCCGTGAGGTCCGCGGTGGTTTCGCCACCTTCTTCACGATGGCGTACATCGTCGTCCTGAACCCCCTGATCATCGGCACCCAGGCCGACTCCACCGGTGGCTTCCTCGGTGGCGGCGACGGGCCCAACCTGGCGATGGTGGCCGCGTGCACGGCCCTCGTCGCCGGCGTGATGACCCTGCTCATGGGTGTCGTCGCCAACTACCCGCTCGCGCTCGCCGCCGGCCTGGGGCTCAACGCCTTCGTCGCCTTCGGCATCGCCAAGCTGCCGGAGATGACCTGGGCCGACGCGATGGGCCTGGTCGTGATGGAGGGTCTGATCATCCTCCTGCTGGTGCTGACCGGCTTCCGCAAGGCGGTCCTGCACGCGGTCCCTGCCCAGCTGAAGACCGCGATCAGCGTCGGCATCGGTCTCTTCATCACCGTCGTCGGCCTCGTCGACGCGGGCTTCGTGCGCAAGGCTGCCGGTGGGCCGCTCGGTGAGCTCGGTGTCGGCGGCTTCCTCGCCGGATGGCCGCTGCTCGTCTTCGTCATCGGCCTCTTCATCATCATCACCCTCCACGTGCGCGGGGTGAAGGGTGCGATCCTCTACGGCATCCTCGGGACGACCGCGCTCGCGATGGTCGTCGAGGCTGTCTTCAGCATCGGCTCGCAGACCAACGCTGCGGGCGAGCTGGTCAACCCGACCGGGTGGGGCCTGAATGTCCCGAGCCTGCCGGATGCCTTCGTGGCGACGCCGGACTTCGGGCTCCTGGGCCAGTTCAACCTCTTCGGCTCGTTCAGCAAGATCGGCATCGTCTCCGCGTCGCTGCTGGTCTTCACGATCCTGCTCGCCGACTTCTTCGACACCATGGGCACGATGGTTGCCGTCGGTGCGGAGGGCGACCTGCTCGACGAGGAGGGCAACCCGCCGGGCAGCCAGAAGATCCTCGTCGTCGACTCCCTCGCCGCCGTCGCCGGTGGTGCCGCCTCGGTCAGCTCCAACACGAGCTACATCGAGTCCGCCTCCGGCGTGGGAGAGGGGGCTCGGACCGGTCTGGCCTCGGTCGTCACAGGCGTGCTCTTCCTCTTCGCGACCTTCTTGTCGCCGCTCGTCGCCGTGGTGCCCTACGAGGCCGCGACTCCCGCGCTCGTGCTCGTCGGGTTCCTGATGATGCAGCAGGTCAAGGAGATCGACTGGGACGACCTGGAGATCGCCATCCCGGCCTTCCTCACGATCATCCTCATGCCCTTCACCTACTCGATCACCGCGGGCATCGGTGCCGGCTTCGTCACCTATGTCTTCATCAAGGTGGCGCGCGGCAAGATCGGCGCCATTCACCCGCTGATGTGGCTCGTCGCCCTGCTCTTCGTCCTGTACTTCGGGATCGATCCGATCAAGGGGATGCTCGGGGTCGGCTGAGCCCAACCCCCTTCGGCAGTCCACGGCGCCCCGCACACCACCTGTGCGGGGCGCCGTCGCGTGCCCGCACGCTCCTCAGGAGATAGTTAGCACGGGTAATGAGTTGTGCTAACCTCATGGAGGCGAAGGGAGAGCTGGTGGCAGAGGTCAGCAAGAGTCCGATGAAGCACAAGCAGCTCAGTGCGCTGAGCGAGGACCTGCGTCTGGCGTGCATGCGCATCAGCCGTCGCATCCGATTTGAGAGCACGGATGTCATTGCTCCGCACCAGTTCTCGGTGCTCGCGCGGCTCGAGGACGGGCCCCTCACCCCCCGGGCGCTGGCCGACATCGAAAAGGTGTCGGCGCCGAGCATGACCCGCACCGTCGGATGCCTCGTCGACGACGGGCTCGTCGAGCGTCATGACGACCCGCAGGACGGGCGGCGGGTGCTGGTCGAGCTGACCGCCGGCGGTCGCGAGACCCTCGAGCAGACACGCCAGCGTCGGGACAAGTGGATGACCGAGCGGGTCACCGAGCTGACCCGTGAGGAGCAGGAGGCGCTCGTGGCCGCCAGCGAGATCCTCGGGAGGATCGCTGCCCGATGAGTCCGACCTTCGCCTCGCTCTCCATCCGCAACTACCGCATCTATGCGCTGGGCGCGATCATCTCCAATGTCGGTACCTGGATGGGCCGGGTCGCCCAGGACTGGGTCGTGCTGACCGAGCTCACCGACCACTCGGCGTCCGCGCTCGGGATCGTCACCGGTCTGCAGTTCCTGCCGATGCTCCTGCTGGCGCCCTGGACCGGGGCCGTCGCTGACCGCTACCCCAAGCAGCTCCTGCTGCTCGTCACCCAGGCCACGCTCGGGCTCACCGCCCTGACCGGTGGTGTCCTCGTCCTCACCGGCACCGCACAGCTGTGGCACTTCTACCTGCTGGCACTCATGACGGGCATCGCGGCAGCCTTCGACAACCCGGCCCGCCAGACCTTCGTGTCGGAGATGGTGCCGCGCGAGCGGCTCACCAATGCGGTCGCGCTCAACAGCGCCTCCTTCAACCTCGGCCGGCTCATCGGACCGGGAGTGGCCGGCCTGGTCATCGCGGGCATCGGCTCCGGCCAGGCGTTGGTGGTCAACTCACTGACCTTTGTCGCGGTGATCATCGCGCTGCTGTGCATGCGGGTCAGCGAGATGACTCCGGCACCCCGGGTGACGGGGCGCGGGTCGGCCCGGGACGGGCTGCGCTACGTCCGAGGGAGGCCGGACCTCGTGCTCGTCCTCGTCCTGATCTTCGTCCTGGGCACCTTCGGGATGAACTTCCAGCTGACGATCGCGCTCATGGCGACCCAGACCTTCGACAAGGGCGCGGAGGAGTACGGGCTGCTCGGCTCGATCATGGCGATCGGGTCCTTGGCCGCGGCTCTCGCCGCGGCCCGACGCAGCGAGCCGCGGCTGCGCGTGCTGCTGATGTCGCTCGTCGGCTTCACCCTGGCCACCTCGGCTGCGGCCCTGGCTCCGACCTATGTCACCTTCGCCGTCGCGCTCATCGCCTGCGGGATGACCTCGCTCACCGCGATGACCACGGCCAATGCCATGGTCCAGATGCGTACCGAGCCGGTGATGCGCGGGCGGGTGATGGCCCTGTACATGGCGATCTTCTTCGGCGGGACGCCGCTCGGTGCGCCGATCATCGGCTGGATCGGTGACGTCCTGGGCGCCCGGTGGACGCTCGGCGTCGGAGCGATCGCGGTGGGGATCACGCTGGTGGTGGTGTCCTTCTGGCTCGCGCGGCACGAGAATGTCGAGGTGACCTACTCGAGCCAGCGCCGCCCGCGCGTGCGCGTCCTGTCCACGCCCACCCACGACATGCCGCAGGCAGCCCGATGACCCCGCGCTTTCGCCGGACCATGACCTGGCTGGTCCTCGCCTCGCTCGTCCTCGTGGCGATCGCCGCGGCGTTCTAGGTCAGGCGCGCTCGAGCACGTAATCGATGCAGGCGAGCAGCGCCGACACGTCGTCGGGGTCGACGGACGGGAAGGTCGCGATCCGCAGCTGGTTGCGGCCCAGTTTGCGATAGGGCTCCACATCGAGGATCCCGTTGCGCCGCAGCGTCGCCGCGATGGCTGCGGCGTCCACCTCGTCGGCGAAGTCGACGGTCGTGACGACCTGCGAGCGCGCCGCGGGGTCGGTCACGAAGAGGCTCGTGTGCTCCCCCTGCGTCGCCCAGTCGTGGATCCGCGACGAGGAGTCGGCGGTGCGACCCGAGGCGAAGGGGAGGCCTCCCGAGTCGTTGATCCACCGCACCTGCTCATCCATGAGGGCAAGCGTGGCGACAGCCGGGGTGTTGAGGGTCTGGTCCTTGCGCGAGTTGTCGATCGCCGCGGTCAGTGACAGGAAGTCGGGGATCCACCGGTCGGTGGCCGCGATCTCCTGCGCGCGGGCGATCGCCGCGGGGCTCATGACCGCGAACCAGATGCCGCCGTCCGAGGCGAAGGACTTCTGCGGGGCGAAGTAGTAGGTGTCCGTCTGCGTGATGTCGACGGGCAGGCCGCCGGCACCGGAGGTGGCGTCGATGAGGACGAGGGCGTCGTCGTCGATCCCTGCGGGGCGCTGCACGGGGGCCATGACGCCGGTGGAGGTCTCGTTGTGCGGCCAGGCGTAGGCGTCGATCCCCGCCACGGCCTCCGGCGAGGCCAGCCCGCCCGGGTCGACCGAGCGCACATCGGGGTCGACGAGGAAGGGGGCCTTGCGGGTCACTGCGGCGAACTTGCTGGAGAACTCGCCGAAGACGAGGTGCTGGGCCCACTCGCGGACCAGCCCCAGGGCCGCGATGTCCCAGAAGGCCGTCGACCCGCCGTTGCCCAGGACGACCTCGTAGCCGTCGGGCAGGGCGAAGAGGTCGCTCAGGCCCTCGCGCAGGCTGCCGACGATCGAGCGGACCGGGGCCTGCCGGTGCGAGGTGCCGAGCACCGTGCTCGCGATCGAGGTGAGGTGGGCGATCTGCTCCGGGCGGACCTGCGACGGCCCGGACCCGAAGCGTCCGTCGCGAGGACGCAGGGCCTCCGGGATGACGATGTCGTGCTGAGTCATCAGTTGACCTTGGCCAGCTCGGAGCCCGTGGGCTTGGTGATCGAGACCGGCTTGCCCCAGTCGGTGGCGGTCAGTACCGCATTGGCGCCGTTCTGCGTGAAGGACATCTTGCGGATGAGGTCGTCGTCGTCGAGCCAGACATCGTAGATCGCAGTCTCGGGAGAGCCCGGGGCCTTGGCCATCCCGAGCTCGCGCAGGGCCTTGTCGGTGTCGACCGTCGCCGTGTAGTGGGTCGTGGAGACCCCGTCGACCTTTTCAGTGCCCTTGACGCCGGCCGACTCGACCCCGGCGACGAAGGCGTCGAGCTGGGTCTGCATGCTCAGCAGGGCTGTCTGCTCCAAGGCCTTTTTCACCAAGGGGTTGGTCGAAGCATCGTCGACCGCGAACCACTTGGGCGGCTGCGCCAGGTAGTACTGCCCGTCGACCAGCCGGTAGGTCATCTGCTGACCGCCAGCGTCGACATCCATCTCGAGTGTGTTGTTGGCCAGGTCCTGGGTCCCGCTCGCGGTCGCGTCAGGTCCGAACTGCACGTCGATCTTGACCGTGGGGTTCTTGTCCACAGCGGCTTCGAGCCGGTCGGTGAACTCCTTGGCGTCGAAGGGCTTGCCGGTGTCCGTCGACGTCGTGGAGGTGGTCGCCGGCGTCGAGGTCGAGGAGGCCGAGGACGTGGCGGTCGAGGACGTGGATCCTGATCCAGACGTCGAGGACGCCGTGCCCGACGATGTCGCCGGCCCGCCCGAGGTGATCGGCGCGTCCTTGGAGGTACTGCCGGTGCCCGCGGTGGGTCCGGGGCCGCCGTCGCCACCGCACCCCGCGAGAGCGAGGGTGGCCGCGACGGCGAGCGTCATCGAGATCGTGCGCATGGTGTCCCTCCTGCGGTGCTGGGTCAGCCGGGGAGCTGGTCGTAGCCGTGGACCTCGGTGATCGGGCGTGGGCCCGGGCCGGTGTAGTTGCTGCTCGGGCGGATCAGGCGACCGGTGCGCTTCTGCTCGAGCACGTGCGCGGACCAGCCGGCCGTGCGGGCGCAGACGAAGAGCGGGGTCATCATCTCGCCCGGGACATCGGCGAAGTCGAGCAGGACCGCGGCCCAGTAGTCGACATTGGTCTCCATCTTGCGGTCCGGGTACCGGTCCGCGAGCTCGGCGATCGCCGCTTTTTCCAGCTCGAGAGCGATCTCGTAACGGGGAGCGCCAAGACGCCTGCACGTCTCACGCAGGACGGCGGCGCGCGGGTCGTAGGCCCGGTAGACGCGGTGCCCGAAGCCCATCAGGCGCTCCTTGCGGTCCAGGGCGTCCTTGACGTACTTCGTGGCGTCGCCGGTGCGCTCGACACCCTCGATCATGTGCTGCGCGCGCGAGGGGGCGCCACCGTGCAGCGGACCGGACATGGCGCCCACCGCTCCGGAGAGGCAGGCGGCGGCGTCGGCGCCGGTGGAGGCGATGACCCGTGCGGTGAAGGTCGAGGCGTTCATCCCGTGCTCTGCGGCCGAGATGAAGTAGGCGTCGATGGCCTCGACGTGCTTGGGGTCGGGCTCGCCGCGCCAGCGGATCATGAAGCGCTCGACGATGTTCTTGCCCTCGTCGACGCGCGCCTGCGGAACCATCGGCTGGTTCTGGCCGTGCGCGGACTGGGCGATGAAGGACAGCGCCATGACGGACGAGCGGGCCAGGTCCTCGCGCACCTGGGTGTCGTCGATGTCGAGGAGCGGCTTGAAGCCCCACAGGGGTGCCAGCTGGGCGAGCGCGGACTGGACGTCGACGCGGATGTCACCGCTGTGCACGGGAAGGGGGAAGGGCTCGGCCGGGGGGAGGCCGGGGTCGAAGGAGTCGTCGACGAGCAGACCCCAGACGCGCCCGAAGGAGACCTTGCCGACGAGGTCGTTGATGTCGACCCCGCGATAGCGCAGGTTGCCGCCCGCCTTGTCGGGCTCGGCGATCGTCGACTCGAAGGCGACGACGCCCTCCAGCCCGTGCTTGACCTCGGTGTCGGACATCACGTGCCTCTTTCCTTCGTACGTCATCAGCTCAGCGCTCAGTCTCGCACGCGCGGCCGGGCTGTCGGCAGCACCTGCACAGGTAGCATGCCCGATGGCAGACCACGAGGGAGGACCACGGTGGCGAGATCGGGGAAGGGCTACAGCCCTGCGCTGGACGGACTCCGCGGCGTCTTCATCCTCCTGTTCATCGGCTACCACTTCGGGCTGACCCAGCTCGACGGCATGTGGGTGACGATCAACCTCTTCTTCGTGCTGTCCGGGTTCCTCATCGTCCGGCTCCTCACGGCGGAGCAGTCCCGACACGGCTCGATCGACGTCTGGGACTTCTACAAGCGGCGCATCCGTCGTCTCGTGCCCGCCCTGCTCGCCATGCTGGTCGCGGTCATGGCCTGGGGTGCGCTCGCCGCCCCGGAGGGCGTGCGCCGCAAGCTCGGCGGCGACGTGCTGGCCACCCTCGGCTATGTCATGAACTGGCGCCTCATCGAGCAGGGCGACCAGTACTTCGGGACGGCCGGAGGGGCATCCCCCCTTCGCCACGCCTGGACGCTGGCGATCGAGGAGCAGTTCTATGTGCTGGCTCCGCTCGTCCTGATCGCCCTGTACGTCCTCTTCCGCAACCGCCGGATCTCCATCGCGGTCCTGCTGGTCGGTGCGGTGCTCTCCGCCGTGTGGACCGCATACCTGGGCTTCCACGACCAGTCGGACTACCCGCGTCTCTACTACGGCACCGACACCCGGGCCCAGGCCCTCTTCATCGGCGCCGCGATCGGCGTGCTGCGTGCTCCCAAGGGCAAGGGGCGTCCACCCGCCGACCTGCCGATGCCGATCATCTGGGCAGGTGGGCTCGTCGGGCTCGTCTCCTCGCTCATCTGCTTCGTGATCATCACGCCGTACACCGGGTGGATGTTCAACCAGGGCGGCATGCTCGCCTTCGGCATCGGCAGTGCGCTGCTCGTGCTCGCCTGCGCCGACCCCCGCCCCAACCCGACGCGCGAGCTCTTCGCCTGGCAGCCGCTGGCCTTCGTCGGTGAGCGCACCTATGGCCTCTACCTGTGGCACTGGCCCATCTACCTGGCGCTCGCCGAGACCTCGATCGCCGACAATGCGGTGGCGATCTTCGTCGCGAGCATGCTGCTGACGGTCGCGATCGCCCACGTCTCCTACACCTACCTCGAGCAGCCGATCATCCAGCACGGCATCCGCGGGATCCTGCCGAGCACCCGCGAGACGGTGCTGGCCTCGGCGCTCCCGGTCGCCCTCGTGGCGGTCCTCGCCGTGGGACTGGTGCAGACGGCGCCGGAGGCGGAGCGAGCCACCCCCACCACGGCGGTCGTCGACCTGCCCGATGTCGTCGACGGGCAGCCGGCCTACGCGCAGGGCGCACCGGAGCGCATCGGCGTGCTGGGCGACTCGGTCCCGTACTTCCTCGCCGAGAGGTTTCCCCCGGCGCAATTCCCGGGGGTCACGGTCGACAACCACGCGCGAGAGGGCTGTGACCTGCTCGACGAACCGATCAGCTGGGCCCCGGGGCTGTCGAAGAAGACGGAGCCCTGGTGCGTCACGCAGAAGAAGCAGTGGACCGCTGACTTCGCCAACGCCGACGACGAGGTCCTCCTCCTCTTCGCCTCGCCCCTGGTCGGTCTGCCGCACCTCGTCGACGGCGAGCGACTCTGGCTCGATGATGAGCGCTTCCGCACGGTCATCACCCAGCGCTTCGAGACGGTGTACGACCAGGCGATGAAGGCGGGCGCCACACAGGTGCAGATCGTCAACGTGCCCTGCCGGCTCCCCCCGGACGACATCCCAGACGAGGTCCGGGCGGTCCTGGAGGCCGAGCCGGAGATGCTCGCCGAGTACAAGGACCCGGAGATCCTCAACGGCCTCGTCAAGGACTGGGCCGAGCAGCACCCTGATGACGTGCGCGTCGTCGACCTCGATGGCGCCCTCTGCTCCGACGGATACCCGGAGACGCTGCACGGCGTGCAGGTGTACAACGACTTCCTGCACTTCTCGCCCGAGGTGACGCCGATGCTGTGGAAGTGGCTGCTCGGGCAGGTCAGCACCAACTACGCCGACCGCTGAGGCTCACGCGTCCCGGAAGGCCCATCCGGTGAGGATCTCGGGCGCCAGCCAGGTCCACACCAGCTGGGCGCCCTGCCGGGAGAAGTGCACCCGGTCGGCGTAGACCTGCGCACCGTGGATGGTGTCGCGGTACCCCTGCGAGCACAGTGCCGAGTTGAGGTCGAGGACCGCGACGGAGACCGGTCCGTGCTGCTCCTGGACCTGCTTGGCCCAGCTGCTCACGACGGCATTGGTGGAGGAGGGGTCGATCGTGATCGCTCCGACCTCTTCGCCGTCGCGGACGGTGGCGGGGTCGTCGTGGCAGGCCGCGTTGATCAGCTGCAGCTGGCGGGCGCCGGCCTGCTCGGTCTGGGCGAGGAGCGCGTCGAGGGCGCGACGCACCTGCGTGTCGTGCGCCGTGCTGCCGGGCTCGACGGTGCGGCCGTCGACGACGATCGGCTGGGTCAGGGCGGTCTCGATGGGAGAGAGCACGATCTGGGCGCCTGACCCGCGGACCTCGTGCGGCCACCGCTCACGCCAGGCGGCGCACGTCGAGTCCTCCTCGACCTCGCCCCCGCCCATGAACTTGAAGGTGATCGGCACCGGGTTGCAGGAGCCCCGGCGGGTGTAGCCGTTGACATCCAGCCCCGGGTACTCGCGCCCGCGGAACCCGTCGCGGACGGACTGGGCGATCGAGCTGCCGACGACAGCGACCTGAAGGTCCTGGGACGGCTGGTGGTACTGGGCGGCGGCCTTGAGCGGGGTCCCGTCCCAGTCACCGTCGATGAGCGGAGACCAGACGGTGCTCAGGGCGAGAGCGGCGGCGGCGAGAGCCGCGATGACGCCGGGCGCCACCCACTGCCGGACCCGCCGGTCGAGGCCGCGGGGCACGAGGGCGCGGAAGCCCCCGATCATCACGGGCAGCTCGATGAGCCGATAGGACAGGACCGCGCAGATCCACGCCAGGACGAGCTTGATGACGATCGCCAGGACCATGGGCAGGCCGTCCATCGGCAGCCAGATCGTGATCGGCCAGTGGAAGAGGTAGAGCCCGTAGGAGATCTGACCGAGGTGCACCAGGGGGGACCAGCCCATGACGCGGTTGATCCGCAGGGGCCGGGCGTCGAGCGCCGAGGCGCCCATGCACGCGGCCATCACGGCGAAGATGACCATGCCGCCGCGCTCGAAGATCCACCGCCCGGTCTCGTCGAGGACGAAGAAGGCGGAGATCGACAGCAGGGTGCCACCCCAGCCGATCGCCTCGGCGGTGGCCCTGGGCAGGCGGGGGCCCCGTCCTCGGCGGTCGGGCGTCATGAGCATCGCGACGGCGACCCCCACGAGGATGGCCTGGGCGCGCACGTCGGTGCCGTAGTAGAGGCGTGAGCCGGTGGCGCCGTCCCCGGCGAGGTGCGCGGTCCAGACCGCGGAGAGGGCGGCCAGCCCGAGGACGATCGCGGTCCGGGCCCACCGGCCGCGCACGAGCAGCACGATGGCGACGAGGAAGGGCGCGAGGAGGTAGAACTGCTCCTCCACGCCGAGGGTCCACACGTGCCGCAGCGGGCTGGGCTCGACGAGGACGTCGAAGTACTGGTCATCACGGGAGACCAGCCGCCAGTTCTGCCAGAAGGTGATCGTGGCGAAGGCGTCCCCGGCCGTCTGCGGGCGGTCGCCGGAGTCGACCAGCAGGGTGTGGGTGAGGACCGCGACGACGAGCAGCACCATCGCGGGCACGATCCGTCGGGCGCGACGCAGGTAGAACCGCACAGCGTCGATCCGGCCGTGGCGCTGCCACTCCTTGATCAGGATGCCGCCGATGAGGAAGCCGGAGAAGGTGAAGAAGTGGTTGATGCCCACCCAGCCGCCCGCCAGCTCGGTGACCCCGAAGTGGTACAGCATGACGAGGATGATGAAGAGCCCGCGATACCCGTCGATGGCCGGCCGGTAGGAGGCCCCCATCTGGTCCAGGTCGGTGCTGACGAGGTCGCGCCACGTGGTGCGCTGACGGCGGGCACGCCGTGGAGCGGCAGGGCGCATGCGGACTCCAGGGAGGGGACGGGCGGGTTCGATGGTCCCGGGCAGGCTACCGGCCGGTCGGGTCTGCCGGGGCGACGGTCGTAGTGTGGCGCCATGAGCGCCTCGCCGGACGGGATCATCCCCCGCACGCCCCCGCGACCCGACCACGTGGACTACGCCGGGGAGGGGTTGGACGAAGGGGAGGTGCCGGGCGTTCCCTTCGCCCTGATCTCCTCGTGGGTCGACACCGCGAGGGCCCGTCAGGTCGAGCGGGGTGACGTGCCCGAGCCGCTGTCCTTCGCGGTCGCGACCGTCGACGCCGATGGCCGGCCCGATGTCCGCACGGTGCTCATGCGTTTCCTCGATCCGGTGGGGCCGGGCTTTGTCACCAGTCTCGAGTCGGCCAAGAGCCGGCAGTTGGAGGCGACGCCCTTCGTCGCGGCGACGCTCACGTGGCCCGCGATGTTTCGCGCCATCCGCTTCCGAGGCCGCGCCGAGCGGATCGACCCCGAGCAGCTCGACACCTATTTCGCCGGCCGCCCGCGAGGCTCACAGCTGAGTGCCTGGGTCTCCCACCAGTCCCAGCCGGTCGAGGGTCGGGAGCCGCTTGAGCACGCATGGGCTGGGGTCGAGGCGCGCTTCGAGGGGCAGGACGTGCCGCGCCCCGCCGACTGGGGCGGCTGGCGCATCGCCGTCGACGAGCTCGAGGCCTGGGCCGGCCGCAGCGACCGCCTGCACGACCGCTTCCGCTGGACGAGGGTGGGCGAAGGGGGCCTCGACGTGGCCGGTGCGTGGCGGGTGCAGCGGTTGCAGCCCTGACAGGTCGCCGTTGGCGAACGGACGTGGGCAAGCCCGAGCGAATGCCGCGTACTCGAACTCTGCGCTTCCGGGCGCGCGCTTTGATCCGACCCTGCGCAAGCTGTGTGGGGATGCTCCGAACTGGTGCGGGACCCACACCACGGCGCCGGCCTTGCCGAGCGTGACCCGTCGGCGATCGCCGTCTTCGATGCGCGTGTGGCGGCGGCAGAGGCAGCCCTCTGACTGAGGTCAGCTGGCGGCGAGTGCTCTTGCTGGTTCCTGGACTCGAACTAACCAGGGTGCGCTTCGTGCGCTTCCGAGGGAGGCGCTATCCGGCCAATGTAGTTGCTCATTCCCCTCAGTCGAGCACCTCGATGATCTGGAGGCGCTCACGGAGAATGAGGGCAAGTCTCGGGTCCACTTTGTGGGGTCCGACTCAATGTCGGTGGATCACGGGGCCGCCCTTCGTTGAGACCCTGCGTTTCGGATCCGGTTCTTGGCCGTGAGGCGTCCGCACTTCTGGCCAAGTGATCCAAGCAAAGAGGGGTCTGGCCATCTGCCGTCACCAGTGGTGCATGGAGGCCCGGATGACGCCGGCGATGTCCTCCTCGGTGACCTCGCGCGGGGCGGTGGCGAGCAGCCGCTGCTGCTGCATGGTGCCGGAGACGATCCCGTCGACGTCCGCGTCGGTGTAACCGATCTCGGCCAGGCCTGAGGGCTGGCCGATGTCGCGCATGAGCCGGCGCAGTACCGCGGACAGGCGATCCGGCTCGGGGACAGCGGCGTCCAGGCCCTGCGGGTCGAGCCAGGCCGCGGCGGACAGATGACGCTGCGGGTTGGCCTCGAAGGTCATCGCGAAGGCCGCGGGCGCGGTCGAGGCGACGGCCATCCCGTGGGGGACCATCGCCTCGCTCGCGCCGTAGCCGTCGGGCCGGAAGTCGGACCCAAGGTCGTGCACGCGCCCGGCGACGGGGTAGGCGTTGGCGTGCGGGACGTGGACCCCCGCGTTGCCGAAGCCCATCCCGGCGAAGGTCGCCGCGAGCGCCATGTCGGTCCGGGCGTCCTCGTCACCGGCGACGGCACTGCGGAAGGCGCCGGCCAACAGGCGCATCGCCCGCTCGGAGTACATGTCGGCGATCGGGTTGGCCCCGCAGTAGGGGACCCGTTGCTCCGGCGTCTTGTGCTCATAGCTCGTGTACGGCCGCGCGGTCCAGGACTCGAGGGCGTGACAGAGGATGTCCATGCCCGCCGCGGCGGTGACGCCGGGAGGCTGGGTCGCGGTCAGGTCGGGGTCCACGACGGCGAGCACGGGGCGCAGCCGCTCGTGGCTGATCCCGGTCTTGACCTTGGCCGCGAGCACGTCGAGGACGCAGATGGTCGTGGACTCGCTGCCGGTGCCCGTGGTCGTGGGCACGGCGATCACCGGAAGGACCGGGTGCTGCGGCGCTCGGCCGCCCCCGACCGGCGCGTTGACGTAGTCCATGAGCTCCCCGGCGTTGCTCAGCAGCAGGGAGACGGCCTTGGCGGTGTCGATGCTCGACCCACCACCCACGGCGACGACGGCGTCGACGGGGGCCACCCCCTTCGCCCGCTCCACGGCCGTGGCCAGCGACGCATCGCTCGGCTCCACCGCGGCGGAGTCGTGGACCTCGACGCGCAGGCCGGCGGACCGCAGTGCCTGCGCGACGCGCTCGGGGTGACCGGTCGTGACCAGCTGTGGATCGGTGATCACCAGGACACTGCGGGCGCCGAGCGCCGCGACATCATGGCCGATCTCGGCGATGGCCCCAGGGCCGAACTTCAGCTTGGGTGCCGAGTAGGTGAAGACCGACTCGGGAACCTCCGGTGACGAGAGCTGCATCTGCGTTCCTTCCTATTCCCTGTGGACCTTGTGGGCGGCGGCCTGCGCGCGTGGCTTGATGACGAGCAGGTCGACGTTGACGTGCGGTGGTCGGGTGGCCATCCACGTGATGGCGTCGGCGATGTCGTCGGCGACGAGCGGCTCGGCGACGCCGGCGTAGACCTTGTCCGCGCGCTCGGCATCGCCCTTGAAGCGGGTGAGGGAGAAGCCCTCGGTGTGCACCATCCCGGGGGCGATCTCGGTGATCCGCACCGGCTGGTCGACGAGCTCCAGGCGCATCGTCTCGGTCATCGTCGCCAGGGCGTGCTTGGCCGCGGTGTAGCCGGCGCCGCCCTCGTAGGAGGTGCGCCCCGCGGTGGAGCCGACGTTGACGATGATCCCCTCCGCCGCCACGAGCGAAGGGAGGAGGGCCTGCGTCACGCGCAGGGTCCCGATGACATTGACCTCGTACATGCTGCGCCAGTCGTCGACGTCACCGGTGGCGACGGGGTCCTGGCCGTAGGCACCGCCGGCGTTGTTGACCAGCACGGCGAGCCGACCGCCGACCTCGGCCGTCAGCGCGGCGACGGAGTCGGCGTCGGTGACATCGCAGGTGACCGCCCGCCCGTCGATCTCGGCAGCGAGGTCGGCGATGCGGTCGGTGCGGCGCGCAGCGCAGATGACCTCGTGGCCGGCGGCGGCGAGGGCACGGGCAGTGGCGGCGCCGATACCGGAGCTGGCTCCGGTGACGAGGGCGAGTGGTCGGGTCATGCGATCTCCTGAGGTCGGGCGGAGGGAGCGGTGCCGGGGATGGCGTCGCGGCCGACGGCGATCCAGGTCGCGGCGGCGCTGGCGAGGACGCGGTCGCCGTCGAGGAGGGCGGTGCCGGAGTACCGCTTGCGGCCCTCTCGCCCCATCTCCCACGCGAGGACGACCAGCTCGCGCCCGAGCGGGGCCTCCGCGTGGACCGTCGAGGTGAAGGTGCCGAGCAGCAGGGCCTCCTCGCCGAAGCCGACGGTGAAGGCGCCGGGGCAGTCGAGCGCAGCGAGGACGGAGGGGAGTCCTTCCTCGGAGAGGGTCACGGGCGCGGCGAGGACGTCGCCGCGGCCGGTGACGGGGCTGGCGTAGACGTGCAGCCCCTCCTCCGCCTCGGGCCCGCAGACGAAGCAGCCGGGATACGGGTGGCCCGCCGCGTCGAAGCGTGCGGAGGCGGCGCGGGCCTCCTCGAGCGAGACCGGCGGGGGGATGGCCAGACCCGGGTCAGTCGTCCGCCGGGCGGTGCCGAGCAGGGTGTCCCCGTCGAGGAGGTGGACTGACAGGTCGCCTCCGTCGGCGACCGATCCGTCGACCTCCCACCGCAGCGGACGCTCGAGCGGTGTCGGCGCGCTGAGGCGTACCGTCGCCGAGGTCAGGTCCCCCTCGGCGGGGACCAGGTCGTCGAGCCGCTCGGTGAGCAGCCCGCAGACCCAGCCGCCATTGCCGCATCCGGGAGGTCCGGCACGGAGCGGGGACACGGTCAAGGTCTCAGGTGTGGTGCGCACCACCCCAACCTAGCGATGCGCTCGCAGGGGAGGATGAGGGGATGGGCTCGGGCGAGGACTTCGGCTGGCGGAGCATCTTGGTCCCCGCCTACGGTCCGACCCTGCTGTCGGCGTCCGCCGCCGGGGCCGTGGTGCCGATCGCCGCCCTGCGTGCCGACGAGCTGGGCGCGAGCCTGGGCATGGCGGCCTTCGTCGTCGCACTCACCGGGGTCGGGCAGCTCCTCGGTGTCCTGCCCGCCGGGGCCCTCGTGGCGCGCATCGGCGAGCGCTCCACCCTGATCCGCGCGGGCCTGCTCGACGTCGCCGCGCTCGCCGTGGCCGGGTGGGCTCCCTCGCTGTGGCTGATGGGTCTGGCGCTGCTCGTGAGTGGTCTGGCCACGTCGGCCTTCTTCCTCGCCCGTCAGGGCTACATGATCGACGTGCTGCCGCACCGCCTGCTCGCGCGCGGCATGTCCCTGCTGGGTGGCGCCATGCGTGCCGGCCTGCTCCTCGGGCCGGTCGTCGGCGCGCTGGCCATCGCCCCCTTCGGCCTGCAGGGTGCCTACGGCGTGGCCGCGCTCCTCGCGCTCGGGTCGGCCCTCACGGTGCTCACCGCACCCGATCTCACGGCCGACCACGAGCGGGCCCGGGCAGGGCAACCGCGCGCGGGGATCTTCCGCGTGATCCGCCGTCATGCGCGCCTCCTGCTCACCCAAGGGGTCGGGGTCACGGTGATCTCGGCCCTGCGCTCCGCCCGCCTGGCGATCCTGCCGCTGTGGGCGCTGCACATCGGTCTCGACGGCGTCGACTCCTCCCAGATCTTCGCCGCTGCCGGTGTCGCTGAGCTCTTCCTGGTCTACCCGGGCGGCTGGATCATGGACCGGCTCGGTCGGGTGTGGGTCGTGGCGGCTCTCCTGGTGATCGTGTCCGGGTCCTTCCTCGCGCTGCCGCTGGCCGGTACGAAGGGGGAGCTGCTGGCCGTCGCCCTCGTCATGGCGCTGGGCAACGGGCTGGGCTCCGGCATCGTGATGACGCTCGGGGCCGACGCCGCGCCGTCCGTGGACCGAGCGCAGTTCCTCGGCGCCTGGCGCCTCACGGGAGAGGCTGGTCACGCCTCCGGGACGCTGGGCCTGAGCGCCGTCACGGCGGTGGCGTCGTTGCCCGTGGCTGCGGTGGCGCTCGGTTGCCTCGGCCTGGGCGGGCTGGCGTGGACGAGCGTGTGGATGGCCCGGGCGGACTCAGAGCGCCGCACGCGCTGACGGCGGCTCCCCGGTCGGGGCGGGGCAAGGCATGATGGGGCCTGTGAAGGACCTCATCGACACCACCGAGATGTACCTCCGCACGATCTTCGAGCTCGAGGAGGAGGACATCCCTCCGATGCGAGCTCGGATCGCGGAGCGGCTCGGTCACTCCGGCCCCACCGTCTCGCAGACGATCGCGCGCATGGAGCGCGACGGTCTCGTCAGCCTCGGCGAGGACCGCCGCCTCGTGCTCTCCGACGAGGGACGGCTGCTGGCCACCCGGGTCATGCGCAAGCACCGCCTGGCCGAGCGCCTGCTCGCGGACGTCATCGGTCTGGAGTGGGAGCACGTCCACGAGGAGGCCTGTCGCTGGGAGCACGTGATGAGTGAGCGGGTCGAGCGCAAGATCCTCGCGATGCTCCCCGAGCACCGCGAGTCCCCGTACGGCACGCCGATCCCGGGGTTGGACGAGCTGCTCTCGAGCGAGCAGGCCGCGTCCGACTATCTCGAGGGGCTCAAGAGCCTGACGGATGTCATCGCGGAGGGCCTGCAGGGCGAGTTCCGGGTGCGCCGCATCGGGGAGACCGCCCAGGTCGACCACGAGGCGCTCGCGCTGCTCACCGAGGCGCGGCTGCGCCCCGGCGAGGTCGTGCACGTCACGCCCGAGGGCGACCGGGTCGTCGTCGCACGGGTCGGCGCGCAGTCCGGCGACGCGGTGTCACTGCCCCGTGACGTGGCCGAGCACGTCTTCGTCGAGGCCATCTCGTCCTGAGGTTCGTGACCCGCCGTGACCTCAGCGTGACATTGCCGTGATCTCCGGGTACGGTCTGGTGGTCCGCCTCCCCTGGGTGGACCCGTCACGCGGACGCTGAGTCCTGCCACCGCACCTGACGGATGTACGACACCGCATGGCAGGAGCGGGGGACCCAATCATTGGGGCATCGCGGATGCTCCTTGGGGTGAAGTCCTTCAGGCGCACGGATCGCTAGGTCGATCTGGCGCCTTGGGACCGGGCCATACCTCTGGCCCGAACCCGACAGCTCACCCCGCAAGCTGGATAGAGGTCAACACCTTGTCTCACAACGTCGGGCGCCACCGCGCCGCTGGTCGCTACAACCCCATGGCCGAGCTCGGTCAGATCGTCACCCAGGCAGGCGCACCGCTCGCCAAGGGCTCGGCCGTCGTCGCCGCCTCCGGTGGCCTCATCGCCGCGATCGCCATCCCCGCACAGGCCGCTGACTCCTCCGTCGAGGTCGACACCACGCCGGTCCAGGCCACGTCGCAGTCGGTCCCGGCCGTCGCGGTCACCGCACCGAGCGCCAGCCCCTCCTCCACCAAGGCCGTCACAGGCTTCGGCAAGCTCGAGGTCGAGCCCGTCGCCAAGCCGACCGGCCCCACCCCCGCCCAGCTGCGTGAGCGTGCTGAGCGCGAGCAGGCCCGCCAGGACGCCGCTGCGGCGCAGGAGCGCGAGCAGGAGCAGGCCGCTGAGGCCAGCGCGCAGCAGCCCGTCGAGCGCGAGCAGAGCAGCACCGCGAGCCGCTCGCAGGAGCGTCAGGCCCCTGCCCCGGCGGAGAAGAGCGAGCCGGCACCGGCCCCCTCGTCCAACGCCAGCGGCGTCATCGGGATCGCCAAGCAGTACATCGGCACCCCCTACGTCTACGGCGGCTCCACGCCGGCCGGCTTCGACTGCTCGGGCTTCACCCAGTACGTCTTCGCCAAGGCGGGCAAGTCCATCCCGCGCGTCACGACCGCGCAGCAGGCTGCCGCCACCCCGGTCTCCAACCCGCAGCCCGGTGACCTCGTGTTCTTCGGCTCCCCCAGCTACCACGTGGGCATCTACCTGGGCGACGGCATGATGATCGACGCCCCGAGCACGGGCAAGAGCATCAGCATCCGCCCCGTCTTCAGCGGCGTCTCCGGCTACGGCCGCGTCTGAGCGCAGCTCACCCCGTGACAAGGGGGCGAAGGGAGTCCATCTCCCTCCGCCCCCTTCGTCATGCGTGGGTCGTCGTGGTGAGCGCGGCTACGGCTGGGTGCCCTTGTCGTGCTCCATCCGCTGGTAGGCCTCGCCGAGCTCGTCGAGGTGCAGCAGGTCGTCCTCGGAGATGCCCGAGCGGTACCCGGCGCGGCCGAGGATGTGCGCTGTCACGGGGGCGGTGAGGGCCTGGGCGCCGACGACGATGAGCAGGGTCGCGACGGAGGCCCAGGTGCGCACGTTGAGGGCCAGGCCGACGAGGATCAGCAGCAGGCCGAGGGTCTGGGGCTTGGTCGCGGCGTGCATGCGGGCAAAGATGTCGGGCAGCCGCACCAGGCCGATCGCCCCCACGAGGGCGAGGACGGCCCCCAGCAGGATGCTCACCGCACCGGCCAGGTCGCAGGCTTCCTGCCAGCTCATGAGTCATCCTCCTTGCGGGCCATGAACCTGGCGACGGACACGGAGCCGACGAACCCGGTGAGGCTGAAGACGACCATGATCGGCAGGGCGCCCACATCATCGGTCCGCAGGATCTGGGTGGCGATGATGCCGGTGATGATGACGATGAGGACATCGAGGCTCAGGGCGCGGTCGAGGTTGGTCGGGCCGAGGTGGACGCGCACGAGCACCAGGGCGGCCGCGGCGAAGAGCAGGCTGAGGGCGATGGCCAGGATGATGTTCATGCGTCCTCCTGCTCAGGCAGGCCCGGGGGCCCCTGCGTGCACAGGGCGATCTCCTCGGCGGTGCCGATGGCGCGCACCACGCGGGTCTCGACGTCGAGGACGTCCTGACGCAGCTCCTCCAGGCCCTCGGCGTCGGTCACGTGGAAGCCGTGGACGTAGAGGATGCCGGCGCGGCGTCGGGCCTCGACGACGATCGAGCCGGGGACGAGCGAGACGAGCGCGGAGACGATCGTCATGTAGAACTCCGAGCGGGTGCGCATCTGCACCTCGACGATCGACCCTCCGCGCGAGGGGCGAGGGCTGAGCGTGGCGACGACGATCTGCACGGCGGCGACGACGAGGTCGAGGAGGAAACGCGCGATGAGGACGACGAGCCGCCACGGGTGGATGCGGCCGAAGTACTCGATCGACGGCAGCGGGAAGATCTGCGTGACGACGGCGCCGATGATGAGGCCGTTGACGATGTTGCCAAGCGAGATCTTGTCCCACAGCAGGACCCACACGATGGCCAGGGCGATGATCGCGCGCGGTTGCCAGCCGCCGCGGCGGCCGGGCACCTGGGTCTGGGCGTCCATCACGGCACCTCCTGCGGCAGCACGGCCGTGATGTAGGCGTCGCGGGTGATCATCTGGCGGGCCGCGGCGTCGGTGTAGGTGAAGAGCGGACCGGCGAAGAGGGACAGCCCGATGCTGAAGATGACGACGGTCGTGGCGGCGCCGAGCATGAGCGGGGGCATGGCGCGCTCGACCGGGCGCGCAGCGGCGGGCGGGGCGATCGGCGTCGCCGGGCGTTGCTGGGCGACGACGGCCCCGATGGCATCGCTGAGGCGGCCGAAGTTGGGGGTGAGGGTCGGGATCTCGAAGGTCTGGTCCGTCTCCTGGTCGGCCCTGGGCCGCCAGAAGGCGAAGCTCCACGTCTTGGCGACGGCGTAGAGGGTGAGCAGGGAGGTGACGACCGATCCGACCACGAGCGCCCAGGCGACAGCGCCCCCTTCGGCGACGCCGGCCTGGATCAGTCCCACCTTGCCGACGAAGCCGGAAAAGGGAGGGATGCCGGCGAGGTTCATCGCCGGCACGAAGAAGAGGATGGCCAGGACGGGCGAGGCCGCGGCGAGACCGCCGAGGCGGTCGATGACCGTCGACCCGCCGACGCGCTCGATGAGTCCCGAGATGAGGAAGAGCGCAGTCTGCACGGTGATGTGGTGGGCGATGTAGAAGATCGCGGAGGACAGTCCCAGCTCGGTGGCCAGCCCGATGCCGAAGAGCATGTAGCCGATGTGGCTGACGAGGGTGAAGGAGAGCATTCGCTTGATGCCCGGCTGTGCGACGGCGCCGAGGATGCCGATGAGCATCGTCAGCAGGCCCGCGATCATGATCAGGTTGTGCAGCGGGGACTCGGGGAAGAGCAGGAACTGGGTCCGCACGATCGCGTAGACCCCGACCTTGGTCAGCAGGCCGGCGAAGACGGCGGAGACCGGGACCGGCGCCGACGGGTAGCTGTCGGGCAGCCACGCGGACATCGGGAAGACGGCGGCCTTGATGCCGAAGACCGTGAGGAGCATCAGCTGCAGGGCCAGGCTGACGGTCGGGTCGATGTCCGGCAGGCGCAGCGACAGCTGGGCCATGTTGACCGTGCCGGTCGCGGCGTAGATGCCGGCGATGGCGACGAGGAAGAGGAAGGAGGAGACCATCGAGACGATCACATAGGTCGTCCCGGCGCGGATGCGCGCGCCGCTGCCCCCCAACGTGAGCAGCACGAAGGACGCGAAGAGCAGCATCTCGAAGCTGACGAAGAGGTTGAAGAGGTCGCCGGCGAGGAAGGCATTGGACACGCCTGCCGAGAGCACGAGGAAGGTCGGGAAGTAGATCGCCAGCGGCGAGTCCTCGTCGCCGTCGGCGACGCCCTGGCCGATGGCGAAGACGAGCACGACGAGGATGACGAAGCTGCTGACGAGCAACATGAGCGCGGACAGACGGTCGGCGACGAGGGCGATGCCGAGCGGCTCGGTCCAGGCGCCGAGCCACAGGACGATCGGCCCTTGCTGGTGGGTGCCCCACATCAGGGCGATGGCGACGCCGAGGCTCGCGGCGAGCACCACGAGGCTGATGGCCACCTGGGTGCGGGGTCTGCGGCGGGCGACGAGGGTGAGCGCGGCGCCGAGCAGCGGCAGCAGGACGGGAAGGGGGAGGAGGTTGGCCATCGTCATGCGGTCGCGTCCTCCTCGTCTGCGGTCGTCGTGGACTGGGTGTCCGGGTCGTAGGTGCTCGAGACCTCGTCGCGCTCGGCGAGGCGCTTGATGAGCTCGTCCTCGGCATCGTCCGGGACGTCGTCGCTCCCGGTGATCCGCCACTGGCGGTAGGCGAGGGAGAGCACGAAGGCCACGGACGCCAGCGCGATGACGATCGCGGTGAGCACCATCGCCTGGGGGAGGGGGTCGCTCATCTCCTCGGCGGGTCGTGCACCGACGAAAGGGGCTCCCTTCGCCGGTCCGGAGACGACGAGGTAGAGCGTGGCCACGCCGTTGCTCGCGAGGACGATGCCGAGGAGCAGCCGGGTCAGCGCGCGCTCGAGCAGGAGGTAGACACCGGCCGCGATGAGGAAGCCCGCGACGATGACGAGGGTGAGGCTCGGAGCGATGGCGGTCATGCGGTCACCTCGTCCTCTTCGGCCTGCTTGTCGATGCCCGAGCCGAGTGAGCGCACGACGTCCAGGGCCAGACCGATGACGATGAGGTAGACGCCGATGTCGAAGAACAGTGCGGTGACGAGCTTGACCTCGCCCCAGATCGGCAGGTCCAGGTCGACGACCGCGGATTGCAGGACGGTGCCGCCGAAGGCGAGGGGGGCGAGCGCGGCGATCGCCGAGACCGCGAGGCCGGCACCGAGGACGAAGCCGGCGCTGACCGGTGCCGCGTGGTCGAGCTCTGCGCGACCACCGGCGAGATACCGCACAAGGAGGGCCAGGCCGAGGACGAGCCCGCCGGCGAAGCCGCCGCCGACCTGGTTGTGCCCGGCGAGGAGCAGGTAGAGCGAGAGCAGGATCATCACGTGGAAGACGAGGCGGGTGGCGGTCTCGAGGATCACCGACCGACGCTCGGGAGCCACCGAGGTGATGGCTTCGCCCTGGTTGTGTCGACGGGTCCACGAGCGCTCCACGTCCTGGGTGCGCACGAAGACCAGGCTCGCGATGCCGGTGGCCGCGGCGACGAGGACGGAGATCTCGCCGAGCGTGTCCCAGGCGCGGATGTCGACGAGGGTGACGTTGACGATGTTCTTGCCGTGACCGAAGGCATAGGCCTCTTTGGGGAAGGCCCTGGAGATCGGCTCGTGGACGCGCGCATTGGCTGCGACCACGGTGATCGCGGAGACGGCCAGGCCCATGGAGCCGGCGAGGACCAGTCGCCAGGAGCGCCGCCAGGAGCGCCGCTCGGCCCGCGGCCGTCGGCGGAAGCGCTCGGGGAGCTTGCGCAGGACGAGGACGAAGAGGACGAGGCTGAAGGTCTCGACGAGGACCTGGGTGAGCGCGAGGTCCGGGGCGCCGTGCAGGAGGAAGAGCAGGGCGAGTCCGTAGCCGGTGGTGCCGACGAACATCACCGACTGCAGCCGGTTGCGCGAGCGGACCGCGAGGACGGCGCCGCAGATGACGAAGGCCGCGACGACGGCCTGCGCGAGCGAGTCCCAGAGCCGGACCTGCGAGCCGGGGAGGGCGGTGGCCGCGACCGCGCCCGGGAGGACGAGGACGACGATGAAGATCGTCGAGAGGTACGTGGGCAGCGACCCGCCCTGTGACAGGGCGGTCGTCTCGACGGCGAAGCGGTCGAGGGAGTGCATGAAGCGCTGGTAGACCCGCTCCGCGTCGACGACCGCTGGCAGGCGCTCCTGCAGGGCGGCGAAGGGGCCGCGCAGCGCGAAGAGGGCCAGGCCCGCCGCGATGGCGAGCACCGTGAGACCGAGGGCCGGCGTCAGGCCGTGCCACAACGCCAGGTGCTCGGGCTCCGCTCCCGGCAGGGTGACGGCGTAGGGGTGGAAGAGCTCGGTGAGCGGGTCCCCGAAGAACCCGGAGGCGAGCGTGGTGAGGGAGAGCAGGACCGGCGCGACCAGTAGTGCCTTGGGCGCGTGGAAGGGGGTCGGGGCCGGGGAGGTGCCGGCGGCTCCCTTCGTCATGAAGGCACCCCAGACGAAGCGCGCGGAGTAGGCGACCGTGAGCACGGACCCGACGACCAGACCGGCGACGGTGAGCCAGCCGGTCGTCGTCGTGAGCGGGCCGTGGGCGGACTCGATGGCCGCGGTGAGCGCGGACTCCTTGGCGACGAAGCCGACGAGCGGCGGCAGGCCGGCCATGGATGCCGCGGAGAGGGTCGCGGCGACGGCCAGGAGCGGTGCGCTGCGGGCGACACCGTGCAGCTGGGTCAGGTCGCGGGTGCCGGTCCCTTTGTCGATGATGCCGACGGCGAAGAAGAGCACCGACTTGAAGAGCGCGTGCGAGAACACGAGTGCCAGCGCCGCCAGCCCAGCGGACTTGGACCCGATGCCCGCGAGCACGGTCATGAAGCCGAGCTGGCTCACGGTGCCGTAGGCGAGGAGCAGCTTGATGTCGTCCTGCCGCAGGGCCCGCCAGCCGCCGAGGATCATCGTCCACAGGCCGAGGACGAGCAGGACTGGGCGCCACCCGGGGACGTCGGCGAAGATCGGCTCCAGCAGCAGGATGAGGTAGATGCCGGCCTTGACCATCGACGCGGCGTGCAGGTAGGCGCTCACCGGGGTGGGGGCGGCCATCGCGCCGGGCAGCCAGAAGTGGAAGGGGACCTGGGCCGACTTGGTCAGGGCTCCGACGAGCACGAGCAGGACGGCGACATTGGTCAGGGTCCCGGCGGGTGGCGGGTCGGCGAGCATCTCGCTGATCGTGTAGCTCGAGGTCTCACCGAGGACGACCGTGCCGACCAGCATCGCGAGCCCGCCGAAGGTCGTGACGAGCAGGGCCTGCGTCGCCGAGCGACGGTTGGCCGAGCGCACCGGGTTGTGCCCGATCAGCGTGTAGGAGAAGACGGTCGTCAGCTCCCAGAAGACGTACAGCGCCATGAGGTTGTCGGCGAGGACGAGGCCGAGCATCGCTCCGGCGAAGGCCGTGAAGACGCCCGTGAAGCGCCACAGGCTCGGGTCGTCGGGCTTGAAGTACCAGGCGCAGTAGACGAGCGCGAGGGCGCCGACGCCGCTGACGAGCAGGCCGAGGAGCCACTGGAGCGTCCCGAGCCGCAGGTCGAAGTCCATCCCGAGCTGCGGCACCCAGCTGATCTGCTCGACGACGGCGTGACCGTCGGTGACGCGGCTGGTCTGCGCAAGAAGCCAGGCGAAGGTGACGGCCGGCACGAGCGCGAGGACGAGGAAGGAGCGCCGATTGAGGAGCTTGGCGAGTCCGGGCGCAACTGCTGCTGCCACGAAGTGGGCGAGCAGCAGCAGGGTCACGAGGGCCTCTCGAGGGGTCCGGGGACGGGTTGTCAGTTTAACGGGTCGCGGTGGGCCTCTCGTGCCCGGACCTCCGCTCCCTCCGTCGCAACTCCCCCGGGGAGATTGCGCAGCAACCGTCTCCACGCTCCCTGAGGAGGTTGCGTAGCAACCGTCTCGAAGGGGCCGAAAGTTCTCCCCAGCCACTTACCAACCTCTTGAAATGTTAGAACACATGTTCGATAATGGAGGCAGCGAAGGGGGGCGCGATGACCGAACAGGGGACTGGCACCACGAGTGAGTTGTCGCTGCCTGCTGGTCTGGCTGCTGCGCTGGAGGCTCTGTCTGCTGCGCGCCCGGAGGGTTTGTCGGAGGCTGAGTTGCTGGAGGTTGTCTC
>NZ_BCSS01000045.1 GCF_001570985.1 Janibacter limosus NBRC 16128 | reverse complement strand
CTGCGCCGGCTGCTGCTGCGCCGGAGCCTGTCGAGCCGGTGCTGCCTGCTGGGCCGGGGCAGCCTGTCGCGCCGGCGCTGCCTGCTGCGGAGCCTGCTGGACGGGTGCCTGCTGGGTCGGCGCCTGCTGCGCCGGCGCCTGGCGGCCCTGGCCACCGGACTGGACCTGCCCGAGGGCACGGTCGTCGGGGCGCTGGGTCGGCTCTCCACCGTCGAAGCCGGCTGCGATGACCGTCACCCGCACCTCGTCGCCGAGGGCGTCGTCGATGACGGCACCGAAGATGATGTTGGCCTCGGGGTGCGCGGCCTCCTGCACGAGGCGCGCCGCTTCGTTGATCTCGAAGAGACCCAGGTCGCTGCCACCCTGGATCGACAGGAGCACACCGTGCGCACCGTCGACGCTGGCCTCGAGCAGCGGCGAGGAGATCGCCAGCTCGGCCGCCTGGACGGCGCGGTCCTCACCGCGCGCCGAGCCGATGCCCATGAGTGCCGATCCGGCACCTTGCATGACCGACTTGACGTCGGCGAAGTCGAGGTTGATCAGACCCGGCGTGGTGATGAGGTCGGTGATGCCCTGGACACCGGAGAGCAGGACCTGGTCGGCGCTGCGGAAGGCGTCGAGCATGCTGACCGCGCGGTCGCTGATCGAGAGCAGCCGGTCGTTGGGGATGACGATGAGGGTGTCGACCTCGTCGCGCAGCGACCCGATGCCGGTCTCGGCCTGGTTGGCGCGGCGGCGACCCTCGAAGGTGAAGGGGCGGGTGACGACACCGATGGTGAGCGCACCGAGGCTCTTGGCGATCTTGGCCACGACGGGCGCACCACCCGTACCGGTGCCACCGCCCTCACCCGCGGTCACGAAGACCATGTCGGCCCCCTTGAGGACCTCCTCGATCTCCTCCGCGTGGTCCTCAGCGGCCTTCTTGCCGACCTCCGGGTCGGCGCCGGCACCGAGGCCTCGGGTCAGCTCACGACCGACGTCGAGCTTGACGTCTGCGTCAGACATCAGGAGCGCCTGGGCATCGGTGTTGATCGCGATGAACTCGACGCCCTTGAGGCCGACCTCGATCATCCGGTTGACGGCGTTGACGCCACCGCCGCCGATGCCGACGACCTTGATTACGGCCAGATAGTTCTGGGCTGATGCCACGGGGACTCCTGTTGCTGGTGCTCGGTGCTGCCCTGATCCAGAAGCTCAAGGTGAACTTCAGGGTTACAGTTTGGTCACGCTCGGTGTGCGGGTGACGTTATGCGGCCCGGGCCGCTTGGGCAAACGCTGGCCCCGCGTGTCGCCACACTACCCTCTTGTCACCGGCGTGTCGGGGGCGGAGACGTCGATGACCTCGGGCTTCTTGTCCAGAAGTATCCGGATCACCTCGACCTTGACGTCCGGGGAGCTGCCGTCGCCCCAGACCACGGTGCTCCCGCCGAGCCGGAAGCTGATCTGGTCGGCCTCGTCGACCGAGACATCGGCGACCTTCGAGCGCAGGTCCGGGGGCATCGCGGCCAGCATCCCCAGGGCGGCACGGACCCCGTGACCGGAGACCTCGGCCTTGCCGTCAGCCGACACGGCAGGCACGCCCTTGGGTGCGGACGAGACCGTGCGGATGACGACCCCCTCGAGGTCGAGGAGGCGGTAGCCATCACCGTCGTGACGCACCGCCAACGCCGGAACCCTGGATGTTACCTTGACGTTGAGGGTGTGTGGCCAGCCGGCGTCGACGGAGACATGGGCCGCGCCGGGCACCTCCTCGGTGATCCGGCGCGCCACGTCGTCGCCGTCCACCCGCACGAGCGGGGTGCCGATCTCCTGCGCCGCGATCCGCTCGACCTGCTCGGCATCCGCGGGGTCGGCTCCGGTGACCGCCACCGTGCGGGTGTCCAGGGCAGACGAAAAGCCGACGACCCAGGCGAGCCCGAGCAGCACGACCACGGTGAGGAGCCCGACGAGCCACCGACGCACACGCTGGGCACGCGCCTGTGCCGCCCGCTCGGCGAATCGCTCCTCGGTCGCCTCCCGGGTGCCACTCCCCCGGCTCACCTGCGCGCCCTCATCGCCCGAGGACCTCGAGCAGCTGCGGGCCCAGGTGCGTGATGTCACCGGCGCCCACGGTCAGGACGAGGTCCCCCGGCTGCGCCAGGCGCGCCACGCTCGCCAGTGCGGTCTCGGTGTCGACCACCCGGGCAGAGCGCCCGGCCGCCGTGAGCGGTGTCGCGATGAGCTGCGAGCTCACTCCGTCGATCGGGTCCTCGCGGGCGCCGTAGACATCGAGCAGCAGTACCTCGTCAGCCGGGGCGAGGCCCGAGGCAAAGCCTGCCGCGAAGTCCCGGGTCCGTGAGTAAAGGTGGGGTTGGAAGATGACGATGAGACGGTGCTCGCCGGCGATCTCCTTGGCCGTGCGCACCACGGCCTCGACCTTGCCCGGGTTGTGGGCATAGTCGTCGACGACCGTGACGCCGCCGACGACACCCTTGGTCTCGAAGCGACGGCGGGTCCCCCCGTAGGCGGCCAGCCCGTCGAGGACGGACTGCGGCTCCACGCCGAGGCCGTGGGCGGCCGCGGCATAGGCAGCCGCGGCGTTGAGCAGGTTGTGCCGGCCGGGGACGGTGATCGACAGCTCGCGGCGCGCCTCGCCGTCGACGAGGGCGGTGCGGGCGCTGGTGCCGTCGAGGACGGGGTCGACGAGCCGCACGTCGGCACCCTCGGCGAACCCGTACCTGAGCACGCGCAGTCCCGCCGCGGAGGCTCGCGCGGCCAGACGCTCGGACCCGGCGTCGTCGGCGCAGGCCACGAGCAGCCCGCCCTCGACGATCGTCCCGGCGAACTCGAGGTAGGCCGCCTCGACGGTCTCGAAGTCGCCGTAGAAGTCGAGGTGGTCGGGCTGCACATTGGTCACGACGGCGACATCGGGCCGGTAGGCCAGGAATGAGCCGTCCGACTCGTCGGCCTCCGCGACGAAGGCGGCCCCGGTGTCGAGGGCAGCGTTGACCCCTTGGGTCGAGAGCTCCCCGCCGAGGGCGAAGGAGGGCTGCTCCCCCGCGTCGAGGAGCGCGACGGTCAGCATCGAGCTGGTCGTCGTCTTGCCGTTGGCCCCGGCGACCGCGACGCGGGCCTGCTCCCCCATCGCCGACGCCAAGGCCTGGCTGCGGTGGAGCACGCGCAGACCGAGTCGGCGCGCAGCGGCGAGCTCGGGGTTGTCCTCACGGATCGCGGAGGAGACGACGACCGTGTCGGCGCCTGCGAGGTGCTCGGCGTCGTGGCCGACCCAGATGGTCGCGCCACGCTCGCGCAGTCGGGCCAGCAGTGGTGAGTCGTGGGCATCGCTGCCCCGCACGTCGACGCCGGCGTCCAGGAGCAGGCGCACGATCGCCGACATGCCAGCGCCGCCGGCGGCGAGCACATGGACGACGCCCAGGTCGGCGAGCGGCACCCGCGGGGCGAGCACGTCGAAGCGCGGGTTGCGCGGGACCGGAGGCAGAGCCGACCCGGGAGCCAGTGGCGTCTCACCCACGGCTGCCCCCGGCCTGCCAGGCCTGCGTGACCATGTCAGCGAGGGTCTCGTCCGCATCGCGGTGACCGACCGATGCCGCGGCGATCGACATGCCCTCCAGACGCGACCGGTCCTGCAGCAGGGGCACGATCTCGCGCGCGACCCAGCTCGGGTCGACTTCGGCATCCTCGACGAGGAGCCCTCCCCCGGCCTCGACGACGCCGGCCGCGTTGAGGCGCTGCTCGCCATTGCCGATGGGCAGGGGGACGTAGACGCCCGGCAGGCCCACAGCGGTCAGCTCGCACACGGTGTTGGCCCCGGCGCGACACACGACGGCGTCAGCCGCTGCATAGGCCAGATCCATCCGGTCGATGTAGGGCAGGACGACGTAGGGCACGGACTCGTCGCCGCCCGTCGCGACGAAGTCCTTGCCGACACCGGTCGCATGCAGCACCTGCACGCCGGCGTCACGCAGGATGGCGACACTCCCGGCGAAGGCGTCGTTGAGCCGCTTGGCGCCGAGCGAGCCTCCGGTCACCAGCAGGACGGGCAGGTCCTCGCGCAGCCCAAGGCCAGCGCGGGCCCCCGCCCGCTCGGCGGCCCGGTCCAGGGCGACGATCTCGGGGCGCAGGGGCATGCCGATGACCCGGCCGCCCGCGAGCTTGGTCCCGGGGAAGGTCACGCCGATGTGGTCGCTGAAGCGCGCCCCCACCTTGTTGGCGATGCCGGCCCGGGCATTTTGCTCGTGGATGACGATCGGGACGCCTGCCTTGCGGGCCGCGAGGTAGGCGGGGGTGGAGACATAACCGCCGAAGCCGATGACCACCTGGGCATCGACCTGCTCGATGGCCCGTCCGGCGGCGGCCACGGCTCGACGCAGGTTGACCGGGAGGCGCACGAGGTCGCCGGAGGGGCGGCGCGGCAGCGGCACCTTGGGGATGGTGGCGAAGTCGTACCCGCGTTCGGGGACGAGCCGCGACTCCAGCCCTTCGTTGGTCCCGAGGGCGAGGATCTCGACCGCGGGGTCACGGCGGCGCAGGCAGTCGGCGAGGGCGAGCAGCGGGGAGACGTGACCCGCGGTGCCACCACCCGCCAGCAGGATGCGTGAGGGGCGGGTGAGCGTCATCGCGTGGATGTCCTCCTGCTGGGAAACCGGGCGAGCAGGGCGCGCGCCCGGGAGGGCTTCGCCGCGATCATCTCAGAGCAGCCCGGCTCGGCACGAGCGAAGCTCAGCAGGACGCCGATCGCGAGCATCGAGGTGACGAGCGAGGACCCGCCCGAGGAGACGAAGGGCAGCGGGACGCCGATGACCGGGAGCATCCCGATGACGGCGCCGATGTTGATGATCGCCTGCACGAGCACCCAGGTGCAGATGCCGGCGGTGGCGATGCGGACGAAGAAGTCGTCGGTACGGGTCACGAGTCGCAGACCGGCCAGCGCAAAGGCGCCGAAGAGCCCGAGGATGGCGAGCGTGCCGAGCAGGCCCAGCTCCTCGCCGATGATCGCGAAGATGAAGTCGTTGTAGGGCTCGGAGAGCCAGCCCCACTTCTCCCGGCTGGCACCGAGGCCGACGCCGAGCCAGCCGCCGTCGGCGAGGGCGTACCGCCCGTGGATGGACTGGCGGCAGATGCCGTAGAAGGACTCGGTGCCCGGTGCGCACTGCGCGGGGTCGAGCCAGACCTGGATGCGCTCCATGCGGTTGTTGCCGATGCTGGCGGCGAGGAAGCCCAGCACCGCCAGCACGCCACCGCCGATCACGAACCACCGCAGCTGGACCCCGGCGGCGAAGAGCATGCCGATGACGATCGCCAGGATCACCATCGCGGTGCCGAGGTCGTGGCCGAGCATCACCAGACCGACGACTGCCAGCGCCCCCGGGAGGACGAAGGGGATGAGCGCGTGCTTGATGGAGCCGAGGAGCTCCCGCTTGCGCTCGAGGACCAGCGCACCGCCGAGGACCAGCCCGATCTTGGCCATCTCACTCGGCTGGATCGACAGCGACCCGACACCGATCCAGTTGCGGTTGCCCTGGAAGCCGAAGCCCAAGGGGGTGAGCACCAGCCCGAGCAGGACGAAGGAGGCGGCGACGGCGGGCAGGGCGAACCGTTTCCAGAAGAGCACGCTGCGGCGCGAGGCCCACCACAGGGCGATCCCGCCGGCGAGGGCGAAGACGAACTGCTTGAGGAAGATGGTGAAGGACGAGTCGTTCTCCCGCAGGGAGACGATCATCGAGGCCGACAGAACCATGACCAGGCCAATGCTGACGAGCAGTCCGACGACGCCGAGCAGGAGGTAGTAGGTGGTCATCGGCGACTCGAAGCGCGCCGTCCACTGCTCGATGCGGGTGCGTGCGGGCGGCGTGCCGGTGCGACGCCTGGTCGCTGCGCTGCTGCTCACACTCACCCCTCCTGCAGGTACCGATCCACCGCGGCGGCGAAAGCATCCCCGCGGGCCCCGTAGTTGTCGAACATGTCCATGGATGCCGCCGCCGGGGCGAGCAACACCACGTCACCCGGCCTCGCGAGCTCCCCCGCGTGGCGGACGACGAGATCCATCGCCCCAGTGTCGGCCGCCGCGATGTCGATCACGGGGATGTCGGGCGCGTGTCGTGCGAGCGCGGCAGCGATCTGCTCCCGGTCACGGCCGATGAGCACGACGGCACGCAGTCGTCCCGCAGCGGCCGCGACGAGCTCGTCGACGTCGGCGCCTTTGAGCAGGCCCCCGGCAACCCACACGACGTGCTCGTAGGAGGTCAGGCTGGCCTGTGCGGCGTGCGGGTTGGTGGCCTTGGAGTCATCGACCCAGTGCACCCCTCCCGCGGTCGCGACGTGGGCGATCCGGTGCGGCTCGGGCCGCCAGGCACGCAGTCCGTCGCGCACGGCGACCGGCGGCACGCCGTGGGCGCGGGCCAGGGCCGCTGCCGCGAGGGCATTGGCGACGAGGTGCGGCGCGACGCTCGGGGCATCGCCTTGCAGGTCGGCGAGACTGCCGAGCTCGGCAGCGTGCGTGGCCCGGTCCTCGACGAAGGCCCGGTCGGCCAGCACGTCCTCGACCAGCCCGAGCATCGAGGGGCCGGGAGAACCGAGGGTGAAACCGACGGCCCGGCAGCCCTCCACGACATCGGCCTCCTCGACGAGGCGTCGGGTGGCCAGGTCCTGCTCGTTGTAGACGCAAGCGATCTCGGTGTTGGCGTAGACCTTGCCCTTGGCCGCGGTGTACTCCTCGAGGGAGCCATGCCAGTCAATGTGGTCGGGCGCGATGTTGAGGCAGACCGCTGCCTGCGGGCGAAGGGAGTGGCTCCAGTGCAGCTGGAAGCTGCTGAGCTCCACGGCGATGACGTCGTAGGGCTCGGGGTGCTGGACGAGGTCGAGCACCGGGGTCCCGACATTGCCCCCGCTGTCGGCGCGCAGTCCCGCGGCACGCAGCATCGAGGCGAGCATCTGCACGGTCGTCGTCTTGCCGTTGGTCCCCGTGACGAGGAGCCAGGGGGCGGCACCGGTGCTCGGGCGCAGCCGCCAGGCCAGCTCGACATCGCCCCAGATGGGGATGCCGGCGTGGGCAGCGGCCGCCAGGAGGGGTTGGTGCGGAGGCCATCCCGGCGAGGTGACGACGAGGTCGATCTCGTCGGCGGGCACCGGCAGGGTGCGCTCGGCGCCGTCGCCCAGGTGCAGCTCGGCGTCGAGAACGTCGAGGATCTGGGCACGCTGGGCCATCTGCGTCCCGTCCTCGGGCGTCTTGGCGTCGACGACGCGCACGCGGGCCCCGTACTGGAGCAGGGCATCGGCTGCGGCGAAGCCGCTGACGCCGAGACCGGTGACGACGACCCGCAGACCGCTCCAGTCGGCTTCGCTACTGGTCAGGCCCGCCAGCCGTGCATCCCGTGGGTGGGCACCGCTCACGGCGCCCCCACGACCCATTCGCCGTAGAAGAGGGCCAGACCGGCCCCGACGAAGAGGCCCGCGATGATCCAGAAGCGGATGACGATCGTGACCTCCTGCCACCCCAGCAGCTCGAAGTGGTGCTGGAGGGGCGCCATGCGGAAGACCCGCTTGCCGGTGGACTTGAAGGAGGCCACCTGGATGATGACGGAGGCGGTGATGGTGACGAAGAGACCGCCGAGGATGACGATGAGCAGCTCGGTGCGCGAGAGGATCGCGAGCCCGGCGAGGGCACCACCGAGCGCGAGCGACCCGGTGTCACCCATGAAGATCTTGGCCGGCGAGGCATTCCACCAGAGGAAGCCGAAGCAGGCGCCGGTGCCCGCGGCCGCGACGACCGCGAGATCGAGTGGGTCCCGCACGTCGTAGCAGTTGATCCCCGGGTTGGTCTGGCAGTTCTGGTTGAACTGCCAGATCGAGATGACGACGTAGGCGGCGAAGACCATGACCGATGAGCCGGTGGCCAGTCCGTCGAGACCATCCGTGAGGTTCACCCCGTTGGACGTCCCGGCGATCATCAGATTGGCCCAGAGGATGAAGAGGATCATCCCGATGACCGGTCCGGCGAAGGCCAGGTCGATCGCCGTGTCCCGCACGAAGGAGATGTGTGTCGACGCCGGGCGACGCAGGGCGTCGTTGGGGAACTGGAGGGCCAGCAGGGCGAAGACGATGCCCACCGCGGCCTGCCCCATGAGCTTTTGTCCCGACTTCAGGCCCAGGCTGCGCTGGCGACTGATCTTGATGAAGTCGTCGGCGAATCCGACCGCCCCCATGCCCACCATGAGGAAGAGGACGAGCAGACCGCTCACGGTCGGGGGTTGCCACAGCACGAGGTGCGCGAGGGTGTAGGCCAGCACCGTGGCGAGGATGATGACGGCGCCACCCATGGTGGGCGTGCCCCGCTTGGTGTGGTGCGAGGTGGGTCCATCGTCACGGATGAACTGTCCGTACCCCTGCTTGACGAGGTACTTGATGAACATCGGTGTCCCGAGCAGCGCCACGACGAGAGAGACGACGGACGCGATGACGACTGCCTTCACGGGCGGGCCTCCCTGTCGACGATGCGATCTCCGAGCCACCGTAGTCCGGCATCACGACTCGACTTGAACACGACGATGTCCGGCGTGGCGAGCTCGGCTGCCAGGACCGCCTCTGCGGCGTCGGCATCAGGGACGACCCGGATGGTCACGTCCCGGGCACCAGTCTCCTCTGCACCGGTCGCGATCGGTGCGGCCGACTCGCCGACGACGAGGATCTCGTCGAAACCGAGCAGCGCGGCCTCGCGCCCGACGGCTGCGTGCAGCTCGGCAGAGGACTCCCCCAGCTCGAGCATGGTGCCGAGGACGGCCCACCGCCGTCCGGTCGTCGTCATGCCCGCGACGCTGCGCAGGGCGGCCGACATGGAGTCCGGGTTGGCGTTGTAGGCGTCATTGACGACGACGACGTCGTCCTCTCGACGGGTGACCTCCATCCGCCAGCGGCTGACGGGTCGCGCGGCGGCCAGGGCGGGGACGATCTGCTCGAGCGTCATCCCGGCCGCGTGGGCGGCGGCGATGACGGCCAGTGCGTTGCCCACGTGGTGGCGGCCGACGAGGGTCAGCTGCACGCGGGCGCTGCCGAAGGGGGTGTGGACGGTGAAGGAGGGCGCGCCGTGCTCGTCGAGCTGCACGTCGACGGCCCGCACGTGCGCGGCCTCGGACTCACCGACGAGCACGACCGTGGCAGACGTCCGCTCGGCCATCGCCGCGACCAGCGGGTCGTCGGCGTTGAGCACGGCGACACCGTCAGCGGGAAGGGAGGCGGGCAGCTCTCCCTTCGCCTGCGCGATCGCCTCGACGGAGCCGAACTCACCGACGTGGGCATGGCCGACGTTGAGCACGATGCCGATGCGCGGCGGTGCGATGCGGGCGAGGTAGTCGATGTGGCCGATGCCACGAGCTCCCATCTCGACGACGAGGTGGCGGGTCGTGGGCGTGATCCGGCAGACGGTGAGGGGGACGCCGACCTCGGAGTTGTACGACCCGACCGGGGCGACCGTCTCGCCGTCGGCGTCCAGGACGGACCCGAGCAGGTCCTTGGTGCTCGTCTTGCCGGATGACCCGGTGATGCCGATGACGCCCAGGTCGGGGCTGGAGTCGACGAGGTGGCGGGCGAGGGCGACGAAACCGGCCTGCTCGTCATCGACGACGACGCACGGCAGGTCGTCGACCTCCCGGGTGGTGAGGGCGGCGACGGCGCCCCGCTCAGCAGCGCCGGAGGCGAAGTCGTGCCCGTCGGCACTCTCACCGACGCGGGCGATGTAGAGGCTGCCGGGTCCTGCCTCGCGCGAGTCGGTGACGACCGGCCCGTCGAGGAGGATCGCCGCGGCTTCCGGCGCGCTGCATCCGTGGAGGCGCCCGCCGGTGATGTCGGCAAGGGCGCCCAGGTCCATGGGGATCATCCGCTGACGCTCCGGCGGTCGAGGGCGGCCTGCAGGACCGCCCGGTCGTCGTGGTCGCGGATCTCGCCGCGGACCTCTTGTCCTTGCTCGTGCCCCTTGCCGAGGACGGCCACGGTGGCGCCGGGGCCGGACTCGTGCGCGATCTCGACGGCCCGCTCGATGGCGCTCACGCGTCCCTCGACCACCTCGAGCCGGGCGCGGGAGCGGGGCCACACGCCTTCGGCGACGGCTGCCCGGATCTCGGCGGGGTCCTCGTCGCGGGGGTTGTCATCGGTCACGATGACGACATCTGCGTGCGCGGCGGCGGAGGCTCCCATGCCGGGACGCTTGCCGGTGTCACGACTGCCTCCGGCGCCGAGGACGACGACGAGCACGCCGTTGGTCTGCGGGCGCAACGCGGCCAGTGCGGCGCCCACGGCATCCGGGGTGTGCGCGAAGTCGACGATCGCCCGGGGCAGGTCCTCGCGGTCCGGGTCGCTCGGGTGCACGATCTCCATCCGGCCGGGGACGTACGGGCGGGTCAGGACCGCCTCGGCGATCCGGTCGACCGGGATCCCGGACTCGATGAGCGCGACGGCGGCCATCGCGGTGTTGACCCGGTTGAAGTCGCCCGGGAGCGCCGACTCGAGGTGGAGCACGTGGTCGGCACCCGTCAGGCTCAGCTGGGCCTCGCGGGGGTCTCCCCCGATGATCCAGTCGGCCTCGACGTCCAGCCGCGAGGTGACCGTCGTGACCGGCACCGTGGCCTCCTGGGCCAACCGCTGGCCCCACTCGTCGTCGACGCACACGACGGCACGACGGGAGCGCTCGGGCGTGAAGAGGCTGGCCTTGGCAAGGTAGTAGCTCTCCATCGTGCCGTGGAAGTCGAGGTGGTCCTGGCTGAGGTTGGCGAAGAGGGCCACATCGTAGAAGACCTCGTCGACCCGATGGAGGCTGAGCGCGTGGCTGGAGACCTCCATGACGCAGTCGTCGATGCCCCGCTCCCCCATGGTGGCCAGCAGCGCGTGCAGGTCGGTCATCTCCGGGGTCGTGCGCACCGAGCGAATCCGCTCCTCACCGATGCGCGTCTCGATCGTCCCGATGAGCCCCGTGGTGTGGCCCAGGGCCTCGAGGGCCGAGACCATGAGGTAGGCCGTCGTCGTCTTGCCGTTGGTCCCGGTGATGCCAAACATCGTCGGACGCTGATCGCCGCTGTCGTAGAGGGCGGCGGCCACCCGACCGAGGACCTCGCGCGGGGTCTCGCACTCGATGACGGGCAGCTCGACCCCCAACGCCTGGAGCCGGGAGACCCCGTCGGCATTGGTCAGCACGGCGACCGCACCAGCGGCCACCGCCTTGTCGACGAAGTCGGCGCCGTGCGCGCGAGCCCCCGGCAGGGCCGCCCACAGGTCCCCGGGGCGCACGGTGGCGGTGTCGAGGGAGACGCCCGTGACCACGACCTCGGGATCGCCGTGGGTCAGCCGAGCGCCATCTCCGATGGTCTCGGTGACGGTGCGCAGAGTCAGCGGGTGGGCCCGCTCGGGGCGAGGAAATGACACGGGCCGAGACCTTACCCGGCACCCGTGGAGCTGCGCTCCATGAGCAGTCCGGGGGTGTCCTCGTCGGGTCGCTGAGGGAGCTTGGTCTTGACCTTGGGTGCCTTGGCGTCCTGCGGCGTCGGCGGGACCTTTTCCTTCTGCAGGGCGTAGGTCATGACGTCCTTGAAGACGGGAGCCGCGACCGTGCCGCCGTAGTAGCCCTTGACCGGGCGCTGCAGGATGACGGAGACGACGAGCTGCGGGTCGTCGGCCGGGGCGAAGCCGATGAAGCTCGCGGTCTTGCCGGAGTACCCGCCCGCCTTGGGGTCGTATCGATCGGCCGTGCCCGTCTTGCCCGCGACGCGGTAGCCGTCGATCTTGGCCTGCGGGGCCGTGCCCTCCTTGGAGACCACGCCCTCGAGCATGTGCGAGACCTGGTTGGCCGTCTTCTTCGACACCGCCTGGGTGCGCTTGCCGGCGGGCGCGGGGTCCCAGCCGCCCTTGCCGTCGCCCACCTCCTTGACGAAGGTCGGACTGATCCGCACCCCGTCGTTGGCGATCGCCTGGAAGACATTGGTTACCTGGATGGCGGTCGTCGAGACGCCCTGGCCGTAGGTGATGGTCGCGCGCTGCGAGCCGTTCCACGTGTCGGCCGGGGGCAGCAGACCCGCGGACTCCCCCGGGAAGCCGGTCGTGCTCTTGCTGCCCAGTCCGAACTTCCGCAGATAGCTCTCGAGGGTCTTGGGCTTCATCGTCTCGCCGATGAGGATCGCGCCCGTGTTGCTCGACTCGGCCAAGGCGCCCGAGACCGTGCGGTACTCGTCGGGGTGGGGGTGGGAGTCCTTGAGCGTCTCGTTGCCGCGCCGTAGCGACCCCGGAAGGATCATCGGGGTGTTCGGCGTGATGTTGCCCTCCTCGAGCCCCGCGGCGACCGTCATGATCTTGGACGTCGATCCGGGCTCGAAGACATCGCTGAAGGCCAGGTTGGAGTAGACGCCGTCGCCGTCGCCCAAGTTGTTGGGGTCGAAGGTCGGGTAGGACGCCAGGGCGACGAGCTCGGCGGTGTCGACGCGCTGGACGACGATGGTGCCGGAGAGGGCCTCGGTCTGCTTGACCTGCTCGGCGAGGGCATTCTGGGCGTACCACTGCACGTCGTTGTCGATCGTCAGGCGCACATCCCGCCCGGAGGTCGCCGAGCTGACGTCGTCGGAGGCATTGGGCAGCCGCGAGCCGTCCTGGGCGATCTCGTAGGTCGCCTGACCGGGCGTGCCCTTGAGGACGTCGTCGAGCTGCAGCTCCAGGCCGCCACCGGCGGTCTGGTCCTGGGGCTGGACGAAGCCGACCAGGGAGGCGACCGTCGTCGACTGCGGGTAGGTGCGTTGTGAGCTGCGCTCGGAGTAGATGCCGGGGATGCCGAGGGCACTGATCCGACGCCAGGTGAGCGGCGAGATGTTCTTGGCCAGGACGCGGTAGCGCTGCGTGCCCGTGAGCTGGGGCTCCAGCGTGCTCGCGGACTCGCCGAGGATCTGCGCGAGGTCCTTGGCGGCGCCGTCGACACCGACCGTGGTGCGCTTGCCGTCGACCTTCTTCTTGTACTCGGTGACCGCGGTCTGGTCGACGACGACCGTGCGCCGCTCCTGGCTCTGCGCGAGCACGGTGTCGTTGGCGTCGTAGATCGTCCCGCGGTGCGCCGGGATCGCCTCGGTCTGGGTGCGCTGGCGCAGGGCGTCCGCGGCCACCGCCTCCGAGTCGAAGCCCTGGATCCGCAGCAGCTGGGCGGCGAAGAGACTGAGGACGATGAGCGAGACGACCATCAGACCGCGCATGCGGGCCCGAGGATTGCCGACGGCCGCGGGGGCGGCGGGACGCGTGCTGGCCGGCCGACGCGGCGCCGGGGAACGGCGGGGCGTGGAGGTCTTTGTGGCACGCGGCCGGGAGGTGGGCCGAGCGGCGATCTTCTTCGCCGGCTTCTGGGCCGTCGACTTCTTGGCGGTCGCCTTCTTGGGCACAGCCTTCTTGGGCGCAGCCTTCTTCGACGTCGCCTTCGACACCGGTCGCTGCTGACCGGCGGGACGTCCGGTGCCCCGCGGACGGTCAGGTCGGCGCTGCGTCAACGTGCGTCCCTCTCCTCGTCGGCGGCCTGGTGGTGATCGGTGGTGGTCAGTCCTTGGTGGAGGACGTCGAGCTCTTCTTCTTGTCCTTGTCCTTGTCCTTGGACGTGTCCTTGTCCTTGGAGCTGCTCTCGGTCTTGTCCCCGGAGGTCGTGCTCGACTCGTCCGCGGTGCTCGTCGCGGCTGCTCCCACGTTAAATCCGTCCGGCGTCTTCGCCACCTCCGCCACGCCGAGGACCTTGTCCTGGTCCACGTCGATGAAGGCGGCGCTCTGCGCGGGCACCATGCCGAGGTCGTCGGCGCGCACCGCCAGTCGCTGCGGGGAGGCCGTGTCGTTGATCTGGTGGGCCAGCGAGTCCTCGGTGTCGCTGAGGCTCGCCGAGCGCGCCTCGAGCGCGGAGACCTTGAAGGAGTCCTGTGCCATCAAGGTGTTGAACCCGAGGACGGCGGCGAGGCCCACGAGGAGCAGGGCCACGCACAGCACCGGGAACCACACGGAACCCGCGCGGTCAGCCGGGGTCACGACCTGGAGTGAGGTGCGCTCCCGGCTGGCGGGTGCGCGGCGGGCGACGGTGGTGGCGACGGTGGACTGGCTCATCGGTCAGGCACCTTTCCTCGGTCGGGACGGTCGGATGCGCTCGGCGGCGCGCAGGCGCACCGAGGCGGATCGGGGGTTGGTGGCCAGCTCGCGCTCACCGGGGGTCATCGCCCCTCGCGTCAGCAGGCGCAGCTCGGGTGCGTGGTCGGGCAGCTCGACGGGCAGATCCGGGGGCGAGGTGGACGTGGCACCGGCGGCCAAGGCCCGCTTGGTGATCCGGTCCTCGAGCGAGTGGAAGGACAGGACGGCGATCCGGCCGCCGAGGGCGATCCGGTCGAGTGCCACCGGCATCGCGCGGGCCCACCCGGCGAGCTCCTGGTTGACCTCGATCCGCAGGGCCTGGAAGGTGCGCTTGGCCGGGTGGCCACCGCCGCGCTGGGAGGCCATCGGGATCGTGGAGCGCAGCAACTCCACGAGGCGACCCGACCTGTCGAAGGGGGTGGCCTCCCGCTCGCGGACGATCGCGCGCGCGATCTTCTGCGCGAACCGCTCCTCGCCGTACTGGGACAGCACCCGAGCGAGCTCGCGTCCGTCGTAGGTGTTGAGCACATCGGCCGCGGTGACCCCGGTCGTGGCGTCCATCCGCATGTCCAGCGGGGCGTCATGGGCGTAGGCGAAGCCCCGCTCGGTCTCGTCCAGCTGCAGCGAGGAGACCCCGAGGTCGAAGAAGGCCGAGGTGACCTGCCCGATGCCGAGGTCGTCGAGGACCTCGTCGATCTCGTCGTTGACCGCGTGCACGAGGGTGACCCGCTCGCCGAAGGGTGCCAGCCGCTCCCCCGCCAGGCGCAGCGCCTGGGGGTCCCGGTCGATGCCGATGAGGTGCACCTGCGGGTCGGCCTGCAGGACCGCCTCGGCGTGCCCTCCCATGCCCAGGGTGCCGTCGACGTGGACCGCGCCCTCGATCGACAGGGCCGGGCCCAGGAGGTCGAGCACCTCGTCGAGCATCACCGGTACGTGACGGGAGGCCGCATCGCGGCCGGTGTCGGTGTCGGCGTGCTCCACGGTGCTCCCTTCGCTTGGTCGGTGGTGGTGGTGGTGATCCCTGGCTGTGTCTGCTGCTGCCACCTGGTCCCCATCCGGGACGATCCGGCCCGGGGGAAGTCGGGTCGGCGCCGTCTCGGCTGGAGGCCGGGTGGCAGCTGCCTCACATGAGTCCGGGGATCACCTCCTCGGACTGGTCGGCGAAGGCCTGCTCGGTGCTGGCGAGGTAGTCGTTCCACGCGGCCGTGTCCCAGACCTCGACGCGCGAGCCGGTGCCGATGACCGTGCAGTCACGGTCGAGGCCGGCGTACTGGCGCAGTGCGGCGGGCACGGTGACCCGCCCCTGCTTGTCGGGGATCTCGTCGCTGGCTCCGGAGAGGAAGACGCGCATGTAGTCACGCGCGGCCTTGCTGGAGGTGGGCGCCTCCTGGAACTTCTGCGTGACCTTGACGAACTCGTCCATCGGGAAGACGTAGAGGCAGCGCTCCTGGCCGCGGGTCATGACCAGACCGCCGGCGAGCTTGTCGCGGAACTTGGCGGGCAGGAAGAGGCGGCCCTTGTCGTCCAGCTTCGGGGTGTGGGTCCCGAGGAACATCGCGGCCACCCCCCTTCGTGTCGACCCGAATGGCTCCATGCGCTTCCTTGTTGCACCACTTTACTCCACCCAGGCCCTGAAGCCCACCTCGTGACGTCCACATCCGGCAAAAACTTGCTGAGTTTTCCCTGATAAATCAGGGATGGTGCAAAGTGGAGCAAAATCACCGCAAAATGGCCGAAGGGGGGTCCCTTCCCCGGTCCCGACGGCACCGGAGCAGGGTTGTCGGCCCCGTATTCCCCAGCCCGGGGTGGCGCGCCCGTAGGGTCGGGGGCACAGCGGAGCGAAGTGGGGCGGCACGGTCGTCCGGAACGGAGACTGGTGACCCTCAGCAGGGAGAGCGCCCCTTCAGCGCAGGCACCGAGCACGGACCTCGAGCACGTCGTGAGCGTCGGCGGGGCCCTCGCCGATGCCATGAACGCCGTGATCGAGGGCAAGCCCGATGTCGTCCGGACCGCGATCACCGCGCTCCTGGCCGAAGGCCACCTGCTCATCGAGGACGTCCCGGGGGTGGGCAAGACGATGCTCGCAAAGACGCTCGCGCGCAGCATCGATGCCTCCGTGCGCCGCGTGCAGTTCACGCCCGACCTGCTGCCGAGCGACATCACCGGCGTGAGCATCTACAACCAGGAGGAGCGCGAGTTCGAGTTCCGTCCCGGGGCGGTCTTCGCCAATGTCGTGGTCGGTGACGAGATCAACCGCGCCTCGCCCAAGGCGCAGTCGGCGCTCCTGGAGTGCATGGAGGAGGCGCAGGTGACGGTCGACGGCCACACCTACCCGCTGCCGCACCCCTTCATCATCATGGCGACGCAGAACCCCGTGGAGATGGAGGGCACCTACCCGCTGCCCGAGGCCCAGCGCGACCGCTTCATGGCACGCCTGTCGATGGGCTACCCCACCGCCGCCGCCGAGGTCGCGATGCTCGACCACCACGGCGCGAGCTCCCCGCTCGACCACCTGCGCCCGGTCACCGACGCCGAGGGCATCAGCCGACTGATCCGTGCGGTGCGCACGGTCCACGCGTCGCCTGCCGTGCGCCAGTACATCGTCGACATCGCAGCGGCCACCCGCGCCAGCTCGCTCATCCGGCTCGGGGCCTCCCCCCGTGCGACCCTTCACCTGCTGCGGGCCGGCCGCTCACGCGCCGCCCTCGACGGACGCGACCACGTGCTCCCCGACGACATCCAGGCCATCGCCCCTGTCGTGCTCGCCCACCGTCTGCTCCTCAGCAGCGAGGCCCAGCTGGCCCGCCGCGAGCCACTCGACATCGTGACCGAGCTCGTGCACCGCACGCGGGTCCCGGCTGCCAGATGAGGAGGACCCGGTGACGGCGCGAGGGCGACTCTTCCTCGGCGTCGGCACACTCATCACCCTCGCGGGGCTCGTCCTCGGCCTGCACGACCTCACCAAGATCGGCGTCCTGCTCCTCCTGCTGCCGGCCCTCGCGATGCTCCTCGCCCGGCGTGGCCTCGAGCTGGAGGTCTCACGGAGCGTTGCGCCGGTCCGGGTCAGCATCGACGCACCGGCCGATGTCACCGTGCACGTGCACAACGCCAGTCGCCTGCCGACCCCGCTCCTGCGTGGCGAGGAGGGACTGGCCTATGCGCTGGGCGACCGACCGCACCTGCTGGTGCCGAGCCTGGAGCGGGGCGAGACCCGCCGCATGTCCTACCGGGTGCGGGCCCACGTGCGCGGACGCCATCGCATCGGCCCGCTGACGGTGCGCGTCAACGACCCCTTCGGCCTCGCCACCCGGGCCGTGGACCTACCCGGCGAGTCCTCGTTGGTCGTCCTGCCTCGGGTCCTGGCGCTGACCCCGGTGCGGGGGGTGCCCGCCAGCGGGGGCGGCGAGACCTCCCGCTCCCCCCGGGTCGCTCTCCACGGCGAGGACGACGTGGGGGTGCGTGAGTACCGCATCGGGGACGACCTGCGCCGCATCCACTGGCGCTCGACGGCGCGCACTGGCGAGACGATGGTGCGCCAGGACGAGCAGCCCACGCGACGCCGCGCCCTGGTCCTGCTCGACGACCGTCAGTCGGTGCACGCGGGCACCGGCGACGGCGGGTCCTTCGAGTGGTCGGTGACGGCCGTGGCCTCGGTCGTCACCCTGCTCCTCGGCGAGCGCTTCGAGGTCCACCTGTCCCTCGCCTCCAACGAGGCAGGGGTCGTGCTGCCCGTCGAGAGCCTCGACCATGCGCTCGACCGGCTGGCGGCCGTGCAGCCGAGCGAGACCACCTCGCCCCGCGGTCTGGTGGAGGCCCTGGAGGACTTCACGCAGCACGGTGGGGGCCTCGTCGTCGGGATGCTCGGCACCCTCGAGGACGAGGTCACGACGATGTGCACGGCCAGTGCCCGCCACGGGATCGCCATGGTCGTCGACCGGGGCGGCTTCACCGACCAGAGCGTGACGACAGGTCCAGCCGACGCCACGGCGCACCGGCTGATGATCGGTGGGTGGCAGGCGGAGGTCGTGCACCCCGGCGACCACCTGGCGCAGGTCTGGGCCCGAGTGAGCCTGGCGCTGGGAGCCAGACGATGAGGCACGAGCCCAAGATCGTCGCCGGGCTGCTCGCCGCCGCAGCGACCATCGTCGTGATGCTCCCGATGCGTCACCTCTTCGACGAGCCCCCCTGGCTCGTCCCGGCCGTCGCCGGCGTGCTGACCGTGGCCGTCTCGGGCATGGCGCTGCGGGCTCTCACCGCGAGTGCCGGGCTGATCATCCTCGGGCAGACCCTCGTGGCCGCGCTCTACGTCCTCGTGACCCAGCTGGGCGAGACCACGCGGCTGCTCGTGCTGCCCACAGAACGGACAGCGACGGCACTCGTCGGGCACCTCGAGGAGGCCAGGACGACGATCACCACCTATGCGGCCCCCGCACCGGCCAAGCCGGGCATCGTCGTCGCCCTCGTCATCATCGTCGTCGTCGTGGCCCTGGCGGTGGACCTGTCGAGCGCGACGGCCGCCACGCCTGCGGTGGCCGGACTCCCTCTGCTGTCCCTCTTCCTCGTCTCCGCGGCCAACTCGGGTGGCTCCCTCAACGGCCTGTGGTTCGTCGTCGGCGCCGCGCTGTGGCTGGCCATGGTCGCCCACCAGTCCGACCTCGATCTGCAGGGGTGGGCGACGTCCATCCCGCTGATGTCGACTGGCGACGGCGACGGGATCGCCTCGCGGTCGCACCGTTGGCAGGCCGCGCGCGTGGGAGCCTTCGCGCTCGTGGCGGCCGTCGCGGTGGCGACCTTCGTCCCGCACCTGCCGACCCGCTACGTGCTCGACGGGCTCGGCCGAGGTGGTGGCGGTGGTGCCGGCGCGGCCGGGATGCGCCTGTCCACCGAGCTCGACCTCAAGCGGAGTCTCGAGTCCCCCAGCCAGGTCCCCGTCCTGCGCTACACGACCGACGACCCGACGCCACAGCCACTGCGCGTCGCCGTCGTCGAGGACTTCGAAGATGGCCTGGGTCAGATGCGATCGCGTGCCCTGGAGCCGGAGCAAGGATTCACCCCCAGGGATCCTCTGGCCCGCGTCCCGGACTCCATCGAGCGCGACCTGCGCTCCATCGTCGTGGAGGACAACGGGATCGCGGCACCGCAGCTGCCACTGCCATGGTTGACCCGATCAGCCGACCTGGGCGGCATCCCGTGGTCGATCGGTGCGGATGGCACGGCCCGGGTCCAGCGGACCCCGGGGACCTACTCGGCGTCCTTCGTCGAGCTGGCACCGGAGGACGAGGACTTCGTCGATCTCCCGGCGAGCAATACCGACACCAATGTCGACAACACCGCATACCGCGATGCCTACCTCAGCCTCGACAGCGGGTCGGTCGTCGAGATCTCCGAGCTGTCCGCCTCCCTGGCCGGCGTCGATGCCACACCCATCGAGATCGCCCAGTCCATCCAGGAGTACCTGCGCGGGCCTGACTTCGACTACAGCCTTGAGCTGCCCGCGAGGCCCGAGGGTCGCGACCCGATCGTCCACTTCCTCGACACCAAGGTCGGGTACTGCCAGCAGTTCGCGGCGACGATGACGCTGCTCGCCCGCTCGCGCGGCATCCCGGCCCGGGTCGTCGTCGGATTCCTGCCCGGCTCCAGCGCCAACGGCCGCGACCGCATCGTGCGCGCCAGCGATGCCCACGCCTGGCCGGAGCTGTACTTCGAGGGGGTGGGCTGGATGCGCTTCGAGCCGACCCCCGGCCAGCGCGCCGCCAGCGTCCCCGGGTACTCGATCCAGGTCACCGGCGAGACCGGCACCGACACGTCCACGAGCACGAGCGAGTCGTCGAGCAGCTCGAGTTCGCAGACCTCGCAGACCGATGACGCAGCGGTGCCCGAGACGGGCACCGGCACGGACGAGGGCGTCCCCCGCTGGGCGTGGTGGCTCCTCACCCTGTTGGCGCTGCTCGCGGTGCTGTCGATCCTGCCGGTCACGGCATGGCTCGCGCGGCGACGGGAGCGCCGCACCGCACGTGATGACGCAGAGCGCGTCGAGCGTGAGTGGCAGGAGCTGGTCGCCCGGCTCGACGACCTCGGCATCCGGCCCCCCGTGGGCTCGACCCCTCGCCAGGCCGGACGCTGGATCGGCCGTCGGATGCATCTGGAGCCGCCTCTCCAGGGGCAGCTCGATCACGTCGTGGCCACCCTGGAGCGGGCTCGCTACGCCGCCCCGGGAGACGACCTTCCCGCTGTCTCCCGGGAGGTCGGCGCGATCGTCGACCGGGTCCGCTCGACCCGACAGCGCTCGGCGCAGCTGCGCTCGATCCTGTGGCCGCAGGAGGGCGTCGAGGTCTGGCGCTCGTGGGGGCGCTCCATCGCCCGCCGGCTCACCCGGCGGCGCTGACACCCCCGACGGCGCTGACCACCCGCGCCCGACGACGAAGGGAGGCGCCCACCAGAAAAGTGAGCGCCTCCCTTCGGGCAGTGGTGCACATCAGTCGAGGTAGTCCCGCAGGACCTGCGAGCGGCTCGGGTGCCGCAGCTTGCTCATGGTCTTGGACTCGATCTGACGGATCCGCTCACGCGTCACGCCGTAGACCTTGCCGATCTCGTCGAGCGTCTTGGGCTGACCGTCGGTCAGACCGAAGCGCATCGAGACCACTCCGGCCTCGCGCTCGCTGAGCGTGTCGAGCACCGAGTGCAGCTGCTCCTGCAGGAGCGTGAAGCTCACGGCGTCGGCCGGCACGACCGCCTCCGAGTCCTCGATGAGATCACCGAACTCGGAGTCACCGTCCTCACCGAGCGGGGTGTGCAAGGAGATCGGCTCGCGGCCGTACTTCTGGACCTCGACGACCTTTTCGGGTGTCATGTCCAGCTCCTTGGCCAGCTCCTCCGGGGTGGGCTCGCGGCCCAGGTCCTGGAGCATCTGCCGCTGGACGCGGGCGAGCTTGTTGATGACCTCGACCATGTGCACCGGGATGCGGATGGTGCGCGCCTGGTCGGCCATCGCGCGGGTGATGGCCTGACGGATCCACCACGTCGCGTAGGTCGAGAACTTGTAGCCCTTGGTGTAGTCGAACTTCTCGACCGCGCGGATCAGACCGAGGTTGCCCTCCTGGATGAGGTCCAGGAAGAGCATCCCGCGACCCGTGTAGCGCTTGGCCAGCGAGACGACGAGACGCAGGTTGGCCTCGAGCAGGTGGTTCTTGGCGTTCTTGCCGTCCTGGGAGATCCACCACAGCTCACGCTTGAACTTCATGTCGATCTTTTCGCCCGAGGCGAGCTTTTCTTCGGCGAAGAGGCCGGCCTCGATGCGCTTGGCCAGCTCGACCTCCTGCTCGGCGTTGAGGAGGGCGACCTTGCTGATCTGCTTCAGGTAGTCCTTGACCGGGTCAGCGGTGGCGCCGGCGGTGACGACCTGCTGCGCAGGCGCGTCGTCCTCGTCATCGTTGCTGATGGTGAAGCCGGACTTCTCGTCCTGCTCCTCCGGCTTTTCCTTGGCCTTGGGCTCCTCGTGCAGGACATCGTCCTCGCCGGGCGCCGGCTCCTCGGCCGTGGTCGTCGTCGGGTTGGCCGCAGCCTTCTTCGCGGCGGCCTTCTTGGCGGCCGTCTTCTTGACGGCAGCCTTCTTGGCCGGCTCCGCAGCCGCAGCGGCCGCCGTCTTGGTGGCAGACGCGGTCTTGGTCGCGGCGGTCTTGGTGGCAGCCGTCTTGGTCGCGGCGGTCTTCTTCGTCGCGGCCTTCTTGGCCGGGGCCGCAGCCTTCTTCGTCACGGCCTTCTTGGTAGCAGCCTTCTTGGCGGGAGCCTTCTTCGCCGTGGTCTTCTTGGCAGTTGTCTCTGGCACCTGAACCTCGATTCCCTGGTCGTCCAACGCTCGCAGGACGACCCGTCCACGGCTGGGGCTGATCTTCGCCTCGCCGAATGCGGTCTGCAGCTGATCGCTGGTGATGGATCCGGTCGTGTGGCCCACTCGGACCAGCTCCTGGAGCGATGGGTGCGAGAACTCCTTGGGGAGGGAGCCCTGCGCCCCGTCGGACCGTGGGGACACAGCAGTCACCAACAACCTTTCGTCACGGAGGTGTGCGCCGGGTGTGCGATGGGGGTGGCGTATCGACCCCGTCTGCCCGACTCGCCCGGACGCTGCGCGCTGGGCTCAACACCATTATAAAACGTGTCCCCCGTAAAAGCAGCAGCGGGCGTCCCACAGACGCCCGCTGCTGCTCTCAAGTGCGGAAAATCAGCGTGCCTTGACGGCCAACACGTCGCAGGGCGCGTCGAGCAGCACACGCTGTGCGTTGGAGCCGAGGATGAGCTTGCCGACCGGCGTCCGCTTGCGCAGGCCGATGATGATCAGGCTGGCTCCGGTCTCCTCGGCGACGACGATGAGGTCCTCGGCCGGCTCCTTGCCACGCACGAGACCGCGGACCTCGCCCTCGACGCCCGCCTCATCGAGACGGCTGCGCACCTGCTTGAGGTCCTCTTCGTTCTTGCGAGCGCTGTCGCCGCTCAGCCCGGCGCCCCCACGGTCGGAGTGGATGACGACGAGGTTGTCCTTGCGCAGACGACACTCCTCGAAGGCTCGCTCGAGAGCGGCTTCGCCCTCCTTGGTGGACACATATCCCACGACGATCGTCATCGTTGCTCCTCGTCAGAACTGGTGGTGCGGACTTGACCTGAGCCAGACGCTACACCGCGCCGGCGTGACCTGTCCCACTCGTCAGGTCCGTGTCGCCCGTCGAAGATCCGGCGACGACCTCCCGCAGCAGGGTGGCCACCTGGTCGACCTCGGTGAGGAAGCCGTCGTGTCCCACGATCGAGGTGATCGTGGCGAGCTCGGCGCCGGCGTGCGCCCGGGCCACCTCCTCCGACAGACGAGGTGGGTAGAGCCGGTCGGAGTCGACGGGGACGAGCACCAGCCGGCCGGCGAAGGGGGCCAGCGCTGCGGCCATCCCGCCACGGCCGCGACCGATGTCGTGGGAGTTCATCGCCTCGGTCAGCACGATGTAGGAGTTGGCGTCGAAACGTCCGGCGAGCTTGCCGCCGTGGTGGTCCAGGTAGCTCTCGACGGTGAAGCGCGGACGGCCGGACTCCCCCGGAGCCTCGTCCTGCTCGTCACGGCCGAAGCGCTCGTGCAGCTCGATCTCGCTGCGGTAGGTGACGTGCGCGATGCGGCGCGCGATGCCCAGACCGACCTCGGGGCCCTGTCGCTGCTCGTAGTAGTCACCACCGGCGAACCACGGATCGTTGCGGATCGCGAGGACCTGGGTCTGGCTCCAGGCGATCTGCTCGGCCGTCGCGTACCCGCTGGACGCGAGCGCGACGGCGGTGCGCACCCGGTCGGGGTGGGAGGCGACCCACTCGAGGGTGCGCATGCCACCCATCGAGCCACCGACCACGGTGTGCCAGTGCGCGATGTCCAGGGCGTCGGCCAGCCGGGCCTCGGCTGCAACCTGGTCGCGGATGGTCACGCGCGGGAAGCGGCTGCCCCACGGGCGCCCGTCTGCGGCTGGGGTGCCCGGGCCGGTGCTGCCCTGACAGCCGCCGAGCACGTTGATCGCCACGACGAAGTACTCGTCGGTGTCGAGCAGGGCACCCGAACCGACCAGACCCGGCCACCAGCCGGCCGTGGGGTGTCCCGGGCCCACTGGTCCCACGACATGGCTGTCGCCGGTGAGTGCGTGCTCCACGAGGATGGCGTTGTCCCGGGCCGCGTTGAGCTCGCCCCAGGTCTCGTAGGCGAGGACGACATCGGGCAGGTGGTCACCGGACTCGAGCGTCAGGCCACCGATGGCAAGGAACTGGCGGTCGCCGACGGGATCACCCTCGCGCCACAGCGCGGCGCTGGTGGGGGGTGTGGTGGTAACACTCATCAGGATGTCTCCCGGGGCTCGCCTTGCCACATCACTGCGATGCAGCCAGGTCATCACCCGGGGCACCCCGTCGCGAGGAGGGTTGCCGGCCAGCGAGCCGGGGCTTGACGCTGGCGCTCATGACCTGCCGTCCATGCTAGCCGCAGGGGTGGCCGGTGATCGAGTCCGGGTCCGGTGTGCGGACGGGCTCAGGCAGCCGAGTCGCCTGCCACGTCGAGGTCGTGCGCCTCCCAGGGGCGCAGCCCTTCGCAGAGCAGTCGCAGGAGCAGGTCCGCGAGCCGGTGCTCCGGATCGACCTCGAGGGCACGCTCGAGGCAGGTCCCGGCGATGGTGCCGTCACCGGTCCACCAGGCCACCAGGGCCATGAGCGCGAGCAGCGAGGGCGTGAGCTCCACGGGCACGAGCCGGGTCAGCTCAGCCAGGCGTACCCGCACGGCCACGAGGTCCTCGTGGTGGCCGGCGTGCGGCGTCCCCGGCTGCTCAGCCGCCCAGGCGCACCGGGCGAGGGCGCGGCCGGCCAGGCGGACGTGGGCCGCCGACAGGGAGCCCAATGGCATCGTGCCGGGGCACAGCACCGCCAGCAGCGCGTCCCGCCAGTCGACGTCGAGCACGGATGTGGCCAGGAGCAACAGCTCGTCGTCGCGCAGGTCGTCCACGGCGATGGCCCCGTCGGAGGGGTCGAGGAGTCTCGCCCAGGCACGCAGGACCATCTCCTCGTCGGCCGGCACCCCCAGCGGGTGTCGGGCCCGGGCCACGGCGGCAGCCCGCTCCTCGTCACGCTCCGGCAGAGCGCCCCGCACGAGGTGGTCGCGACTCGGCAGCGGGTAGACCCCTGCGTGGACGAAGGGAGCGACCGCCGGGACGTCCTCGGGTCTGGGCAGCTGCCGGACCACGGTGTGCCCGCACCCGTCGCTCATGTGGACGTGCTCACCCCGGACGAGGAGCTGGTGCCCCACGTCGATCCGGGCCGAGCCGGCTGCCTCGGTCAGTGCGTCGACGAGCAGCACGGACTCCCCCGGGTCGTCCTCGTAGGCGATGAGCATGATGCCCGTCGCTCCCTCGCGCTGGGCGACGGCGAGTGCATGGCGGGCGCTGGCCCGTGCGGCCTGTGGATCCGACGGGAGGTCGTGGCGCTGGAGCATACCGAGGCACCGGCCGTGCATGACGACCAGGACGACGGACGGGCCGGGGTGGTAGCCGAGCTGGTACGGCAGGACGACGATGAGCTCGAGCGGGTTGCGTGGTCTGGCGATGGTTGTCATGCGACAAATCTGGCCCCTGCCGAGGTGCTCGGCAGGGGCCAGATTTTGTTGTGGAAGCTCGCGTGAGAGCCTCCGCGCTTGTGGATCAGTCGGGCACGACGTAGGACGGCACGGGCTGCTCCCACTGCTGCTGGGCCGACCACTGCGGACCGGGCTGCTGCGGGCCGGACTGCTGCCCAGCGGCCCACTGGTCCCGGGCGGCCATCCCCTGCTCCCAAGCGATGAACTCCTCGGTCTCGCGCACGAGCGTGGCTGCGACCCAACCGATGACCATCACGTCGTCGACGAGGCCGAGCACGAGGAGCAGGCCCTCGGGCACGACGTCGATCGGTGAGACGACGTAGCCGACCCCGGCGAGGAGCATGAGCAGTCGCGCGGAGGTCAGGCCGGTGTACTGACCCGAGCGGACCGCTCGCACCATCCGTGGCACGGCACGCAGTCGCTGCCACAGGCTGGGTCCGCCCGGGTGCGCAGCGGTACGGACGGCCGACGCGAGGTACGCGGCGTTACGGACGCGGTGAGTGGCCATGGAGGTCTCCTGACGCTCGGGCGCTCCCGGTCCGGGTGCGCTCCCGTCCATCCAACGTAGCGGGTTCGCCCGGGATTCCCCACGGTCAGTCCGTGGAGACGCGGCTCTCGTCGGACCCACGCTGCGCGACCCGGCCCTCGGCCCGGCTCACCCAGAAGTCAGCACCCTCGATCCCCAGCTCCCGCGGGTCGAACTGCGGGTCGACACCCTGCTTCTTCTGCTGGCGGTAGTCCTTCAGCGCCTTCAGCGCCGGGATCTGCAGAACCAGGATGCCCACGATGTTGAGCCAGGCCATCGTGCCGACACCGATGTCGCCGAGCCCCCAGGCTGATCCGGCGGTGGTCACGGCGCCGTAGGCCACGGAGCACAGGATCAGCAGCTGCAGGGCACGGATCATGCCGCGGCGCACGACGGCACTGCGGATCTTGCGCGTCAGGTAGGACAGGTTGACCTCGGCCATGTAGTAGTACGCGACCATCGTGGTGAAGGCGAAGAAGGCCAACGCCAGCGCCACGAAGCTCGAGCCCAACCCAGGGGCCAGGGTGTCGAAGCCGGCCTGGACGAAGCCCGGTCCGGGCTCGACGTCGGTCCCGATCGCGCCGACGTAGTGCGTCGCGCTGCCGTACTCCTCGTTCTTGAAGACGGTGTACATGTCGGTCGAGATGATGATGAAGGCCGTTGCAGTGCAGACGAAGAGGGTGTCGATGTACACCGCGAACGCCTGGACGAAGCCCTGCTTGGCGGGGTGCGAGACCTCGGCGGCGGCCGCGTGGTGGGGTCCGGTGCCCTGACCGGCCTCGTTGGAGTAGATGCCCCGCTGCACGCCCCACTTGATGGCCAGACCGATGATCGCGCCGTAGACCGCGTGCGCCCCGAAGGCGCCGGCGAAGATCTCCCCGAAGACCTTGGGGATCTCGCCGAAGTTCACGAAGAACACGATGAGCGAACACAGGATGTACAGGATCGCCATCGGCGGCACCACGAGGGCGGCGAAGGTGGCGATCCGCTTGACACCGCCGACCACGATGAAGGACAGCGCGATGACGATGCCGATCGCCGTCGCCCACGTGGGGACGCCCCAGGCGCCGTTCATCGCCGAGGCCATGCCGTTGGCCTGCACGCCGGGGAGGAAGAAACTCATCGCGAAGACGGTGACGATCGCGAAGACGATGGCGTAGACGAGCGAAAAGGTCTTGGCCTTGTGGGCATAGGCCTTCTCGAAGTAGTAGGCCGGACCACCGCGGTACTCACCGGTGTCCGGGTCCTGCTCCTTGTAGATCTGACCGAGCGTGCACTCGACGAAGGAGGTCGCGGCCCCGAGGAGGGCGACGGTCCACATCCAGAAGACGGCGCCCGCCCCGCCGAAGGCGATGGCGGTGGCGACGCCACCGATGTTGCCCATGCCGACCCGGTTGGCCAGGGACATCATCAGGGACTGGAAGGACGAGGTGCCGTTCACCGACTTCTCGCCGTCACGCAGCTGCGCGAGCATGTCCGGCAGCGAGGTCTGCACCGCCTTGGTCCGGATGGTGAAGTACAGACCGGCGATGAGGCACAGCCCCACGAGTGGGATCGACCAGACCACCCCGTTGGTCGCGTCGACGAGCTCGGCAAAAGACACGGATGTTCCCTCTCGGTGCACTGTCTGGACAAAACACGGGGACGCTACCGCAGCAGCGTCCCCGTGTCAGCGCGGGACGCGCCCGTCGCCTGTCGTGTGCCTCAGACGCCCGGCGTGCTCGCGATCGCGCGAGGAAATTCCTTGCGCACGTGCTCGGCGAGCTGGCGCATCAGCCACACGTCCATCCCGGCGCCGACGGCGCCCCCGACGACGGGAACCGCCTTGCCGAAGCGGGCGAAGACGCCCTTGCCCGCGGAGGAGAGGATGCGAAAGCCCACCGCCTTGTTGACGACCATGAGTGCGGGTCCGGGCAGCCGCTGGGCAGCCATGCCGGCCAGTCGCCCGGTCGGCGCGACCATGCCGGCCTTGGCGAGCAGGTCCTGGGCGTCGGCGCCGACGAGGCTCAGCAGCACCGCGGAGCGGATCTCGGGCTGCGCGAGGTCGTACCCGCGCAGCGTGGCCACGGCCGCGGACATCCGGGTGGCCAGGACGTAGAAGCCCAGGACATTGGCCGGCAGCGCGACGACCATCGTCGCGAAGCCCCCGAGGTTGGTGACGAAGCCGGCGGCACCAGCGAGCTTGAGGTGGTCAGCGATCACCTCGTCGACGGCCTTGTCGACGTCACCTCCATGCTTGGCGCGCGCCCTGTCGGCGACCGTGGTCGCGGAGTCGAAGGGCCCACGACCGTCGATGCCGGTCTCGAGGAGGTTTTCGACGAGCTTGAGGGAGGAGCTGGCGAGTGCGCCCTCGTTCTCGGGGTTCTTGGCCTGCTCCAGCGCGGTGCGCGTGTCCTTGACCTGCTTCGTGCGGCCGAAGCCGAGACGGTCGGAGATGAATCCCATGTGACGTCCTCTCAGTGGGTACTGCTGGTCCGGTTTCGCATCCTGCCACGGGTAGCCTCACGCTCCGTGGGTGCAATCGAGCCGGGAGCAGTCGTCGTCGGTGTCGACGGGGTGGGTGCCGTCGTGCCCCCGGACGGGCCCGCGGTGCTGGCGGGGGACCTCCCTTCGCTCATGGCCGCCCTCTCCCCCGGCACCCGCTATGTCACCTGGTCCGCGACCTCGGTCGCGCCCCTGATCGCCGCCGGTGCGGTGCTCGACCGCACGTGGGACGTCGCCGAGGTCCACCGGCTCGTCCACGGGGGTTGGGCCGCCGGCCCCGAGCGGACCTGGGCTGCGGTGCACGGCCTCGACGCCGATGCCGCGCCGAGCGCACCCAGCGGTGACCTCTTCGACCTGCTTGCCGACGAGGTGCCGGCCGAGCAGCTGGTCCTCGACAGCGGGTACCTGCGCGCCGACGCGGTGACCGGCGCCTGGCTGACGACGCCGCAGCGCTGCGCAGCCTTCGCCGAGGCGGCTCGCCAGGTTGCCACCGTCCAGCACGAAGGGATGACCGCCCGCGGTCATCGTGCGGTCGCCACCGCGCACGCCGAGTCGGCTGCGGCGGTGCTGTGCGTCGAGCTCGAGCAGGGCGGCCTGCCCATCGACCGCCAGACCGTGCGGGCCCTCGTCGCCGACGCTGCTGGCGACGAGCCACACACGGTCGAGGAGGAGCTGGCCTCCCGGGCGACGCGTGACGCGCCGGTCCTCGCGGCGCTGCCCGGCACCGGTCACGTCGATCTGCGCAACCCTGCCCAGGTCAAGGCGATGCTCGCCCGCGCCGGCATCGACGTGCCCTCGACGCGCAAGTGGGTCCTGGAGGCCCACGTCGGCACGCACCCTGTCGTCCCGGCGCTCCTGGAGTGGCGCAGACGGGAGCGGATCGCGACGACCTACGGGTGGCGCTGGCTGCGCGAGCACGTCGGCCCCGACGACCGCCTCCGCGGCGCGTGGGCAGCGTGCGACGGCGCGGCGGGTCGGATGACCGCGCAGGCGGGCCTGCACAACCTCCCGTCAGAGCTGCGCCCCGCGGTCGCCGCCGAGCCCGGGTGCGCCCTCGTGCGTGCCGACCTCGGGCAGGTCGAGCCACGGGTCCTGGCGGCGGTCTCACGGGACGAAGCCTTCGCCGCGGCCACGCGAGAGGACGATCTCTACGCCCCTGTCGCTGCTCGCCTGGGGGTGGAGCGTCCGGTGGCCAAGATCGCGGTGCTCGCTGCGATGTACGGCCAGCGCTCAGGGCCGGCCGCCGAGGCGCTCAAGGGCTTGGAGCGCGAGTACCCGGTCGCGATGGCCCACCTGCAGCGGGCGCAGGAGCGCGGTCGGCGCGGCGAGCCGGTCCGCACCTTCGGCGGGCGG
>NZ_BCSS01000044.1 GCF_001570985.1 Janibacter limosus NBRC 16128 | reverse complement strand
CGTCTTTCCTTAAGGTCGTACCCATGGAGACTGTTCAGGGACTGCTGCTGGCGGCGGGCGCCGGTCGCCGCATGGGGATGCCCAAGGCTCTCAAGGTCGATCCTGATGGCACCTCGTGGCTGGCCCGAGCCGTCGCCGTCCTGGACGAAGGGGGCTGTGCCGCAGTCACTGTCGTCCTCGGCGCCAGCGGCACTGCCGCAGAGCTGGCGCTACCGCGCACCGACTACACGCACTGCCCCGACTGGGCCGATGGCCTCGGCGCCTCGCTCGCCCACGGGTTGCGCGCCCTCGAGCCGGGCACCGCGACCGCTGCGTTGATCCACCTCGTCGACCTCCCGGATGTCACCTCGGAGGTCGCGGCGCGGCTGCTGTTGGGAGAGGTGGGGGTGGCCTCCCTTCGCCGGGCGCTGTACTCGGGCGTCGTCGGCCATCCGGTGCTCATCGGGCGTGACCACTGGGCCCCGCTCGTCGCGGAGCTCTCGGGTGATCGGGGCGCCGGCGCCTACCTGCGCCGACATGGCGCGGATGAGGTCGAGTGCTCCGACCTGGCCACCGGCCTCGACGTCGACACCCTGGGCGAGGACACCCGGGAGTGACCGCAGAGGGTGCTCAACCGTTGCGAACCACCTCGCCGCCTCGCACGGAGGCGATGCGGCACGCCCGCCCGAGCCCTCGAGGTGAGGGCCGGGCGGGCGTGGACGGCTACACGGCCTTGTGCTTGTGCAGACCGTCCTTCACATGCCCCAAGAAGTCGTCCGCACGATCTCGCGGCGCTGGTGTCGCCAGGCTGACCCCGATGAAGAGCGCCAGTGACAGGAGCAGGCCCCAGACTCCGCTGCCCTGACCCAGCAGTCGGGTGGTGGTCATCTCGAGGAGGAGAACCACTGCACCGGCCACGACGGTGGCGCAGATGACGCCCTGAGCGGTTCCCCGCTTCCAGAAGAAGGCCCCGACGATCGGTGGGACCATGACCAGCAATCCGGCAGACGCGGACACGGAGAGCACGGCGATCAGGTTGACCTCGAGCTGTGCGAACCCGAGGGCAAGCAGGGCGATGACCGGCAGGATGAACTTGCCCACCTTGAGCTGCTGCCCCTCTGTGGCCCCGTCCTTGACGACTCGGTAGACGTCACGCGTGACCATCGAGGAGAGGGTGAGCATGATCGAGTCGATGGTCGAGACCGCCGCAGCGATGATGCCGATCATGACGATGACACCCAGGACGGTGGGCACCAGGTCGGAAGCGAGCAGCATCGGGGTCGCGAGGTCACCCGTGGCCAGGTCGGGGAAGCGCTGCAGTGCCGCGAAGCCCCAGATGACCGACACCAGGGTGTAGATGAAGCCGAAGACCATGAACCCTAGGAGCATGGTGCGCAGGTCGCGCATCGACCGCGGTGTGTAGAGGCGCTGGCTGACCTGGGGGTTGGAGATGCTGAAGAAGATCCAGGGGAGGGTCAAACCCACGAAGACGCTGAAGGTGAAGAACCCGTTGCCCGGTACGGAGAGCGCCCCGCTGTGGTCGGTGCTCAGCGAGCTGAAGAACTCCCCGGCGCCGCCGAGCCGGTACACGACGAAGATGACGACCAGCGTGGCGCTGATGACCATCATGATGGCCTGCAGGGAGTCGGTCCATGCGACCGAGCGGAGCCCGGCGACCAGCGAGAAGACGATGGCCATGATGGTGGCCAGGATCGTGCCGGACGTGAAGCTGACTGCGCCGCCACTCATGCCACTGACGAGGTACCCGACACCAGCCAGTTGCACGGCGGCGTAAGGGATGAGGAACACGCAGCTGGTCAGTGCGGTGACCACGCCTACGGTGCGACTGTCATACCGGTGGCCGAGCATCTCCGATGGGGTGACGTAGCCGTACTTCTGCCCCACCAACCAAAAGCGAGGGCCGAAGATGACCACGAGGGTCACGCCGGAGAGGTAGATCAGCTCGAATCCGAGTGCGCCGACGCCACCTGAGTAGGTCAGCCCGGCGAGCCCGACGAGCATGAATGCGCTGTAGGTCGTGGCGCTGTAGCTCATCGCCGAGACGAAACCGCCCATCTGGCGGTTTCCGAGGAAGTAGTCGGACATGCTCGTCGACGAGCCTTCTCGAGAGAGGAAGGCGGTGACGAGTGCGATCGCGATGTAGATCGCGATCCCGATCCAGATCCAGCTGGCCTCCATCTCAGTCCTCCCAACGGCTGCTGATGATGGCATTGACGCCGATGACGACTGCGGTGGCGAGCGTCCAGAAGAGGAAGCTGCCGTACCAGGCGTCCACGTCGCTCAAGAGGGTGTACGGCAGTACGAAACTCAGCAGGATCAGGACGAGCGGCACGATGAGCCACCGTCTCGTTGCGGTGCGGTCCATGGGAACTCCTCATACGTCGTTGTACGTGAAACCGGGGTGTGTGGGGCGACAGGCATCACTGACGGATGCCGGGGACTCCTGGTCAGTGGCGACCGCCGAGCAGGGAGCCCGCGCCCGGAGCCTCCGCCGGGAGGCCGAGGTCGGTGAGCATCGACCAGGCGGTGGCCGTGGCAGCCGACAGCACCGGCTTGCCGTAATCGTCCTCCACGGCTTGGATCGCTGGGAGAGAAGGCATCTGGACGCAGGCCGAGAGGACCAGAGCATCGGCGTCCTCGAGGGCCTGGGGGTCGAGACGCTTCCAGTGCTCGGTGAGGTCCATCGGGTCGAGGTTGGCGACGGCGATGTTGTCGGAGACCTCGAGGGACAGGGTGTCGAGCACCTCGAAGCCGGCGTCCGCGACGTAGTCGGCGACGAGCTGGGTGAGCGGCTTCATGTACGGCGTGACCATGACGACCTTGCGGGCTCCGAGTGCGGTGAGGGCGCGCAGGAGGGCGCCGGCGCTGCTGATGACGGGAGCGCTCACGCCTTCGCTCTCGAGGGCCGCGCGCATCTGGTCCTCGGCGGTGCAGTGGTAGCCGGCGCCCTGGGCCATGATCGCCACGAGGCAGGCCGAGGCGACGACGTCCGGGCGGGCGTCGGCGAGCTCGAGGGCCGCGCGATCCGTCTGCGCATTCATCGCCTTCAGCTCCTCCGGCGTGACGTGCTTCATCCGCATCCGGCTGGAGTGGAAGACGAAGCGGTCGTGGGGGTGCAGCTCGCGGCGCCGGCCGAGGATTTCGGGGAGCTCGGTCTCCATCGTGAGGTTCGAGCTCGGCACGATCAGGCCGACGTGATGGGTGCTCATGCTGGGATTCATGGTCCATTCGTACACGCATGACCAATTTCTGACAAGAGCCGGCCGAAGGGCGGAACCCGCGTGTCGCCGACCAGCTAGGGCCGATGGCGATCGGTCAAGAACCGCGAAATAGCAGGGATTCGCGGGTCTCTCACCCACCTGTGCTCATGGCGTGGATCACATCTGCGGGACGGCTGAAACTTCTCCCAGATTCTGCAACTGGGGTTGACTCCATCAAGTCATGCGTATAGAAACGATTATTAAACCCGCTCGCCGATGAGTTGAGAGAGAGATTCGACGATGAATCAGCTGACGTCTGCAGACCTTGTCCAGGCCTTCACCGAGGAGTTGCGTCTGTGCAACCTGCGGACCGACGAGCACGTCGTCGTGCTCGCGGAGCCGGGCAGCCGTGACGACTACGTCGCCGCGGCCTTCGCCGCGGCCAAGGCGTGCGGAGCCCACGTCCTCGTCGCCACCGTCCCCGGCGGGAACCCCGACCCCGTGCCGAGCACGCACACCGGCGCCGGCCCCGGCCTGAGCTCGGTCCTGCGGGACACGGTCGCCCAGGACCTGCTCAAGCAGGCCGACCTCGTCCTCGACCTGACACGTGAGGGCTTCATCCACGCACCCATCCAGGAAGAGATCCTCGCGACCGGCACCCGCATCCTCTTCGTCTGCGACGCACCCGATGTCCTCGTGCGCAACATGCCGACGGCTCGGGACAAGGACCGCGTCCTCACCGGGCAGCGACTCGTCCAGGAGTCGACGACCATGCGTGTCACCAGCGCTGCGGGCACCGACCTCACCGTCGACCTCGCCAATGTCCGCTGCGACTTCCAGGTCGGATTCAGCGACGACCCCGGCCGGTGGGACCACTGGCCGAGCACCATGGTCCTGTGCTGGCCCGAGATCTCCGACGGGCAGATCGTCATGGCACCGGGCGACATCATCTTCCCCTTCAAGGAGTACATCCGGGACACGGTGACCCTGGAGATCACCGGCGGCCACATCGAAAGGGTCAGCGGTGGCGCCGATGCCCACATGATCGAGACCTTCTTCGGTGACTCGGACGACAAGTGGGCGCGCTACCTCTCCCACATGGGCTGGGGCCTGATGCGCTCCGCCGACTGGTTTGCCCAGGCCATGTACGCCAAGCACGAGGTGATGGGCATGGAGGCACGTGCCTTCGCCGGCAACTTCCTCTGGTCGACCGGTCCGCACCCCGTCCTCCACCGCGACTCCTACGCGCACCTGGACATCGCCATGCGCGACTGCACGGTCACGCTCGACGAGACCACCGTCGTCGCCGCCGGGACCCTCATCGAGCCCTGACGCTCCCCCCTTCGCCACTCCACCCGAACCCCGCGGCACCCGCCGCAGCCCCAGGAGGCACCTGTGTCCATGAGTCAATCCCTCGAGGTCGTCGTCGTCGGAGGTGGCCTCGGCGGTCTCACCGCCGCACTCGCCATGCGCCAGCAGGGCCTACGCGTCACCGTCCTCGAGCGGGCCGCCGAGCTCGGCGAGGTCGGTGCCGGCATCCAGACGGCCCCCAATGCCGCCCGGGTGCTCATGGGTCTGGGCCTGCTGCCAGAGCTCGAGCGGATCCGCACGGAGCCGCAGGACCAGGTGCGTCGGCGCTGGAAGGACGGCAGCGTCATCGGCCTGACCGCACTGGGCAGCTACGTCAAGGAGACGTACAACGCGCCCTACTGGCACTACCACCGTGCCGACCTGCACCAGGTGATCCACGAGGCGTGCATCGATCCTGCCGGCCACGGCCCTGTCGTCGAGGTCATCACCAGCGCCCACGTCGACAACGTCGACCAGAGCGACCCGAAGCGACCCGTCGTCGTGACCGCCGACGGCCGGCGTTTCACCGGTGACGTCGTCGTCGGGGCGGACGGCATCCGCTCGGCAGTGCGGGACGCGATCGGCGGGGAGGACACGCTCGAGTTCTCCGGCGAGATGGCCTACCGCGTCCTGGTCCCCGGCGACAAGATCCGGGAGGACCCGGCGACACGGTGGCTCGTCGACCGCTTCCAGAGCACCATCTGGTACGGCCCCGACCGCCACCTGGTCCACTACATGATCCGCGGTGGCGACATGCTCAACATCGTCGCGATCGTGCCCGCCGACGAGGGCATCGCCGAGAGCTGGTCGCGGCCCGCGACCGTGGACGAGATGCTCGAGCAGTACAAGGACTGGGACGACCGCGTGGCCGCGATGCTCTCCAAGGCCGGGGACGACTGCAGCGTCTGGGCGATGTACCACCGCCGCCGAGACCCGGTGTGGCGCGATGGCCAGGTGGTCCTGCTCGGCGACGCCTGCCACGCGATGCTGCCCTACCAGGCGCAGGGTGCCTCGCAGGCCATGGAGGATGCCGCGGTCCTGGCAGAGGAGCTCGGGACGGTCTCGCGCGACGACATCGAGTCAGCCCTCGCCCGGTACATCTCGCGTCGCTCCAAGCACGCCGGGATGGTCCAGGACGCCTCCCTGCGCAACAAGGACTTCTACCACCTGCCCGATGGTCCGGAGCAGGAGGAGCGTGACCTCAAGCTCGCCAGCTTCAACGGCGAGTCGGACGTGTCGTACCACTGGTTGTGGAGCGGCAGCCCTCTGAACAACGCCGACATGGAGTCGTACCACTACCAGTTCCGCCGCTGAGCCGTCGGCTCACGCGGTCTCGTGCCACATCGACGTGGCCGAAAACCATTGGAGAATTACATGCGCACTGGCGACCAGATCGTCCAGGACCTGCCGTGGCGGTGGAACGTCCAGGGCAAGATCTTCCTCATCGGCGGTCTCGGCTATCTCTTTGATGCCTGGGACATCGCCCTCAACGGCTTCCTCACGCCACTCGTGGCCCTGGACTTCGATCTGTCCGACGGGGCGCGAGGCTACGTGGCCACCGCCAACCTCATCGGCATGGCCATCGGTGCCATCGTCTGGGGCAGCATCGCCGACCGACTCGGACGCAAGAAGGCCTTCAGCATCACGCTGATGATCTTCGCCGTCTTTTCCGTCCTCGGTGCCTTCTCCCCGACCTACGGGGTCTTCCTCGCCTTCCGCTTCCTCGCCGGCTTCGGCCTTGGTGGCTGCATCCCGGTCGACTACGCGATCGTCGGGGAGTTCTCACCCAAGGCCATCCGCGGCAAGGTCCTGACGGCACTCGACCTCTTCTGGCCGATCGGCGCGACCCTCGCAGGTCTCTCCGCGTGGGCACTGCTCGAAGTACCGCACAACTGGCGGATCATGCTCGGGATCATGGTGCTGCCCGCACTGCTGACCTTCTGGGTACGTCGCGGGATCCCTGAGTCGCCGATCTACCTGGCCAAGGTGGGCCGTGAGAGCGAGGCACGGGAGATCATCGACCGCATGGTCCGCGAGACCGGTGCCACCCCCGAGCCCTACGAGATCAAGCCACCCGTCGTCGAGACGCAGGTCAAGGGCTTCACCGCCGGGGTCAACCAGCTACGGATGATCTGGGGTCGGATGCCGATGGTCACCCTCATGGCGTGGATGCTCTTCGTCAGCATCATGGTCGTCTACTACGCCGCGCTCAGCTGGCTGCCGACCTTGCTGCGCGACGCGGGCGCGACCTTCACCGTCGCCTTCCTCGGGTCGACGATCATGAGTGCCATCGGCATCTTCGGGTGTGCCCTGTCGGCGGTGCTCGTCGACATCACCGGCCGCAAGTGGCTGCTCGGTGTGAGCGCGAGCCTCGGCTCGCTCGCCCTGGTCGGGATCGGCTACACGATCGAGATGACCACCATCGCACTCGTGGCGATCGGCATCTTCGGCTTCCTCATCCAGATGGCCATCCCGGTGCTCTACGCCTACATCGCCGAGATCTACCCCACGGAGATCCGGGCCAGCGGCTTCGCCTGGTCCTCCTCGGCCAGTCGCGTGGCGACGGGCATTGCGCCGATCGCCTTCAGCGCGTTGCTGTTCCCGTCGCTGGGCTTGGTCAACACCTTCCTCATCCTCATGGTCGCCGTCTTCATCTCGGTGGCAGTGATGGCCAAGTTCGGCCCGGAGACCAAGGGGCTGGACCTCGATGCCGTCGTGGAGGACGGGGACCTCGCACCCGAGACCTCGCTGCAGCCCGCACTCGACTGATCCGCGGCAGCACCCCGCGCCGACTCGGCGCGGGGTGCCGCTCCCCACCCGTGCACGACCCCAGGAGTCACCGTGAAGCCCGCACCCGTGAGCTACCACCGCGCATCGAGCGTCAGCGATGCCGTCGACCTGCTGACGTCCCTCGGCGAGGAGTCCAAGGTCATCGCCGGGGGGCAGTCACTCGTCCCGATGATGAGCTTTCGCCTGGCTCGTCCCGAGCACCTCGTGGACATCACGCGCATCCCGGGTCTGGACTCCATCGAGCTCACGGGCAGCGAGCTGACGATCGGCGCGCTGGCCACCCACCAGGCGGTCCTGGAGAGCCCGGTCGTGCGCCACAGCGCAGGGCACGAGCTGATCGCCCGCACGATGCGGCACGTCGGCCACCTGCCGATCCGCACCCGGGGCACCGTCGGAGGCAGCATCGCCCATGCCGACGGGTCGGCCGAGTGGCCGCTCCTCGCGGTGCTCTTCGGCGCGCGGGTCGTCGCCGAGGGGGCGACGGGTGAGCGGGAGGTCCCGGCGGAGGAGCTCTTCTTCGGCCTCTACACGACCTGCCTGGAGCCGGACGAGATCGTCACCCGCGTGATCTTCCCCCCGGCGAAGGGGGCCGCCGGCTTTGCCGAGTACGGCCTGCGGCACGGCGACTTCGCCCTCGCTGCAGCGGGAGTGGTCCTCCCTTCGACCGAGGGTGCCACCGATGCCCGGGTGGTCGTGAGCGGCGCCGCCCCGGCACCCACCCGCCTGCCCGCCACCGAGGTGGCCGTGGCCGCTGCGGCCAGCGATGCCGCACTGAGACAGAGCGTGACGACCGACCTCGACGAGCTCGAGGTCGACGACGACTACCAGCGTGACCTCGTGACCGGGATGGTCATCAAGGCCGTGAAGGAGGCTCGCACCCGATGAGCGAACCGAAGATGTCCCGTGATGGTGCCTTCATCGGCGCCTCGGTACGCCGCCGTGAGGACCCCCGGCTCCTCACGGGCGCAGGGCGGTTCGTCGACGACATCGAGCTCACGGGACAGCTGCACGCGCAGTTCGTCCGCAGCAAGGTGGCCTTCGGCCGGATCGTCGGCGTCGACCTCGAGGCGACCCGGGCCACGCCCGGCGTCGTGGCGGCACTGTCCGCCGACGACCTCGTCATGGCGCCGATCGCCGCACTGCTCGACCGTCCCTTCGAGCAGTTCCGTCCGACCGAGATGCCCGTCCTGGCACACGACACCGTCCGCTTCATCGGCGAGCCGATCGCGATCGTCGTGGCCCGCACGCCGTACGCGGCGGAGGACGGCGTCGAGGCAGCCCGGGTCGAGTACGAGACCTTCGACGCGATCGTCTCCGCGGACGCGGCGCTCTCGCAGGGCGCCCGGCTGCTCCACGACGGCGCCCCCGACAACGTCTTCGTCGACGTCTCGCTCTTCGACACCCCCGGTCTGGACGACGCCTTCGAGCGCGCCGACCAGGTCGTCGAGATGACCATCGACTCCGGCCGGCAGAACGCCCTTCCCATGGAGACGCGCGCGGCGCTCGCCGAGTGGGACGAGCGGGAGTCCCAGCTGGTCCTGCACACCCCCACCCAGGTCCCGCACCTCGTGCGCACCGCGACGGCCGCCAGCATCGGCGTGCCGGAGCGCGCGGTCCGCGTCATCGTCCCCGACATGGGCGGCGGCTTCGGCCTGAAGTGCGTCGTCGGTCGCGAGGAGATCGCGGTGGCGGCCGCGGCGAAGCGGATCGGCAAGCCGGTCAAGTGGATCGAGGACCGCAAGGACGCGCTCACCGCCTCCTTCCTCGCCCGCGAGCAGCGGTATGTCGCTCGCGCCGCCTTCGCCGCGGACGGTGAGTTCCTCGCCTTCGAGTGCGATGTCGTCTGCGACATGGGCGCCTACTCCTGCTACCCCTTCACCGCCGGCATCGAGCCGCTCATGGCCTCCGGTGAGATGCCGGGCGTCTACCGCCTCGGGGCCTACCGGGTCCGGGGCCGGGCGGTCGCGACCAACAAGGCGCCGACCGCGCCGTACCGCGGGGTCTCCCGGCCGCAGTACGTCATGCTCCTGGAGCAGATCATGGACCAGGCCGGCCGCCAGCTCGGGATGGACCCGCTGGACGTGCGCCGTCGCAATCTCATCACCGAGTTCCCCTACACCTCGATCAACAACATCACCTATGACCCCGGCTCCTACCTGGAGTCGCTCGACCTGTGCGAGCAGATGGTCCGCGAGGAAGGGTGGTTCGAGCGGCAGGCCGAGGCCCGCGCCGAGGGTCGCCACATCGGCATCGGCTTCGCGTGCTTCAGCGAGAGGACCGGGTACGGCTCGTCGGCCTTCGCCGCGCGCAAGATGCTCGTCGTCCCGGGCTTCGACATCTCGGACATCCGGATGGACCTCGACGGCACGGTCACGGTCACGAGCGGCACGATGAGCCACGGGCAGAGCCACGAGACGACGATGGCCCAGATCGTCGCGGACGGGCTGCAGCTGGACATCTCCCGGGTCAAGCTCCACCAGGGTGACACCGACCGGATCACCTACGGCTTCGGGACCTTCGCCTCGCGGTCGGCGGTCATCGGGGGCAGCGCGGTCCAGCTGGCCGCACGCGCCCTCGGGGAGGACCTCCTCGAGATCGCGGCCCACCTCATGGAGACCAACCTCGACAACCTCGAGCTGCGCGACGCTGCCGTGCACCGCCGCGACACACCGGAGGAGCGGCTCACCTTCGAGGAGATCGCGCGCGTCGCCTACATGGAGGCACACCGCCTGCCGAAGGGGGTCAGCCCCGGTCTGCACGCGACCGCGTCCTTCGACGTGACCAACGACGGGACCTTCTCCAACGCGACGCAGGCGGCCGTGGTCGAGCTGGACCCCGACACCGGTGCGGTGAAGATCCTGCGGTACTTCTGCGTGGAGGACTGCGGCGTCGCCATCAACCCCCAGGTCGTCGAGGGGCAGGCGCGTGGCGGCATCGCCCAGGGCATCGCCGGTGCGCTCTTCGAGGAGGTCACCTATGACACCAACGGGGAGCCGTCCTGCGCGAGCTTCATGGACTACTGCGTCCCGACCGCGATGGAGATGCCGGACATCCGGCTGGCCCACCTCGAGACGCCGTGCATCTACAACGAGACCGGCGCCAAGGGGGCGGGCGAGGGCGGCACCATCGGTGCCGTCGGCACGATCCTCGGCGCGGTCAACAACGCCCTCGAACCCACCGGGACGCTCCTGGAGCGGACCCCGATCACCCCGCGTGCGGTGCACGCGGCCCTGACAGGAGGAACCCGATGAGCGATCGACACCTCATCGAGCTGCAGGTCAACGGCGAGCCCCACGAGCTCCTCGTCGAGGCCCGCGAGACGCTCGTCGACGTGCTGCGCCACCGCGTGGGAGCGACCGGCACCCACGTCGCCTGCGAGCACGGCATCTGCGGCGCCTGCACCGTGCTGATCGACGGAGAGCCCGCGCGCTCGTGCCTGGTGCTCGGCGTCATGGCGGACGGTCACGAGATCCGCACCGTCGAGTCGCTCGCCGACGAGAGCGGGCTGAACGACCTCCAGGAGGCCTTCACCGCCTGCCACTCGTTGCAGTGCGGCTTCTGCACGCCCGGGATGCTCATGCTCGCCGAGGGCGGCATCCCCCACCTGGACACCACCTCGCGCGAGGAGGTCCGTGAGCTCGTCTCAGCGAACCTCTGCCGCTGCACCGGCTACGAGACGATCGTCGACGCCGTCGAGCAGGTCGCCCAGCAGCGCCGCAGCGAGGACCCGACCGTCACCGAAGGAGCATCCGCATGAAGATCGACAACGAGGCCGTCGTCAAGGCATCCCCGCAGGAGGTCTTCGCCCTGATCAACGACGTGGAGCGGGTCGCGTCGTGCATGCCGGGCGCGGAGCTGCTCGGTCGTGAGGGGGAGGACGGCTACCGCGGCCGGGTGTCCCTACGCGTGGGGCCGATCGGCGCCGCCTTCGAGGGCGTGCTGCGCTTCCTGGAGGTCGACGAGACGGCCCGCACGATGCACATCGTCGGGCGCGGCTCCGATGTCAAGGGCAACGGCGACGCCGAGGCCGACGTGCGGCTCGAGGTCGTGGAGCACCCTGAGGGGGCGGCGCTGCGCCTCACGACGGACCTGAACATCCGCGGCAAGTTCGTCCAGTTCGGCAAGGGCGCGATCGCGTCGGTGTCCAACAAGATCCTCGGCCAGTTCGCCGCCAACATGGCGGCCCTGCTCGAGCAGGGCGACGCCCCGGTTGCCGCGGATGCGGCCGTCGCGTCGCAGGGCGCGCCGGCCTCCGCGGCTCCCGCGGCTGCCACATCGGTGGGGACACCCCCTTCGCCCGGGGTGGTGCCGTCCTCGGCCGGCCTCGGGATGCTCGTGGACGAAGGGGGCCGCCGACGCCTGACGCTCGTGGCGACCTTCGTCGCCGGCTGCATCGAGGGCTGGATCCTCACCCGCGCCTTCGGCCGACGGGCGGGATCGCGATGACCACGGCCGACGCCACGACGAGCGTCCACGACGCGCAGACCCTGGACACCTACGATCGCGCCGGCTGGGGTGGCAGCGTCGACCGCGGACCCCGCCCGGCACTCGTCGTCATCGATCTGACCCGGGGTTTCACCGAGCCGCACTTCGACGCGGGGAGCGACCTGACGCAGGTCGTCGCCGCGACCGGCCGGCTCATCGAGGCCGCCCACGCCCAGGGGCATCCGGTGATCTTCACCCGGATCGTCTACAGCCGCGCCGAGGTGCGCCCCGGCGCGATCACCTGGCTGACCAAGGCCGCGGGCATGCGGGCGATGCTCGAGGGCAGCGAGGGGATCGTCCTCGATCCGCGGCTGCCCTTCGACGCGGCGACCGACGCGGTCGTCGACAAGAAGGGGGCATCCGCCTTCCACGGCACCCCGCTCGCCGCGCTGCTGCGCTCGGCGGGCTGCGACACCGTCGTGCTCACCGGGGCCACCACCAGCGGGTGCGTCCGCGCGTCCGCCGTCGACGCAGTGCAGGACGGCTTCTCGGTCCTCGTGCCCCGCGAGGCCGTCGGTGACCGGGCGCAAGGCCCGCACGACGCCAATCTCTTCGACATCAATGCCAAGTACGGCGACGTCATCGACGTCGCCGACGCACTCGACTACCTGTCCGGCACGCCGGGCCACGGAGGACTCTCATGACGGACCGCACGGTCTCCCTCGATGCACTCGCCGACCTCCCCGCGAGCGGCGCGACCAGCCGCTGGGTGGACGGCGAGGTCGGGCTCCACGTCCTCGACTACGCCGGTCCCGCGGACGCGACCGCCGCCCCGGTCGTCCTCGTGCCGGGGATCTCGATGCCCGCGATGGGGATGGACTTCGTCGCCCGGGACCTCGCCCGGACCCGCCGCGTGCTGGTCACGGACGTGCGCGGCCGGGGACTGTCCCAGTCCGGTGACGACTACTCGATGCCGGCCTACGCGCAGGACCTCGAGCGGGTCATCGCCGCGCTGGTGCCCGGCGGTGACGCGGTGCTCGTGGGTCACTCGATGGGAGCCCGGATCGTCACCCTCGTCGCCGCGCGCGGACAGGTCGAGCACGGCGGGGTCGTGGCGATCGACCCGCCCATCTCCGGCCCGGGGCGCGACCCGTACCCGACGACCCGGGCAGCCTTCATGGGACAGGTCGAGCAGGCGCTGCGCGGCACGACCGCCGACGAGGTCGCCGCGTCGTGGCCGTCATGGCCCCGCCGCGAGCAGGAGATCCGGGCCCGGTGGCTCGGCAGCTGCGCCCCCGAGGCCATCGGCGCGACGCACGACGGCTTCGAGAGCGAGGACTTCTTCGACTGGTGGGCGCAGGTCCCGGCGCCGATCGCCTTCATCCAGGGTGCCGACAGCCCCGTGGTCCCGACGGCAACGATGGACGAGGTGACCACGCTCAACCCTCGCGCCTCCGTCCATGTCGTTCCATCGGCCGGCCACATGGTGTTCTGGGACAATGCCGAAGGGGCCGCCCAGGCCCTGTCCGACGCTCTGGGTGCCGTCGGAGCGAACTGACGGACGAGAACTGACGAAACGGGGTATGAGTGAGCAAGGTCAACAGTGACGTGCGGCGAGCAGAGACCCCCGAGCAGCTCGGCAACGCCCCGGGCTTCGTCATCCGCAGGCTCTACCAGTCGTACTCGGCCATGTGGTCCCGGGTGATCGGCCCCCAGCTGACCGGGCCGCAGTTCGCCGTCCTCGACGTCCTCGACGCCTACGACGGGTCGGACCAGGCCTCGGTGGGCCATGCCGCGGCGCTCGACGCGTCGACGATGGTGGACGTCGCGCGACGGCTCGAACGCCGGTCGTTGATCGTGCGGACGCGCTCGCCGATTGACGCCCGGCGCAAGGTTGTCCAGATCACCTCTCTCGGTGAGAGCGAGCTCTTCCAGGCGCGGGAGCGACGGGTGGAGCTGGAAGGGGTCCTCTTCGGTCACAACCCTCGACGCAAGGACGAGGTCATGGCCGAGATGAACGACCTCAGCAAGAGGTGGGTGGAGCTCGCAGCCGAGCTCGCTGCCGCAGAGGACTGATCCAGGCTGTCGGATCGGCGGCGTAACGTCACCCCCATGACGGTCCAGACGGGCGCCCCGCAGGCGAGTGCAGCCGACGAGTTCCCCGACAACCCCTGGCCGGCCCTGTGGGCGCTGGTCATCGGCTTCTTCATGATCCTGGTCGACGTCTCGATCGTCTCGATCGCGACGCCGGCCCTGATGGAGGGCTTCGGCGCAGGGATCGAGCCGGTCCTGTGGGTGACGAGCGCCTATCTGCTCGCCTATGCCGTCCCGCTGCTCATCACCGGTCGTTTCGGCGACCGCTACGGTCCCAAGCGGCTCTACCTCGTCGGGCTGGCGATCTTCACCGCAGCCTCCTTGGCCTGCGGTCTCGCCCCGAGCATCGGCTGGCTCATCGGGGCCCGCGTCGTCCAGGGTCTGGGCGCCTCGATGATGACGCCGCAGACGATGGCGGTCATCACGCGGACCTTCCCGCCGCAGCGGCGCGGGTCCGCGATGGCGCTGTGGGGCGCGACCGCCGGCGTCGCCTTCCTCGTCGGTCCGCTGCTCGGCGGCCTGCTGCTGGACTCCCTCGGCTGGGAGTGGATCTTCTTCATCAACGTGCCCGTCGGCATCATCGGCTTCATCGCGGCGGCGCGCCTCGTACCGAGCCTCGAGCGGCACGCCCACGCCATGGACTGGGTCGGCGTCGTGCTGTCCGCGGTCGGCCTCTTCCTCGTGATCTTCGGTCTGCAGGAGGGGGAGGGGCGCGACTGGGGCCAGATCGTCGGGCCCATCACGATCCCCGTCCTCATCGGGGTCGGCCTCCTGGTCCTTGTCGGCTTCATCGCCTGGCAGGCACGCGGCCCCGAGGAGCCGCTCGTGCCGCTCGGACTCTTCCGCGACCGCAACTTCTCCCTGTCCAACCTCGCCATCACGACGATGGGGCTGTCCGTCACCGCGATGATGTTCCCCCTGCTCGTGTGGCTGCAGAGCGTGCGCGGCTACTCACCGACCGAGGCCGCGCTGCTCATGGCGCCCCAGGCGATCGCCTCGATCGCGCTGGCCCGTCCTGTCGGCCAGCTCGTCGACCGCATTCACCCGCGGACCCTGCCGGCCATTGGTCTGGCCGGCTTCGCCGTGACCCTCTTCGTCCTCAGCCGCCTGATGACCCCCGACTCGTCGATCGTGGCCGTGTGCATCGCGATGACCTTCATCGGTGTCACCGGTGCCTTCATCTGGGGTCCGCTCGCCACGACGGCCAACCGCAACCTGCCGATCCAGCTCGCCGGTGCGGGCGCGGGCATCTACAACACGACTCGTCAGGTCGGCTCGGTCATCGGGTCCGCGGCCATCGCCGCGCTCATGTCCGCGCGCATCGCCTCGCACCTCGGCCCCCAGGCGGCCGAGAGCTTCGGGTCCGGCGAAGGGAGCGCCGCCGGCGGTCCCGCAGCCCTGCCCCCGGCCATCGCCGAGTCGCTCTCCTCGGCCTTCGCGGAGTCGCTGCTGCTGCCGGCGGCCGTCCTCGTCATCGGTGCGCTCGCCGCGCTCGCGCTCGAGCAGATGCGTCACCAGGGCCGCCCCGGCGCCTGAGCTGCTCAACAAGAGTTGCCTCGCCTTGGCATGGGTTTGCGACTCTTGCGAAGGCGGGGATTCTCGGGTCACCCGATAATCGTGAGGCCAGTGCGACGCGGGTCAGGCCAGGTCGGCAGTGGCTGCCGCGTGGGCGCGCGCCAGCTCCTCCAGGTCGACCCGGTACTCAGCGATCCGGCAGCCCAGGCCGTTGGGCTTGATCGTGATGCTCTCCGTGGCCCAGTGCTCGAAGACCTCCGAGCGCTTGTGCAGCGGCGCGTCGCCGGAGGCGTTGACGACCCGCCACCACGTGACCCCGCTGCCGTACTCACGCAGGACCCAGCCGACCTGACGGGGCCCGGTCCCGACGAGCGCGGCGATGTCCCCGTAGGAGATGACCCGCCCGCGAGGCACCAGCTCGACCGCGCGCAGGATCCTCTCGACGAGGACATCGTCCACGACTACTTCTCCGTGATCGTCACGCTCTTGATGGTGTGGATCTCCCTCGGGGGGCCATCGCCCATGGACCCGTCGTCCTCGATCGCCGTGACATGCTCCATGCCCTTGGTGACCTTGCCGAAGAGGCTGTACAGCGGTGGGAGCGAGACTCCGTTGTCGCCGGTGACGATGAAGAACTGCGACCCGTTGGTGTCCGGGCCGCGGTTGGCCATGGCCAGGGAGCCGACCTCGTAGTCGCCCTGCTTGGGCAGCTCGTCCTCGAAGGTGTAGCCGGGCCCCCCGCTGCCGTCGCCGGCCGGGTCGCCGCCCTGGGCCATGAAGTCCTGGATGACGCGGTGGAAGTTCAGCCCGTCGTAGTACTTGTAGCGGGCGAGGACGACGAAGTTGTTGACGGTCTTCGGTGCCTTGTCGGCGTCGAGGGCGACCTCGATGTCGCCCTCGTCGGTGGCCAGGGTCGCGGTGTACGTCTTCTTGACGTCGATGCACATCGGCGGAGCCTGCTCGAAGGTCGTCGCGCGCACCGTGGCGCCGTCCTCCGGGGGGCACTCGGTCTTGCCACTGATGGTCGTGGTCGTCGGGGCAGAGGCGGAGGAGGCCTGGCCGTCGGTGGTGCCGGTGTCCGTCCCGCACCCGGCGAGGGCGAGGAGGGCAGCAGCAGCGATGGCAGGCGTGGCACGGCGGATCATGGCTACGGAGTCTACGGACGCGGGCTGAGCGGGAGCATGATGAGGACATGACTGCTCTCACTGACCTGCTCGGGATCCGTCACCCGATCGTCTGCGCCCCCATGGCCGGCGTCGCCGGCGGCCGCCTCGCGCACGCCGTCTCCGCAGCAGGTGGCCTGGGCATGATCGGTGCTCGCGGGAGTGCGTCACCCGAGTGGATCGCGGAGCAGGCGGCGCTCGCCGGGGTGGGCGGGACTCCCTTCGGCATCGCTCTGATGGCCTGGGTGCCGCAGCTGTCCACCCAGCTCGACGCGATCGTCGCGCTCGCGGGCGAGCAGCGCCCGACCCTTGTGTCGGTCTCCTTCGGCGATCTCACCGAGCCGGTGACCCGGCTGCGCGAGGCGGGCCTGCGCACCGCCTGCCAGGTGGGCAACGCCGCCGATCTGGAGCTGGCCCTCGCGGCCGGAGCGGACCTCGTCGTCGCCCGCGGTGGCGAAGGGGGCGGACACGGCCGTGACGAGCTGGGCACCGAGGCGATGCTCGACCTCGCGCTGTCCACCGCCGACCGGCCGGTCCTCGTGGCTGGCGGTGTCTCGACGGCTGACGACGTGGCCCGCGCACTCGGCCAGGGCGCGGCCGGCGTGTGGTGCGGGACCCCCTTCCTCACTTGCGTCGAGGCCGACAACACCCCGCAGGCCCGGGCCGCGCTCATCGCGGCCGATGACACCCGGTACTCGCGGGTCCACGACGTCGCTCAGGACCTCGCCTGGCCCCGGGAGTTCGGCGGGCGCGCCGTCGCGACCCCCTTCGTGCGGCAGTGGACCGGCGACGAGGACGCGATGACCGCTGATGCCAAGGGCGAGCACGCCGCGGGCCGCGAGCGCGGAGACACCGATTACACCCCCCTCTACGCCGGGGTCGGTGTCGACCGTCTGACGGCGGAGACCGACGCGGCGAGCGTCGTCCGCGCACTGGTGGACGGCATTTGATGTACCTGTGACGGTGACCACAGAATGAGGGCATGAGCGACGAGACCTCCGCGGGCGTGCACTTCCCGGCCGACGACCAGGGCAAGCGGTCGACGACCACGACGACCAAGGGGGTCCTCGCGGACTCGGTCCGCGGGGTGGACCCCGAGCTGGCCCAGCGCATCGACGACACCCACGACTGGCGCAAGGACTATGTCGACCACGTCCACGACGTGACGGCAGCCAGCGCCGGGTCCGCCGACCGGGCGGCGAGGATCGCGACCGACGGGCTCGCCTCGATGCGCCGCCGGATGGTCATGGTCGACGACGCAGGCAGCGAGGTGCCGATCGAGGCTGCCGAGCTGACGATGCCGACCGGTGCGGCCCCCTTCGGCACCGAGAGCGTGCAGGGCACCGCCGAGCCGGTCACCCGGCTGCGCGTCCCCGTCGGCGGCCGCGAGATCGAGGGCGAGGAGCTGCGCGGACAGCTCGCGGCCTGGGTCGACGCGGGGATCGTCGAGCCGTCCTTCGCCGAGGCGGTCAGCGAGGTCATCGACCACCCGGAGTGGCTCTCCCTGCCCGGTCACCGCGCGCTGCTCATCGGGGCCGGCGCGGAGATGGGCCCGCTGGAGACGCTGCTGTCCTGGGGCGCCGACGTGCTCGCGATCGATCTGCCCCGCAGCCGGGCCTGGCGGTACAAGAAGGGTCTGGCCACGCGGGGTGCCGGGACGCTCACCTTCCCGGTCGACGCCTCCGGTGACTCCGGCGCGGACGTCATCCACCAGCCCGGTCAGGTCCTCGAGTGGGTCCGCCGGGTGCGGGGCGAGGACCCGCTCGCGGTCGGCATGCACGCCTACGCCGACTCCGGGGTGCACGTGCGGGTGAGCGCCGCGGTCGACCTGCTGATGGATGCCCTGACCGATGACGACCCGCAGACGGCGCTGGCTTGGCTGGCGACGCCGACCGATGCCTTCGTCGTCCCGCCGGATGTCGTCGCGGAGTCGCGGCGTCGTTGGGCGGGGCGCGGCCTGGCGCTCAGGGGGACGCAGGCGCCGTTGCGTGCCATGGGTCGCGGTCGTCTCTTCGCGCCCGCCTACCGCGGCACCCGCCAGGGGCAGCTCGGCATCGCCGATGTGCTGGTGCCCCAGCAGGGACCCAACTATGCGATCGCCAAGCGGCTGCAGCGCTGGCGCGGCGTCGCGGCCGAAGGGAGCGGCCAGCGGGTCTCCTTCAACGTCGCCCCGGCGACGTGGACCCGCTCCGTCACGAAGAACCCCGTGCTCGGCGCGGCATACGGCGGCGCGCACCATTTCGGCGTGGAGGTCTTCGCCGCCGAGACGGTGCGGCCGCTCATGGCCGCGCTCCTCGTGCGTGATCTCGTGCGCGAGACGCCGCAGCGGGCGCACCCCGAGGAGCTCTTCAGCGATGCCGCTGCCCACGGTGGTCTGTGGCGGGTGGGCTACGAGCCCAAGACGGCACTCGGTGTCGCGGCGGTCGCCGGGCTACCCGGCTCCGTGGGTCGGCGGCTGCGTCGGGGGTGACCCTCAGCGGGTCCGGCGTCCCGGGGTGAGTCGGTCGGCGTTGGCCCGGATGGCTCGTACGAGTGCCTCCTCGGGGGCGCTCAGCACCGAGCGGCGGGCGGTGAGGACGACGTCGATCGGGCCGGGGGACGGGAGTCGCGGGTCCTCGAAGGGGACGAGCCCCTCGGGGGGCATGCCTGCCGCGTGGAGGATGACGCCCATGCCGGCCAGGACTGCGGCTCGCAGCCCGTTGAGGCTGTCGCTCGTGCAGGTGATCCGGTAGGGCACGCCGGACCTGCGGAAGAGGTCGAGGGCGATGGCGCGGGTGAGCGCCGGCTCCGGGTAGGTGACGAAGGGGATCGGCTCCCCGGGGTCGAGGGCGAAGCCGGGCGCGGAGTGCAGGACGAGCTCGTCGCTGAAGACGACCCGTGGGTCCCGGTCGCCGACCCCGGGGCGCTGCTTGCCGAAGGCGATGTCCAGATGCCCGTCGGCGAGCAGCTGGTTGAGGTCCTCGCTGAGCGCGACGGTCAGCTCCAGGTCGACGCGCGGGTGGTCGCGGCGGAACTCCGCGAGCACGGCGGGCAGCTCGTGCAGGACGAGGTCCTCGGAGGCGCCGAAGCGCACTCGACCGCGCAGGGTCGACTCGGAGAAGTACCGCTGCGCCGCCTCCTCGCGCTCGAGGATCTCGCGGGCGAAGCCGAGCATCGCGGCGCCGTCGGCGGTCAGCTCCACGGAGTGGGTGTCGCGCAGCAGCAGGCGCCGTCCGGCAGCCGCCTCGAGCTTGGCGACGTGCCCGCTGACCGTCGACTGGCGCAGCCCGAGCCGACGGCCGGCGGCGGTGAAGCTGCGGGTGCTCTCGACGGCGAGGAAGCTGCGCAGGTGGGTCGGGTCGAACATCTGCCGAGGTTATCAAGATCCGTGATGGCATTTAACGCGGTGATCATGTTTCGCGGACGGCGCTCCGAGGCTACCGTCGAGATCATGCTCTCCCGGCTCCTGGCGTCCAGCCGCATCGACCCCTTCCTGCTGATGATCCTCACGACGGTGGCGATCGCGGCCGTGCTGCCCTCGCACGGCGCCGCCCTCACCTTCTTCAGCTGGGCGTCCAAGGTCGCCATCGGGCTGCTCTTCTTCCTCTACGGCGCACGGCTGTCGAGCAGCGAGATCCTCCACGGGGTGCGGCACTGGCGGCTGCAGGGGTTCATCCTCGCCACGACCTTCGTCGCCTTCCCGCTGCTGGGTCTCGCCTTCAAGGGGTTCGTCCCGGCCCTGCTCGGGCAGCCCCTCTACCTCGGGGTGCTGTACCTGTGCGTGCTCCCCTCGACGGTGCAGTCGGCGATCGCCCTCGTGTCCGTCGCGCGCGGCAACATCCCGGCCGCGGTGGTGGCAGCGAGTGCCTCCAGCCTGCTCGGCATCTTCATCACCCCGGTGCTCGTCGGTGTGCTCATGAGCACGCAGGGTGGCGGGTTCAACGGCTCGGCCGTCGGCGAGATCTTCGTGATGCTGCTGCTGCCCTTCCTCGCCGGGCAGGTGCTGCGCCGCTGGATCGGGCGCTGGGTCAAGGAGCACGGCAAGCCGCTCAAGGTCGTCGACCGCGGCTCGATCCTGCTCGTCGTCTATGTCGCCTTCAGCAAGGGGATGAACGAGGGCATCTGGTCCAGCCTGTCCGTCGGGCGCCTGCTGGTGCTCGCGCTCGTCTGCCTGCTGCTGCTCGGCATCGTCTTCGGTCTGACCTGGGCGATCTCCCAGCGGTCCGGCTTCTCCCGCGAGGACAGCGTGACCATCCTCTTCTGCGGGTCGACGAAGTCGCTCGCGACGGGATTGCCGATGGCGACGGTCCTCTTCGCCGACCAGCCGGTCGGCCTGATCGTCCTGCCGCTGATGCTCTACCACCAGTTCCAGCTGCTCATCGGCGCGATGATCGCCACGCGTCTGGACAAGCGGGCCCCCGAGCCGGCCGCCGTCGCGGCCTGACCGGGCCCGGCCCGCGGCCCGCGTCGTCGGTCAGCCCCCGTCGTGCCCGCGCAGCAGCTCGCTGAAGTCGGTGACGGGGCCGAGCGGCCCGGCCTCCTCGTCACCCTGGGCGAAGCCCGCGACCCCGGTGCGCTCGGCGACGACGAGGCCGGCGAGCTCACCAGCCGCCCGGTGCACCCGGGCGTCGAGGTCGGCCTCGCCACCGAAGTCCTCGGTCGCCGCGAAGACGGCGGTCGGCACGACGATCGCGCGCAGGTAGGCAAAGAGCGGGCGCATGGCGTGCTCGAGCACGAGGCTGTGCCGGGGCGTGCCCGCCGTCGCCGCGATGAGCACCGGCTTTCCGGTCAGCGAGTCCTTGTCGAGCAGGTCGACGAATGTCTTGAAGAGGCCCGAGTAGCTCGCGGTGAAGACGGGCGTGACGGTGATGATCCCGTCGGCGGCGGCGACCTGCCGCTGGGCGGCGCCCAAGGCCGGCGTCGGCCGACCGCCGGAGACCATCGACTCGGCCATCTCGACGGCCAGCTCACGCAGCTCGACGAACTCGATGTCCACCGACTCCCCGCGCCCGCCGACGGCGGACCGGGTGGCGGCGGCGAGCTGGTCGGCGAGCAGCCGGGTGCTCGACGGCTGGGACAGCCCAGCGCTGATGACGACGACGCTCCGGGTCACTGGGCGGCCATCTCCTTCTGCTTCTGCTCCTGCGCGGCGATCGCGACAGGACTCGTCACGACCCTACGGTGGGGGCTCCCTTCGCCCTGCGCCACCAGCGAGCTGTGCGTCGGGGGCTCGCTCGGGACACCCTCGGGGCGGCGCGCCTCGAACTCCTTGCGCAGGACCGGCACGACCTCGCGGCCGAGGATCTCGACCTGCTCCAGGGCCATCTCCAGGGGCAGCCCGGCGTGGTCCATGAGGAAGAGCTGGCGCTGGTAGTCACCGACGTGGTCGGCGAAGGACAGCGTGCGCTCGATGACCATCTCGGGGGTGCCGACGGTCAGCGGGGTCTGCCGGGTGAAGTCCTCCATCGAGGGGCCGTGACCGTAGACCGGCGCGTTGTCGAAGTAGGGGCGGAAGACCCGCTTGGCCTCGGCCTCGGTCTGCGCCATGAAGGCCTGCCCACCGAGCCCGACGATCGCCTGGCTGGCGTCGCCGTGGCCGTAGTGCTCGAAGCGCTGGCGGTACAGCCCCACCATCTGGGCGGTGTGCTCGATGTTCCAGAAGATGTTGTTGTGGAAGAACCCGTCGCCGTAGTACGCGGCCTGCTCGGCGATCTCGGTGGAGCGGATCGAGCCGTGCCAGACGAAGGGGGCGACGCCGTCCAGCGGTCGTGGGGTCGAGGTGAAGCCCTGCAGGGGCGTGCGGAACTGGCCCTTCCAGTTGACGCCCTCCTCGCGCCAGAGGCGACGCAGCAGGTGGTAGTTCTCGATCGCCAGCGGGACGCCCTGGCGGATGTCCTTGCCGAACCACGGGTAGACGGGGCCGGTGTTGCCGCGGCCCATCATCAGGTCGACACGACCACCCGAGAGGTGCTGCAGGAAGGCGTAGTCCTCCGCGATGCGCACCGGGTCGGTCGTCGTGATGAGGGTCGTCGCGGTGGAGAGCGTGAGGTGCTCGGTCTTGGCGGCGATGTACGCGAGGTGCGTCGTCGGCGCGGAGGGCACGAAGGGCGGGTTGTGGTGCTCACCCGTGGCGAAGACGTCGAGCCCGACCTCCTCGGCCTTGAGCGCGATCTGTGTCATCGCGTGGATGCGCTCGCCCTCGCTCGGCGTGCGGCCGGTCGTGGGGTCCATCGTCACGTCGCCGACGCTGAAGAGTCCGAACTGCATTGCCGCCTCCTGATTGGTTGATAGTTCAACTATATCAACCAACGGTGCTCCGGATCCATTCCTTCACCCGCCGAAGGGGGTCACGGCCTTCCCCCGCACGCCCGGTCGGGCGACGAAGAGCGATCCGGCAGCAGGGTCCTCACCGTCGGCGAGCCTCTCGCGGGAGGTCGTGATGTAGAGCTCGTCGAGGTCCTCCCCGCCGAAGGTGCAGGCCGTCACCTGGCGGGCGCCGACCTCGATCACCGCGTCGAGCGTGCCGTCGGGGGAGCGGCGCTCGACCCGGCTGCCGCCGAAGAGGGCGGTCCACACGCCCCCTTCGGCATCCACAGTCAGGCCGTCGGGGTGGCCGTCGACCTCCGCGAAGACCCGTCCGTGGCTCAGCCCCTCCGCCGGCGACCAGTCGAAGGCGGTGATCCGGCCGGTCGGGGTGTCGTCGTAGTACGCGAGCTTCCCGTCGGGCGACCAGTCGATGCCGTTGGAGATCGTCACTGACGCCAGCGCGGTCGCGGCGGTCAGGTCGGCGCCGACGCGGTAGAGGCTCGCGGCTCCCTCCGTGTGGTCGTAGGCCATCGAGCCGACGTAGAGGCTGCCGTCGGGTGCGACCCCGCCCTCGTTCATCCGGACCGAGTCCGTGCTCCACATGGGCCGAAGGGGGTCCACCCGCCAGTCCTCGTCGGCGAAGGCCAGGCCGCGCTCGACGGCGATGACGGCGCCACCGCCGGCCCGGGGCCGGATCATCGCGGCGACATCGCCGACATGGGTGCGGGTGATCGTGCCGTCCGAGGAGAGGGCGAGCACGTCACCGGCGAGCATGTCGACCCAGCGCAGGCCGTCCCAGCCCGGCCACCAGCACGGCCCCTCGGCGTGGTGTGCGACGGCATCGGTGAGGCGTTCGGCGTGCATGTGATCGAGGCTAGTCCTCGCTCTCGCGGTCGCCGTGCGGCTCAGTCCCGCTCGAGGATCTCCGCGACCTGGTGGGTCAGCTCGACCGCGGCGTCGATCTCGACCTTGCGGCTGGAGACGGACTCGATGTTGAAGCCGAAGGGGATGCCGAGGTAGCGGCAAAAGCTCGACAGCTCGCGGGCGGCGTTGAGCGCGTGGACCTTTGACCACTGCAGGGGGTCCTCGGCATGGACGATCTCGTTGCGCACCCAGCCGGGCACCTCGACGCCGAGCCACTCGAGGAAGGACAGCGTCTTGTCCGAGCCGCACAGCGAGAGGGTGAAGATCAGCGGCGCCGGGTCGAGGTCGTCCGCGGCGACGGCGTAGCGGTAGTCGGAGGCGAGGTTCTTGGCTGAGGTGATGTCGTAGACGATCTGGCTGACGAAGAAGCTCGACCCGGCGCGCTGCTTGGTCAGCAGCCGCTCGTGCTCGTCGCCGCGGATCGCGTGCCGCTCGGGGATCGTCACGCTGCCCAGCGGCAGGCTCGGACGGACCTCACGGTGCAGCTCCAGGGCGCGGGTGAGGGTCGTACGGACCTGCTCGTCGCTGCTGGAGGAGCCGACGAAGACGGTGAGCACATTGTCAGGGGCGGCCGCCATCCACGCGCTCAGCTCGTCCTGCCCGTACTTGCCGACCGCGCGGTAGATGACCGCCGGGCGGTCCCAGCTGGCCAGCTGCTGGCACAGGTAGTCGCCGGGGTCGAGCATCGCGGCGAAGGGGAAGGGGCGCGGCCGGTCGGTGCGGTCGACCTCGTCGGTGATGTCGTAGAGCACGAGGGCGTCCACGGGCAGTGCCTCGACCCGGGCAAGGGTGAGCTCGGCGATCTCCGCGATGCGCTCGGGCGTCGTCTCGACGCGGGGAGGGGTGAGGCCGAAGAGCAGGACCTCGCGCGGGTTGCGGGCGAGTGCGGGGAAGGCGCCGGGTGAGGGCGCGTGCGACTCCGATCTGGGCTGCTCCATGGAGGCACGCTAACCGGCGACACCGCGATCCCGAGACGATGTCCGCCCTTCGTCGTCGAGGTGTGGGCAGACCCACACGAGCGCATCGCTAGGCTCGCCCCGAGTCGACCAGAGCATCCCCTGGAGGAGAAGCATGCAGATCAAGGACACCGCAGCCATCGTCACCGGCGGGGCCTCCGGCCTCGGCGCCGCCACCGCCGCCGCGCTGGCTGCCCAGGGCGCGAAGGTCTTCGCCTTCGACCTGCCCGCGGGCATCGAGGGCGCTCCGCAGGTCGAGGGCGTCGAGTACGTCGCGGTCGACGTCACCGACCCCGAGCAGGTCCAGGCCGCGGTGGACACCGCCGCCGGAGCAGGCGTGCCGTTGCGCACCGTCGTCAACTGCGCGGGCATCGGCCCGTCGATGCGCATCCTCGGCAAGAAGGGCCCGCACGACCTGGCCCTCTACGCCAAGATCGTCCAGATCAACCTCATCGGCTCCTTCAACGTGCTGACCCTGGCTGCGGAAAAGATCTCGCAGACCGAGGCACTTGAGCACGGCGCTCGCGGCGTCATCATCAACACGGCCTCCATCGCGGCCTACGACGGTCAGATCGGTCAGGCCGCCTACTCCTCGAGCAAGGGGGGCATCGTCGGCCTCACCCTGCCCGCCGCCCGCGACCTGGCCCAGCACGGCATCCGCGTCCTGACGATTGCCCCCGGCATCGTCGAGACCCCGATGCTCGCGACCGTCTCCGAGGAGTTCCGCGAGGGCCTGGCCAAGGGAGTTCCGTTCCCGCAGCGCCTTGCTCGCCCTGAGGAGTACGCCAAGCTCGCCGAGATGATCATCGAGCACGACTACCTCAACGGCGAGGTCATCCGGATGGACGGCGCTCTGCGCATGGCCCCCCGCTGAGCTTCGCCTCCTGGTCCCGTTGGCCGCTGCTGAGGCTCCCTGAGGAGGTCGCGGCGGACGACCCCACCGCCCCCTGAGGAGGCGCGCCAGCGCCGTCTCGAAGGGTCAGGCCGGATCGGTGACGTCGGCGACCTGCGCGCCGAGGTGAGTGAGCATCGCGTCGGCGTCGAGGGTGGCGGCGACCCCGTGCTCGCCGGCCCCGATCGAGATGGTCCGGCCGGTGATGGTCTCGTCGGCGATGACCGGCAACGGCTGCAATGAGCCGAAGGGGGTGATCGTCCCCCGCTCGTAGCCGGTCACCTCGCGGGCGATGTCCTTGTCCGGCAACGAGATCCGGTTGACGGACAGCAGTGCGCGCAGCTTCGGCCAGGAGATCTGGCGGTCACCGGGCACCAAGACGAAGAGGTGGTCGTCCTCCCCCCTTCGCACCACGAGTGTCTTGATGATGTCGGCCGGCTCGACTCCGCGGGCGGCTGCGGCCTCCTTGAGGGAGCCGACCCGACCATGCCGGGTGATCGCGTGTTTGATGCCGCTGTCGGTCAGGGCTTGTGCCGCTCGGGTGCCGCCATCCATGTCACCGAGCCTACGACCGCCCGAGTCGTTCCCCGGCCCGCCCAAGCGTTTTGCCCAAGGGGTCGGCCTGATGATGTCCACGACCGCCGCGGTCCTCGCCCTCGGGTTCGACCTCCACCTCGCCGCGGGCATTGTCCTTGGCGTGCTCACGCTCTTCGCCACGCTCGAGGCAGCTCTTGGCTTCTGCGCCGGGTGCTTCGCCTTCGGTCACCTCATGCGCCTGGGCGTCATCCCCGAGGAGACCTGCGAGGCCTGCGCCGACATCTCCCTGCGCCGCCCCCGGTCGCCTCGGCCTGAGCTGAAACTTGGCCACCGACCTCAGTTACTTGCGGGTACGACGTGCACTTGCGTGACGCATCGGGCGAGATCCCCTGTGTTTCCGGGCTCTGGTCGTGGCGTCGCATCGGACGTGCACGTCGTACCCGCAGGTAACATGCTGGCACGGTCGGCCGGGTGGTCCACCGGCCGCCGGTGGACCCTCCCGTTCAGTGCTTGAGGAAGGCCTTGAAGAGCGCCCTGGCCTCTTCGCCCTGGCCCCGGCTGCTCAGCGTCGCGGCCTCGTCCGCGGCCGACGTGGCCCGATCCCGGGTCCACGAGGCGCGCAGCAGGCGGCGGCTGTCACCGAAGGCGCCGGCCGCTCCCTTCGCCAGGGCGGCCGCCAGCTCGCGGGCGCGAGCCTGGGCGTCCTCGACCACCTCGGCGACCAGGCCCTGCGCCAGCGCGTCCTGCGCGGACATCGCTCGACCCGACAGGGCGAAGGCGAGCGCCCGCTGCTGCCCGATCGCCCGGGGCAGCAGGTACGAGACGCCGCAGTCCGGGGTGAGCCCGATGGCGGGGTAGGCGAAGACGAACTTCGTGCCTTCCTGCGCGACGATCAGGTCACCGCCCAGCATGATCCCCAGGCCGCCGCCGGCGACGGCGCCCTGCACCGCGGTGATGACCGGCTTGGCGATGTCCTCCAGCGCCATGACCGCGGCCCCGGCCTCCTCGGCGAGTCGCTGCAGATAGGTGGGGTCCTCCTCGCCGACGAAGCTGCGGATGTCGCCGCCGCTGCAAAAGCGCTTGCCGGACCCGGTGAGCAGGACCGCGCGCACGGCGTCGTCCTCCGCGGCCGCGGCCACGGCTTCACGCAGGCCGGTCGCCAGAGCCATGTCGACGGTGTTGGACGCCTCGGGACGGTTGAGCTGGATGTGCCCGACGCCGTCCGCGACGGTGAGCTCGACGGCACCCATCAGACCCTCCGGAGGAGCGCCGCGAGGGCCTGGCCGCCACCGATGCACATGGTGACGATGCCGTACTCGAGGTCGTTGCGGACCATGTGCTTGGCCGCGCGGATGGTGAGGATGCCGCCGGTCGCGCCCACGGGGTGACCGAGCGCGATGGCGCCGCCGTAGGGGTTGACCTGTGCCGGGTCGAGTCCCGTGTCGCGGATGACGGCGACGGCCTGGGAGGCGAAGGCCTCGTTGAGCTCGATGACGCCGATGTCCTTGGGCGACAGGCCGGTCTTGGCGAAGAGCGCGTTGAGCGCGTGCGTCGGGGCATAGCCCATGAGCTCGGGCTCCATCGCGGCCGTGGTGACGGCCTCGAGGCTGACGAGCCCGGTGAGGCCGCGCTCCTTGACGGCTGACTCACGGCCGAGGACGACGACGCCGGCGCCGTCGTTGATGCCGGAGGCGTTGCCCGCCGTGACCGTCCCGTCCTTGGCGAAGGCCGGCCGCAGCTTGGCGAGCGTCTCGAGGGTGGTGTCGGGCTTGGGGTGCTCGTCCTTGTCGGCGGTGAAGGGCTTGCGGCCCCCGACCTCGACCGCGGTGATCTCCTCGGCGAAGGCGGCCTGCGCCTCCGGGGTCGCCGCACGGCGCTGCGACTCGAGCGCGAACTCGTCCTGCTCCTCGCGGGAGACGCCGTACTTCTTCGCGACATTTTCCGCGGTGACGCCCATGTGGATGTCGTGGAAGGGGTCGGTGAGCATCAGGACGGTGCCGTCCTGCAGCTGGCGGTTGCCGAGCTTGTAGCCGTTGCGGGCACCGAAGTCGTAGAAGGGCATCCGGGTCATCGACTCGTCGCCACCGGCGAGGGTGAAGTCGAGGTCGTTCCACCGCATCTCCATCGCGGCGGACCAGATGGCCTGCAGGCCGGAGCCGCACAGGCGGTTGACGGTGTAGGCCGGGACATTGGTCGGCAGGCCGGCGGTGACGGCGACGCGGCGCGCGTTGTAGGCGTCCGGCCCGACCTGGCCGATGCAGCCCATGACGACCTCGGAGATGTCCTCGCCCGCAACTCCCGCGCGGCGCAGCGCCTCGCGGCTCGCGGTGGCGCCGAGCTCGTAGCCCGGTACGTCCTTGAACATCCCGCCGAAGCTGCCGATCGGGGTGCGGGCTCCGTCGACGACGACGATTTTCTCGTTGCTCATGCTGGCTCCAGGGTCGGGTGCGGTTCTCAGGGCAGCATCCCATCCCCCTTCGATCCGGTCGTAGCCTTGTCCGTATGACGCTTCGTGATGCCCGCCTCGTCCAGACCGCTCCCGTCACCGCCCTCGGTCTCGTCGGTGGCTACCTCGTCGCCCGGGAGACCGGCATCCGCCCGCTCGGTGGCGTCGTCCTCGGTGGAGCGGGCCTGCTCGCCGGCCGCACCTGGTTGGCCAGGACCGACCCGGCGACGACCGCGGCGCTGTCGGTCATCTACCTCGGTGGCTTCGGTGCCTCGCACCCCTTGGCCAAGAAGGTCGGCGCCTGGCCGGCCGTCCTCGGCGTTGCCGCCCTGTCGGCAGCCGCGTCGTACGCGCTGTCCGACCGCCGCAGCTGATCGAGGGCGGTCCTCAGCCCTCGTAGGGCAGGACCAGGTCGGTCCGCAGCGCGCTCGGGTCACCGTCGGGCGTGGGCTGGCTGACGTAGACCTCCCAGAAGGGCAGCGCCGTCTGATGACCGTCAGCGGCGACCTGCTGCATGAGGCCGCTCCAGGCCCGCCCCAGACCGTCGTAGCTCCCGACGTGGGAGACCGTCGCGACGTGCGTCGCCGGCATGCTCGATGGGTAGAAGGTGATGCCGCCCGCCTCGAGCTCGCCGTCCAGCGGAGTGGCCAGGGGGAAGCCGAGCTCGAAGGTCATCGTCGCTCCCGGCATCTTGTGGTGCAGGGCGAAGGCCGGCCCGGCGATCTCGATGCCCTGGGCCTGCAGTGCGGGGACGAGGGTCCTGAAGGTCTCGTCGAAGATCCCACCCATGTCGCCCGGCAGGACCTCTTGCGCCATCCGCACGGCGGTCGGGATCTGCTGGGTCGTGACGTAGGTGACCTGCTCGTGGGTCGGTCCGAGGTACGTGGGGCGCTCGCTCACTGGGTCCTCCAAGGGTGGGGTGATCCCTTCACCCTCCCAGATCGGCGACTGCCGTGAGGAGGACCGCTGCGGTCCACGCCAGCGGCGCGGGACCGGCGGGCGAGCCGTCGTCGCGCACCTTTTCGGGCAGCGACCCGGCCTCGGTGCGGTGATCCCCCAGCCAGGCGAGCGTCTCGACCGCCCGGTCGCGGGTCGCGTGGGCGGTCGCCCACGCCCCGGCGAGCACCGCGGTCTCGGGGGTCCAGGCGACGCCGTCCTCGCGCCAGTCGCCGCCGGGCGCGTAGCCGCCGTTGGGCCGCGACATCTGCTGGGCCGCCACGTCGAGGGCCGCGCGGATCTCGGTCTCACGGGGAGGCGCGGTCCGATACGGAGGCAGCAGCCACGCGATCGCCGTGTCACTGGCCCCGCCGCCGATGCGGCGCGGCCAGCCCCGCTGGCCAAAGGTCGCGTGGATCTGGTGGTCCAGCCGCTGGGCGGCGGCAGCGCAGCGTTCGCGCAGATCACCGGTGGTCAGCGTCACCGCGTGCTCGAGACCCGCGAGCAGGGGTGCTGCCGTGCCGAGCGTCAGCTGGCGCTCGTCGAGTTCCCAGTAGTCGGGCGAAGGGAGGGGGAGACCGTCGCTCCCCAGACGGGTCAGTGCCGTGGTGGCGCAGTGCCGGACGAGGGCGTCGATGCGCCCCTCGTCCGCCGTCCCCCGCCACGAGTCGACCGTCG
>NZ_BCSS01000043.1 GCF_001570985.1 Janibacter limosus NBRC 16128 | reverse complement strand
GAGATCGGCGGCGTTGGCGCAGGCCCGCTCCAGACGCAGGGAGAGGGTGCGCAGCCCGCGCAGCGCGAGCCAGGCCTCCATCGGTCCGGCGATCGCCCCGGAGAGGGTGCGCTGGCGGGCCAGCCGGGTGTGCAGCTCCCGTCCGCTCTCGGTGTCGGCCGTGACCGTCAGACCGAGGATGACGTCGGAGTGCCCGGCGAGGTACTTGGTGGCCGAGTGCACGACGACGTCGACATCGTCCTGCAGGGGTCGCTGCAGCAGGGGAGTGGCGAAGGTGTTGTCGACGGCGACCAGCGCGCCCGCCTCGTGCGCTGCCGCGGTCAGGCCGGCGATGTCGGCGAGCTCGAGCAGCGGGTTGGACGGGGACTCCAGCCAGAGCAGGTCGGCACCGGGCAGGGCAGCGGCGACGGCCTCGCTGTCCGTGACGTCGACCCAGCGCACCGTGACCCGACCGTCGGCCTGGGCCTCGGTGAGGGAGACGACGACGCCGTTGTAGGCGGCTGCGGGCGCCACGACCGTCCCGCCCGTGGGGACCAGGGACAGCGCGGCCTGCACGGCGGCCATGCCGGAGGCGAAGAGGAGGGCTCGCCCCCCTTCGAGCTCACCGACGGCCTGCTCGAAGGGGGTCCACGTCGGGTTGTCGACACGCGCGTAGTTGACCGGCCCGTCCTGGACGTACGTCGAGGTGAAGGTGACGGGGGGATTCAAGGAGGCTCCGGGCGCCCGCTCGGGCCGGCCGAGGGCCACGACCTTGGTGCGGGGGGACAGGTCGGTCTGCGCGTCGTGCTCGTGCTGCTCCATGCTCCTGAGGCTAGACGTTAGTCTTCCCCCGATGAGCAGCCATCCCAGCCGCAAGCCCCGCGTCGCCGTCGTCTTCGGCGGGCGGTCCTCCGAGCATGCCGTCTCGTGCGCCACCGCAGCCGGTGTCCTGCGCGCGATCGACCGCGATGTCTACGACGTCGTACCCGTGGGCATCACGCGTGATGGCGCGTGGGTGCTGGCCCCTGACGACGCGGATGCGCTGACCCTCACGGCCGAGCGCACCCCCGAGGTCACCGACACCGGCGCCGAGGTCATCCTCCCCACCCGGGTCGGGCGCTCCGAGCTCAGCATCCACCGTCCCGGCGCTGCGCTGGAGGCCCTGGGTGACGTCGATGTCGTCTTCCCTCTGCTGCACGGGCCCTACGGCGAGGACGGCACGCTGCAGGGGATGCTCGAGCTGACCGACATCCGCTACGTCGGTTCGGGCGTGCTCGCCTCCGCCGCTGGCATGGACAAGCACTACATGAAGGTCGTCTTCGTCGGCGCCGGCTTGCCCGTCGGGCCGTACACGGTCATCACCGACACCCAGTGGCGTCGCGACAAGGCGGCCGCGATGGATGCGGTCAGCGCGCTGACCTACCCCGTCTTCGTCAAGCCCTGCCGTGCGGGGTCCTCGATGGGCGTGTCCAAGGTCGACGGCCCCGAGGGTCTCGAGGCGGCGATCGAGGCGGCCCGCGAGCACGACCTCAAGGTGATCGTCGAGTCCGGCATCGTCGGCCGGGAGATCGAGTGCGCGGTCCTGCAGGGGCGCGGCCTCGACGCGCCGCGCACCTCCATGCCGGGGGAGATCGTCGTGGAGGCCGGTCACGGCCACGACTTCTACGACTTCGAGGCCAAGTACCTCGACGAGGCGTCCGTCGTCCTGTCCTGCCCCGCGGACCTGCCGCAGGATGTCGCCGACGAGGTGCGCCGTCTGGCCGCCGAGGCCTTCGAGTCCCTGGCCTGCGAGGGTCTGGCCCGGGTCGACTGCTTCGTCACCGAGGGTGGCGCCGTGGTCATCAACGAGATCAACACCATGCCCGGCTTCACCCCGCACTCGATGTACCCGCGGATGTGGGAGGCGAGCGGCGTGACCTACCCCGAGCTCGTCGACGAGCTCATCCAGCTGGCCCTCGAGCGGCCCGTCGGGCTGCGCTGAGCGCCCCCACACCCGCATCTGCCCAGGCAGATGCGGGTCAGCTGCACTCGTAGCCGTTGGTCGGCAGTTCTTCGACGGCAGACGCAAACGCCGGCAGGAGCAGTGGCCCCGGCCCGTGCTCGTCCGGCACGATGACCTCGATCGCCGGGTCGCGGCCGAAGCTCGTCAGTCGGGTGCCGTCGCCGAGCTCCTCGGCGACCCACCCGATGTCGTTGACGACGACGCACTGCGCCTCGGTCGGCGGCATCGCCGGCATCCCGCAGCGGGCCACCACGGCGGGATCGCCCCACGCCCTGATCGCCGGGCTGCTCGGGTCCGTCTCCCGGGCCTCGAGGTCGCTGAGCCGCTCGGGCCAGTGCTCCGCGGCCGCTGCGCAGCCCGGGCTGTCGGCGGCGGGCGGCATCCCCACCTCGACGCTCCCACCGCACCCGGCCAGGAGCAGGGGGAGGGCCAGCAGTCCGGCGAGCGCGGCACGAGGTCGGCGGGAGATGGGCACGGCGGGGAGGCTACCGTGCGGTCCTGACCCCCAACGCCGATCCGGAGCGTGACCTGTGCCCCCCACCCGCCTGTCCGACCTGTCCGAGGGGGAGCTGTTGGCTCGCCTCTTCCCCATCTTCGACGGCACGAAGGGGGTGGCCCCCGTCCTCCTCGGGCCGGGCGATGACGCGGCCGTGCTGGGTGCGCCCTCGGGCGCGGTCGTGCTCACGACGGACTCGATGGTGCGCGGTCGCGACTGGCGGGACGACTGGTCCTCCGGTCACGAGGTCGGCCGCAAGGTGGTCGCGCAGAACCTCGCGGACATCGCCGCCATGGGCGCCGTGCCGACGGGACTCCTCGTCGCGCTCGCCGCGGATCCGCACACGGAGGTCGCGTGGGTCCTCGACCTCGCGGAGGGGATCGCGGCGGCGGCCGGGGAGGCAGGGGCGCCGGTGCTCGGCGGCGACCTGTCGTCGGCCGCAGAGGGCACTGTGCTCGTGGCGATCACGGCCACGGGAGACCTCGGGGGGCGGGCACCCGTGCGACGGGACGGCGCCGGACCCGGGGACGTCGTGGCGGTCTGTGGAGGGCTGGGTCGGTCCGGGGGAGGACTGCAGCTGCTGCTCGAGGGCCGCGGGCGCACCGCCACCGATGGTGAGCCGGAGGCGACCGACCGCTCCGTCCACGAGCTGTGCCTGGTGCACCGCACCGCGGGGCGGCCGCCGATCGAGCAGGGGCCGCTGGCTGCCGACGCCGGAGCGACCTCGATGATCGATGTCTCCGACGGGCTCGTGCGCGACCTGGGCCGAGTGGCTCGTGCCAGCGGTGTGCGGATCGAGCTGTCAGGGGCGGCCCTCGCGGAGCAGGCCGCCGGACCACTCACCGAGGCGTTGGGGGAGGCCGACGCACTGCGTCAGGTGCTGTCCGGGGGCGAGGAGCACGCGCTCGCCGCCACCTTCCCGGAGGGATCGGTGCCGCGGGGGTGGGCCGTCCTGGGCGTGTGCGCCGCGGGGGAGGCGGCTGTCGTGGTCGACGGCCAGGTCCCCACGGTCACCGGCTGGGACCACTTCGCCGGCTGACCCCCTTCGCGCGCTCCCTTGAGGTCGTGCGCAGGTGCCGGGACACGAAAAGGCCGCCGTCCCCGGGAGGGGAGCAGCGGCCTTGTCGTCAGGCTCGGGTCAGCGCTTGACCTTGCCGGCCTTGAGGCATGAAGTGCAGACATTGAGACGCTTGGGGGTCACCCCGGCCTCGCCCACCTTGGCGCGCACGCGCTGGATGTTGGGGTTCCAGCGACGCTTGTTGCGGCGGTGCGAGTGCGAGATGGAGTGTCCGAAGGACGGTCCCTTGCCGCAGACGTCGCAGTTGGCAGCCACGGGTTTCTCCTGTGTTCGTCAGTAAGTGAGTGATGCTGCTCGATCGCTCCACCCGAAGGGAGGGCGCGTCACCGGGCAACCGGTACAGAGTAGCCGAGGGTGGACCGCAGGGCCAAAACGGTGCTGGGACCGCCATCGTCAAGGGTCGTGGCGGGCCCTGGGCCCGCGATGTCACCGTCGTCCACTAACCTGACGGCGTGCTGGAGGTCCTCGACGCAGAGTCAGTCCGTCGGTGGGTCGTCGTGACCCGAGCGGCCCTCGCCGCCCGACGGGCCGAGATCGACGCGCTCAATGTCTTCCCCGTCCCCGACGGGGACACCGGCACCAACATGTACCTCACGCTCGACCAGGCACTGGACACGGCGCGCACCGAGCAGGAGCGGTTGGGGATCTTCGGCGAGGTGTCGTTGCCGGTCGAGGCGGCCGCACTCTCGCGATCGGCGCTGATGTCCGCTCGTGGCAACTCCGGCGTCATCCTCAGCCAGATGATCCGCGGCGTCAGCGAGGTCGTCACCGCCGGGAACCTCGAGGTCGTCGACGCAGACGCCGTGGTGCGCGCTGTGCAGCGGGGCGCCCAGCGCGCCCGCGAGAGCGTCGTGCGCCCGCAGGAGGGGACGATCCTCAGCGTCGCCGACGCCACCGCGCTGGAGGTGGCCCGTGTGCGGGCCGAGGGAGGTGGCCTCGGGGACATGACGCGCGCCGGCGTCGAGGCCGCACGAGCCGCCCTGAGCCGCACACCCGAGCAGCTGCAGGTCCTCGCCGACGCCGGAGTCGTCGACGCCGGCGGTGCCGGCTACCTGCTCTTCGTCGAGGCCCTCGACCAGGTCGTCCACGAGCTCGGGACGCCGTCCCGCTTCGCCGTCGACGAGTTCACCCTCAACCCCTCCCTGGAGCGACGGGCCGGCTGGTCCCGGACAGGCGGCGAGGGGGCGCCGGAGCCGCGGGTCCACGAGGGCCCCGACTACGAGGTCATGTACCTGCTGCACGACGTGAGCGAGGAGGGCCTGGCCCGCCTGCGTCTGCGCCTCGACGAGATCGGGGACAGCGTCGTGGTGTCCACGGCCGAGGACGTCTGCAATGTCCATGTGCACACCGACGACATCGGTGCTGCGATCGAGGCCGGCCTCGAGCACGCAGCGCCCCAGCGGGTCGCCGTGACGCTGCTCGAGGCCCACGCTCCACGCCCGCGCGGTGGGGTCGCCATCGTGGCCTGCGCCGCCGGCCCGGGGATCGCCGAGGTCCTCGAGGAGTCCGGTGCGATCACCCTGATGTCGGGTCCCGGGCACCGGGCCTCCGCCGGCGAGATCCTTGCCGCGGTCCGATCGGCGGGCACTGAGGAGGTCATCCTCCTGCCCAATGACCGGGACACCCGCATGGCGGCGGATGCCGCCGCGCACGCCGCTGAGCAGGAGGGCCAGACGGTGCACGTGATCTCCTCCGCGACGGCCGTGCAGGGCCTGGCAGCGCTCGCGGTCTTCGATCCCGGAGCCTCGACCCAGCACAACGTCCTGGCCATGACGCACTCGGCCGCGGCCACCCGGCACGGGGCCCTCACCGTCGCGGTCAAGGCGGGCCTGACCAGCGGTGGCCTGTGCGAGGTGGGCGACGTGCTCGGCGTCGTCAGCGGGGACATCACGATCGTCGGCACCGATGCCGAGCAGGTGACCCGCGAGGTCCTCGACGGCATCGTCGCGACCGGCACCGAGCTGGTCACCCTGGTCGTCGGTGCGGACGCCCCGGAGGGCCTGGTCCACTCCATCACCGACTGGATCGAGTCCCGGCGCGACGGCATCGAGGTCGAGGTCATCGACGGCGGCCAGCCGCACTACCTGCTGCTCCTCGGAGCGGAGTAGTGGCGGGGGAGTCCACCCGGCTCAAGGGGCTGCTCGGGGGACAGGCTGCGGGCAAGCTGGCCAAGCACCGCGGGATCGAGACCGTCGGAGAGCTGCTCGCCTTCTGGCCGCGCCGATACCGCAGCGCAGAGGCCGACCTCGGCAACCCGCGCGTGGGTGACTTCCTCGTCGCAGTGGCCCGTGTGGAGACCGCCAACGCCCGCCCGATGGCCAAGCGCCGGGGCCGCATGCTCGAGGTCGTCATCACCGACGGCAGCTCGCGGATGCGCGTGACCTTCTTCGACGCGCGCGGGCACGAGCACAAGCTGCTCCCCGGCCGCGAGTTCCTCTTCGCCGGGACGGTCTCGGAGTTCAACCGTCAACGACAGCTCGCCCACCCCGGCTACGCCACCCTCGAGGAGGCGGCCGCTCTCGGCGAGCTCGGCGACGCCGACCACACCGGACTCATCCCGATCTACCGGCACGTCCCGGGTGTCCACCCGTGGACGATCACGCGGTGCGTGCGGCTGGTGCTGGGTCAGCTGGACGACGTGGTCGATGCGATCCCCGAGGCGGTGCGCCGCCGCAGGGACCTGCTCGATCGAGGCGCCGCCCTTCGCGCCATCCACGCGCCACGGGACGACAGCGATGTCGCCGCGGGCAAGCGACGCCTGCAGTTCGAGGAGGCCTTCGTCCTGCAGTGCATCCTCGGTCAGCGTCGCCTCGCGGCTGCCTCCGTCGTCACGCAGGGACGGACACCGCGGGAGGGCGGACTGCTGGCCAGCTTCGACGAGCGGCTGCCCTTCGAGCTGACCGCAGGGCAGGAGCTGGTCGGGCGCGAGGTCCTGGCCGAGATGGCCCGACCCACGCCGATGCACCGCCTGCTCCAGGGGGAGGTCGGCTCCGGCAAGACGATCGTCGCGCTGCGGGCGATGCTCGCCGCCGTCGACGCCGGTGGGCAGGCCGTCCTGCTCGCGCCGACCGAGGTCCTCGCGTCGCAGCACGCGGCGTCCATCCGCTCCATGCTCGGTGACCTGGCCGAGGGCGGGATGCTCGGTGGCGACGAGCACGCCACCCGCGTCGCCCTGCTCACCGGCTCGATGTCGACGGCCCGCCGCCGGGAGGCGATGCTCGAGATCGCCTCCGGCGAGGCGGGCATCGTCATCGGCACGCACGCACTCCTCGAGGACAAGGTGACCTTCGCCGATCTGGCTCTGGTCGTCGTCGACGAGCAGCACCGCTTCGGTGTCGAACAGCGCGATGCATTGCGCGCCAAGGGGGGCACGCCCCCGCACCTGCTCGTCATGACGGCGACACCCATCCCGCGGACCGTGGCCATGACCGTCTTCGGCGACATGGAGACGTCGACCCTGCGCGAGCTGCCGCGAGGCCGTCAACCGATCACCACGCATGTCGTGCCCGTGCACCGTCCCGGCTGGGTCGACCGGGCCTGGCAGCGCGTCGCCGAGGAGGTCGCCGTCGGGCGGCAGGCCTATGTCGTCTGCCCCCGCATCGACGGCGACGACGACCAAGTCGACGGCATCGACCTCGTCGCCGAGGACGGTGTCCTCGACGACGAGCACGACGACGGAGAGCGTCTTGACGACGAGCGGCCCCAGCGTCCGCTCGCCGCGGTCAACGAGGTCATCGAGACACTGCGGGCCCACCCGGCACTGCAGGGCCTCACCCTCGAGGTGCTCCACGGCAGGATGACCCCGGAGGACAAGGACGCGGTGATGGCGAGGTTCCACTCCGGCGACGTCGACGTCCTCGTCTCCACGACGGTCATCGAGGTGGGGGTCGACGTGCCCAATGCCTCGACGATGGTCATCCTCGACGCCGACCGCTTCGGTGTCTCCCAGCTGCACCAGCTGCGTGGCCGCGTCGGACGCGGCAGCGACCCGGGGATCTGTCTGCTCGTCACGGCGTCCGAGAGCGAGACGGCTGCCGAGCGGCTGACGTCCGTGGCCGAGACCACGGACGGCTTCGAGCTCGCCCAGATCGACCTCTCCCAGCGCCGGGAGGGGGACGTGCTGGGCACCGCCCAGCACGGCGTGCGCAGCCAGCTGCAGCACCTGTCGGTGCTGAAGCACGGCACGATCATCGAGGAGGCTCGCGAGGATGCCCAGGCGCTCCTCACCGAGGACCCCGAGATCGGCGGGCACCCGCAGCTGCGCGAGACGATCGCCAGCTGGCTCGACGCGGAGCAGGCCGCCTACCTCGAAAAGGGCTGATCCCGCCCGCTCCGGCCGGTCGAGGCGGTCCCCGGTTGGGCCGCCCACCGACGATGGCGCATCATGGACGCGTGACTCGGATCATCAGCGGCGACGCCGGCGGACGGCGACTGCGCACGCCCACGGGCGACGGCACCAGGCCCACGACCGACCGGGTGCGCGAGGCCTTGTTCTCCGCGCTCGAGTCGCGTGGGGTCATCGAGGGCGCCCACGTCATGGACCTCTACGCCGGATCCGGAGCCCTCGGGCTCGAGGCGGCCAGCCGTGGTGCCGCGAGCGTGCTGCTCGTCGAGTCCGACCGGGGCGCCTCGGCGACGATCCGCGCCAACATCTCGGACCTCGGTGTCGCCGGCGCCCGCCTGCAGTCGTGCTCCGTGGAGCAGGCCCTCAACCGGACTGCCTCCCTGCGCTACGACCTCGTCCTGGCCGACCCGCCATACGACGTCACCGAGGAGTCCCTCGCCTCGGTCCTCGAGATGCTCCTGGCCCACCAGTGGCTCGCCCAGGAGCCGGTCATCGTCATCGAGCGCTCCTCCCGCTCGCCCGAGCCGTCCTGGCCGGACGGGATCGTCGCCGAGGGCTCCAAGACCTATGGCGAGACCGTCCTGTGGTTCGCCACGCAGGTTGCACCCGACTACCAGATCTGACTCACGCCGGCGGGGTGTCATGACAGTCGGGATCGGGTAGGAATGACCCATGACCGACTACTCGATCCCGCAGCCCACCTCTGGCGACATCGTCGACCTGATCACCGCGGACCACCGCCTCCTCGAGGACCTCATGCGCGCCATGCGCGACGAGAGCGCCGACCGGGAGGCTGCCCGTGTCGCCTTCTCCGACCTGCTCGTCGCGCACAGCGAGGCCGAGGAGGACAACGTCTACCCGAAGCTGAAGTCGAAGAAGGTCATCGACGGCGAGGAGGAAGAGCACGGTGAGGAGGAGCACGCCGCCACCAACGAGGCGCTGCTCAAGCTGCTCCAGGCCAAGGGCACCGACACACAGAAGTTCGAGGACGCCCTCGAGGGCGTCGCGGAGGTGCTCAACCACCACATCGGCGAGGAGGAGCTGTCGATCCTCAACCCCGCCCGTGAGGACGCTTCGGAGGAGCTGCGCCAAGAGCTCGGCACGCAGTGGCTGGTCAAGCGCAACGAGCTGCTCGAGAGCGGCGCCGGCTCGCTCGAAAACGTCGAGAAGATCGTCAAGAAGGCCTACGACGATGGTCTGCTGCCCAACGACGAGCAGCCGCAGGAGTGACCCGCGCCGTCTGCCCCGGCTCCTACGACCCGGTGACCGTCGGGCACATCGATGTCTTCCGACGGGCCGCCGCGCTCTTCGACGAGGTCGTGGTCGCGATCCTGCACAACCCGGCCAAGCAGGGAACCTTCACGGTCGACGAGCGGGCCGGTTTCATCCGTGATCAGGTGGGCGACCTGGGCAATGTGCGCGTCGAGGCCTTCGCCAACCGGCTCATCGTCGACGTGTGCACCGAGCTGGACGCCCACGTTCTCCTCAAGGGGCTGCGCGGTGAGACCGACTTCTCCTACGAGTGGCCGATGGCGCTGATGAACCGCCACCTCACCGGTGTCGAGACCCTCTTCCTCCCCGGAGATCCGCGCCACGAGTACGTCTCCTCGTCCTTGGTCAAGGAGGTCGCGCGCTTCGGCGGGGACGTCACCGGACTCGTCGCCGACGAAGTGCGCGACGCTCTGGTGGAGCGCTTGCCCCGCCCCTGAGCCGAGCGGGAACTTTCTCGACGCTTCCAGCATCCAATGTGGTGAGCCATCGGGAACGGCCCGGTGGGCGGCGATGGAGCACGTGATGTCGCGGCCCGTGGTGACAGGTACGTCGTGAGGGGCCATGACTGAGACCCAGCCACTCAGCCCGGAGCGGTATTGGCTCGCGATCGACTTCGGGACCTCCAACACCTGCGCGTCGGTACTGCGTCCCGGAGCCTCGCCAACCCCCCTCCACCTCGGGTACTCGAGCAACTCCATGCCGTCGGCGGTGCTGATCAGCGGCGACCGAGTGGCAGTCGGTGACGACGCCTTGCGCATGGCTGCGATGCACCCGACCGGTCTGGAGCGGACGCCGAAGCGACGGCTGGGCGAGCCGACGATCTTGCTCGACGGGCTGGAAGTGCGGCCGGTCGACCTCGTGGCATCCGTGATGCGTCGAGTCATCACCGTCGCGGCGCAGCAGTCGCGTGGGAGCGCGCCGAGCAGGGTGGTCATCACCCATCCTGCGGTGTGGGGCCATCACCTCCTGGACCGGCTGCGCGAGGCTGCCGCCCTCGCCGGCTTGAGCGCTGAGCAGGTCGTGCTCATCGCGGAGCCTCTGGCTGCTGCGTGGCGGCACATCGAGAACGGCACCATCGCCCTTGGGGAGGATCTCGCCGTCGTGGACTTCGGTGGGGGCACCTTCGACGTCGCCTGCCTCAGCACGGACACGAGCCCGCACGGTCTGGACCTACGGGTCGGCACCATCGACGGGATCGATCCGCTCGGCGGTGACGACTTCGATGAGCAGATCGAGCGCTGGGTGCGCGACCAACTCGTGTCGGAGGGGCGTCAGGACCTCCTCCGAGAGCTTGATGCGCCGGAAGGACTCGCGTCCAGGTTGACCTTGCGCGACGAGATCACCCGGGCCAAGCACGACCTGTCCCACCACTCCTCGGCTCCTCTGGCTGTGGTCCTGGGCGCCGAACGCCTCATTCTCACCATCAGCGCCGCGGAGTTCGAGCAGTTGATCCGGCCGGCAGTCAGTCGCGCGGTCGAGGTCACCCGCACGCTGCTGGGGGACCACGAGGTGCAGCACCTGTTCCTCACCGGTGGCTCAAGCTTGATCCCGCTTGTGCAGCGTGAGTTCCAAGAACTCACCAAGGGCCGGGTGGGCACCCTGGGTGACCCCAAGGAGGTGACGAGCGCTGGTGCCCTCGTCGCAGCTCAAGAACTCGCTCGTCCGCTTGCTGAGGGCGGACCCCACCATCCGCAAGAGAGCCCGAACCGGCGCAGACGGTGGGGGCCAGGGGTGGCGGCCGGAGTCGTGGCGCTCGGCGTTCTGGTCGGGGGTGGTGGGGTGTGGGCTTGGGCAACCAGCAACGACAGCGGAACTGGCACGGCTGGGGGAGGCGCTCCTGGCTGCCCTGGCTTGTCCTCCCAAGAGTGCGATCTGGTGACCGCTCACAGCGAGCTGGTCGAGGAAGGTAGTTGTACGGCCCAGACGATCGAGGATCCGCTGATCCTGCACAACGTCAAGTGCACCCCGGCCATCACGACGGTGACCCTCACGGGGAGTCCGGTGATCTTCCTGTCGAAGGTCGGCTCCGCCACGGACTCGACTCACGTGATCGGGGACTTCCTCCAAGGGGCCGGCGTCGACCTGTCATCCCAGGCAGCGTCCGATGTCCGGACCCCGCCTGCGTGGAACAACTGGTCTGTCGGAGGCGGCTCGGAGCTCGGCACGGTGTACTCGGTCTGGGATGAGCAGGGTGCTTCCGCTCGCCTCATCTGGACCTACACCGAGGACCACGACATCGTTCAGCTCGCTTCTGCCGACGGAGACGTCGCAAACCTCTACGACTGGTGGACGACGACCGTCCCGAAGCCATGATCGACCCGGCGGTCCTTGCCGACAATCCGGCCGGACGTCTGTGCGATCAGCTCGTCGGCGCCATCCCGCCCGAGGCGCGCGACCTGCGGGAGCGCATCAGCGCGGTCAAGGCAACCTTGGACCAGCCTCTCCGAGTGGCCCTGACGGGTCGGGTGAGCGCCGGGAAGTCCACCCTGCTCAACGCCTTGGTGGGTCGACGGATTGCAGCGACTGCCGCTGAGGAATGCACGCGCTACCCGATGGTCTTTCGATACGGCGCGCCCGAGGCCGCAGTGGGCATCACCCGTGACGGGCGTCGGTTGCCGTTGTCGATCGCGGCGCTCTTGGGCCAGGCGCCCTTCACTCCGGGGGAGCCGATCGTGTTCGCCGAGGTGACTTTGCAGAGTGATGTCCTCGAACACCTCACGCTCATCGACACCCCGGGCCTGGCAGCCACCGCTCCCCATCGACAGGTCGCGGACGCGACCATTGACCTGGCAGCCGGTGCAGAAGTGGTGCTGCACCTCTTCCGTGGGGCGGCGCGTAGCGATGACACCGCGGTGCTCGATGAGATGCGACAAAGTTCCGGTGGGCCGGATCGAGGAGCAGCCACAACCATCGGCTTGCTGTCGCACGCGGACAACCTCGGCTCCGGCGGGTGGGGGGAGGACGACGCGATCGGCCTCGCCCGCGAGTCCGCGCGCCGGGTGGCGGCCTCCTTGCCGAACCACTTCACCACGGTCCTGCCGGTGAGTGGGCTCATGGCGGAGACAGCCCGCACGGGTCGGGTGACCGAATCGGATGCTCGGACCCTGAGGGCGCTGGCCGGGCTCCCGCGCGAAGCCGCACAGTTCGCTCATGGGGTCGATGCCGACGTGCATCAGAGGTTGAGTGCGCTGCTCACGCCGTACGGACTCAACCACGGTCGGCAGCATGCCTCCACGAGCAGTGCGCTGGGGGAATGGCTCTTGGACGCCAGTGGTGTCCGGTCGCTCGAGGACGCGCTGCGGGGTGCGGCAGTTCGGGCTCGGCATGTCCGCACGGCCAGGGTCCTTGATGATCTGGTGCACGTTGCGCGGCAGGAGCCACACCTGCCGGACCTCGGCAGGTGTGTGGAGGCCTTCGCGCACAGTCCCTGGGGACACGTGACCAAGGAAGTGCGGGCCGAGCGGGTGCTCAGCCACGAACGGCCGCACAGCCCGTGGGTCAAGGACCTGCGGAATCTGTTGTCGTACCCCACGCCAGAGCAGCGGCTCGGCGTCGTACCCCCAGGGGCTGATGTCCGACAGTGGGCGACGGATCAGGCTGGCCACTATCAGGCTGAGTCCGGAGTGGCACGAGGCGGCGCGGAGCGAGAGGCGGCACGCACGCTGGCCCAATCGATGCTCCACCTGTCCCGGACGGGGACGCCGTCATGACCGTGGGGTCGGTGGGCGTCAGCACCGAGTGCGTCGACGAGGCCGTGGCGGTTCTTCGCGCCCACGGTCGCGACGACTTTGCGGCCGCCGTTCGATCGCAGGCGGACAGTCGAAGACCCTTGCGCATCATCGTGGTGGGCGAGACCAAGCGAGGCAAGAGCGCACTGACCAATACCCTCGTGGGCGTTCCCGGCCTGTCACCCGTCGGCGTCGAGGAAACGAGCGCGACCTTCGTCAGCATCGCCTCTCTGCCGGTGGGAGAGGACGAGCCGTGGGCCGAGGTCATCGGTACTGCCGGCGCACGGGTGCGCATACCGCTCGCCGATGTACCCCAGCACGCGGATCTGCGATATCTCCCCGAGGGCCAAGAGCCTCCACTCGCAGTGGAGATCCATCTGCCGCGCGGTCCACTGGGAGATCTCGGGATCATCGACTCGCCCGGGGTGGGCGGGACGGGGAGCGCTCGTTCCCGCCTCAACGAGCGCTGCGCGGCGAAGGGGGGCGTCCTGGTCTACGTGGTCGACGCAGGGTCGCCGATGGCCGGGACGGAGCGAGAGTTCCTCCTGCGCTGCGCAGCGAGGCTGGAGCACGTCGTCGTCGTGGTGACGATGACCGACAAGTACCCCGCGACGTGGCAGTCCATCGTGGGCGGACTCGGGACCCGGCTGGCCGCTGCGTCGGAGCACCTCCGCGAGGTCCCGGTGATCGGCGTGTCCACGGTGATGTTCGAGTCGGCGCGCAACCTGGCCCCGGGCGATCTGCGGGATGAGCTCATCCGGGACAGCGGGATCCCGCGCTTGTTGGGGACCTTGGCCGGCATCATCGCTGACCGCGACCGGATCCCTCGTGACAACGCCCTGCGTACGGCCCGCTCCGGGTTGGAGCAGATCGTCTTCGAGCTCGAGCGGGCGCAACTCCTCACGAACCGGGCGTACGCCGCGCGGCTCGAGGAGGAGGTCGCGGTGCTCAAGGCCAGGCGGGAGGAGATCGCGTCCACGCGTGGGCGCTGGGCCCTGGATCTCGACCGCGACCTCTCGCGCCTGCGCACTGAGGTGCTCCGAGCCGCCCGCACCGCATTCGACGAGCTCGAGACCGACGCGCGTCTGCGGATCGACAAGACGCCGCTGGGGCCCCGGCGCAAGGACTACGTGCGTGCGCTCACCATCGAGATGGTCAGCGAGTACGCACTCATACGCGACGGGCTCGTCGACATGCTTGACGACGGGGTCAAGGAGATCGTCACGCGGATGTTCGGCGACGCTGTCCTGCTCGACGACATTGCCGGGAGGGTCGCGGCAGGAACGTCGGCGGCCCCAGGAGGTGGGGCGGTACGCCGACCCACCGATCTGTTTGACCCCATGGTGGTCAGCAGCCTCGCCATCGGCGCGTCCATGGCTGAGCGTCTGACGATGGCGGTGACCGACAGCCCCTCATCGAGCATCGTCGGACCGGTGAGCCTCGCCGGCGCCGGGGCCTGGGTGGCCTTCAACCTCGCCTTCCGCGGCAATCGTGTGGAGCGCTCGCGACTGTCCGGCGAGCTGCGATCCTCTCTTGCGCGACAGCGTGTCGAGTTCGGTGAGTACGTCGACGGCTGGCTGCGTGAGATCAAGCCCGAGGTCGCCGTTGCCTTCCGGTCGCACCTCGACGCGCAGCTGGCTGTGGTCACTGACGCCGCACGGCGGATCCGCGAGGCAAGTGAGGGCACCGAGGAGCAACGTCGAGCCCAAGCAGAGGCGCGCAGCACCGCCCGCGAAGAACTCCGTGCTGCGATCGCCTCCGTGGACGCGGCCATCGCAGGAGGTCGACCATGACGTCCATGGAGGCAGGGCACACCTCGACGGTTGCTGATCTGGTGCGTGCCTACGACGTGGCCGTCACGGAGGCCGAGCGGGTCGACGTGGAGGCTGCCCTCGACATGCTCGGCGTGCACCGGTTGGTCATCGGCAGGGGAGACCCGGTTGACCCGTCCCGACACCACGTGGTCCAGGCTCTGCCGCCAGGCCCCCACCGGACGCCGGGAAGCATCATCGACGTGGTTCGCCCGGGCTGGGTCGCAGCTCACGGCGTCATCCGTCCCGGCGACGTCCGGGCCACGACGCAGGAGCCCGGATGATCTCACCGGCCCAGGTACTCACCGGCCCAGGTACTCACCAGTCGTCGTCGTCATCATCATCGCCACGGATGATGTAGTCGATCGCGTCATTCTGGCTGTCGATCATGTCCCGGACCTGCCCGCGAAACTCTGGGTCGGTCTCGAACTGGGGTGAGTTGATCAAGTCTGCGAAGGGGCCCTTGTAGCCACCATCAGTCGTGGTCGTCGTCGACGCCGGCGTGGCAGCCTGGAGCGTGCCGTCGCCGTTGTGGTCGACGAGGGTCTGCTCGAAGACACCGTCCTGGTTGGCGTCGACGTGGATGGTTTCGAAGAGCCCGTCGCTGTCCACGTCATTGAAGGCAATCTCGCTCGTCCCATCGGCATTCGCATCGACCAGAGCTGACTCAGCGCTGCCGTTCTGGTCCGCGTCGAAGGCTGTTGCCTCGTGGTGACCGTCCTTGTCGATGTCCACCAGATACTGGTCGGCGATCCCGTCGCCGCCGGTGTCGACACCGATCGTCTCGTACACCCCGTCGCCGTCCATGTCGTTGTAGGAGTAGTCGACGACGCCGTCGCCGTCCTGATCGATGAGGTAGTCATTGATGCCGTCGCCGTTCGTGTCAGCCCACCACGTGTCCATGACCTGCTCCTGCCAGCCGTGGCGGCACGCTCAGATGCGGGCCGTCTCCACCATTGGATGCGAGCCAAGGTGCTTTGGTTCCCGGCATCCGTGACATGTGCTGACCAATGCGTGACCTTGCCCTGACGATTCATTGACGATTGGTGGGATCCGCCAGAGACTGGACGCGTCCGGGAGGCACCCGGGGTGCGTAGGTGAGGGCCATGACCGCTCCGTCAGAGGAGGCAGTGCTGATTGCCTGCGCCCAAAGAGGAGATGCCCAGGCCTTCGGGCAGCTCGTCGAGTCCTGCCGTGCCCGCCTGTGGCCGCCCGTCCTGCGCGTGACCGGCAACCCGCACGATGCTGCGGACGCGATGCAGGACGGGATCGTGTCCATGTGGCTGAACATCGGGTCCTTCCGGGGGGAGGCGCGCTTCGGGACGTGGGCCCACCGGGTCGTCATCAATGCCTCGTTGGCCCTCGTGCGTCAGCGCCACGACATCCCGTGCGAGTGGGTGTGCGCTGACGTGACGGCGCAGGGATGGGACCTTGCTGAGATGGTGGTGCTCCGGGACGAGGTGAAGCGGGCCGTCACCGCGCTGCCGGACCAGTTCCGGGAGGCCTTGGTCCTTCGTGAGTACGGCGGTTTCAGCTACGCAGAGATTGCCCGGTACCAAGGTGTCGAGGTCCAGACCGTCAGGAGTCGACTGCATCGAGCACGCGCCGCGGTGGCCGCCACGGTCACCCGTGCAGAGAGTGGCGAGGGGTTGAGTCTGCGGGCCGCAGAGGGTGTCCGGTTCGCGAGTTTGGGGCGAAGGGGGTCACCCCGGTAGTCTGGTGCGTCGGTCTACGTCGTCGTGTCGTGGACCGTTCTGTCGGAGACTTGGAGCCATGGACCGCAACGCCCCCGCCTCACGTTTGGTACTCGATGCCAAGAACGTGGGCCGCAGACCCGGGTCGATGCATGAGATGGATCTTCAGGCTGATGCTCCAGCCGATTTCGGCACGGATGTGCTGTTCGTACCCGAGGGTCAGACCTTGGACCTGAAGGTGCGGATGGAGTCCGTGCACGAGGGTGTGCTGGTGACTGGAACGGTCTCTGCCACAGCGGTGGGAGCCTGCGTGCGGTGCCTGGACGAGATCGACCACCCGGTGGTCAACCACTTCCAGGAGCTGTTCCTCTGGCCGGATCGGGCGAAGCACCACCGCGAGGTGGATGCCGAGGCCGATGAGCAGGATGAGCACAAGATCGAGGACGACAAGATCGACCTCGAGACGGTGCTGAGGGACGCGGTGCTGCCGAGCCTGCCGTTCCAACCGGTGTGTCGGGAGGACTGCCCGGGACTGTGCTCCGAGTGCGGAGCCAGGCTCGAGGACGACCCGGACCACCACCATGAGCTGATCGACCCCCGGTGGGCGGCACTCGAGGCGCTTGCGCCTCTGGCTGCCTCCTCGGGGGAATTGGACAACGAAGAGAAGAGGAACTGACGTGGCCGTCCCGAAGCGGAAGCTGTCGCGCTCCAACACCCGTAGCCGCCGTGCGAACTGGAAGGCAACGCCCACCGCGCTGTCGACCTGCCCGCAGTGCAAGAACCCGGCGCCGGCCCACCAGGCCTGCCCGAGCTGCGGCACGTACAAGGGTCGCTACTACGCGACCGCGGACCGCACCGAGCACCAGGCCTGAGTCGCCTGTCGCATGAGCGACAGGACCTCATCGCAGCAGCGGCCCGTCGAGGAGCTCTCCCGATACCTCACCGAGGTGACAGGGGAGCCCGTCGACGAGCCGCTGCTCACGCGTGCCCTCACCCACCGCTCGTACTCCTACGAGCACGGCGGTCTGCCGCACAACGAGCGGTTGGAGTTCCTCGGGGACTCCGTGCTCGGGCTTGTCGTCACCGACCACCTGCACGCCACGCATCCCGACCTCACCGAGGGTGAGCTGGCGAAGCTGCGTGCCGCGGTGGTCAACATGCGTGCCCTGGCGGACGTCGGGCGCGCCATCGGTCTGGGTGACTTCGTCAGCCTCGGCCGTGGCGAGGAGACGACCGGCGGTCGGGACAAGGACTCGATCCTCGCCGACACGGTCGAGGCCGTCATCGGCGCGGTCTACCTCTCCACCCCCAAGCCCCGCGGGCTCGAGGCCGCTGGCCTGCTCGTGCACTCCCTCCTGGACCCGCTGATCAAGAGCTCGGCGAGCCTGGGGGCCGGCTTGGACTGGAAGACCTCGCTTCAGGAGGTCGCGGCCGCGCAAGGCCTCGGTGGGGTCCACTACCGCACCAGCGACGAGGGCCCGGACCACGACAAGACCTTCACCGCTGAGGCGGTCATCGCCGACGTGGCCCGTGGACACGGGAGCGGCCGGACCAAGAAGGTCGCTGAGCAGCAGGCTGCTGCGGACGCCTATGCCGCGCTCACGGCCGGCCAGCCGGCCACCTCGGCCTGACGTGGCGAGGCTGCCACATGCCTGAGCTGCCCGAGGTCGAGGTCGTGCGTCGCGGCCTCGCCGACCACGTGGCCGGGCGGACCATCGAGACGCTCTCGCTGCGCGGCCACCGCGTGGCCCGCCGGCACGAGCCGGGCCCGCGTGATCTCGAGGACCGTCTGGCCGGACGCACGATCACCGGCGCGCACCGGCGCGGCAAGTACCTGTGGCTCTCGCTGGCGGATGCCCAGGACGCCGTGCCCGATGAGGGCCTCATCGTCCACCTCGGCATGAGCGGGCAGATGCTCGTCACCGACCCCGAGGATGCCGAGGCCAAGCACACCCACGCGCGGATCCGGTTCGCCGACGGCGGGCGAGAGCTGCGCTTCGTCGACCAGCGCACCTTCGGAGGCTTCGCCCTGGCCGATCTGGTCGACGGTGTGCCCTCGAGCGTCGCGCACATCGCACTCGACCCCTTCGACCCCTACTACGACCGCGATGCGGTCGTGCGCGATGTCAAGGGCAGACGGAGCGGGATCAAGCGGGTGCTGCTCAACCAGACCGTCGTCTCGGGCATCGGCAACATCTACGCGGACGAGTCCTTGTGGCGCGCCGGGGTGCACGGGGAGCGGCTGGCCAGCGACCTGACCCGGCCGGCCATCGGGCGCCTCCTCGACCATGCGCGCGATGTCATGGCGGAGGCCCTGGCCCAAGGCGGCACGAGCTTCGACGCCCTGTACGTCAACGTCAACGGTGCCTCCGGATACTTCGACCGGTCGCTGTCCGCCTACGGGCAGGAGGGGCGCCCGTGTCCGCGCTGCGGAACGACGATGCGGCGGGAGCAGTTCATGAACCGCAGCTCGACCAGCTGCCCGCGCTGCCAGGTGCGGCCCCGTGGCGCTACATCTGCCTAGGCAGATGCGGGCTCACGGACGGGGGAGCTCCTTGAGCGTGACGGTCTTGCCCGTGTGCTTCTTGGTCAGGTCGGCGAAGGCCTGACGGACGGTCGCCGCGTAGGTGTGTGCGCCGCCGAGAGAGGGGTGGATGCCGTCCGACTGCAGGTCGGTGGCTGCCACGGCGGAATCCCAGTCGGCGAGAGCAACATTGGGGTGCTTGCCGGCGATCTTCTTCAGCGCCGCGTTGTCGTCGTCGATGCGGGAGAGTCGGTCCGCGTGCAGGTTGACGATGACGACCATGCGGTCGTCGCCGATCTCGTTCAAGATCGCCTCGACGGTCTCGGGATCGGTCCCGGCATTGGTGCCGAAGGCGAGCACGACGGCTCGGCGCAGTGAGGGTCCGGCGGACTCGACAGCGGCCAGTCCGTCGCTCCACCGACGGTTGGAGCGGGCGTCGATCTGGATCCCGGGGAAGTAGTACTCGAGTGCAGGGACCGACCCGACGACCATGGAGTCACCGAAGACGTCGATCTCGTCCCCGGTGGGCATCGTGAAGCTCGCCGTCCCGGAGAAGGTCGGGGCGGGCTCGGTCTTGCGCGGGGCAGCCGCACGGGCCTGGTTCTGCTCGATGGTCCGCTGCGTGGTCGTGGTGTCCGGGGCCGTCACGAGGACGATGCCCAGGACCAGCGCCGATGCGACGACGACGCCGAGGACCACGCGGCGGGTGCGCACGGACCGCAGCAGGGTGAAGGCGCCCAGGATCCGACGGCCGGTCTCGCGGAAGCCGAGTCGCCGCACCGGTGTCTCGACGAAACGGAATGACAGGTCCGCGAGGGCGAGGGTCACGACGATCGCCCACACCCGCGTCCACACGAAGGCGGAGGTGCCGGCGTTGGTCGGGATGTCCTGGGCGACGATCAGGATGACCGGCCAGTGCCACAGGTAGATGCCGTAGGAGCGCTGCCCGACCCACGCCAGGGGCGGCAGCTCGAGGACGGTCCGCAGCCTCCCGGGCCGCTCCACGGCGGCGAGCAGGAGGATGGCGCTGGCCACCGAGATGAGCGGGATGCCGAGGGCGAAGGTCCAGGCGTGCTCCTCGCCGGCCAGGGCGAAGAGGGCCGCGATGGTGGCGACCGCCCCACCGACGAACCACCGGCGGTGGGCGCACCACCTGGGATGGGTCGTGTAGGCGCGAAGGGGGCCGGTCCAGACGATCGCCAGTGACGCCCCGAGCATCAGGCCGAAGAGATGGGTGTCGGTGCCGTAGTAGGCGCGGGTGGCATTGGCCCCGTCGTAGGTGAGGGCCATCATGACGGCAGAGGCGACGCCGACGCCCAGCACGATCGTGGCGAGCGCGCCCTCGGTGAGGGCGAAGCGGCGGTGCAGCGTCAGCAGACCGAGCATCACGAGCGGCCAGAAGAGGTAGAACTGCTCCTCGACCGCGAGGCTCCAGAAGTTCATGAACAGCTGCGGGGAGCTGGCGGCGAAGTAGTTGCTGCCCTGGGCGATCTCGAGCCAGTTGGTGGAAAAGGTCAGTGCACCGAGCGCCTGACGGCGGACCCCGACGAGCAGGTCGGCCTCGACCGTCCGGGCGATGAGGATCGCGGCCGGGACGACGACGAGGAGGGCCGGCAGCAGTCGGCGGGCCCGGCGGGTCCAGAACCCGCGCAGGTCGATCCGGCGGGTGGCGCGACGCTCGCGCACGAGCAGCGTCGTGATGAGGAAACCGGAGATGACGAAGAAGATGTCGACGCCGAGGAAGCCGCCGGGCAGCCACGCAGGATCGAGGTGGAAGATCACCACGGCGACGACGGCGAGGGCACGCAGGCCGTCGAGTCCGGCGAGGTACCCGCGAGGAGATCGCTTGATCGCGGGCGTGCTGACCTCGGGGGAGGCCGCAGCGGGCGCCGAGGGGACCTCGACGTCGGCGGTGGCGGTTGGCTGACCCACGAGGTCGACGCTAAGCACTCAGGGGGCCGTGGTGGGGGAGGCGCACCGTGGGACCGGTAGTTTCGCGGGCATGAGCAGTGCGGCGCGCGCGACCTTGTTCGTCCGGGGACGGGTCCAGGGAGTGGGCTTCCGGTGGTGGACGAGGGCCAGGGCCCTCGAGCTCGGGCTCGTCGGTCATGCCCGCAACATGGACGACGGAAGGGTCGAGGTCGTGGCGGAGGGACCCCCTTCGGCACTGGATCGTCTCGAGGAACTGCTGCGCGAGCAGCCCTCCACCACCCGCCGACCGGGCAGCGTCACCACCGTGGTCCGACAGGACGCCAGCGCGAAGGGAGCGACCGCCGGCTTCGTCGAGAAGTGAGATCGAGTCGGGTGGCCGCGCCACGTGACCTAGCCTTGGCCGGGTGAGCGAGACACATCCCGAGCTGCTGCGGCTGCGCCAGTCCATCGACAACATCGACGCGGCCCTGATCCACCTGCTGGCCGAGCGCTTCAAGGCCACCCAGAGCGTGGGCGTGCTCAAGGCCAGCATCGACCTGCCGCCGGCCGACCCCGCCCGCGAGGACCGCCAGATCGCCCGGCTGCGCGGCCTGGCCCGTGACGCAGGTCTGGACCCGGTCTTCGCGGAGAAGTTCCTGAATTTCGTCATCGCCGAGGTCATCCACCACCACGAACAGATTGCGGGGCGGCAGGCCGGATCCGCAGAGGACGCAGACGCATGATCGAGCTGAAGACCCCCCAGGAGATCGAGGCCATGCGGCCCGCAGGACGTCTGGTCAGCGATGTCCTCCAGCGGCTCGGTGAGACCGCCACGGTCGGCACCAACCTGCTCGAGCTCGACGCCCTCGCCCACGACATGATCCGTGCGGCCGGTGGGAGCTCCTGCTACATCGACTACCACCCGTCCTTCGGCGCCAGCCCCTTCGGCAAGGTGCTGTGCACGTCGGTCAACGACGCCGTCCTGCACGGGCTCCCGCACGACTACCACCTGCGTGACGGCGACCTGCTGTCGGTCGACTTCGCCGTGTCCGTGGGTGGCTGGGTCAGCGACGCCGCACGCTCCTTCGTCGTCGGCACCCCCGACCCCGAGGACCTGCGCCTCATCGACACCACCGAGAGGGCGCTCGCTGCCGCGATCGAGGTCGCGCGCCCGGGCAAGAAGACCGGTGACATCAGCGCCGCGATCGCCGCCGTCGCGCGCAGCGAGGGCTACTCGATCAACACCGACTTCGGTGGCCACGGCGTCGGTCGGGAGATGCACGGCGACCCGCACATCTCCAACGACGGCCGCGCCGGTCGGGGCATCCCCCTGCGCCCCGGTCTGGTCATCGCCATCGAGCCGTGGTTCCTGGCGACCACCGACGAGATCTTCACCGACCCCGACGGCTGGACCCTGCGCAGCGTCGACGGCTCCCGTGGTGCCCACAGCGAGCACACCATCGCCATCACCGACGGCGACCCGATCGTCCTGACGGCGTAGCCCATCCGTACTTCCTGCTGGGTCGGGTCGGTTGACGACCCGCCCGTGATCCGCCACGTCGCCGATCCGCGCTGGCCTACCTGCGGGTACGACGTGCACCTGGCTGGGCCGGCACCTGCTGGCCCTTGGGTTGCCGCGGATCCCAGGCGCGTTTTTCCCATGGGTGCACGTCGTACCCGCAGGTAACTTCCGCGCTGGCTCAAGCCCCAGAGGCCCCCCGCACCGTAGAGTGGGCCCGGATCGTCCGCCGTCAGCCCGAGGAGTGTCCCGCTCGTGTACGTCAAGAGCCTCACCCTCAAGGGCTTCAAGTCCTTTGCCTCGGCGACCCACCTGCGGCTCGAGCCGGGGATCACCTGCATCGTCGGGCCCAACGGCTCGGGCAAGTCCAACGTCGTGGATGCCCTGGCGTGGGTGATGGGGGAGCAGGGGGCCAAGACCCTGCGCGGCGGCAAGATGGAGGACGTCATCTTCGCCGGGACGACCGGTCGGGCGGCGCTCGGGCGCGCCGAGGTGACGATGACGATCGACAACACCGATGGTGCCTTGCCGATCGACTACTCCGAGGTGACGATCAGCCGCACGATGTTCCGCAACGGCGGCTCCGAGTATGCGATCAACGGCACCTCCTGCCGGCTGCTCGACATCCAGGAGCTGCTGTCCGACTCCGGTATCGGCCGCGAGATGCACGTCATCGTCGGGCAGGGGCAGCTCGACGCGGTGCTGCGGGCGACTGCTGAGGAGCGACGCGGGTTCATCGAGGAGGCCGCAGGTGTCCTCAAGCACCGCAAGCGCAAGGAAAAGGCGATCCGCAAGCTCGACGGGATGGAGGCCAACCTCTCCCGCGTCGCCGACCTGACCACCGAGATCCGTCGCCAGCTCGGCCCCTTGGGCCGTCAGGCCGAGACCGCACGCAAGGCTGTCGTCATCCAGGCCGATGCGCGTGACGCCCGGTACCGGCTGCTCGCCGATGACCTCGTGCGGATGACGTCTGCCCTCGAGCAGGAGGTCGCCGACGAGCAGGCGATGCTCGAGCGCCGCAAGACCCTGGAGCAGGCGGTCCTTGCCGCCCGCGCACGCATCACCGAGCACGAGGAGGCGGGCGCCGCGGCGGCTGCCGACCTCGCCGCCGCCCAGCAGCGGGCCGTGCGCCTGGCCTCGCTCACCGACCGGCTGGTCGCCACCGCCTCCCTGGCGGCCGAGCGGGTGCGTCTGCTGGGGCAGGACGAAGAGGTCGAGACGACGAGCGGCCGCGATCCGGAGGCGCTGCGTGCCCAGGCGGCCCAGGCCAGGGCCGACGAAGAAGAGCTGCGAGCCGAGATCGGCCGGATCACCGAGGACCTCGCCGAGGCGGTCGCCGCACGAGAGGGCCTGGAGCAGGCCTTCACCGCCGAGCAGCAGCGCATCGCCGCGCGTGCCCAGAGGGTCGCGGACCGACGAGAGGGTCTGGCCAGGTTGGCCGGCCAGGTCGGTGCCCGCCGCTCCCGCATCGAGGCACGTGAGGCCGAGGTGGGTCGTCTCGAGGAGAGCGTCGCCACGGCGCTCGCCCGAGCCGACGCGGCCGAGCGGGACTTCCACCGGCTCGAGGGCACCATCGCTGACGAGGAAGGCAGCGAAGAAGGCCTGGACGAGGTCTACGAGCGGGCGGTCGAGGAGCACGACGCGGCCGCCGACGAGGTCGAGCGGATCGTCGAGGCCGGCCGGACAGCCGATCGGGACCGTCAGTCCGCCCAGGCCCGCCTCGAGGCGCTCGAGCTGAGCCTGCGCCGCAAGGACGGGGTCGAGGCCCTGCGTGAGGCTGCCGAGGGGGACCACGAGATCCTCGGCTCGGTCGCTGAGCTCGTCACCGTCATCGGTGGGCACGAGGCCGCGGTCGCCGCGGCCCTGGACCAGGCCGGCAATGCGCTGGCCGTCGGCAGCATCGCTGCGGCGGCGCGAGCGGTCGAGCGGCTGCGGACCGACGACTCCGGGCGGGCGACCCTCGTCGTCGGGGCCACCGCGCGCCCCTCCGACCGGAGCGCATGGCCGGACCTGCCCGACGGCGCCGTGTGGGCCCTCGATGTCGTCGAGTCGCCCGACGGGGTGCGACCGGCGGTGGAGCAGGTCCTCGAGCGGGTCGTGATCGTGTCGGACACACCCGCGGCCCTTGCGCTCCTCGACGAGGTCGGTGACCTCACCGCCGTCACGCAGGACGGAGATGTCTACGGGCCCGGATTCGTCCGAGGTGGCTCCAGCGCGGCCCCCAGCCTGCTCGAGCTGCAGGCTGCTGTCGACGAGACGCGCACGACGCTGCAGGACGCGACGCGCCGCAGCGAGGAGTCGACCTTCGCCCTCACGACGGCCCGCAATGTCCTCGCCGAGCGCCGCGAGGCCCTGGATGCCGCCATGGAGGCCCTGCACGAGTCCGATGCCCGGATGGCTGCCGTCGCCGAGCAGCTCGGGGGCCTGGGGACGACGACCCGCACGGCCAGGGCCGAGGCCGAGCGCACACGGGCCAAGATCGCCGACATCTCCACCGCTCTGGAGGGCGACCGCACCGAGCTCGCCGAGCTCGAGCAGCGCCTCGACGACGCGTCCGCGACCCCCGAGGACGACGAGGCCGACGCGACCACCGACGACCGTGAGCGCCTCGAGCTCGAGGCACGGGCTGCTCGCACCGCCGAGACCGAGGTGCGCCTCGCCCTGCGCACCAAGGAGGAGCGGGCCCGCTCACTGCACGGACGCGCCGAGTCGCTCGAGGGTGCTGCGCGCAACGAGATCGCCGCACGCGAGCGACTGCGGGCCCGCCGGGAGCGCCGTCGCCGCGAGGCCGAGGTGGCGGCTGCCGTCGAGACCGCGGCCCGTTGGTCGGCCGACCGCATCGCCGATGCCGCTGCGACAGCTGCCCAGCAGCGCGACGCGGGGGAGGCCGAGCGGGTCGAGCGTGACGAGGCACTGAGGGGGCTGCGCACCGAGCTGACCGGCCAGCAGGACTCCCTGCGTGAGCTGACGGACGAGGTGCACCGCGACGAGGTCGCCCGGGCACAGCAGATCGCCCGGATCGAGCAGCTGCAGGGCAAGGCGATCGAGGAGCTGGGTGTCGACCCGGACGTCCTCATGGAGGAGTACGGCCCCCACCAGCTCGTCCCGCACGTCGCCGGCCCCGACGAGGACCCGGAGGCGGAGGACTTCCCGCAGCCGCAGGCGTATGTGCGCGAGGTGCAGGAAAAGCGGCTGCGCACGGCCGAGCGCGGGCTGAGGGCGCTGGGCAAGGTCAACCCCCTGGCGCTGGAAGAGTTCGCGGCCCTCGAGGAGCGGCACACCTTCCTCACCACCCAGCTGGAGGACCTGCGCCAGTCGAAGAAGGACCTGCTGGCGATCGTCGCCGAGATCGACGAGCGGGTCGAGCAGGTCTTCTCCGAGGCCTTCGCGGACACGGCCGAGCAGTTCGAAGGGGTCTTCTCCCGCCTCTTCCCGGGCGGCGAGGGCCGCCTCATCCTCACCGACCCGAGCAACATGCTCACCACCGGCATCGAGGTCGAGGCTCGCCCACCCGGCAAGAAGGTCAAGCGACTCTCATTGCTCTCCGGAGGAGAGCGCTCGCTCGTCGCGGTCGCCCTGCTCGTGTCGATCTTCAAGGCGCGACCGTCGCCCTTCTACATCATGGACGAGGTCGAGGCGGCCCTGGACGACACCAACCTGGGGCGCCTGATCATGCTCTTCGAGGAGCTGCGCGACTCCAGCCAGCTGATCGTCATCACCCACCAAAAAAAGACGATGGAGGTCGCGGACGCGCTGTACGGCGTCTCGATGCGGGGCGATGGCATCACCACGGTCGTCAGCCAGCGGCTGCGTGATGTCGCGCCGGGGCAGGCGCAGCCCGTCTGACCTCCCTCCGTCCGAGTCCGTGAGGGTGACGACGGCGGGTCGAGTTGAGCAGCCTCGCCGGAGAGAGGACGATGGGCGCATGACCGCCATGATCGTGGGGCTCCTGCTCTGCCTCGTCCTGTCCGTCGCCGTCATGGCACTGGTCGCCATCCCTGCGAGGCGGGAGGGGCGCGAGATCCTCACCGCCCGCGGCGAGCGAGTCGTGGTCAAGGTGCGCGAGGGCGCCGACGGTGCGGCGAGCCGCACCTCCGGCCTGATCTCCAGCGCCGCGCCCGCAAAGCGCTCCGCCGCCGACTCCGAGCCACCCAACAAGCACGGTGTACCCGCCAAGCACGGTGTTGCCGACAAACGAAGGGCCTCATGAGCTCCGCAGTCGACCGCACTCCCGGATTCCGGGGCCCCGTCGACCCGCGGGTGCGTCCGCAGGACGACCTCTTCGGGCACATCAACAACCACTGGCTCGAGGCCGTGGAGATCCCCGCCGACCGCGGTCGCTACGGGGCCTTCGACGTCCTGCGCGAGCGCGCCGAGGAGGACGTGCGCGTCCTCATCGAGGAGGTCAGTGCCACGGTCGAGTCGGGCCAGGTCGCGGCCGACGACGTCGCCGGCAAGGTCGGCGCCCTCTACCGCTCCTTCCTCGACGAGGCCCGCGCCGACGAGCTCGGTGTCGAGCCCATCGCTGACCTCCTCGCGAGCGTCGAGGAGGTCACGAGCATCCCCGACCTCATGGCCCTGACCGGCCGGTTGGCACGCGCTGGCGTCAGTGGCGTCGTCCTGCCCTTCGTCAACACCGACGATCGTGACTCCTCGCGCTACGTGCTCTACCTCGAGCAGGGCGGATTGGGCCTGCCGGACGAGTCGTACTACCGCGATGACCAGCACGCCTCCACGCTCGCCGCGTACCGCGAGCACGTCGCCCGGCTCTTCGTCCTGGCTGTCGGCCTCGACGACGAGGCGGCGGCCGAGGCAGCCGCCCGCGTGGTCGACCTCGAGACCCTGCTCGCGGAGAGCCACTGGGACCGGGTGACCAACCGAGACCCGATCAAGACCTACACGCTCGTCGACGCCGCGGAGCTCACCGACCTCGCCCCGGCGGTGGACTGGGGTGCCTGGGCCGTGGGGCTCGGGGCGCAGGCCCCCTTCGCCGAGGTCGTCGTCCGTCAGCCGGACTTCCTGCGCGGACTCTCCCTGGCCCTGGGCAACACCGACCTCGCGACCTGGCGTGACTGGCTGCGGCTGCGCATCGTCCAGGCGCACGCGGCCTACCTCGACGCGCGCATCGTCGCGGCGGAGTTCGACTTCGTCGGTCGCACCCTCTCCGGCATCCCCGAGCAGCGTGCCCGGTGGAAGCGTGGTGTCTCCCTCGTCGACGTCTCGCTCGGCGAGGCCGTCGGGGAGCTCTACGTCGAGCGCCACTTCCCGCCGGCTGCCCGCGAGCGGATGGCTGAGCTCGTCGACAACCTGGTCGAGGCCTTCCGTCGGTCCTTCGCCGCGTCCGAGTGGATGGGAGCGGCGACGCAGCAGGAGGCCATCGCCAAGCTGGAGGCCTTCACGCCCAAGGTGGGGCACCCCGTCACCTGGCGTGACTACTCCGCGCTCGAGATCCGTGAGGGCGACCTCGTGGGCAATGTTCGCCGCGTCGCCGCCTTCGAGGTCGACCGGGCGCTCGCCAAGCTCGACGGCCCCGTCGACCGGGACGAGTGGTTCCTCACGCCCCAGACGGTCAACGCCTACTACAACCCCGGACTCAACGAGATCGTCTTCCCTGCCGCGATCCTGCAGCCGCCCTTCTTCGACGCCGAGGGCGACGACGCCGACAACTACGGCGGCATCGGCGCGGTCATCGGGCACGAGATCGGGCACGGCTTCGACGACGCCGGCTCGACCTTCGACGGCCAGGGCAACCTGCGCGACTGGTGGACCCAGGAGGACCGGACCGCCTTCGAGGAGCGCCGTGACGCGCTCGTCGCCCAGTTCGACCGCCTCACGACGCGCAACGCGCCCGGTCACACGGTCAACGGCGCGCTGACCGTCGGCGAAAACATCGGTGACATCGGGGGTCTGGCCATCGGCCACGCCGCGTACCTCATCGCGGCCGGCGAGTCGGCGAGCGAGGCCGACGCCGACGGGCTGACGGGGGAGCAGCGCTTCTTCAGCAACTGGGCCCGCGTCTGGTGCGGCGATGCCCGCACCGAGGAAGCCGTGCGTCTGCTGTCAATCGACCCCCACAGTCCTCAGGACGTGCGGGCCAATGCCGTGCGCAACATCGACGCCTTCCACTCGGCCTTCGGCACGGGTGAGGGCGACGAGATGTGGCTCGACCCGCAGGAGCGGGTCTCGCTCTTCTGAGCCGCGGATGTCTGACGATCGAGACCGTGACGCGCGCGGCCGGGCCGAAAATGCTCGGCCCCGCGACGGCTTGGGGCGTCCGCTGCCGCACGGGAGCGCAGGCGTGGAGAGGGTCGAGGTCCGCGATCGCACGCCCGACGAAGCACTCGCTGACGCGCAGGACTACCTCGACCGGGACATGCCCTTCCACGCCCACGAGGTCCTCGAGGAGCAGTGGAAGGTGGCGCCCGACCCCGAGCGGGCACTGTGGCAGGGGCTGGCCCAGCTGGCGGTCGGCCTGACCCACCAGCGTCGCGGCAACCTCCGGGGGGCGACGAGCGTGACGACCCGAGGCGCCGATGCCATCGCGCGGTACACCGTCATCGCCCCGCACGGCATCGACGTCGGCGGATTGCTCGCGTGGGCGCGTGCCCTCGCTGCCCGACCCGAGGACGAGGCGAGCGTGCCCTCCCTTCGCTCCTGACGGCAGTTCGTCGGCGCCGCACGATCCTGCGAGGATGACCCCGTGATGGGTATCGACACACTGACCGAGTACATCGCCGTGGCCGTCGGCCTGCTGCTCCTCCTCGGGGGACTTGCGGCGGGGCTGCTGCGCGGCGGAGGCGGCAAGACCAAGGAGCTCCCGCCCGAGCACCGTCCCCCCGAGCGGCCCAAGGGCTCGACCGACCACCGCAGCGGGACGATCGTGCTCGACCGCCCCAGCGAGCATGCGCAGCCCCAGGCTCCACCGGAGGAGGCGAAGGGGGAGCAGCCGCCGGTCGCGCAGCCCGAGACCGAGGCGACCACCGAGCCGGTCGCTCAGGACGAGAGCGCTCCGGCCGAGCCGACGACCGACGCGACGGACGAGGACTTCGTCCCGCCGGCCTCCGACGAGGGCGCCGAACGGGCCCGGACGCTCCCGCCGGTCGCCGAGAGCCCCCCGGAGACTGAACCAGAGGTCGAGGTCGAGGTCGAGCCTGAGCTCGGGGCCCAGCCCGAGCAGCAGATCGACACCCCGGCGCCCACCCGTGACCGGATGCGAGCCCTGCGCTCGCGGTTGGCCCGCTCCAACGGCGCGATCGGCAAGGGCCTGCTCGCCCTGCTCTCCCAGGGCACGCTCACCGAGGAGGACTGGGAGGAGGTCGAGGACACCCTGCTCATCGCCGACCTCGGGATGGAGCCGACGACCGAGCTCGTGGACTCCCTGCGTGAGCACGTGTCGGTGGACGGCACCACGGACCCCGAGGTGGCCAAGGACTGGCTCTACTCCGATCTGCTCGCACTCGTCGATCCCAGCCTGGACCGGGGCCTGGCCGCATCGCGCGTCGGCGACCGACCCGCCTGCATCCTCGTCGTCGGAGTCAACGGCACCGGCAAGACGACGACCGTCGGCAAGCTGGCCAGGGTGCTCGTCGCCAACGACCGGGACGTGCTGCTCGGCGCGGCCGACACCTTCCGCGCTGCTGCTGCGGACCAGCTCGAGACCTGGGGCGCCCGCGTCGGCGTCCCCACCGTGCGCAGCGACCGTGAGGGCGCCGACCCGGCAGCCGTGGCCTTCGACGCGGTCAAGGCCGCCGCGGACGCCGAGGTCGACGTGGTGATCATCGACACCGCCGGTCGTCTGCACAACAAGGTCGGCCTCATGGACGAGCTGGCCAAGGTCAAGCGGGTCATCGAGAAGCAGACGCCGATCGACGAGGTCCTGCTGGTGCTCGACGCGACGACGGGACAAAACGGCCTGGCCCAGGCCAAGGTCTTCGCCGAGGCGGTCAACGTCACCGGCGTCGTCCTCACCAAGCTCGACGGCACGGCCAAGGGCGGCATCGTCGTCGCCGTGCAGCGTCAGCTGGGGGTCCCGGTCAAGCTTGTCGGCCTGGGCGAGGGACCGGACGACCTGGCTCCCTTCGTCCCGGAGGCCTTCGTCG
>NZ_BCSS01000042.1 GCF_001570985.1 Janibacter limosus NBRC 16128 | reverse complement strand
CCCCCGCCACGCCCACCGGGCGTGGCGGGGGCGGCGTCGTCATCGCTGTCCTCGCCCTCTGCGGCACCGTCGTCTCCCTCCAGCAGACGATGGTGCTGCCGCTCGTCCCCGATCTGCCCGACCTCATCGGCACCACCGCGGGCAATGCCTCGTGGATGATCACCGCCACCCTGGTCGCGGGCGCCGTGGCCACGCCGGTCATCTCGCGCATGGCCGACATGTACGGCAAGCGCCGGATGATCCTCGTGACCCTGGCGATCGTCGCTCTCGGGGCACTGGTCGGCGGACTGTCGACCTCACTCCCCTTCCTCATCCTCGCCCGGGCACTGCAGGGCATGGGCATGGCGCTCGTCCCCATCGGCATCGCGACGATGCGCGACGAGCTGGAACCGGAAAAGGTCCCGCTCGCCGTCGCCCTGATGAGCGCGACCCTGGCCATCGGTGCAGGTGTCGGCCTCCCACTGGGTGGTTTCCTGGCCGAGACGTTCGACTGGCATGTCGTCCTCTGGCTGCCGGGTGTGCTCGCTCTCCTCATGCTCGGCCTCGTCCTCGTGACTGTCTCCGAGTCCGCGGTGCGCACCGCGGGTGCCTTCGACTTTCGGGGGGCCGTCCTGCTGAGCCTGGCCCTCGTGCTCCTGCTCCTCGCCGTCTCCAAGGGTGCCGACTGGGGCTGGGTCGATGGTCGGACGCTCGGCTGCCTCGCCGCCGGCGTGGCGCTGCTCGCGGTCTTCATCCCGCTGGAGCTGCGCGTCCCCAACCCACTCGTCGACATCCGCACCGCCGCGCAGCCGGTCATCCTCGCGGCCAACACCATCTCGGTCTTCATGGGCTTCGCGATGTTCGTCAACATGCTCGTGTCGACCCAGCTGCTGCAGACGCCCGAGGACACCGGCTACGGCCTCGGCCTGGACGCCCTTCACGCAGGGTTGTGGATGGCCCCGTCGGCCGTTGCCTTCGGCGTGCTGGCACCCCTGTCCGGTTGGGTCACCCGACGCTTCGGCCCAGAGGTTGCCATCGGTGCCGGCGGCGTGATCATGGCCGTCTCCTACCTGGCCCGAGTGCCGCTCAGCGGCTCGGTGACCCTGGTCGTCTTCGGCACCGTCGTCGTGACCATCGGTACGGCTCTGGCGTACTCGGCCCTCCCGACGCTGATCATGCGCTCGGTCCCCGTGACCGAGACAGCCGCGGCCAACGGCCTCAACACCCTGCTGCGCTCAGTGGGCACCTCGACCGCCAGTGCCGTCACCGCCGCAGTCCTGGCGGCAACGATCACTTCAGCCACCAAGGGGTACCCGACCTTCGGCGCCCTGAGCACGATGTTCGTGCTGGCAGCGGCGGCCTCGGCGGTGAGCGTCGTGCTCATCCTTCCGTTCCTGCGCCGGCGCGCTGCCGAGGGCGACAACCAGTCCACCGAGACGCTGACCGTCGACCACGTCGTGCACGGCAAGGTCATGGACGCGAAGGGGGCCGGTCTCGGTGGCGCGGTTGTCACCGTCATGGGTGGTCGCGGCAGCCACATGGACTGGTCGCGCACCGACTCCGTCGGCGACTTCAGCGTCGCCACGGCTGGCCCGATCCGTCACCTCTTCGTCGTCTCGGCCGTGGGCTGGTCACCGGCGTCCTTCTACGTCGACCTCACCGACGGCCACCTCGCCCCCTTCGTCATGGCGGAGCGGCTGACCGTCACGGGCCTGATCACGGACGCACACGAGGACCCCGTGGCCGGTGCCTCGGTCGTCATCACCAAGCGCACCGGTGGGTCGGTCTCCTGGGTACGCACCGACGAGGCCGGCCGCTACGCGCTGCCGCTGCCCAAGGAGGGCGTCTACGACCTCACGGCCGTCGACCGCGCCACCGGGGCGACCCGCAGCCACATCCTGACGGTGGGGGGTCGCTCGGCGACGGTCGACGTGGAGCTCGCCGAGCTGGGTGGCCGGTAGTACCCGGGCATGTCCGGCTGAACACGTACGCTGAGTTGCCTTGTGGTGATATCCGCCCGGATGCATCTCGCACCGTTCTGCTCGGCGGCCTGCCCACCCACACTCTGTGTCAGATTGAGGGATGGCCTGCGTCCACATCGGTGGAAGACACGGTCCCGCGTCAGTTCACGGACGGCGAGATGCCACCATCGACGTGGACATTGGTCCCGTTGACGAAGTCACTACGGGGGCTGGCGAGCATTGTGACCATGTAGGCGATGTCGTCCACCTCCCCGACCCTCCCGACCGTCTGACCGATGCCCTTGAGCATCACCGACTCGGCCTCGGCGACGCTGTCGAGGCCTCGCTGGTCGGCGAACTCCGTCAGATAGGTGTTCAGGCCCTGGGTGCGCACCATGCCCGGAGAGACGCAGTTGCTCGTGACCCCCGATGACCGCAGAGCCTTCGACAGACCGAGGGACATGTTGATCATCGCCGCCTTGGACGGCCCGTAGTCAGGCTGACCGCTCGTGGGGGTCACGGCTGCTGCCGTCGCGATGTTGACGATCCTCCCCCAGCCGCGTTCCTTCATCGCTGGCGCGAGGGACCGGATGAGCCGGATCGCAGCCACGGTGTTGGACTCGTACGACGCAAGGATGGCGTCGATCGGGGTGTCGAACCACGAGGCCGCACCCTCGTGGGCCCCACCCGCGTTGTTCACGAGGATGTCGATGCCACCGAAGGCAGCCACGGCTGACGCGGCCACAGACCCGGCGCCCTCTTCCGTGGTCAGGTCACCGATCGCCACGGCAACCTCCGCTCCCGTATCCCTGATCTGCTGGGCCACCCTTTCGGTGCGCTCGACATCCCGTCCGTGCACCACGACCGCAGCACCTTCGGCAGCCAGGTGGTGGGCGATGGCCACGCCGATGCCGGCGCTGCTGCCCGAGACCAGCGCACGGCGACCTTTCAACTGAAGATCCACGTCACGCCCCGGGCTCGTAGTTGAAGAAGGACTCGCCATGGGCGGAAGCAACCCGACGGCGAGCGTCCCGGAGGCGCTCCACTCGCTGCTGCAGGACATCGCGCTCCGCCCCCTCAGGACTGGCTTCGAGTCGCTGGACCAGCTCCTCAAGTTCCTCGGTGATACGCAGGCCCGCCTCCCCGAAGGTCAGCAGATCATGGTCCTCCTCGTCGGATCGATTGAAAGCGTCGTCGACTGCACTGTCACTCATGGTCTTCCCTTCATCAGGTTATTTCGCTATATTATTGCGATAGAGAGCCTGCTGCAAGTAGCCTCTCGACCACGACAAGAGCAGCTGGGAAGACGTACTTCCCACGCACCGGCAACGACGCCAACGCGGAACCCAGGAGGGTCCAGCACATGCCACTTCAGGACTGGATGCAGATCATTTCCGTCGACGATCACCTGATCGAGCACCCCAAGGTGTGGACAGACCGCCTTCCGGAGAAGTACAAGGCGGACGGTCCCCAGATCGTCGAGACCGCTGAGGGCCACCACGTATGGAAGTACCAAGGTCAGATGTACCCGTACATCGGCCTCAATGCCGTCGCAGGCAAGGAGCCCAAGGACTACGGCCTCGAGCCGGTGCGATACGACCAGATGATCCCCGGCTGCTACGACCCGGTCGAGCGCGTCAAAGACATGGACATCGACGGCGTGGAGGCAGCCCTCTGCTTCCCCTCCTTCCCCGGCTTCGGCGGTGGCGTCTTCCACCGCTCGAAGGACAAGGATGTGGCGCTCGCTGCCGTCAAGGCCTGGAACGACTTCATGGTCGACGAATGGTGCGCCAGCTCGCCGGACCGACTCATCCCGCTCGCGATCCTGCCGACGTGGGACGTGGACCTGGCGGTCGCGGAGTTCAAGCGTGCTGCCGAGAACGGGGCTCGCACGGTCTCCTTCCCCGATGCACCCGCCGCGCTGGGGATGCCCGGCTGGGAGAGCGACTACTGGCACCCCGTCTTCGACGTCGCGAACGAGACGGGTGTCTCGCTCAGCCTTCACTTCGGATCGGGTAGTTTCGTCCCCGGCTTCGGTGGCTCTGCCTCCGCAGCCTTCCCCAATCCGGAGAATGCCAAGCAGTCCTCCTTCGTCGCCCAGATCCCGCTGTACTCAACGAACCTCATGTGGGCGCTCTCCGAGATCGTCTTCTCGGGCTCCTTGCAGAAGTTTCCCAACCTGAAGATCCTGCTCGCCGAGGGCGGCATCGGCTGGCTGCCCTACCTCACGGAACGCATCGACTACACGTGGGAGCGCCACCGCTTCTACACGGGTATCGACCAGGTGACCCGTCCGTCCGACCTCATCCGCAAGCACTTTTGGGGCTGCTACATCGATGACAACCATGGCGTGGCGAACCGCCACTCCATCGGGGTCGACCGCATCATGGTCGAGGTCGACTACCCGCACTCCGACTCGCAGTGGCCGCACAGCCGCAAGATCATCGGCGAGAGCCTCGTGGACGTCCCCGACTCAGAGGCCCACATGATGGTGGAGACCAACGCTCGCGAGGTCCTCAACTTCCCCAGGAAGGTCGCCTGAGATGAGCGCCCCCCTTCCGGAACCCCTGTTCGTCACGGAGCCCTACTGGGGTTCCGGTCGGGACGGCGTCCTCAAGGTGCAGCACTGCTGCTCCTGTGGCGCCCTGCGCATGCCCCCCAGCGCAGCCTGCCGCGAATGCCGCTCGTCCGACCTCGATTTCGTCGAGGTCTCGGGCAAGGGCGTCGTCGTCGCTCTGACCGTCAATCACCAGCAGTGGCTGCCAACGATGCCGACGCCCTACACCTTGGCCATCGTTGCCCTGGTCGAGGACGACCGTGCTCGGATCACGACGCGGCTCGTGGGCTTCGACGAGGGCGAGGCCAAGATCGGGCAGTACGTGCGGGTCACCTTCGAGCAGGTGGCCGACGACGTGTGGCTCCCCCTCTTCGAGGCCGACCCGACACGCGCCGACCAGAGTGGGCCAGTCCCGGAACCCCCAGACCTCAGCTCGCGCCTACCCGCCGTGCACACCGGCACCAAGTACGAAGAGTCCGCGATCATCAGCGGCCATGGCCAGTCGCAGGTCGGTCGGCGGCTGATGCGCAACCCGCTCAACCTGACGGTCGACGCATGTCGTCTGGCGGTGGAGGATGCCGGCCTGACCTTCGACGACATCGATGGGCTCTCGACGTACCCAGGATCCTCGATGCCCGGGGGCATGTCTGAAGGCGGGGTCATGGCCCTCGAGGACGCCCTCGGCCTCCACCCCACCTGGGTGAATGGCGCGAGCGAGACGTCGGGCCAGCTCGGCGCTGTGCAGGCCGCGGTCCTGGCCGTGGCGAGCGGCCTGTGCCGGCACGTCCTGGTCTTCCGCACGGTGTGGCAGGCAACCGAGTCGGCGCTGCAGCGGCAGGGTCGTGCTCTGCCGTCCAGCGGCCCTGCCCGAGGAATGATGGAGTACACGCTCCCCTATGGCGCTGCCTCAGCAGCCAACTGGATCGCAATGCAGGCATCGCACTACATGCACCGGTACAACGTCGGCCGGGACGCCATGGGTTGGCTCGCGGTCACCGCGAGAACGGGTGCTGGCCTCAACCCCGAGGCGGTGTATCGCGACCCGCTCACCTTCGACGACTACATGGCCGCGCGGATGATCTCGACCCCCTTCGGTCTCTATGACTGCGACACCCCGGTCGACGGTGCAGTCGCCTTCGTCATCTCGTCGGCGGACGTAGCCGCGGACCTCCCGCACGCACCCATCCGTTTCGAGTCGATCGGCAGCGCCCTGGCTGAGAACCTCTCCTGGGATCAGGGGACGCTCAACCACATGCCCCAGTCCCAGGGACCCGCCAAGCACCTGTGGACACGGACCGACCTCACGACCGACGATGTCGACGTCGCCCTCCTCTACGACGGCTTCACCTTCAACGCGGTGTCGTGGATGGAGGGGCTGGGCTTCTGCGGACCCGGTGAGGCTGCCGACTTCATCGACAACGGACGGACCATCGCCATTGATGGCCCCCTCCCGGTGAACCCTCACGGCGGGCAACTCTCTGCCGGACGGCTCCACGGTTTCGGATTCATGCGTGAGGCCGTCATCCAGCTCCGCGGCGAGGCAGGCGACCGGCAGGTCCCGAACAATCCTCGCGTCGCTGCCGTGACCGCTGGCGGGGGGATCCCCTCAGGGGCCTTCCTCCTTCGCCGTGACTGACCCATCCCTGCCCGTACCACCCACACCACAGGAGAACCACAGATGAAAAAGCCCATGGAAGGCGTCAAGGTCCTCGAGGTGGCGCAGTTCACCTTCGCTCCGGCGGCAGGCGCCGTGCTCGCCGATTGGGGCGCCGACGTCGTCAAGGTCGAGCACGCCGAGACCGGGGACGCGCAACGAGGTCTCGTCAAGGTCCTCGGCCAGGAGGCGGCCGCCGGCGGTGCGAGGTTCTTCCCGATCATGGAGGGCCCCAACCGCGGGAAGAAGTCCGTGGGCATCGCCCTCGAGAAGCCCGAGGGTCGCGATCTGCTCGACGAGCTCATCCGGCAGAGTGATGTCTTCATCGTCAACTTCCTGCCTCGAGCACGCAAGAAACTGCGCCTCGACCTGGAGGACATCCGGGCCATCAACCCGGACATCATCTACGTCCGAGCGTCAGGTTTCGGTCAGCGCGGTCCGGACCGGGACAGCGGTGGCTACGACAGTTCGGCCTTCTGGGCGCGCGGCGGAAGTGCAGAGGCGCTCATGAAGGCCGACGACACCGAGGTGCCGATGATGCCCGCCGGCGCCTACGGCGACAATGTCGGGGGCCAGACCATCGCGGGCGGCATCGCTGCAGCACTCTACGGTCGCGCAACCACCGGGGAGACCTCGGTGGTGGACGTCTCCCTCATCGGGATGGCGGCATGGCAGATGTCCTTCAACATCAACTTGGCGGCGGTGAGTGGCGGCCCCCTCCCGAAGACGAACAGTGCTGCCCCCAGCAACCCCCTCACGGGGGTGGTGCGCACGAGCGATGACCGCTACATCATGTTGACCATGCTTCAGCCCGGGCGCTACTGGCCCGAGCTCATGACGAATGCGGGCCGGCCCGACCTTGTCGAGGACCCCCGCTTCTCGTCCTCGGAGGCGATCTTGGAGAACAACGCAGCGGCCAAGGCAGCCATCGACGAGCTCTTCGCGACAAAGACCTTCGCCGAGTGGCAGGAGATCCTCCGTCAAGGCAACGGGCAGTGGGCGCCCGTGCAGGACGCCTGGGACCTGGTGAACGACCCGGCCGTCGAGGCCAACGGGGTCATCGTCGAGGTCACGGACGTCGACGGCAACCCTCAGCGGCTCGTCGCCAACCCGGTCCAGTTCGACGAGACTCCACCGCAGCTCGTCCGTGCTCCCCTCTTCGCCGAGCACACCGACGAGATCGTGACGGGGCTGGGTATCGACGAGCAGCGGCTCATGGAGCTGAAGATCGCGGGTGCGATCACCTGACCCACTGCGCAAGGGAAGGCCGGCGAGGAACACCTCGCCGGCCTTCTTGTGTGCCCTCCCGCGCGGTCCCGTACCTGCAGCAACGTCCCGCAACGTCATCGTCGTCGGAGGTACGGTCCTTCCACAACACAGCTTCCGCTCGCCGTCGACCGTCGTCGCGACGTGCCTCGGTGGACTCGACCACTTCCTGCGGTGGCCGTCGAACTCCACTCAAGACAAGGGCCTCTCGCTTCAGGGTCTCTTTAGCGCGCTTGAGTGCTCGATACTGCTAACTCCTGACACCTGTTCCCGGCCCCCGTCCTGCCTCGCGGGCCCGCACGCCAGGTGCAGGCCTGGTGCTGGGTCGGGGTTGTCGCCGATGACCGCGCCGACACCGGAGTACAGCTTGGGCTGGACCGCGGGGCGCACGGCGATGCGGTAACCGAGGTCGAAGGCGCGGGTCTGCCACACGGCGATGCCGTCGCCGGAGTCCGTGGACGCGTCGGTGTCGCCGGGCATGGTGACGTCGCTGGCGGACGTGTTGGGGAAGTTCGGCGGGTCGTGGGCGAGCAGGGCGGGCCAGTGCCGGCGAGACCATGCGTATCCGTCGGCCCGACCCCGCGGCGCACCATAGCGTCCGTGCGGTAGGCGTGGTCGGCGTCGAGGCGCACCCTGCACGCCAGGGTGCCGGGGGGTGAAGGTCCAGTCGGTGATGGTGGTGCCCCTGAGGCGGATCACGTACCGGCGGGAGGCCGGTGTCGTGGGCGACGGTCCACTGCTGCCCGGATGGGGTCCAAGCGGGCGCGTCCCCTCGGCGAGCCCGGCCTTCGCCGCGGACAACACTTGCTCGGCCACACCTCGTAACCTGCTCGTCACATTTCGTCGATGTCAGCATGCCTTGACCACCCACGCACCGACTCCACTCAGCAGCCCAGCTGAGTCGCGTCTCGGGACTCCCGGGCCCTGCTTCTTCGGCATGCGTCCGGCTATCGGTATCGGGCTAGCCGGATCCCCGAGGGACACCGACATGGACGACGTCGTGCCCCAGACGATGTTCCCGTCTGGGGCACGACGATGCCAGAGGTCGCTCTGACGAAGGGGCGCTACTCGAGTGAGCCCCGGTTGGGTAGCCACGTCGCCATCTCAGGGAAGGCGATCAACACCGCGATGACGAAGAGGCTGATGGGCAGCAGCCAACCCACGCCGGTGAAGGCATCCTTGAGGGTGATCTTCTGCCCCATGTTGACCTCAGGGTCTTGGGCGATCCCGTGGACCACATAGACCAAGATGCCCACAGGAGGCAGCACCATCCCAAGCTCGACGCAGAGGACGGCGAAGACACCGAACCACAGTGCGTCGATGCCTAGAGTCTCGAAGAGAGGCAGCAGGATCGGGACAGTAAGCATCATCGCGACCAGTGTCTCGCCGATCATGCCCAGCAACAGGTAAGCCACCAAGATGATGAGGAGGAACTGGACCCGTGAGAAGCCACTGTCCAGGATCCACGTGGACAAGGCGTCGGCAAGCCCAGTGTCACTCATGACGAGAGAGATGACGGCCGCACCCATCAAGAGGAAGAGCACGGTTGCTGTGGCGGTCGCCGCCTCTACGACTGCAACCTTGATCATCCCGAAGGCCTTGCGCCCCTGCCGCACCACGGTGAGCAACAGTGCGGCGAGCGCGCCGGCTGCGCCGGCTTCCGTCTCGGTGAGTGTCCCGGTGAACATGCCACCGAGGACGATCAGGGTGATAACAGGTACCGGCCAGACCCGGATGATCGCCTGGAGCTTCTCGCGCGCAGGGATCGTGGCGACCTCCCGCTGACGTGAAATCGCATGGTCGCGACCACCCACCAGGCGCGGCCAGACCACGGCCATGGCGATGAGAGCGACGCACTGGGTCAGGACAAGAAATATCCCTGGAACCACACCGGCCAGCAATTGGGGCCCCACCGGCACCGACGCCAGCCCTGCGTAGATGACCAAGAGGATGCTCGGCGGGATGAGTTGACCCGCCAGACCCGCCATGAGTACAGAGGACGTCGCCATCCGCTTGTCATATCCCGCCTTGAGCATCTCGGGGATACCGATCCGGGCGAGCGCGTAGGTCACGCCGACGGTGGATCCCGAGACAGCCGCCAAGCCACCACCCGCCATGTTGGTGCCGACTGCCAGCGAGGCTGGGACACGGTTGAACAGAATCGTCATGGCCGCGAACAGCTCCGTCGTCATCCCCGATCGCCACAACATCAGACCCATGAAGATGAACATCGGGACCACGCTCAAGGACCATGATGCGGCCTCTGCGTACGCCGTGTGACCGACGAGCTCCGCAGCGGTCTCGAATCCGTACATGACGACCAGGCCTAGGGTCGACGGCAGCAGCATCGTGAGGGCGATGGGCATCTTGAGAGCCAGGAGCACGAGCATGAGCATGATGACACCGCCACCCACGCCCATGTTGGATGCAGACCCGAAGATGATGAACAGCGCGAGCAGGACGAGGCCATACATGACCAGTCGCCACAGCCAGGAGCGCTGCGACTTCACACCGGGCCCCAACGCTGGGTCTTCAACCAACGTGGGGGCTTCACGTGTCGTTGTCATCGTGGGACCTCCGTCTTGTGGTCTTTGTCCGTGGGTGCCGTGAAGTCCTGGATCTCCTCGTTGAGCTCTTCTGCCATCTCGTCCAGCTGGGAGTCCAAGAAGGAGGGCTCCTCATCGGGCGAGACCTTGCCTCGCACGAAGTCGACCGTGTCGAGAAGGAGCTGCACCCCGTAGAGGAGGAACCCGATCGGCGCAGCGAACTTCATGAACCAAATCGGGACTCCCGATACGCCCGCCGTCTCGCGGATGGTCATCGACTGGTACGCCTCGACGTATGCGTAGTACGCCATGAAGAGCACGAAGAGGATCGCCGTCACGTTGACGATGACCTGGACCTCGCGCTGCATCGTGCGCGGCATCCGGTCGAAGACGAGCGGAGCCTCGATGTGCTCCTTGCGCTGCTGGGCGATGACGAGGCCCAGAAGGATGATCGTCGGGAGGTACCAGTTGCCGACGTACTCGAGAGTCCCCTCGATGGGCTGGTTGGCGAAGGACCGCATGAGTGCGTTGATGACGACGTGCAACATCAGGACGAGGACGAGCGCGCCGACGATGAACGCGAACAACTTGCCGACGACGAGCCGGAACCACGTGTTCACGACTGACATGGCAGCCCCCTGCTCCGGGTAGAAACTGATCCAGCTGATCTCACGAGAATCTCCTTGACACCGTTGTCCGAAGTCCATTGAACGAATCTGCGCCCGGGTCGGGCAGGGGGCGACGAGTGGAGGGCATTCCCACCCATGGGTGGGAACCCGACACACCGTGTGCACCAGCAGTGGCGAGCACCTACTCGGGGCGGTGCTGCTTCATGGCCTTGTCGTAGAACGCCTCGACGAGCGGACGTGCCTCGGGCTTTTCCTTGGCCACCTGCGTGTCGAGGTCCGCCCACGTGTAGTCCTTTGAGTAACCGAGCGGTCCGGTGATCTCGCTCCACCATTCCTCGCCGAGGGTGTCGAACTGCCCGGAGATCGTGTTGGCGTCCTTGACGCCAGCCTTCTCCAGGTCCTTCGTCACTCCTGCCGCAAAGGACTTCCTGAAGTCCAAGAAGGCCTTCGTCACATCCGCGTCGTACTCGGTGACCTTGACGTCGCGCTTGCGCATGTTGGTGGCGGCCTCAGCCTGGCTCGCCCAGCCCGACGCCAGCTGCAGCTCCGCAAGGTCAACCATCGAGTCGTAGATGAGCTGTTGCCCGGCGAGAGGAAGTGATTCCCACGTCTTCTTGCTGATGCCGTAGCTCGACGGCGTCTCCCCGAAGTCAGCGCCTGGCTCGCTCCCGACCGACATGCTCTTGATCAACTGGTCGAAGCCGCCACTGGTGAACGATGACACCGAGTTCACCGCACAGTCGACGGCTCCACGCTGCAGCCCCTGGAAGAGCTCTGGGAAGGTCATCGACACGGGGCTGGCCCCGATGGTCTTGAGGACTCCTCCCTGATGAGCTGCTGAGATGCGCGCAGTCGTCCCATTCAGTTGGGTCTTGCTCACGTATGGCCCCTCCCCGGCACACATCAGTTTCGTGTCGTGGGCCGGCACATAAAGCGGCATCAGGGGGTGAATCCCCTGCTTTTCGGCCTCAGCGAGCACTTCAGGGGTGTTGAGTCCGATCTCCCCCACCGTGGCAAATGTCGCCATCCGGCCGGAGACCGGCGTGCCCTGGCCTGCGAGGGCAAGCGACCCGACCCCGTTGGCCACGGGGAAGGACTCGGGCTGGTAGGCCGGGATGTACATCCCAATATCCACGCGACCCTGCTTGAGTGCCGCTGCCATGTCATCGAGCGGAACCTTGGCGCCGCTGTAGTCCAGTCTGAAGGTGAACTTGCCCCCCGATCGCTCTTCGACCCGGTCTGCCCAATCCTTGACCGCCTTCGACGACGGATCCTTCGGACCAGTGGTCAAGCCGCCGACGTCCAGCGTGACGGGATCCATGTCCTTCAAGGCCTCGGCATACGCCTTGTCGTCTGCCCCGTACTCAACACCCGGGCCTTGGGCGCCCCCGCCTGCGCCTCCATCATCGGCCCCAGGTGGTGCACAAGCAGCTGCCAGCGGCATGAGCATGGCTGCGCCGATGAGGAACCGACCTGTCCGGGACGGACGTCGCGATGTCGTGGTCACGTGAACTCCTTTGTTCGTGGTTCCGCTCGCGGGAACACCAGAGCAGCGTAGCCAGTTTGGGACAATTAGGTCAATGATTGATTTCTTAGTCCCGATGAGACGAGAGCTGCATCCACGGCTACGTCCGCATGGTCTCGGCGTTGCGCAGCGTCGAGTCATGCCGGGTCCTTGGAGGAGGGACGGTTCGTACGGCCCCGATCATGTCGACACGCAAAGCGTCCTCTGCGTGGCTACACCAGCCGGCGAGGGCCCACGTCGTCGAAGATCGAGTCGTCGCCGACACGACCGCGGACTGAGCCGACGACAGTCGCCTCGCTGCGACAGTGCAGCATGAGATGCAGCTCTGCGAGACGACCGTGGTCGGTACCGATCCTGGCGATGCGCATGAGGACGTCGACGAGCGACGAGAGTTCGACGACCACACCCCCCGTTCGTCCTCTGAGCAGCTCCACCGACCGCAGGTCGTTGATCATCCGCTGGGCGTCCAGGTCTGTCATCGGAAGTGCGCGCCAGCTGACGTCGCCGAAGAGGTCGCTGGCGATCCCTGCGATGCCGAGGGAGATCACCCGACCGAAGTCGGGATCGTTGGTCACCGAGACTGAGACGTCGACACCCGCGGCCGTGCCAGAGTCGTCGAGCTCGAGGCCGTAGGCGCCAAGGATCCCGCGGCCGGCTGCGCTCGTCACGCTTGAGCCTTCGGTGGCGGCCAAGTGGTCGATGATCCCACGCGCGGCACTGACGTCGATGTTGTCGAAGAACGGCACCTTACCGGCCGGGAGGGCGCGCCACGCGACGTAGCGCACGGCATGTGCCAGTGCCCGGATGGCTTCCTCCGGCGCTGTGTACGTGGGCACCTGGGCATCGAGCTGCTGGGGAGTGGTGATCAGCACCGGCTTGTCGCTGGCCGCCGCCAACCGCTCGACGAACTCGCGGGCCACAGCCGGGTCGCCGAGCGGCCGGACGAAGGCGGTGACAACAGCGTCGACCTCGTCGTCGGCGAGCGCCACCTTCAATGCATCGACCAGCACGTCGAGCGTGGCTGTGGCCCCGAGATGCACCGCCTGACCGTGAGCGACCGTGAGGCCATGGATCGGGCATGCGGCCTCGGCGATGCGTCCCAACGAGGTGATGTTGTCGATGATCGCCACACGGTTGCCTGCCGGGAGTTTCCCGTGGCTCAGCAGGCTCGCGACGTCCAGCAGCTCGCCGAGGGAGTCCACGCGGATGATCCCGGACTGGGCAAACATGGCCTGGGCCCGCACTCTGTTCTCCGGGGCCACCGCCTGCACCGCGACCACTGGCTTTCGCCGGGACACTGCTTTGGCCAGCCGCGCGAACTTCTGCGGGTTTCCGAAGGTCTCAAGGTAGAGGAGAACCACATCAGTGTCATCGTCATCCAACCAGTACTGGAGGAGGCTGTTGCCGGACACATCGGCTCGGTCGCCGGCGGAGACGAGCGTGGACACGCCGATGCCTCGACCCAGGGCGCGAGCGAGGACGTCCACCCCGAGCGAGCCGCTCTGGGAGAAGAACCCCACCCGCCCGGCCCTCGGCAGCCCCGGGATGAGCGAACCGTTGAAACGAACCCTTGGATCCGTGTTGAGCACCCCCATGCACTCCGGGCCGACCACGCGCATTCCGTGTGCACGAGCCCGCGCGACTACGAAGTCCTGAAAGCCCTCAGGGGACCCTACGAAGGTCGAGATGATGACCAGCGCGTGGACACCCCGTTCCGCACACGCAGGGATGAGCTCGGGAACATCCTGTGCCGGTACCACGACGAACGCCACATCGACATCGTCAGGGACGTCCGCGATGCTCGGGTAGGCGCGTACGCCCGCCACATGGCCTGCCGAGGTGTTCACCGGGTAGACGGGTCCCTGGAACGGCGCGGCAAGCAGGTGGCGGAAGACCTCGTGCCCGAGGGTCCCCGGGGTGCGACTCGCACCGATCACAGCGACTCGTCCGGGGGCCAGGAGCCGCGCCACCGACCGAGCCTCAGCAGTGTGCTCACGTGCTCGCATCACCTCGAGTGACCGAGACGTCGGGGCGATGTCAAGCGTGACGAGGATGGCGCCGTCCTCGCTCCTGGCCCGCACCTCGAACCCCACCTCACGGAAGACCGAGATCATTGTCAGGTTGTCGGGCAGAACCTCCGCGGTGAAGCGCGCCAACCCGGACTCTCGTCCGGCCTCGGCGAGGTGCTCGAGGATGATGGACCCAATTCCCCGCTTCTGGTGGGCATCTTCGATGAGGAAGGCGACCTCCGCAGAGGCTGGATCGTCTACGGACCTGGTGAAGTACCCGAGTCCGAGAACCTCGCCACCCAGCACGGCCAGAAGGACGACCCTTTGACGTTGGTCCGGGGCAAGGATCTTCGTGAGGTCCCTTTCCAGCTGGCGACGGACCGAACCGAAGTAGCGAAGGCGGAGCGTCTCCGGCGACAGGCGGGCGAACATGCCGCGGATCAGAACCTCGTCGCTGACCTGCACCGGCCGCAGATGGACGACGCCTCCATCGGCGAGCAGGACATCGGCTTCCCGCACGATCCCGTCGGCCATTGCGTGAGCGGGCATCACGAGCTCCTTCATCCCCAGGTCCATTCATCGCAGCCTAGGTGCAGCCGATCCTTCACGAGTGTGGTGCTCTTGACGCGTTGTCGAGGCTCGGATGTCCGAACGCGAAGTCCTCGATGAGCCGGATCAGTTCCAACGGCTGGTCGCTTTGCACGGCGTGCCCTGCTCCGTCGACGGACTCGACCTGCAGGTCAGGCTTGCGACGCACCATCTCTTCGACGTCCTGGGGCAGCACGTACTTCGACAGGCCCCCCAGAACGAGCATCGCCGGCTGCTGGATGCGGTCGACCTCCGGCCACAGCCGGATGAAGTCGTTGGAAGGGCGCGGTCCGCCGAAGAGGTCGTAACGCCAGGCCCACGCCCCCTCCTGCGTCTTCATCGCGTTGTGCCTCACGCCGCGCCGGACGGAGTCCGCCGGGCGATACGGACTGAGCGCCACCGCTGCCTCCGCCATGGCCTCGAAGCTGTCATAACTCGGCGCACCCCCGATGAGGGCCACTGTGCCCCGGTCCATCAGTGACATCGTGCGGTTCGGGTCGTTCACCTGGGGCGTGACATCGACGATGACCGCCGTGCGCGCCAGGTCCGGACGGCTGGCCGCCAACGCGATCGTGGTCGCGCCACCCAGCGACATCCCGACCACCGCCGCGGCGTCGGGGGCGATCTCGGGCAGGATCTCGCCCAACGTCTCGGCATTGACCCATGGCGTGTAGTCCTTGTCCGCACGCCAGTCGGAGTGGCCATGACCGGGCAGATCGACGGCGATCGCCGGCCGTCCCAGACCGAGATTCACCGCGTCCCACGTGTGGGCGTTCTGACCCCCGCCATGCAGGAAGACCAGCTCCGGCTCTCCATCACCCCACGCGAGGTAGCTGACCTTCTGCCCGTTGGCGATCTCGGCAGTGCGACGCTCCACGGCAGGTCGGTCACGCCACGGGATGCTCCACTCGGCGGCCACGTCCTCCAGGAAGGCGAACTCGTCGTAGTCCTCGTCGAGGGTGTCCTCGGGCCTGGTGCTCAACATGCTCTCCTTCGTCGATGGTGCGACACCGTGGAGGCGCCGCATCGCGTTCCTAGCCTGGGAGCGGGGTCGGGTAGTCGAGGAGCTCGACCTGCTCGGTCGCGGCATCGAGCACCGCGAAGCTGAGGAGTGGCCCGACGGACGTGACCTGTCGGCGCTGCCCGGCCGATCCCGGGTTGATGACGAGCGCCCGGCCGATGCGCCCGACGAAGGGGGTATGGGTGTGCCCACCCAGCACGAAGTCGGCCTCGACCTCGGCGAAGCGCTGCATCTCGGGAGAACCCGGGTAGACGTAGTCATAGGTCCACGGTGTGGAGTGGACCATCAAGAGTGTCTTGCCGCAGACCTCGAGCTGTCGGCGCTCCGGCTGCGCACGCAGCCACTCGACCAGCTCCCGATCAGCCGTCCCGCGCGCCACGACCGCGTCAGACCACATCGTCTCGCTGACGACATCACCGAGGCACAGCAAGCCGTCGACGCTGTCCATGCGGCGCAGTGCCTCATCGAGCCCACGGACATTGCCATGGAGGTCAGAGACGATGCCCAGTCTCACGTCCGATCACCCCCTGCCCAGCGGCCCGTTCCGATCACATCGACAGTCCGATCACCTTGGTGTCGAGGTACTCGAGGATGCCCTCCCGGGCGCCCTCCCGACCGAGGCCGCTCTGCTTGACACCACCGAAGGGCACTGCAGCCGACGTGGGATTGATGTCGTTGATGCCCACCATTCCGAAGTCCAGCCCCTCCGCCGTCCGCACGGCGAGGGCGAGGTCCTTGGTGTAGACGTAGGCAGCGAGCCCGTAGTCCGTGTCGTTGGCCATGGCGACGACGTCGTCGTCGTCCCCGTACGTGATGACGGGGACCATCGGGCCGAAGGTCTCCTCGCGGTAGATGAGCATCTCGGGCGTGACCCCCGTCAGGACGGTGGGTGCCCAGAAGAAGCCGTCGTCGTAACCCTCCCCCGCGAGGCGTTGACCACCCGTGGCGACGGTCGCCCCCTTCGCCACGGCATCATCGACCTGACGTTGCATCTTGTCGATCGCTGCCTGGTCGATCAGGGGGCCGATCGTGACGCCGTCTGTGCGGCCGTCCCCGGCCGCCATCCGTGCCATCCGCTGGACGAGGACTTGGGTGAACTCCTCCGCCACCGACTCGTGGACGAGGACTCGGTTCTCGCAGATGCACGCCTGGCCGGAGTTGAGCGACTTCAGGGCCGCGGCGCCCTTCGCGGCGTGCACGGGGTCAGCGTCTGGTAGCACGACGAAGGGAGCGTGGCCCCCGAGCTCCATGGACACCCGGACGAGCCTTTCGCCGGCCCGGGCAGCGATGAGCCTGCCCACCTCGGTCGACCCGGTGAAGCTGATCTTGCGCACCAAGGGGTGGCTGACGAGGGTGTCCCCCACCGCCACAGGGTCGGATGAGGTGACGAGGTTGACCACGCCCGGTGGCACTCCTGCCTCCTCGAGGATCTTCACGGTCTCGATGGCACACAGCGGCGTCTGCTCCGCCGGCTTGACCACGATCGTGCAGCCCGCCGCGAGCGCAGGACCGATCTTGCGGGTGAGCATCGAGATCGGGTAGTTCCACGGGGTGATGGCCAGCGCCACGCCGATGGGCTGCTTCAGCGCGAGGAAACGATGGTTGGCGCGAGCGGACGGGATCGTCTCGCCGTAGACACGCTTGGCCTCCTCCGCAAACCACTGCAGGAAGTCGGCCGCGTACGTCACCTCGGTACGTGCCATGCGCAGCGGCTTGCCCTGCTCCCTGGTCATGAGCTGGGCCAGGTCTTCACGACGCTCGAGCATCAGCACGTGGGCACTCTGCAGGACAGCCGCGCGCTCGTAGGCGGTCTTGGCCGCCCAGTCGCGAAATGCTGCGTGAGCGGCTTCCACCGCTCGAGACGCATCCACCGGCCCCCCGTCGGGCACGGACCCGAGGACCTCGCCCGTGGCTGGGTTGGTCGAGGTGAACTCGGCGCCGTCGGTCGCCGCACGCCAAGTGCCTTCGATGAACATCGTGGTCCCTCATCCGTTGTTCTGACAGTCACGCATATTGTATCAATCATCCACCTCTTTTCAGGATAGTCTGTGCGCGCAACGTGTCGGAGCTCGCCGCGGACCTCGCCCTCACAGCAATCCGGCCAACCATGACGTAGATTGACCCGGATAGTTCGGTCACGCGGTCGGACGACGAGGAGAGGACGATCCCATGGGGACAACGACGGGCCTTGCGCGGGTGCGCGTGCCCAAGACGGCCGAGGTGGTTGCCCAGGCGATCCGTTCCCAGATCGTCAGTGGTGACATCGCTGAGGGGCAGGCCCTGCCCAGCGAGTCGGACCTCATGGCCAACTTCGGCGTATCCCGTCCGTCGCTCCGTGAGGCCTTCCGCATCCTGGAGTCGGAGCAGCTGATCGAGGTCCGCCGCGGATCCCGGGGCGGAGCCTTGGCACTGCGACCCGACGTCAGTGTCGCCGCCCGCTATCTGGCACTGCTCATGCAGTTCGACGGCGTCATGCTCAGCGAGGTCTTCCAGGCCCGCGCACTCATCGAGCCCCTCGCGCTGCGCCTTCTGGCACAGCAGAAGGACCGCGCCGTGCTCACCCAACAGCTGCGCGACATCCTGGGGCCCCTGCAGGAGAAGGAGAAGGACCACCGACCGCAGATCTGGCTCGAGTTCTTCACCAAGCTCTTCGAGTACGCCGGCAACCGACCGCTCGCCCTGGTCTACGGAACCCTCAACGAGGTCGTCGCGCGCGAGCTGCAGGACTCGATCGACGCGACGAGCAACGAGGCCGACTCCCTCAAGGCCGTGTCCAAGGTGATGAAGCTCGTCGACGCCGGCAAGGGCGAGGAGGCGGCCGCGTTCTGGATGAACCAGATGTTCCTCATCGAGGAGCAGGTCAACCGCCTGCACCGCCGCAAGACGCTCGTCGACGCAACACCTCACTGAGGGTGGCCTCCTGGACGGCGCCAACACCTGCTCCGGGCAGCGTCCCGAGGGGCCAAAGCACGCTTCTACCGCTCCTCGAGCACGAGCGTGTCGGCCCGGGCCACTTCCGTGGGCGCCAGCCCGACGACGACAAGCTGCAGATCTTCGGCGGGCAGGCCCTGGCGCAGGCGCTTCGCGCCGCGACGCTGACCGTCGACCCGGCCTTCGTGCCGCACTCCATGCATGCGTACTTCCTCGTCAAGGGTGATGCCCGCACTCCTGTCGACTTCCACGTAGAGGATGTTCGTGACGGACGGTCCTATGTCACGCGCGAGGTGCGCAGCAGTCAGCACGGACGAGACATCCTCCGGCTCGTGGCCTCGTTCCACGTCGTGGAGCAGTCCTTCGTCGAGCACGAGCCCCCTCGGAGACTGCCGTCCCACGGTGGGATGTCATTTGTGCCGACTCCCGACGACGTCCCGCTGCTGCAGCAGTGGCCCGGTTTTCGTCATCCCATGGAGATCCGGCCGGTCGAGGCACAGCGGGCCTCGGTCGATGGGGCCGTCCCCACTCGTCAGATGTGGCTTCGGACGGACGGCGACCTTGGCGACGATCCTGCGCTGAATGCCTGTGCTGTGGCCTATGCGTCTGACCTGTCATTGCTCACGACGGCCCTCGTGCCGCACGACCTCACCCCCGGCCCCAGCGGCGAGGTCTCGTTGGCAAGCCTCGACCACTCGATGTGGTTCCACCGTCCCTTTCGTGGAGATGCCTGGCTGCTCCACGAGACGGACAGTCCCATCGCCCACGGTGGCCGCGCCCTCACCCGGGGAGCTGTCTACGACATGTCAGGGCGACTCGTGGTATCGACGGCACAAGAAGGCGCCGTCCGAGCGCCCAAGCGTTGACCCGCCCCCGGCTGCTCTAGATGCCGCATCGGCGAAGGCCCGCGTGGCGCGCGGCCGCCTGCGGGTCGCCCATGTGGTCGATCATCTCGCTCGGGCACGACCGCATCGATGGCACGGAGCACGTCACCGCTGAGGCCACGTCCCGAGTTGACTGGCCAGCTGTTCCTCCGAGCAAACTTCCGTCCTGGACCGATCGGACTCCAAGGTCCACGAACCTCGACTCAGTCGCTCGAAGCGTAATCCCCGCCGGCCGCCTGCTGACCGGGCACTTGCCGGTGAGTCAGCCGCCCTTGAGCGGACTGCAAACCATCGTGCCCATGCCGTACCGCTGGAATGGGCGGGAAGGTCGAGGTGCCGATCGTGCGTACCTCGCCGCCCTTGAAACGGCACTCAATGCGCACAAGCGCCGTGTAGTGCGGGAGCGGTACACGGATACTTCTGCGCCGTACCGTCAGACGGATCAGTGGTCTAAACACGATGGCTTGTGATTGCTCAACCCCGGAGACACCAGATGGCGCGCCCGCACATCGCGGGAGCACCATCTGAGGCAGGGATCCGGCGGTCCGCGTCAGGACCACCGAATTGTGCACCTAGGGTCGAGCACGCCCGGAGGTCGGCCGCCACGTGGCGGCCAGCAGCGCGACCGTCGCGACGACACCGACACCAAGGGAGATCGCACCGCCTGGCCAGCCAGCCACCTCGATGTCGAAGGCGCTGTCCACGGAGAGCAAGCCTGGTCCCAGGATGCCCAGGGCTACACACACGGCGGCGAGCAAGAGGACGTACTCATAGCCGTCGCGCATCACGAAGAACCCGTTCTTGCGATGAGCGAGGAATGCGGCCACCAGCATGACGCTCACCACGGCGGCGCAGGCCAAGGGGGTGAACAGCCCGAGGACCAGCAGCACGCCGGCACCGATCTCGGTGACCACGCTGGCCCAGGCCTGCAGCACCCCGTGGCGCAGGCCAAGGCCTTCGAACCAACCGGCGGTGCCGGCGATCTTCCCGCCACCGATCCAGTGGTTCACACCGTGCAAGATCATCGTCACACCAACCACGACGCGCACGAGCAAGAGCGCGGCATCCACGGCCTCCACGATCAGACCGTCGCATTTTCGCCGCGCACATCGACCACGTCGTGCGGAGCCGCAGGTGCCTTGAGACCGAGTACGCGGGCCATCTGAGCCCGGTGGGCGACGGCATCACCGAAGAGCAACTCATTGGACTTCAGCTTGCGCAGGTAGAGGTGCGCAGGGTGCTCCCACGTGTAGCCGATACCACCGTGGACCTGGATGTTCTTCTCCGCGGCATCGGCGCCGTGCTCACTGACGTACGCCTTCGCCAGGCTCGTCTCGAGCTGGACGGACCCGAGGGTGGCATCCTGGTCGGCCAGGGAACGTGCAGCGTGTCGGGCCACGGCCGTGGCGGACTCCGCCACGGTGAAGATGTCCGCGCACAGGTGCTTGACGGCCTGGAAGGCACCGATCGGCTTCCCGAACTGCTCGCGCACCTTGGCATGCTCGACGGCCATCTCCAGCACGCGCTGGGCGGCGCCCGCGGACTCCGCGCACAGTGCGGCCGCCGCAGTTGCGAGCACTCGGGCCTCGACGTCACCAGCTTCGCCGCCGATGCGGGTGGCCGGCACGTCGACAAGCCGCACCGACGAGGCCTGACGCGTCAGATCGAGCAAGGTCAGGGGCGTCCGTTCCGTCGCTGCGGCCTCCACTGCGAAGAGCCCAGTCCCCTCGAGGGTGGGGGCGAAGACGAGGATCGTGTCGGCGGCTCCGGCGTCGAGGACGGCGGCCACCTCACCCGACAGCTGCCAGCCTCCCTCCGGCTCGGACGCCGCCACGGTGGATTCCTTGTCCCTGCCAAGGAGGCCGGAGCTGAAGGCGACTGTGGCAATGCGTGACCCGTCGGCGAGGCCACGAAGCAGATCCCCCGACGCGTCCGTGTCGTCGGCACCGATGAGCGCGGAAACTGCGATGACCGAGCTGGAGACGAACGGGCTCGGCAGGAGCGCCCGACCGATCTCCTCGAGGACGACGCCCATCTCGACGGGGGTCGTTCCCTGCCCGCCGAGGTCTTCAGGGACGAGCAGGCCCTGCAGTCCCAGCTGCCCAGCCATCTGCGTCCAGACGTCCTCATCTCGGCCGTGGCCGGCCTCGATGGTCGTCCGCACTGCAGACTCGGGCGCCTTGCGCTCGAGGAAGGTGCGGACCATGTCCCGCAGCTCGTTTGCCTCGGGTGAAAGATCGTGTTCCATGGTGGTTCTCCTTCTTGTCGTCTGCGCTCAGGCCGGGAGGCCGAGGACGCGTTGGGCCAGGATGTTCTTCATGACCTCAGTGGTCCCGCCCGCGATCGTGGCCGACCGTGCCTGCAGATAGGACATGTTCGACTGCTCGTCGGCCCCGATGACCGCATCGGCGCCCCCGAGGGCCAGCCGCGTGCTCGACAGGCGCTGCGTGAAGAGGCTCCACTCAAGTTTGATGATCGACTGCTCGGAGCCGGGCTGCCCCGTCGCCTTGATGGACTCGAGCGAACGCTCACCGAGGATGCCCACGACGCGGCCCTCGACATAGCGCTCGATGAGCTCGTCCTGCAGATGAGGGGACAGCTCGTGGCCCGCCTTTGCGAAACTGAAGGAGTCGACCATCGACTCGATCTCTCGCACGACTGCGGACGCGTGCGTCACGACACCGCTACGCTCGTGACCCAGCGTGGTCATGGTGACCATCCAGCCTTGGTTCATCGGACCGAGGAGCGCGCTGCGCGGCACCCGGACGTCGGTGAAGAAGACCTCGCAGAACTCGGCGTCGCCGTTGATCTGCTGGATCGGGCGGATCTCGATCCCAGGAGTCTCGAGCGGGACGAGGAGCGCGGAGATGCCCTTGTGCTTCGGTGCCTCCGGGTCAGTGCGGACGAGGAGCTGGATCTGGTGCGCCCGGTGCGCATCGGAGGTCCAGATCTTCTGGCCGTTGATGACGAACTCATCCCCGTCGAGCACGGCACGCGTACGCAGCCCGGCAAGGTCCGAGCCCGTGCTCGGCTCGCTGAAGCCCTGACACCACAGCTCGGTGCCCTCGAGGATCGGGATCAGGCTCTGCTTCTGCTCGTCGGTCCCCCACTGCGCGATCGTCGGGCCGACATTGGCGACCCCGAAGATCCCGGCGGTCGCAGGCGCTTGGTAGTCGGCCAGCACCTCGCTGCACGCGAGTGCCTCGACGACGTCGAGTCCTCGTCCGCCGTTCTCCTTCGACCACTGGGGAGCCACCCAGCGGCCTCGCTGGAGGATGCCTTGCCACACCAATCGCCCCTCGTAGGAAGGGCGCTCGCCCCACACCTCGCGGAATGGTGGCAAATGCTTGTCCAGGAACTCTCGCAGCTCATCGGTCACGTTCACGGTGTGCTCTCCTTCATCGTCAGGGTGCCGGGGACGGGGTCCACCAGCGGTAAACGGTCGATCAGCAGGGGCACCGCACGCAGCGCCCGCAGCAGGTCGTTGAGGTGGGTGCATCCTGCGGACCCGGAGAGCTCGCTCCGGACGCTCGCGTCGACGTCGTCCAAGGCCGTGTCGCGCAGTCGGACGACATGCGCGACGGCATCGTGGCAGTCTGGCAACGGCAGCACCCGTGGTCGCGCATGCAGGCGTTCGACGACTAGTCCTTCCGTCCTGCGAGCCACCGTGGAGTCGACGGCATACTCATGCACGATCGTCTGGGAGCCGTCACGTGCGGTGAAGGTGTCGCGAAACCATGCGAGCACGGCGACTCGCCCGTCCTTCGTCGGCTCCACCTGCAGCAATCGCCTCCGCTGGATCCCACCGGGCGTCGCTGGTGGCTCACGATGCCAGACACGTTCGTCATCAGGGAAGGTTCCGGCAGGCGCAGCCGGACGGCCAGAGAGCATGTCAGGCAGGTCAGCGCTGTTGGTGGCTGCACGTCCACCGATCGCAAATCCGGCGCACGTGCCCACCAGAGGGCGGCCCAACGGAACAGAGTCTGCCGTGGCGAGGACCTCGTGCAGCTGTGCATACCCGGAGATGATCTGGATGCCGGGCAGGTCGTCGAGCAGGCAGAGATCCAGCTCGGCCCGACGCAGGCGATCTGGATGCCTCACAGCGATCCGCCGGCGGAGACCGCGCCGCGCTGGCACGTCCAGCAACCACTGCGGGAGCGGGTCGACGGTGCGATCGCTGGCCGCGCGCAGCACACCGGACCCGTCGACGCGGCAGGTCAGAGCCTCCGACCCGAGTGCTCGAGAGACACCTCTGGCGTCGACGGCCAGGTCACGGCCCCGGGCCGTCACGACCTGTCCGTTCTGCCAATCGCCGGCGGCGTGGGCCTCCATGGTGGTTGTCCGACGCACCGACCCGGACGGTGTCGGCTCGAGTCGCGCAAGGGGCATCGGTGACCGGTGCGCGTCACGTACATCCACCTGGTCCATTACATCTCCTTGCGTCCCGCCTCGGCGGACGGATACTCTCATCATATATGTAACTCATTTGTATGTATAGACGAGATCGGAGATCCAATGGCAACCCTCGCCGAGGCACTCAGCGTCAGGGGTACGGGGCCCGGGAGATATCTCGGAAGTACTCCCGAGACCCGCATGCAGCGCACCTTCGGCGGGCTCGTCGCCGGCCAAGCGATGGTTGCCGCCGTCGACACCGTCGACCCGGCCTACGCCGTGCACTCACTTCACGGATATTTCCTGCGTCCCGGACGGCCCCGCCTCCCCATCGTCTTCCACGTCGACGAGGTGCGCGACGGACGCTCCTTCTGCATCCGCCGGGTCACCGGATTCCAGGAGGGGCGGGCGATCTTCACGATGTCGGCCTCCTTCCACATCGCCCAGGCGGGTCCCGAGCACCAGGACGAGATGCCGCGCGTCCCCGGCCCTGAGGAGCTCGACCTCAGTTGGGGGCGTGACGAGGACTTCGCGTCGGTCCTCGCCGTGGAGTGGCCGGACTGGCAGCTACGGCTCGTCCCGCCTGCGCTGACGGTTTCGACGACGGACCAGGCGACTCGGCAGCAGGTGTGGTTCCGCAACATCGGCCCCCTCCCGGACGACCCGCTCTTCCACGTGTGCGCCCTGACGTACATGAGCGACATGACCCTGCTCTCGGCCGCGTTCATCCCCCACCACGGCCAACCGATCGAGGGCGCCTCTCTCGATCACGCACTGTGGTTCCTCCGACCGTTCCGCGCCGACGAGTGGCTGCTCTACGACCAGAGCTCACCGTCGGCAGGCGCCGGACGGGCTCTCACCCAAGGCCGCATCTACGACCAGTCAGGGGCGATGGTCGCCAGCGTCACCCAGGAGGGTCTGATGCGCACGCCCATCCCGGTCGACGAAACAGCACCTCCCCCCCGATGACGGTGGCCGCGACCATGGTCGATGCAGGGTCCGCCAGCATGTGAGCGAGTGGCCTCGCCAACAAGCAGAGGTCGGCGGCGACCCCCTCGCGAATGGTCCGAGGTCGACCGCCAGGGTCGTCCGGCGGGGTGAGCATCGCATTCAGGGCGCGAAGGGGGGAGACCCCCTCATCGGCACCGAGGACTGCCCCGGAGATCGTCGTGCGATCCACCGCTGTCGCGATGGCACGCCAAGGATCCACGTCCCCGTAGGGGGCGTCGCTGCTCAGGGCGACAGGGACACCCGCGGCGAGAAGTCCGGCGTGGCGCCAGAGCCACGGACGATCTTGCGGGGCGCAGTCGGCGAGGTAGTCGTCGCCGCGCTGGCGGACGAGCGAGGGCTGGGTCACGACGACGACGCCCAGATCGGCCATGAGGGCAGCAACGTCGTCATCGCACACGGCGGCGTGCTCGATCCGGTCCCCGGGGTGGGAGCCGGCTTCGCGCAAGGCCACAACGGCAAGCACCAGGGACTCACGCGTGACGCAATGAAGCGCGACGGCCCTCCCCGCCCGGTGCACGTCGACGAAGGTGGACACCAGCGTGTTCAGCGGAGGCAATTCGTGATCGGCAACCACGACCTTGCGAGGGCCATCGCCTGCGTCACCCATCGACATGATCCGCTGCGGCAGCGCATCCCCCAAGACGGTCCGCGCAGCCGCGTCCAAGGCGGGCGTCGCGTCCGACACGGCCGTCACACCCCGCGTCAGAAGATCGCGTCCCAACGACACCAGGTCCGGAAGGCCAGAGGACGGCAGCAGGGTCCGCAGCTGGTCATCAGCGCGCCACAGCTGGCCGGTCTCCTTCTGCCTCCGCGTGAGTGAACGCGGTCCCCCGCTGCGGGATACGGCGTCCAGCCCGGCAGAGTTCAGGGTCCACAGGGCGCCGCTTCGGTGCTGCACGCGAATCGGCCGATCCCTGGAGACCGCGTCCAAGTCGTCCTTGGTCAGCTCGTGCCGGGCTCCCACTGCCCGCACCCACCCCTCACCGGCAAGGTCTGACAGGTCGGCCAGCCCGCTAGGCCCTGAGACGTCCACGGAGGCCCGTGCCGCTGCAGTGGCCAGGAGGTGCACGTGGTGGTCCACGAGGCCGGGCAGCAGGGCTCCCCCGACACCGTCGATCACCTGGGCCGCCTCGACGTCCCCACGGCCCGAGTCGCAGATCCGGCTGACCAGTCCGCGCTCGACGCGGACGTCGACAGGACCGCCGTCGACCTCGACGTTACGGAACAACAGCGGCTGGCTCATCCGCCCTCCACCTCTCTCATGACCCGGTGCGTGTCGACGCCGGGACTCGGCACCACACCTTGGACCGCTCGCCCTCGCGGCAAAGCCACCTCGTGGTCGCAGCCACCCTCGCTGAAGAGCCACCGACCATCGCGCCTCGTGGCAGCCGTCGCGAGCGGGGTGACGTCCGCTCCGACTGCCGACCCGACGACCGCAGACATCGCGACGTCGAGCAGCTCACGCCCCTGGCGATCCCGGCTCTCGAGCACGGCGACGGCCGCCGCGAGCCCGGTGAGCGGGTCCGCGATCGCATCCCCGGTGGGCACCGGCTCGTGGGTCCCGGGATCCACCACCCAAGCCCCGGCCCCGGCGGCGACATCGTCTCCGAAGCCGACCCGCATGCCCGACTCCCCGTCGCGGCCATGCGCGGTGATCGCGACCCAGGTGGCATTCGGACCGAGGTCGCGCCTGGGATCGATGCCGAGGTCTCGCAACGCCCGTGGCCGGGACGCCTCGATCACAACGTCTGCGGCACGGATCAGAGACTTCAACCGGGCCCGACCCGTGTCCGTGGTGAAGTCGAGCACGACGGACTCATGACCGGCGTGCAACGCTGCGTAGAGTTGGGGGTTGCCCCAGCGGGATGCGTCGAGACGGTCCGCCGACTCGACTTTGACCACGCGATGTCCAGCCAGTCCGAGCACGTGCGCACACAGGGGACCGGCCCAGAGCGCGGACAGGTCGACCACCAGCGGGCGGCGGACACCAGCCCCCGGCGGCGAGGCGCCTGTCGTGGCCATCGGCACCCGGACGACGGGAGGTCTGACGATGGTGCCTGCACGCATGGGAATGGCGGCCGCGGGCACCTCGAGGAGGGTCGCTCGATCCACGACATCGGCGAGCGGTTTCGACACGGCCCACTGCGAGAGCTGTCGCCAAGGATCGCCTGAGGCGTCCGACCTCCGGTCTGCGACCACCGCGGGCACAGCCTCAATGTCCGTGGGGCGGACCAAGGAAACTGCCACCCATCCGTCCAACGCCCGCAGGGCCCGCGCCCTGCCTCCAGGGCTCCACGGCGCGCGACGGCCCAGCCCCTCCAACGCTGCGCGCTCGCCAAGCAGCGCAGGTCCGTCGAGGTCGACCTCTCCGCCGGTGAGGCGCGCGATGTCCCTCGCATGGGCCGCGGCCGCCGTCACCACCCCAGGAGGCACGCTGAGTGGAGGCCCATCGGCCCTCCCGGTGAGCGCCATGACCCCGCACGCGGCTGCCATCGCCTGCGGACCGCAGGCACACCCACCGCTCATCCCTCCACCTCGTCCACCAGACCCCAGTCGAGAGCCCGCCGGGCGTCGATCTGCTCCCCCGACAAGCACAGGTGGAGAAGTCGCCACCGACCGATCCGACGAGCGATGCTCACCGTGCCGCCGGCGCCGGGCAGCAAACCCATGAGCACCTCCGGCAGCCTGAACGTGGCGTCCGGTCGGGCCACCACCCGCCCGCCGAAAGCGGCCATCTCGACACCTGCACCCACGGACGGACCCTGGACACGGACCTCGAGTCGAGGTCGAAGGGTCTCGAGCGAGGTGGCCACGCCGGCAGTCGAGCGGATGATGTGCGCCACGGCCGGATCGTGGATCGTGCCGAACTCGTCGAGATCCCCCCCTGCGCTGAACGAGGGGCCGGCTCCGCAGAGCACCAGGGACTCGATCGACGGGTCGAGCAACGCCACCCGCAGCGCATCGTGGAGCTCGTCCCGGAGACGGGCGCTGTAGGCGTTTCGCCGTCGGGCGTGGTTGAGCATGACCTCGAGACGGCCACCGGCGCGATCCACCTGCACCAACGGTCCGTCGGTCGGGACGGACGGGCGGCGCCTTGCCTGCGACCCCAACCAGGCCTTGTACTCGGACCCGGCGAGCAACATGGAGTAGGCGAAGGACTCGACCATGAGGGCGCTCTGGCCGACGAGATCCTCCGTGGCACGGAGCAGCTGGGTCAGGGTCAGAGCCGCGACGGGCGTGCGGGTCGCCTGCTCAGCCAGGCGGTCGAGAGCACCCCGGGGGTCTGGGACCTCCACCATCGCGCGTGACGCTCCTTCCGCCTTGCGGACGTAGGTGACGTCGAGGACCTCAGCGAGCATGTTCGCCTGCGGGCTCAACGGGCGGGTGGCCACACCCACGAGGAGCCGTCCTGTGCCAGCGGGTCCCACCCCGGCACGAGACCCAGCTGAGGCCTTGACTGCCTCTGCCACGGCCTCCGACACATCCAGGTCCACCACCACGATCGGCTGCTGGACCCTCCCCTGCCCATCCAAGGGAGGTAGGGCACTCAGCACCGACATGTGATCTTTCGACTTGGGCTCCATACACCTCATCCTCCCAGCGCGATCAACCCTTGGGGTTCGTCCTTTCCGGGGCCGCCGACGACTGCTACTATAATCTCATTAAGTTATACAAATAGGCTGTACGCTTCCTATCGAAACACTTACCGTATATCCTTCGTCCAACGCTCGTATCCTCGAGCGCGCCGCTGAGCTCAAAGGAGAGCCGACATGACCATCAGCACCGGCAACCACCTGCGGACACCCGCTTCCGCCTTGGAAGTCGTCGTCGTGAAGGCCCCCGACACCGGAGGGGAGCTCCACGCCGCCGGAGCCCCGATGACAACCGATATTGCGGCGGGGCAGGACCCCGCCGAAGGCGTCCCCCTGCAGATGGGCAAGCGCTACGTCCACCCCGAGTCGGGTCTCGAGGTGCTGTGCGTCAAGCCGGGCGTCGGGCCAATGACGTTTGCCGGCGAGGAGCTCTCCCTCAAGTCCGCCAAGCCCCTCCCCGCCTCCGACTGAGCCAAGGAATTCCGACATGGATCTGCTGACACTGCTCGAGATGGTTTCGTCCGGGATGGGCGACCGCACTCTCATTGGACGTCGCACTGGAGGGATCACCGGATCACGACTACGCCAGATGGCCGCGGTCGGCGGCTCGATCGTCAGCGATGCTGGCGCCTCGACCGTCGTCTACCTCGGGGGCAACGGCCCAGCCTTCCCGGTCGCACTCTTCTCGGCAGCAGTGGCCCACACCCCCTTCCTCCCGTTGAACTATCGGCTCAGCGACGAGCAGCTGAGCGAGATCATCGCGCGTCAGGACTCGTCCCTGTTGATCACGGACGACCTCGACCGCGCCTCCCGCATCGCCCCCGCCACTTCACGGATTTCACTTGCCGACTTCCTGGCACAGACGACCGCAGGGCAGGAGGGTCTGGACATCGTCGCGGGAGACGCGGACGAGATCGCCGTCCTCCTGATGACCAGCGGCACCACTGCGGCGCCGAAGAGTGCCGTGCTCCGGCACTCGCACCTGACGTCCTACATCCTCGGCTCCGTCGAGTACGCATCCGCGGAGGACGACGCGGCGACCATCGTCAGCGTGCCGCCCTACCACATCGCCGCGGTGGCCAACCTGCTGTCAAACCTCTACGCCGGCCGCCGCATCGTCTACCTCGACCAGTTCACGCCGAGGCAGTGGCTCGACACGGTGATCGAGGAAGAGGTCACCAACGCCATGGTGGTCCCGACGATGCTGTCCCGCATCGTCCGAGAGCTCTCGGACAGCGGCGAGACGGTGCCCGGAACGCTGCGGGCCATCTCCTACGGTGGCGCCAAGATCACCGCAGGCGTCGTCCGGGACGCGCTGCGGCTTTTCCCCGAGACCGGCTTCGTCAACGCCTACGGACTCACCGAGACCTCTTCCACGATCGCGGTTCTCGGACCCGAGGACCATCGCGCGGCACTGGCCAGCCAGGACCCCGCTGTTCAGGCACGGCTCGGATCCGTCGGTCGGGCCCTGCCGGGGGTGGAGATCGAGATCCACGACGAGCTCGGCTCCCTCGTGCCATCCGGCACGACCGGATACATCATGGTGCGCGGTCCGCAGGTCGCCGGCGAGTACCTCGAGGGTGGCTCGCGACTCGACAAGAGCGGCTGGTTCCCGACCAAGGACCGCGGTCACATGGATGATGAGGGGTTCATCTTCGTCGAAGGCCGTGCTGACGACACGATCATCAGAGGTGGCGAGAACATCGCCCCCGCTGAGATCGAGGACGTTATCGTCGACCACCCGAGTGTCCTCGAGTGCGCCGTCGCCGGCATCCCGGACGAAGAGTGGGGTCATCGCATCGCGGCCTTCGTCGTGCTCAAGGCCGGCATGGAACTCGACAGCGAGGAGCTGCGCGACTTCGTGCGTGTGCGCCTACGCAGCTCGAAGACCCCCGACTTCGTCGCCTTCCTCCCTGAACTTCCAGAGACCCAAACCGGCAAGATCTTGCGGCGCGTGCTCGTCTCCGAGTTTGCCCAGGCACACGTCCGCGCCTGAGCACAACCTCTCGGACGACAGGTACCGTAAGTGCGACCATACGGAAGAGACGAAAGAGTGCCCTGACCTTGTCGAACGCTCCTGCCACACGACGCCCTCGCGGATACCTGAGTGCCGAGGCCATCCTCTCGGGCGCATTCGACCTGGCCGAGCAGCGGACCGTGGGCGACGTGAGCATGCCGAAGCTGGCCAAGCACCTAGGCGTGGGAGTTACCAGCCTCTACTGGTATTTCCGTTCCAAGGACGCCCTCATCGAAGCGATGAGGGTGGAGGCTGCGCACAGCTACCTGGCGCAACTTGCGGGCCTTGAGGACGAGCCTTGGGATGAACACCTACTCTCCTACTTCCGCAGAATGAAGGAGATCTTCTGGGAGAATCCGGTCATCTGCGACCTGCTCGCTTTCCGGGCTGGTGCCCGCGACCCCGGAAGCCTGTTCTTCGAGCGGATCGACCATGAGGTGGCCCTGCTCCTAGACGCTGGCTTCGAGGACAGGATTGCGGCCGCGGCCTATCAGACCATGTCGGTCTTCACTCAGGGTGTGGTGCAGCGACAGCGCCTCTTCGATCTCGACCAGAAGAGCCGCGAGGCCAGCGGCGAGGACATGAGCGATGATCGGCCGTGGCAGCTCGAGCTCACGCCCGGCAGGGCCTTCCCCGCACTGGAGCAGACAATGCCGTTCTGGAGT